>NZ_BCUX01000151.1 GCF_001591445.1 Neobacillus drentensis NBRC 102427 | reverse complement strand
TTGCCAGGCACATTTCAAAGACAACCTGAAAAGGTTGTCTTTTTCGTGTTTGCGCCTGTGAAAGACAATGGGACGGTTATACCGGTCACATGAATAATAGATTATTTTAATTTCAAGACGAACCTATCAGATTTTGTTGAAAAGTAAGTTATTTCCTGCGAAATACAGGAGCGGATCTCGACATTCTTCATACTTAAGCAGCAAGGCAAATCCATATATTAAAGTGTTTGTAGATGTTTCAATCAAACGTTTGAATAGTATAGCCTATTTGGAATTCGGTCGAAAGGGTGTCGGTCCGTGACGGAAGTGGTTTAAATGCTGTCTTTCGCCTATTTATTGTTTGTTTTTCAACAATATATTTATGGAAAGAGTGGGAATAACCTAGATTTATCAAGGGCTGAATCGAGACTAATCAAACGTTTGATTAGAAGGGGAAATGGGGGGATTTTGTCATATCAGGAATCTCAGAGATCGTGGAGACGGTTCAATTTGGGGATGACTACTTATCCAAAATGGCGGTGAATGAGATTCACTGG
>NZ_BCUX01000150.1 GCF_001591445.1 Neobacillus drentensis NBRC 102427 | reverse complement strand
CATTGACGCGCAAAAGGCAGGTACAGAATTAGTCATTATTGCTACAGATAAGGCTGGTAATGTAAGTGAATCAACCACAGTAGTGATAAGAGACGTAACAGCTCCAGAAAAACCTGTAGTAAATGAAGTAACCGACAAAGATACAACAGTCACCGGCCAAGCGGAAGCTGGATCAAAAGTCGAAGTGAAAGTAAATGGTACGGTGATCGGTACCGGAACGGCTGGAGAAGATGGTCAATATGAAGTAACCATGGACGTGCAAAGGGCAGGCACAGAATTAGTCATTATTGCTACAGATAAGGCTGGTAATGTAAGTGAAACAACCACAGTAGTGATAAGAGACGTAACAGCTCCAGAAAAACCTGTAGTAAATGAAGTAACCGACAAGGATACAACAGTCACCGGCCAAGCGGAAGCTGGATCAAAAGTAGAAGTGAAAGTAAATGGTTCGGTGATTGGTACCGGAACGGCTGGAGAAGATGGTCAATATAAAGTAACCATTGACGTGCAAAAGGCAGGCACAGAATTAGTCATTATTGCAACGGATAAAGCTGG
>NZ_BCUX01000149.1 GCF_001591445.1 Neobacillus drentensis NBRC 102427 | reverse complement strand
AAAAATTAATTCCGAGCTAAAAGCATCCTTCCAGGATGCTTTTTTATATGAACATAACGAATCAATTTCAATAACAAAAGGGCAGATTAACTCAACCTGCCCTTTGCACTGTGCAATTTAGTAGCCTATGAAAGAGGCTCCGATAATGATAAGAGGAATGAACAATACAACGATTAACGTAGTTTTCCATTCCACTACCTCTGAGTAACACCTCACACAATGCTTATTTTGACTTTGCTCAACCATTTGGTTTATTAATACATTAGCAGAAGCTGGAAAGTACGATGATTAACAGAATGAACAATACAACGATTAATACAAAAGTACTGCCACCGCCGTAACCGCCGCTATAACCACCGCTATAACCACCGCTATAACCGCAGCCGTAACCGCCACATAAGCCCCACATATCACTTCACCACCTATTGGTATTGGAATATCTGAAGAAAAAAACTTTTCACTATGTATATATATGTCGTAAGACAAGGATAGATTGGACAATCATCATAATGGATAGGACAAAATATGTGATTTACTTAAACAATCTCTAAAAATGAAAAGAAACGTCTGCAATAAATGCAAACGCTTCTTCAGAGGTCTTAAAAATGTGCAGGAATAACTGGTGGTAGTAATAATATATGTCCTAATATT
>NZ_BCUX01000148.1 GCF_001591445.1 Neobacillus drentensis NBRC 102427 | reverse complement strand
GCAGGTTAGTTTAATAAATAATGATAAAATAAAGGAACAAGGAGGATACTGAAATGGTTATACTAGGGAAAATGTCGCCAAAAGCAATTGTTGAAGTTTGGGAAGTTACGGAAGATATTTTTAACAAACACAATATTCTACTTACAAGACAGACTTTAGAATCATTGGTAGATGAGGAACAGCTTAATTTGCTTCTTCAAGAATTGAATGCTGCTGTTGGAAGTTCAACTACGACTTGTATAGAAGGTGGCTGACAAATGCCGAAAAAGGAGTAGGTTACCCCTTTTATTGTGTTGGTTAAGTTATTTAGGAGTGTGTCTGGATGATAAAGGCAATCGTATTATTTATATTGGCGGGACTAGCAGAGATTGGTGGGGGTTATCTTATATGGCTATGGTTAAGAGAAGGTAAACCACTTTATTGGGGTATTTTCGGAGGAATTACTCTGGCTTTATATGGTGTTATTGCTACATTTCAATCTTTCCCATCATTCGGTAGAGTATATGCTGCCTATGGAGGAGTATTTATCGTTCTTTCTATTTTATGGGGATGGGGTATTGATAAAAAAACGCCAGATTTATATGACTGGTTAGGTGCTGGTATATGTTTAATTGGTGCTTCAGTGATACTGTTTGCACCTCGGCAATAAAAAATTCTTATTCAAGTAAC
>NZ_BCUX01000147.1 GCF_001591445.1 Neobacillus drentensis NBRC 102427 | reverse complement strand
TCCGTTAGCACAATAAGAAAATGGGATCGCCGCAGCCATCCCATCTTAAACATAAGCACCCTTTAATTCAATAAGCGAGATGAATAAGTTGCAAAAAGTGACCTGCATTATTAATGCCTTATTTCCTCATAATCTGTACTTAGAGGTGATGCATATATATTAATAAATAATATGTAAACTGGATACAGAATGACAGACCCATATATCAGAAGGCTAAATCTCGGAAATAGTGTTACTCCTTCATTAATAGGAAAAACAACAGGGAAAAAAGAGAAAAAAAGAATAAAATATGGTACCCACAAAAGGAGTGACAAATAGCTGTATTTTCTACCTATAGTCCATTTTTTTGTTAAGTAAATGAATAAAATTGTCAAAAGTAGAAGTCCAATAACATTAATAGCAGCAATTACAATGTAAACATTATCCCATTCCCAGCCAGTTAACATACTAATATGAGATACATTTATTATGAGTTCGATTGCTATAAACAACGCTAAAGCGTATAAGGCACTAATATTATTTAACTTTATAAAAAACTTCATCATATACCTCCTTAATTAAGAAACAGCAACACCTCTAAGTTAAGTTCTTTATTCAATTATAATCATTCTTAAAGTAACCTGCCACGTTAGCACAACAAGAAGAAGGGATCGCCGCAGCGGTCCCTTCTTTCACTCTTGCACCC
>NZ_BCUX01000146.1 GCF_001591445.1 Neobacillus drentensis NBRC 102427 | reverse complement strand
TTTTAGCGTCAAATGAACTTGTACAACTTACAGGTGCTTCCGTGAAAAAAGGCTTAGAGATATTTGCATCTCTAAGCCTTTTTTACTGCGCTATATACTGTGAATTGTGTTGTGGAATTTTTGTGATTTGCTACAAAAAAGGATTTTGAGAAGTGAAAAATGAACCTTCTTAATTAAGAAGGTTTTCATACTATTTATCTATGAAATCTATTCTAAGACTGTTACCTGTATACTATACTATTAATGTAATATTTTTACATTGTTGAAAAGGTGAGAAGGTTATTTTTTGGGGGGAATATTATGAAGAAATCACTGTTCGCTATAATTTGTACTCTGGTAATGTTATCCGTCCCTCTTTCTGCCTATGCACATCCAGGTAGAACGGACTCTAACGGGGGGCATTATTGTTGGACAAATTGTTCAAAATGGGGACTTTCCAATGGGGAATATCATTATCCCAATGGTGGAAGTTCAAAAGTAAGCTCAAAGGTAAGTTCCAGTAGCGTAAAAAGTGGTTGGAAAAATACTGGTGGAAAAAGGTATTACTATGTTAAGGGTGTTAAACAAAAAGGTTGGAAGATAATTGATAGTAAAAGGTATTACTTTGACAAAAATGGTGTAATGAAGACGGGATGGCTTACATATAAAGGTTCTAGGTATTATTTAGACAAAAATGGCGCGATGAAAACAGGTTGGATCACAGTTAGCGG
>NZ_BCUX01000145.1 GCF_001591445.1 Neobacillus drentensis NBRC 102427 | reverse complement strand
TAGTATCTTTCTATAGCTCTGTGTTGATTAGTCCTCACTTGTATTTAAATAAGGACTGCCGCCAGCGTAATTAGACTGTGTTGAAGGATCCTCACTTGTGTCTAAAAAAGGATTGCCACCAGCATAATTAGCCTGTGTTGAAGGATTCTTACTTGGATCTAAATATGGAATGACTTCAACATTTCTTGATTGTTTTTGACCTTGTTCTCGCATAAAATTCACCTCCGTTATTATATGGTGTGTGGTTGTGGAGATAAATATCAGGTAGTATGGAGGGAATTTGAAAAAACAATATGGAGAAATCATCGCAGTCGTGGTTGCTGATATTTTCTTATTCAGCTAACGGGGCAGTTAGTACAGGAACAATGTTATAATGTGGATGGGTAAATTTGGTTATTTTTTTTCGAGGAGGTGGAGAGATGGCTATATGGAAAATGTATTTAATTACTATTATTGAAATTATTCTATTTTTAGTTGTTGGTTTTTTATTAACTGATAATGTTCTTAAATATGTTTATGAAAGTTCTGGAATTAGATTTATAGGAAGCGTTTGGGTAGTATGGTTTGGTATATCATTTATGCTTTTTGGATTATATACAATCGTACTCTCCTTTTTTGTGTCAAAAGAAAGTCGGTTACTGAAGGAAAGATTAACCTCAAAAACATTTTGGGTAATTGTTATTGCTTCTACTGTCGGAGTTTTTGTTCCA
>NZ_BCUX01000144.1 GCF_001591445.1 Neobacillus drentensis NBRC 102427 | reverse complement strand
ATTATTAGGACATATATTATTACTACCACCAGTTATTCCAGCACATTTATAAGACCTCTGAAGAGGCGTTTGCATTTATTGCAGACGTTTCTTTTCATTTTTAGAAATTGTTTAAGTAAATCACATATTTTGTCCTATCCATTATGATGATTGTCCAATCCATCCTTGTCTTACGACATATATATACATAGTGAAAAGTTTTTTTCTTCAGATATTCCAATAGGAGGTGAAGTGATATGTGGGGTTTTTGTGGCGGTTACGGCGGCGGTTATAGCGGTGGTTATAGCGGCGGTTACGGCGGCGGCAGTACTTTTGTATTAATCGTTGTATTGTTCATTCTGTTAATTATCGTACTTTCCACTGTCTGCTAATGTTTAATAAGCCAAATGTTTGAGCAAAGTCAAAATAAGCATTGTGTGAGATGTTACACAGGGGTGGTGGAATGGGAACTACGTTAATCGTTGTATTGTTCATTCTTCTTATCATTATCGGAGCTTCTTTCATGGGCTAGTAAATTGCACAGTGCACAGGGCAGGTTGAGTTAATCTGCCCTTTTGTTATATAGACTTCTGTAATGAAAGAAGAATGAATTAAATGCCATTTTTCGGATTTGGTCGAAGAGACCTGTTTTTTCGTGACGGCTTTAGAAGAAGACGTTTTTTTTCTTTGAAATTGATTCGTTATGTTCATATAAAAAAGCATCTTGGAAGGATGATTTTAACTCGGAATATTCAGATTTTAACTGT
>NZ_BCUX01000143.1 GCF_001591445.1 Neobacillus drentensis NBRC 102427 | reverse complement strand
GGCTTAGGAGGTAGGGAGATGAAATTTAAGATTTTACCATCAAAAAATACAGAAGCATACGAATTGTTAAAGATTCAAAGAGAAGCGTTTTATTCCGATTTAATGAAATATAAGGATTACGATACAAATCCAGCAACTGAATCATTGGAATATTTTTTATTTAGAATGCAAAACTCTTTGCATTATTCAATTTTTGTTGAAGATAAGCTTGCAGGCGGAATCTGCATTGTCATACAGACCTATATTCATTATTATTTGTTTTCGATTTTTCTTAGCTCTCGATTTCAAAACAAAGGTTTGGGTTCTAAAATAGTACAGGAGCTAGAAAGACGATTCCCTCATGTACGAAAGTGGTCGCTTCATACCCCAAAAGATGATCATCGAAATCGCCATTTTTATGAAAAACTCGGGTTTAAAAAAACAGGGCAGGAACCAATAAACCAGTACTTGACACTTATAAATTATGAAAAGAATATGCGGTAAATTTAGCCGTATTCATAATACTCCCGGGTTAATTATTGCCAATGAAAAATCAAACCATCAGCCTTCGCATTACAAAATCTTGAAATTAACACAAAGGTTATTTCAACACTCTTTTCGACGTGAAGCGAAGTTAACTACTTAACCTGAACATCATATACCACTTCTTGTACTATTCCATTCTCGTCAATGTATTTGTAGCCCGCGATACCAGCTGCTGCCGAACCCGCAGTTCTAGAAAATTGACATGGTGTAAATTCATAAAACCATACACCCGGACTAAATATAGTCAAATAGATGTGAGCGTCAACCGTTGTTCCTCTTGGAACATAGGCAGTCTTGTAATCAAAATGCCAACCCC
>NZ_BCUX01000142.1 GCF_001591445.1 Neobacillus drentensis NBRC 102427 | reverse complement strand
CGTGGCTGCAGCTGTTATTTTACCAAAAGACTTTTTTTTAGCAGGAATAGATGACTCTAAGAAGCTATCTGAAAAAAAACGCCTGGAGTACGATGAAATCATTCGTAAGGAAGCAATTGCCTTTAGCATCTCGATGATTCATGCCAAGGAAATTGATGAAATGAATATTTATGAAGCGACCAAAAAAGCAATGAATGCTGCCATTGTTTCATTAGAGCCAAAACCAGATTTATTGCTTATTGACGCAATGAAGCTTGACATTCCGTTTCCCTCTGAATCTATTATCAAAGGTGATGCCAAAAGTATCTCAATCGCAGCTGCCTCGATTGTAGCAAAAGTAGCAAGAGATCACTTGATGAAAGAAATATCACAAACCTATCCAGTCTATGGATTTCAGCATAACATGGGTTACGGAACAAAAGAACATATCGAGGCGATCCATAAGCATGGCATAACCTCCTATCACAGAAAAAGCTTCGCACCAGTCAAGGATTATATTTAAAACCCAATAATAAAAATCAGGCAGTGCCTGTTCAAATTGTCGAGAAAGGGTACTTTTCTCGGCGATTTTTTATTTCTCAGCATTAAATTATTCATTGTGCCTGCTAATAGGCCTGTTGATTTCCGCTCTAATCAACAGGGAGGCAAAGCAACCTAAGAATTTACAACACACTTTTTCTAGTCTTGCTAAATACGTTGCAAACATTTTTATTTTGGCAGGTCGCAGAATAACCAATTCTTATTAACCTTGGCTCTACTGGCTTAAACATTGACTTCATCGTTTCTTTTTAATTTTTTTTTATGAGTTGAAGGCTCCTAAATGAATATTAACTCTGTTGATTGGCGCGGAAGGCAAGAAGACTCCTGCGGGAGTACGGGGCAGGGGAGACCCCGCAGAAGCGA
>NZ_BCUX01000141.1 GCF_001591445.1 Neobacillus drentensis NBRC 102427 | reverse complement strand
TTGCCAGGCACGAAAAAGACAATCTTATAAAGGTTGTCTTTTTTGTCGTCTTAAAATGATATATTATCGATGACATGGGGCTAATGCCTCTGCTTATCAATGGCAAATGGCTAAAATCGACCAAATATACTAATCAAGTCACGGTAAAGGGTTGCGCCTCGTATCCTGGTTCAGTAGCAAACAGTGGTTCCTTTTTAAAAGAGTCATTGTAGAGGACAGCTATCGACATTCTTCTCAGGCATTTAGAGAGAAAATCTAGTAATAAAAGGGGTTTAGGCATCTTTTAACCAAACGTTTGGTTAGTATCGAAAAGGCGAGGTTTAAATAGAATAATGGAAGTTTGCTAGAAACCCATCCGATTTTGTAAAAAGGTGGGTTTTTTCCTATTGGATTGTTAAACGATTCTCGACATTCTCCACGTTTTACTTGTAAGGGAAAGTCTTATAGCTCAGAAGATACAGCAGTTTTAATCAAACGTTTGAATAGTATAGCCTATTTGATATTTAGTCGAAAGATGTTGGTTAGTCATAGTTGGCCATGGGAACTGTTCTTATAATCGGCACTAAATTCATTAAAAAGCAAGAGAACTGTCCCTCTGTACTTCGAAGACCTAAGGAAGTGGCGCTTGGGATCATCGGTTACTTTATCATCATGCCATTGCTTGCCTTTTTATTGACAGTTGGGCTGGATTTACCGAAAGAAGTCGCTGTAGGTGTTATTTTAGTAGATTGCTGCCCGAGCGGAACAGCTTCCAATGTTATGGTGTTTCTAGCAAGAGGAAATGTGGCAATGGAAGTTGGCATGCAGAATTCCGGCTCGGGAGTTGCGATTGCTACGGCTCATCTCTCTCCTTTAGCGGCGGTACCAAGTACGATTTTCAGCTGGATGAAAGAGAAAGATCAAAGTGATCATATTTCAAAAATGTAAGTTAACACTGAAACCCCCCAGCCTTGTCTG
>NZ_BCUX01000139.1 GCF_001591445.1 Neobacillus drentensis NBRC 102427 | reverse complement strand
TTAATCTGCCCTGGTTTATTTTATGATGGTCTACGTCCATTTAAAGCAACCTCCGCCATAAAAGGTGAGTATGTTTTCAATATTCTTGTGGATTCTGCGCTAAGCACACCGCCCAGATAGTTACGGAGCCGCTTCTTAATATAGGGATTTGACTCAATGAAATGGGCCATATCCATGTATTTATCCTCCAATGCAAAGACAACATTTCGTATATTTGCAAGAGTAATCGTTGATAGGCACATCATGCACGGTTCAACCGTGGTATAAAGAATACATTCCCGGGCATGTTTTCGTAAATAAGAAGCACATTGATTCATCGCATGTATTTCGGCATGTGCAAGCTCGCTATCCATCGTATTTATTCGATTGGATCCACGCGAGATAATGGTGCCATTGTGGACGATAACAGCGCCAATTGGCCGGTCCCCACGCTTTCCAGCCTCCTCCGCTTCTTTTAATGCTTCCCCCATAAAAGATTGATGATTGTATTCATTGAAATTTGCCAGCAAATTGCTCCCCACCTTATTTTTCGATACTATTAAAATATCAGATTTTTTTAAAAAAATACTTAGTAAGATCACATTGTAGAAATATAGTCATGAATAAGAACATATTTTTAATGGTTAGGAAAGAGGGAGTTGAAATGGTTCTGTATCGAATTAGACATGGTGTAAAAGAAGACGAGGAGTTTTTATGGGAGATGTTGTATCAAGCATTTTATATCCCCGAAGGTGAGCCACGGCCTACAAGGGACATTTTGAGTGATCCAAATATTGCCCAATCATTAAATGGCTGGGGAAGAAAGGGAGATACTGCCTTAATTGCAATAACTGCAAATCATACGCCAATTGGGGCTGTCTGGATTCGAATATTTGATGAAACCAATAAAACCTATGGCTATTTGGATGAAAATACTCCTCTATTAGGAATGGCTCTCCTTCCGGATTACAGGGGAAAGGGAATTGGCACGGCACTTCTTGGAGAAATGCTAAAGGTCGCTAAAGAATCAGGATTTAGCAGGATTTCTTTGAGTGTGGATCCAAACAATACGGCTCTTCATTTATATGAAAAATTTGGCTTCAAAAAGGTAGGAGTGGACGGGACATCTTGGAATATGGTTGTTTTTTTTAAATGAAATAAAGACGCCCCCGCCACTAGATTAGTGGCGGG
>NZ_BCUX01000137.1 GCF_001591445.1 Neobacillus drentensis NBRC 102427 | reverse complement strand
TTAGTAGGTTGGACGGTTTTATTATAAGATTATCTAATTTCTCTTGAACTTGCCTCTCCATTTGCAATCATTTCTGATACTGAAATAAGTTTTAATCCTTTTTGTTGAATACCCTTCATAATCAACGGCAGTGCTTTTGCGGTTTGTTTTGCTGAGTCAGAGGCATGGAGGAGAATAATATCCCCTTTGTCTGCCTTATTCACATTTTTAACTATGGCTGGTACCCCCGGATTATTCCAATCCTTTGAATCCACACTCCAATGGACAACTGTATATCCATACCTTTCGGCGATTTTCAAGGTTCTCTCATCAAAATGGCCAGTTGGCGCACGAAGTAATTTAATATTTTTCACATTTAACTTCCGAAAGGCTTCTTGTGCTTTCGAAATATCTTGGCCAATTTTTACATCCTCTAGATCACGATAGTCTTTATATTCGTAACCAAGAATGCCAATTTCATAACCATCCTTTTCAATTCGACTAACAATATCCGGATGTCTCTCTGCCCAAGAACCGGCTAAGAAGAAAGTAGCGGCTTTTACGCCTTCTTTATTTAGCGTATCTAAAATCGGCTCTGCCTTTTCGTCACCCCAGCCAATATTAAAAGTAAGGGCAAGATCTCTTTCCCCTCGATAAACAGCTTTTGGGCCGTCTTTTGTTGAAAAGACAGGAATTTGTGCAAGATTCTCTATGTAGAGGAACCATGCTGTAAAAAATGCAGCAATTAAAATGAGTGAAATGTTCTTCAAAGACTTCCCGTTAAATACAAAAAAGAATTTCAATGTCCCCACCTCGTCCAATACTGTCCTTGTCTCAACCTATGCCCAAACATTTAAGAATATGATTAGAAAAATTTTATTATAATTTTTCAATAATTGGAAAAGACTACTATAACTAGATATTTCGCTGGAGGTTATTCAATGTTTGGACTTCTAATAAACGATAAAGAAGTAAAAGAAATGGAATACCTTATTAAAAGAGAAATGGATGAAATACTATTTGATTTAAGAGATGATCGAATAGATCATATTGTAAAAAGGTCGATGGAAGAGAGATATAAGGTTTTATTTACTCTGTTTAGGCGGGTTGCTTCCCCGCATGATTGTTTAAAGTATATGAGAAGAGGAAAGAAGGATCGGAAAAAGGGTTAAGAAAAAACTTTATATTTTTTCGAATAAGAACCGTTGACATTTAATTTGTATCTTGGTATATTAATAAGCGTCGCTGATGACGTAAAAAACAATTTGAAAAAGTTGTTGACATTACGTTTTTCAGGTGATATATTAATAAAGTCGCTTTTTAGTGACGGAGTAA
>NZ_BCUX01000136.1 GCF_001591445.1 Neobacillus drentensis NBRC 102427 | reverse complement strand
TTTTGATCTTAGTAGCAAAAAAGAGAATAAGGTATTAAAATGACCCTGTTCCCTTTTTTTTCCTTTTAATAATTTCCTAATTTACGCTCACTTTTTCTCTTCTCTTTCTTAACTACTTCTTTCACCAAAGCGACATTTCCAAACGATGGTTTTTCCTTTTCTAACGGGATGGGCACCTTTTGCCTTCCCTTTGACCTTTTCATCTTCCTGTTTAGTTCATTCAACATTTTTTTGCCTGGTAAAAATAAATAGGTTCGTAATATGCGGAAGAACACCCAAGGTGTTTTCTTCGACTTAGTTTGAAGTTTTACAATAAGAGAAACTCCAAATGCGATAAGCGCTAAGAACATTTGATTCCAGATTCCTCGCGGTTTTGTACTCCAGATTTTGGTGAATTTCAAATGACCTTTTATCCACTTGAAGAATAATTCAATCAACCAGCGATTTTTATAGATTTCTAAAATCTGTTGATCCGTTAAATCAAATCGAGTGGTAAGAATACGATAGATTCGGTCTTTTTCATCCACAAACTCAATGTATCGAACTGGGACATTTGATATTCCGTAAAGAACTTTTGCATCTCTCTTAATGGAAGGTAGTGACGGCTCATATTCTTCTTGAGAATATAGGACCAAGTTTTTGGTGATACGAACAACAAACGAAATATTCTTTTCCTGCCAAGCCATCAAGTTCTTCCTCGATGGATATCCTCTATCCATTACGTACGTCGCATCGTCCTCTTCGATTAAAAAATCAGAGCTTTCAAAGTCACTTACAGTGCCTGTAGAAGGGACGATTTTATCCGGAAAGACGACGTCTTTTGAGACCACAACGAGTCGAGTATGCATTTTAACGGCATTATGGCCTTTTGAGATAAAAGCCCAATCGCAAAGGTTTTCTGGTAACCGAATTTCGGTGGAGTCCACAATATTTAAAGGGCCAATTTCTTTGGAAATCCCATCAAATCCCTGTGTCAACTGCCGTATTTGGCTTACTATTTTCACAAACATTTTTTGAATCATTTCTGTAGGGAAATCGTTGATTCTCCGGCACAACTGAGATCCACTAATGCTTTCAATTTCAAGTTCTTTCTGTAACTTAGGATATGCCCGTAATTTCTCTTCAATGTGACTGTAGGATGACCATTGATCTAGTTGAGCAGCTACAAAAATTTTCATTAAAGCTTTGGTAGATAGTTTCTTTCCATAATCAATCAATGGGCAATCAAATTCCTCTGTTGGAAGAAGGGATAAGCATTGACACAATAACATTTCTTGCCCTATACTCTTATTATTCAAGGTTAAAACTCCTTTGTAGAAGACTTGTTTGTTTAGGGAACATAACAAGGTCTATACCTTCTACAATAGGAGTTTTTTTATGTCTAGTAAATACTTTTTATTACATTTTTGTATTATTTTTCAATTAG
>NZ_BCUX01000135.1 GCF_001591445.1 Neobacillus drentensis NBRC 102427 | reverse complement strand
TCAACCTGTTGTCCATCGCCTACGCCTTTCGGCCTCGGCTTAGGTCCCGACTAACCCTGAGCGGACGAGCCTTCCTCAGGAAACCTTAGGCATTCGGTGGATGAGATTCTCACTCATCTTTCGCTACTCATACCGGCATTCTCACTTCTAAGCGCTCCACCAGTCCTTACGGTCTAGCTTCAACGCCCTTAGAACGCTCTCCTACCACTGACATCTAAGATGTCAATCCACAGCTTCGGTGATACGTTTAGCCCCGGTACATTTTCGGCGCAGAGTCATTCGACCAGTGAGCTATTACGCACTCTTTAAATGGTGGCTGCTTCTAAGCCAACATCCTGGTTGTCTAAACAACTCCACATCCTTTTCCACTTAACGTATACTTTGGGACCTTAGCTGGTGGTCTGGGCTGTTTCCCTTTTGACTACGGATCTTATCACTCGCAGTCTGACTCCCACGGATAAGTCTTTGGCATTCGGAGTTTGTCTGAATTCGGTAACCCGATGAGGGCCCCTAGTCCAAACAGTGCTCTACCTCCAAGACTCTTACTACGTGAGGCTAGCCCTAAAGCTATTTCGGAGAGAACCAGCTATCTCCAAGTTCGATTGGAATTTCTCCGCTACCCACACCTCATCCCCGCACTTTTCAACGTGCGTGGGTTCGGGCCTCCATCCAGTGTTACCTGGACTTCACCCTGGACATGGGTAGATCACCTGGTTTCGGGTCTACGACCACATACTCATACGCCCTATTCAGACTCGCTTTCGCTGCGGCTCCGTCTTTTCAACTTAACCTTGCATGGGATCGTAACTCGCCGGTTCATTCTACAAAAGGCACGCTATTACCCATTAACGGGCTCTAACTACTTGTAGGCACACGGTTTCAGGAACTATTTCACTCCCCTTCCGGGGTGCTTTTCACCTTTCCCTCACGGTACTGGTTCACTATCGGTCACTAGGGAGTATTTAGCCTTGGGAGATGGTCCTCCCTGCTTCCGACCGGATTTCTCGTGTCCGGCCGTACTCAGGATCCACTCAGGAGGGAACGAAGTTTCGACTACAGGGTTTTTACCTTCTATGACGGACCTTTCCAGGTCGCTTCATCTACCCCGTTCCTTTGTAACTCCATGTTGAGTGTCCTACAACCCCAAGAGGCAAGCCTCTTGGTTTGGGCTATGTCCCGTTTCGCTCGCCGCTACTCAGGGAATCGCGTTTGCTTTCTCTTCCTCCGGGTACTTAGATGTTTCAGTTCCCCGGGTATGCCTTCCATACCCTATGTATTCAGGTAAAGATACTGTTCCATTACGAACAGTGGGTTCCCCCATTCGGAAATCTCCGGATCAAAGCTTACTTACAGCTCCCCGAAGCATATCGGTGTTAGTCCCGTCCTTCATCGGCTCCTAGTGCCAAGGCATTCACCGTGCGCCCTTTCTAACTTAACC
>NZ_BCUX01000134.1 GCF_001591445.1 Neobacillus drentensis NBRC 102427 | reverse complement strand
TTGTTCCGCCTATTTATCAGATCGGGATCGGGTGCTTAACCTAATCCCCCCATCAATCAGATCGGGTGCTTAACCTGATCCCCCAATCGATAAGATCGGACCCTCATGGCCCCAGAGGCAGGAATCAGCATTTTTTGTTCGACGAGTTGAGAAAGTACTTTTTTTACTGTCTTGTCACTTAACTTCAAATACTTCTCGACTTCAATCGGGGATATGGCTTCTCCTTTTCGAATCGTTAGCCGAAGCACTTCCTTTTCGAGAAAGGACAGAGATGCTTGGTCTAGTTCATCTCCCAGCCATCGGCCAATCACTTGCTGAACAATCTGTTGGCATAGACGAGGCTTCTCTTTCACTTGGTCATAAGAAAAGCGGATGACGGTCCATCCATCAATTACCAACTGGTTTTGACGTTCCAGGCTATCGGAAAATTGCCATCTGCTTATGTTCTTTAAGTGATGGCCATACCCGTCGACCTCAAAGCAAATCCGGATGGCAGGACGAATATAAGCAAAATCCAAATACCTCTTGCCATCCTTGAAATCATCGACTTCATATTCTGGATGCAGATACCGAAAATTTTGAAATGAGGGCCACCACACTTGCTTCAAAAACAACATTTCAGCCTGGCTGTGACCTTCTTGTAAGCGCCGCAACCGTTCACCGGTTCTTGCCTGCGAGTGAGCATTCAAAAAGGCCTGGTATTCTTCTTCGTATCCCATAACATCCTTCCTCCTATCTAATGGTCATATCTTTTTCAGCACCTTTTATATACGATAGCAATTTGTAAAAAAAGGTACTTCTCATGAGTTTTGTAATAATTTTCTTCAAATGCAGAACATCCTCAAAATGAGCATTAAATAGCATACATAATCGACGCCGATAATGAATCATCTCCAGTATTAATCACTTGAACTTTGGACGGATTTTTTAAATGAAAGAGAGTTAATGAGGGTTTAAAAAAGAGGTTTAATGTGACTTCAATTGGAGAATTGCTAACGCCAAATAAGACTTGCGAAGTAGCTAAGATAAAAAGAATATTTAGAGAAAAACTTGAGGATAGTTCCAGTTTAGTAGAAATCTTACAATTGTCAATCCATTTTCTTTACCTTTCGACAATTTCTATTCCCGTTAAAAAACTTATTATCTTCTTGCCTCTCCAGTGTACAGAATTTAAAGAAAAAGGTAGCCTTCCGTCGAAAATAATGAATTTTTTGTTTCCTACCCTGTCCTTTTTGCCGACTTTTTTCTATATAGAAGGTGAAAGGTGGTGATAGAAATGGCAAAAACATTGGAATTGCAATTTACCACGGAAATGGGCAAAACGGCTAGCCTTACCGTTGATAACCCAAAGGAGCCAATTGATGAAGAAGTTGTCAAATTATCGATGGCTCAAATTATTGGATCCCAAGTTTTCACAACTGGCAGCGGCAAGCTTGTCGCTGCAAAAGGAGCAAGAGTGATCGATCGTAATGTAACGGATTACGAGCTTGCCTAAG
>NZ_BCUX01000133.1 GCF_001591445.1 Neobacillus drentensis NBRC 102427 | reverse complement strand
CCATGAAAATAAACTTCTGTAATTTAGTAAAAAAGGCAATACTTAATAAGACGCAGCTCATTCAATTTTTAAAAAAGGGGAGAGCGCCTGATTCATTGATCTATTGTAGGAATATGGACTGGATTAAGATGCTTCAGGTGCTTGTAACGTAACTGAGTAGCCTAAACTTTCAAGTCTTCGTAGTGAATGTCGTACAATGGATTGTTGCCTCTGTTTATCAAAGTAGTCTTCGCCTAGATCTACATACATTTCTTTTCGGGTTAAAAGATAATAAGAGATACGTAACATGGCATGAGCGACCACAATTCCTGCTCTTTTCTTACCTTTTCGTGAGGCTGTACGTCTATACAGTGCTCCGAGATAGTTTTTAGATCCTCTTACAGAATGAGCCGCTTCTGTTAATGCGGATCTCAAATACTTGTTTCCTTTTTTTGTTTTAGCAGATTTCCTTTTTCCAGCACTTTCGTTGTGCCCAGGAACCAAGCCTGCCCAGGAACACATATGAGCCGCACTTGGGAATTGCTCCTTAACATTAGTCCCGATTTCGGATAAAATTTGCTCAGCCATTCTAGTAGCTATCCCAGGAATAGAATCTAACCGTTCGATATCTTCTTTATGGGTACTTACTCTTTCCGCAACTTCTTGATCTAACATCTCGATTTGCTCAGTTAAAAAATCAATATGCTTTAAAATTGTTTTCAACATAAGGCGTTGATGTGAATTGATATAGCCTTTGAGGGCGAGCATTAGTTCATCTTTTTTCTTTTTCATTGTACGTCGAGCGAAGTTTGCAAGTTTTTCGGGATCTTCTTCGCCTTCGGCAATAGCGTTAAGCATATCCCGAGATGAAACACCTAAAACATCAGAAACAACAGATCCCAATTTAATGTTGGCTCCTTCTAACACCTTCTGGATTCGGTTATGTTGCCTAGCTCGTTCTTCGATAATACTCCGACGATAGCGAACAAGTTCACGCAGTTCACGTTGATTACGGTCAGGAATATAACTAGCTTTGAGTAGTCCATGGCGAAGAAGTTTGGCAATCCATTCTGCATCCTTGACATCTGTTTTACGTCCTGGAACTGCCTTCATATGTTGGGCATTCACAACTAAAAACTCAATATCCTCAGCCTCTAGTAAATTCACAATAGGTTTCCAGTAAACACTCGTGCTCTCCATGGCAACATGGGTACAACTATGTTGTTTAACCCAGTCAACCAACTGTAATAGAAATACAGTTTTAGTAGAAAACGTTTGAATCTCCTTTCCTTTTGGTGTAATAATACATGCAGTAATATTGTCCTTATGAACATCCATACCACATGCTCGCTCAATGACTATATCCATTGAGAACATTCCTTTCTACGGCTCTTATTATTGGAGGCTGGTGCAGCAATCAGAATAGGATTAATCTACCATGTGTGCTTCCCGTAAGGGAGCGACAGTCAGTGGTGCACCGTGATCGTTGGAGTCAGACTAACGGATGGGCTCTAACGCACCATAGTTCATCGACCTTCCTCTCCAGCCGTAGAATCAGTATTGACGGTTTTTCACCATTTTCATTCTCTGTGGTGAAGCGCTGATTTTTGCGCTTCATGGATGGCTAAC
>NZ_BCUX01000132.1 GCF_001591445.1 Neobacillus drentensis NBRC 102427 | reverse complement strand
GTCCATACGCCGCTAAACGGGCGCCTGCGCTTTTCTAATTTTTATTACGGAGGCTAACTTTATTAAATGAAGATTAAAGAAATTATTGTTGTGGAAGGAAAAGACGATACGACAGCAATTAAACGGGCACTTGATGCAGATACAATTGAAACAAATGGTTCAGCTGTGAATGAGTCAACGATTGAAAAAGTAAGACGCGCTCAACAGTCCCGAGGCGTTATCATTTTTACGGATCCTGATTTTCCCGGTGAAAAAATCCGCAAGACGATCGCTGAGGCTGTTCCTGGTTGTAAACATGCATTTTTAACGAAGGAAGCGGCGATGGGAAAGGTAGGGGAAAGCCTTGGTGTGGAACATGCCAGCCCTGAAGCCATCCAAGAGGCTCTTAAGGATGCCCAAATCATGCATGAAACCTTTGCAGAGGAAATAACCCAAGAAGACCTGATCACAGCCGGTCTGATCGGCGGTGAAGGGGCTAAAGAGAGAAGAATCATGCTTGGCAAGATATTAAAAATTGGTTATACCAATGGAAAACAACTGCATAAGCGCTTAATGATGTTCCAAATTGGAAGAAAAGAATTTTCAGAAGCACTAAGGGTTGTACGTCAGGAGGAACTACATGAATAAGGATATTGCTACCCCGGTAAGGACAAAAGACATTTTAAAAAAATATGGTTTTTCATTTAAAAAGAGTTTAGGTCAAAACTTTTTAATTGATACCAATATCTTAAAAAAGATTGTTAGCTTTGCGGATTTAACACAAGAATCAGGAGCGATTGAAATTGGACCGGGTATTGGCGCACTTACGGAACAGTTGGCCCGGACAAGCAAAAAAGTCGTTGCTTTTGAGATTGATCAACGGTTACTGCCTATCTTAAATGATACCTTATCACCCTATCCCAATGTTAAGATTATTCATAACGATGTGTTAGAGGCAGATGTGGCCGAAGTTATGAAAGAAGAATTTAATGATATTGACAATGTCATGGTGGTTGCGAATTTACCTTATTATGTGACAACGCCAATCATCATGAAGCTTCTTGAAGAGCATTTGCCGATTCGCGGGATTGTTTGCATGCTTCAAAAGGAAGTGGCAGACCGAATTTCAGCTAAGCCAGGAACGAAGGACTATGGCTCACTTTCTATCGCCGTCCAATACTACACGGAAGCAGAAACCGTCATGATTGTCCCAAAAACAGTGTTTGTACCGCAGCCGAATGTGGACTCCGCAGTCATCAGGTTAACACGAAGGGAGCAGCCGGCAGTTGCGGTCACAGATGAATCGTTCTTTTTCCAAGTTACAAGGGCAAGCTTTGCTCAACGAAGGAAAACCTTGCTTAATAACCTTACCAGCCAGCTGCCGGAAGGGAAGCAAAAGAAGGAAGACATCCTGCAAGCCTTAAGTGCGAGCGGAATTGACCCAACTAGAAGAGGGGAGACACTTTCCTTAGAGGAATTTGGCCGCTTAAGCGAAGCATTATATCCGTTTTTCCATTAGACCCTATTATTATAGGGGTCTATTTTTGAGGTGCAAACGGTTAATCATAAACCTAATCGATAGCAAATCACATAAATTTCAATTTCCCAACACAATTCACAGTATATTGCACAGTAAAAAGGGC
>NZ_BCUX01000131.1 GCF_001591445.1 Neobacillus drentensis NBRC 102427 | reverse complement strand
CATACTAACATTAGTAGTACAAACCAAGGCCATGGTTTGTGCTACTATTTTTTTATAGTAGAAGTGAAGAAAGGTCGATCCGCTTATGGGACCATGTAAGAGTCCGAATTTAAAACAGACCAACTTCACACCCTTGTTTGAATCAGTTTAGTATGTTGGGTCCTAGAGATCGTGTATAAGAAAATGGAATCGATAAGGCACTGTGAAGACTTCTATGATTGGTTATAAAAGGAGAATATTTATATGAAACATGTTATCGCACTTGATGTTAGTAAAGGGAAAAGTACCATCGCTATTTATGATGGCTATAAACAATGTGAATTTGAAGGCGAGTTAGAACATACAAGTGTTGATTTTGAACAGCTACATCAACGCATTGAGGAAATAGCAGTGCTTGATGGACAAGCCCCTGAAATCGTATTTGAAGCGACAGGAGTCTATTCAAAACCAGTTGAAAAGTTTCTACGTGATTATGGCCATACATACTGTCGTATGAATCCTCTTGAAGCGAACCTACAAATGGCTTCCATGCGTCGTCATAAAACCGACATGAGTGATGCACATGAGTTAGCGAAAACCCACTTTAAAATGGAACGCGAAACGACGTATGTGCAAGACAATTACTATGAACAAATGCGAGCCATTACACGTTATTATGACGAGATGGATGAAGAAATCATTCTTTTACGCAATCGTATGCATGCCATTTTACATATTTCATTTCCAGAGTTGGAACGACTTATTACACCGAGTTCAGCACTATTTTTAAATATTGTCCAGTTGTATCCACATCCTGCACTTTTAATGGCTCATTCAAAGACCATCATTAAAAATCGCTTGAAAAGTAATACACGTAAGCATCTATCACTAGAACGTGCAGAGAAAAAAGCCATTGTATTATTAGAAGCTGCAGAAAATTCATATCCTGCGATTGAACCAACAGACATTCGTTGCGATCAAGTACGCGATTATGCACGGCGTATTGCAGATGTAATGGAGAAGAAAGACCAGCTTGTGAAACAAATGGTGGCGATGTCTGAAGAAAGAAAAGAATATACGGTATTACGCTCATTTCCAGGTATCGGAGATACAACAGCGTGCCGACTTATTGGCGAGCTAGGCGATATTCGCCGTTTTAAAAACGCGAAACAACTGAACGCTTACGTTGGTATCGATATTATGCGCTATCAATCTGGCAATACGCAATACAGTGATCGTATCAATAAACGAGGCAATAAAAAGCTACGGAAGATTTTATTTTTTATGATCTGTGCGATGCTTATGGCAAAAGGAAAACCCAATCATTTAGTGGATTATTATTACAAATTAAAAACGCAACCTCAGAGAAAGCCTCATAAGGTCGCGATTGTGGCGTGTATCAATAAGTTTCTGAAAGTGACGTTCCAGTTACTGACACACGGTATACTTTACGATTATGAGTCCGCACTACCAGCTCAGAAATCGTAACCAAATTTATATTTACTATAGCACACTGACCTTTCGAAAAAAAGAAAATCGTGAGGTCTTTTCGTCATGCGAAAATTAAGATGTAGTTGGGAGGGGTACCCCTCCCAACTACATCTTAAAATAAACATAAAAGAATTTAATTAAATAGACTTGACTAATCGTAAGA
>NZ_BCUX01000130.1 GCF_001591445.1 Neobacillus drentensis NBRC 102427 | reverse complement strand
AGGGCACTGAAAAAGTCCCTTATTTTATAGCAGTTGTAGGTTGATTTTATCAACTCTTCAACTGCTTTTTATTTTATAATTGTGGTAATAAAACATTTTAGGTGGTATACAAATGATTTCCTTTCAAGATTCATTCAATCTTAGCCCATACATAGCAATTTATGATCTCGTTGTGCCAAAAAATAATATGCTTCGCCAAATTAAAGAACTAGTCGATTTCTCATTCATTCTTGAAGAATTAAAAGAAAAGTATTGTCTAGATAACGGTCGTAATGCCGTGCCGCCGGTTCGTATGTTCAAGTATCTATTACTGAAATCAATTTATGATGTTTCTGATGTAGACGTAGTTGAACGTTCCAAATACGATATGTCGTTTAAATATTTCCTTGACATGGCACCCGAAGAATCTGTGATTGAACCAAGTTCTTTAACTAAATTTCGAAAGCTACGCCTTCCGGACGAGGGGTTATTTGATTTGCTAATTGGGAAGACAGTTGAGATTGCAATTGAAAAGGGAATCATTAAAAGTAAAACCATCATTGTAGATGCTACACATACAAAAGCACGTTATAACCAAAAATCCCCCAAAGAATTTTTACAGGAAAAATCAAAAAATGTTCGGAAAGCCGTTTATCAAATAGATGAATCCTTGAAAGAGAAATTCCCGTCTAAAACCACTTCTAACGAAGTGAAAGATGAACTAGATTATTGCCGTAAAGTCATTTCCGTTGTCGAATCAGAACCGAAGGTATCTGAAATTCCAGCAGTTAAGGAACGATTAAATGTACTGAAAGAAGTAGTAGAAGACTACACAGAACAATTGAGCTACTCAACAGATCCAGAAGCACGTGTTGGACATAAAACCGTTGATTCTTCTTTCTTTGGCTACAAAACGCATATCGCAATGAGTGACGAAAGGATTATCACTGCAGCAGTTGTAACAACAGGTGAAAAAAGTGACGGAAAACACCTTCAGGAATTAATTGAAAAGAGCATGGCCACAGGCATGGAAATTGAAACAGTCATTGGTGATACGGCGTACTCCGAGAAAGAGAACATCCTTTATACAAAAGAACAAAATTTAGAACTTGTATCCAAGTTGCATCCAAATGTTACACACGGCAGACGAACAAAAGAAGATGAATTCCAATTTAATAAAGATGCAGGCATGTATGTCTGCAAAGCTGGGCAAATGGCGATTCGTAAAAAATTTGATGGAAGAAAGGGTCAGGATAAAAACCCCCGGATCAAGTACCTATTTGATATTAAAAAATGTAAAGTCTGCCCTTTCCGTGAAGGGTGCTATCAAGAAGGTGCAAAAACCAAATCCTATTCCGTTACCATCAAGTCTACTGAGCATCAGGACCAAGAAGCATTTCAAGAAACGGAAAAATTTAAAACCTTGGCAAAAACACGCTATAAAATTGAAGCAAAAAACAGCGAACTCAAGCATAGACACGGGTATGAAATAGCCACATCCTCGGGTCTATTTGGACTGGAGATTCAAGGAGCCACAACGATATTCGCAGTCAATCTAAAACGGATTATAAAGCTTCTCAATGAAAAGGAATAAGAATAGCCAAGGGGAACAAGCAACTTTCTCTCCTATTTCGGAAGAAAGTTGCTTTTTTTGTCTTCTATAAAAAATAAAAACGTAAGTTTTTCAGTGCCCT
>NZ_BCUX01000129.1 GCF_001591445.1 Neobacillus drentensis NBRC 102427 | reverse complement strand
CTTAAGCGGAAAACCTCCGCTTATATACCTCGAACCGAGCTCAATTCTGCAGACTAACCGGAAAATCTCCGCTTATTTTAAGTACCACTGGTCTCGTCACACCTATAAGTATCTTTCTACCGCGTTTACCATTCCTTGAACAAGCTTTTTTTGGTAGCTGCTTGTGGATAGTCTTCTATCTTCTGATTGGTTGGACATGAATCCCATCTCAATAAGGATCACTGGAGTCGTTGACCAATTAAAACCTGAAAGATCTTCTCTTGGCATTAGTCCCGTCCGATATGCTTTTTTGGCCCTTGTTGCTTTAATTGATTCTTGGAGCATATATTCCGCTGCTTTTTTACTAGCTTGATTTACCTTTTTGGTTGATTTTCCAGTTGGATATAAAACCGAAAGACCTTGAACATTCTTATTTATGCTTCCATCCGCATGAATTCGTAACGTTAAATCAGCATGTTTCTGATTACAATATTGGGCACGCTGAACATTGCTGATATTTACGTTATGCGTTGTTCTTGTCATAAAAACTTTATATCCTTTTTTCCTTAAGGAATCGCGTAATTTAAGAGCAACTTCAAGAGTAAGTTTGTATTCTGGTTTCTTTGTGGCAATACCCGCTGTTCCTGATGAAACTTTTGCTTTCCGTATTTTTGATCCTGGTGCAATTGGCTCCTTATCAAGGTTTTGATGGCTTTGATGCCCTGGATCAATACAAATTGTCCTTTGTTCCTTGGATGCGGCCTTACCAACATCTATTCCCATTTGACTAAAAATTAAAATAAAAATTGCTACAATAAAAATTGCTCTTTTCATAAAAATTCTCCTATATAAAAATTTGTGTACGACGATGTCCCCAAGGTCTTAAAAAGGGATACGAAAGTTCCTAAAGAAGCGAATTGACACCATATTTATTTTACCAGTAAAAACTACATTTTTTTACAATATTCTTCGACAAATCTCACTAGGTTTAATCAGCAAAATGTGTTCACGACAACTGGACGGTTTCAACAGCTTCTGTAAAATGCAAAAAGCAAAGGATTTAACCCTTGGCTCATTCACTAGATTTAATGTTTTACAACTTTGAATGCCAAAGGGACGGCCCTAATGGCTCAATTTTGGTTAACTTCAACCAATAATAAGCCAGTAGAACCGCCCCCATGTCCCCCGGTGAGATTCCCAATTAAAGTCATAATAGTACAGAGGCAGCTTTTTAGCGTATACTAATCTATGGATATACATGTTCAATCTAAAATCTATCAATTCCAATGCTTCAAGCTGGAGAGGATTAATGTATGAGAATTGTAACAAAGTTTCAAAGTGAAGAACTAGAAATTATAAAAATCTACATCAGCCTAGGGTTTACGATTACAGTAGAAATATTCAGGGATCCTGAAGGATATAAAAGCTTAGCAAATAACTCCTTTCCTCAACACGATGATCTATTAGGAATCGGGATACATAAGCATAAAAAAGAGAGTGTAAAACTAGCTATCAACGATTTGCGTAAATTGATGAGGGAGTTTCGGGAATAACGAGTAGACATGAAAACCATGCCGGAAAACAGCATGGTTTTTTTATGTTTAGGTTAAAATTGCCCCATACCGCTTCAATCCTGACCTTCCTCCTTCCAATGTCTAAAAAGAATGTCGAAGGATGAATACAAAATATAACTCTTTTAAAAAGGAACCTAAGTTAATAGGTTAATCACCCTAGCTAATAAATAGA
>NZ_BCUX01000128.1 GCF_001591445.1 Neobacillus drentensis NBRC 102427 | reverse complement strand
TCGTAGGTTAATTTGGTTAGAATGTTTACTGTTAAAAAACATAACCAAATCAGAGCTACATTACGGAAGGAGCTAGTTATTATGAAGGATACCATAAAATATGTAGGTTTAGACGTATCAAAGGAAAAAATTGCTGTTGCGATTGCAGATGAAGGACGAGATGAGCCAAGATACTGGGGCATGATTTCGAATACACCAGAAGCAGTTAAGAAATTGATGAAAAAGATAGGAAATAGTGAGAACTTACGAGTTTGTTACGAAGCAGGTCCAACCGGATATGCATTGTATAGGTTACTCCTTACACTAAACATACACTGTGCTGTTATAGCGCCATCTTTAATTCCTCATCGACCTGGTGATCGTATTAAAACGGATCGTAGAGATTCCGTTCGACTAGCTCAATTATATCGGGCTGGAGAATTAACTTCTGTTTACGTTCCTACCTCAGAGGATGAAGCTTTACGAGATCTTGTTAGATGTCGAGAAGATGCAAAAGAGGACGAATTAAGAGCTAAACATCGGTTAAGTAAATTTTTACTACGATATGATATCCAACCACCATCAAAAGGGAAAAAATGGACCGTCAGGTATTATAGATGGTTGGACACGTTAAAGTTTGAAAACTCAAAACTACAAGTGGTGTTTCAAGAATACTATCATCAAATTAAAGAGATCCAACAACGAGTCGTAAGACTAGAAGAAGAGATCAGAATACAAGCTACTGAGGGGAGTCATGCCCCAACCATCCAAGCTTTACAAGCATTAAGAGGCGTAGCACTGATTACTGCAACCAGCATTGCAGCGGAAATAGGTTCCTTTAAACGCTTTTCCACCCCTAGACAATTTATGGCGTATGTGGGGTTAGTACCTAGTGAACATTCGACTGGTGATAGTAGAAGACAAGGGAAAATTACGAAAACCGGGAATCGTCATGTGAGACGTCTACTAGTGGAATCTGCCTGGAGTTATCGATATAAACCGTCTGTTAAAGGTGAATTACAAAAGAGACAAAATGGTCAATCGCCAACCGTTTTAGCAATATCCTGGAAAGCGCAAAACCGACTTCATAAGAAATACTTTCGATTATTATCAAGAGGCAAAGAAAGTGGTAAAGTTGTCACGGCAGTGGCTAGAGAGCTAGCTGGTTTTATTTGGGCAGTCACGCAGGAATTAGACGAAGTAGTACCCAAAGCTTAAAGAAGTAGTTTCTTATGAAATAGTACATTAGGAAGAAAATAGATGAATGAGAATAGGGCTCGAAGGCAAAGAGAAAAACCGGAAAGGAAAAAACCACGTGCCTCCTCTGTGCTATATCTAATTAGATTAACGCACGTCACGAGTTAGTGGATACGACCTTTATACGGAAAGATAAAATGTGATAACCCACGAATATCAGAGCGCTAACCGCAGTAGAGATTTTTGCCTTCGTGCCGTGTCCTTACCGTCTATTAAAAAATGTTGAAGGAGGTAAATTTATTCCATCTTTAGCTTAAAAAGTGTCTCACCTCTTTGAATGGCTGTCAAGGAGAGCACTTGACAGCCATTCAAAGAGGTGAGAAGTGGTCAGTAAGCTAAAGAAGGAGCTACCCTAGCCTGAAAGGCTAACTATCTAACCAAGTTAGCGAAGAAGCGAAAATTGGCTTCTCTTCTTAGAGTTGGTCAAAAATAGATCAAAACCTAAATTAGAGTGGGGGCCTTGACAGTTTCGTTCATATCAGGAGGCTCCCCGG
>NZ_BCUX01000127.1 GCF_001591445.1 Neobacillus drentensis NBRC 102427 | reverse complement strand
TGAGACTGTCGATTAACTCGTAAAGAATCTCAATTTTCACACACTTTCTATAATTTACTCATCACTTCACTCCCTATGTACGGTAAAATTATGATATATCTTATGTTTGGAGTGATCGTGATGGCGAACATTCAATATAAAACATTTGGTCAGTTAACCTTCTCAGATTATGAAGTCTTCTCTTCGGTTCCTCCCCATCCTTTCTGGAGTCGAGTGGAACAAGTGATTGACTTTTCCTTTGCAGATAAACTCTGTGCACCCTTGTATTCCCACAAAGGACAACGTCCTTATGCCCCTTCCTTAAAATTAAAGATTCATTTTGCTCAACGCTTTCACAATTACTCTGATCGTGAAATGGAAGAGGCCATTCTTTATCATATTCATTTAAAGCGTTTTTTGGGAGTACCGGTAGCTTTTAACGGATTCGATCATAGTACCTTGGGGCTCGACCGAGATCGCATGGGTTCTGCCCTTTTTGATGCGTGTCATCACCATATTCTTTCTCAAGCTTTGGCGAAAGGACTATGGGGGAAAAAAGAAGATCGTTGGCTTATTGATTCCTTTCATACGTATGCGAACATTGCGAAGGTGGGGGCTTACCGTTTAATCCAGCAAGGAATCCTTCAAATTATTCAACACATCAAACGTACATATCCGAAGCTGTATACCTATTTTTTACAAGACTGTGCTCTCAAAAGCTTTCTGAAACGGCTCTGGGATCGAACACCCGAAAAGGATCGATTGGTATTATTTAGCCGACTGGTGGTGGAAGCCTACAGCCTGTTACATTGGCTAGAAAGTGAAAGGGTACAACCTTTATTCTGGACATGGGAGAAAGCTAAACAGCAGCTTCGTTGTTTGGAGCTTCAAGCAATCCTCTATCAAATTTTACAAGAGAACACCAAACCGATAGATCCAAATAAGCCCGAAGGTGCCGAACAGGAACCACTCCAATACAAAGAATTATCAAAAAAAGAAAAGCCACAAGATCGTATCCGTAGTGCCTATGATCCTCAAATCCGGAGTGGATACAAATCGAAATCCTTGAAGTTTACTGGAGATAAAATCCAAATTTTAGAGTCAAGACAGCACGGATTAATCTTGAATACTGAACCAATTCCAGGTAACGAATGGGATGGAGATTGTCTTGCCCCGATGGTGGAGGAAGTGATCAATCGTCATGATATAGTACCGAAACAAGTGGTCGGTGATACGGCCTATGGCACAGGTGAAAATCGCCAGAAGATCCAAGAGATGCAGATTTTACTGACCGCTCCTATACAAAAATATACAAATCCAACAGGATTGTTAGAAAACGATTGGTTTGTTTATGATGCAAAATTGGATGAGGTCACCTGTCCTCTAGGGTACTCGACTTCTAAAAAAGTGCGCAATAACCCGAATCAGGGGCATCAATTCAAATTCGAAGCGAAAACTTGTAAAGATTGCCCACTATGTAAACAATGTACGACCAATGAAAATGGTCGAACCGTCTTTATCAGTGATTATTATGAAATCATGGAACAAGGAAAATCCTATAATCAAACCGAAGCTGGAAAGAGATCATTCAGGGCTCGGTACGATGTGGAAAGAACGAATCATCAAGCTGCCAACCATCAAGGACTCAGAAAACCAAGAACAAGAGGGAGGGAATCATTAAGGATCATGTCCAAATTAACGGCCATGGTTATCAACATAAAAATTATGGTAAAGAAAGTAGCTGAACCCATCAAGCCCTTTTATCGTTTCAAAAAATGCGAGAATCGGATGAAGGCCCCCGTATGCCCAAATTAGGAAAAAAAGGACAAATAGAAGGCCTTAGGAAGGGAAAATACATAAAAAACAATGAAAGTTTGTGAAAAAATCCAATAAAATTCACAAAGTAGGTGAAATAAGGTTTAGAAATGGAATGAACTACAAATTAATCGACAGTCACA
>NZ_BCUX01000126.1 GCF_001591445.1 Neobacillus drentensis NBRC 102427 | reverse complement strand
GCTTATTTTACTTTTGCTGGTTACTCGATTAAGGACAAGACATCTTAACTAAACGAGAGTGAGTTTTTTCTCAAAAATCAAATAGTACTCCATTTTGGTACATAACGGTGAACCCTATTACATGTAAGGTTTTATATAAATAAGGTTTTGTACTCTTAATATAAACCAAGCTCTTTTTACCTTAAGGGGAGGTGATTTACCAATGGTGGCGGCCAATGTCAATGAACAATGGCCGCTCGCAATTTGTTAATACCAAACTCCAAATATCCTTTTAGGCAGGTCAACATATAAACCCATCCGCCTTTATTATCAAGCAAAATACTTATTAACTCATCATCATCTTCTCTAAAACCATCTTCACGCACTTCAATGATTGTCCTCGAGCTGTCCATTTCATTCAGCGATATGGTGACGATATTTCCAGCCTCGCCTTCTCCGCCCCACCGGAATACGATTTTCTTATTCACTTCGACTTCGATTAATTCGATATCGATTTGTGCATCGTATTCTTCATATCTCAACGTAACGGTCGTGCCCTGCTCCCATCTTGAACTGGAATCGAACCAGAAATTCTTGATATGGGCAGGATCTACAAAGGCTTCAAATACCACATGAGCAGGCTTTTTAATTTTTAATTTTGTCAGATTGTACATGTTTCAATCATCTCCCTTTATAGTGATTTTTATATGTAATTTATTATACCTTCTTAGGTAAAAATAAAAACCTGTATCAATGATTATCCAGTAATCAAAGATACAGGTTTTTTTCCAAAAATATAATTTCGCTTATATTCTTAAACCAAATTCAAGGGCTTTACTATTATGATAACTTGCTCTCACCATCAGCTTTGCTCGTAATTCTTCATCCAGGCAATCTTGTTGTAAAAGTGCATTGTGGCGATGTTGGATTAAATGATAATAATATTTACCCCTCATAAACATTTTCAACACAAAAAATCCTCCTCCATGTTCATCTACATAAATCGACGGAGTTATCGTGTTCGGTAACTGGCAAGCATCGTCGTTAAACCTTAGCCCCTTTAGTTTTGCGTCACCACTTTTCAATGGCTTTGCCGTTTCGTACGATTTATGTGTTTATAAAAAATATAAGCAACTGAATAATAAAATGAAAGTGTCTTTATACCTAGACTCACTTATTAGTTCATCGATTCCTTCCTTCTTTTTAGAATAACCGTTTTAAAGTCAATAATCCTGACCATGATGGTTACTGAAGTGAATTCTTAAAAGAAGGAAGTTAACTATGTTAAAAATACGTTTTGTTTTTTTGTGTCTTATCGTGATTGCACTCTCTTTAACTGGATGCACAGGGAAATTTCACTTTATGCAAAACGAGGAGAAACTTGCCGACGATCCAGCTACTAACTCGGGAGGTCAGAAACAGAAGGCAAACATTCAAATGGTTTCCTCCCCAACGGGAATCCCCGTTCTAGTCAATAAGCAAAATAAACTTTCTCCTAATTATCAGCCAAGTGATTTAATTTACCCTGACATTCCTTTTACGTTTGAACAGAAAACAGAAAAGCGGCAAATGAGGGCTGAAGCAGGAGCGGCGATTGAAAAATTATTTGCTGGTGCCAGGCGACAGGGGGTAAGTCTGCTAGGTGTTTCGGCTTACAGGTCTCATGCTTCCCAAACGGCATTGTTTAATTACTACGTCAATCTTGAAGGTTATGAGGCAGCAAGTGCTTATAGTGCTGCTCCGGGAACGAGCGAACACGAAACAGGGCTTGCGATTGATGTGACCGGAGGAGATGGAACATGTGCGGCCGAGGACTGCTTTGAAGGAACTAAAGAGGCCACCTGGCTCCAAAACCATGCAGCCGAGTATGGCTTTATTATCCGCTATCCAAAAGGCAAAGACTCCATCACCGGCTACCAATACGAACCTTGGCACCTGCGTTTTGTCGGTAAGGAAATCGCCCAAAATATCATGAGCAGCGGGCTTACCCTCGAAGAATACCTGAATACAACCGTTGTTAATAATTAATATAATCTGGTGCCTCCCTTTTTGGTGTCAGGCACCACATTGTTTTTCGGTGCCTGACACCGAAGTGTTTTCTAGG
>NZ_BCUX01000125.1 GCF_001591445.1 Neobacillus drentensis NBRC 102427 | reverse complement strand
CAATTCCGCTTAATTTGTAAATAACATTAAAAATACTCCTAATAGGCGGAGAGATTCCGCCTATTGACTCAAAAAAGGTGAAATTAGGTAATATTGCCTTGCATAAGCGGAAAACCTCCGCTTATATCCCCCTAAAACGAGCTTCATTCTAACTTAACCGGAAAATCTCCGCTTATTCTACTTTCGCTGGTTACTCAATTGAGGGCTAAATAACCAATTATACTAATCGTTGTTTTGCGGTCTAAGGACCAACTTACCTTTTCCGTGCTGCTGTATTTTTTGTTCAGTTGGTTGGTTTTTATCCAATATTATCTGGAAACCATAATTCATAAATGAATAAGCTAACGAAAGTAGAAAAAGATGAATGGGTTTAATTTTATTTAATTTATAAAGATTAATTTTTTCAAAAAATGCATTTAATGGATAAGCAAGCAGGTAATCCAACATTAAATTAAGTAGGGTGTATAGCCAAAATTTCCTATAGGTTAAATGAAATATCCAAAGATTCCCTATAAAATAAGGTCCAAAAGTAAAAGTTAATCCATTATTGGCAATCGTTTTAATCCCGCCCTTCGCTTTCCACCATTTTCGAGGAGCACCAAATAGATATTCAATTAAAATAATTAAACAGGAAAAAAGTGTAACCGGTAGATATTTAAAAAACGACTTTTTGGGGAGGAAAAAAACCGTACCCCATGATATTAAAATCAATCCGATTCGAAAAAAGGCTAGCATTTATATACCTCCTTCATTACGTTTATTTTCCCTCAAAATAAAAAAAATAACCGTAATTTTAGGGTCAGCCCCACTTAATAATGAAAGAAAGAGCCCATAATAGGCTCTTCCTTCCAATATGTTTATTCAGATACCTGTTGTTTTTATTAGAAAATACGGCGTCCTCTAAAGGAAATGGCAAAAATGAAAAAGAAGGGGATAAATCTTCTTCTTCTAAAGCCATCCCGAATAAACACGCCTCTTCTTCGACCATCAAACCCATCCATGAATCCTCGATGAACTCTACCAAAATGATCTCTAACTTCAATAGGTTGACCCCTAAATCTCATAAGTGAATTAGGCAATTTTCTTCCTCCTTTCTCAAGCAGGTTGTGTTCAGAATACGAGGTATTCTATTTATTAATCTTTGGAAAAAGGACAGGTTATTCAAACCTGTCCTTCGCTCCCTCAAAAAAGTGACGGGTCACTTTTTTGAATTAGTAGCCACTCATAAAGGAAGTTCCTATAATGATTAGCAAAATGAAAAGTACAACGACTAACGCCATTGAGCTTTTGTGGTGTCCATCACTCATGTATCTCACCCCATTTTGAAAATTACTAGTAAAATCTAAAATGAAACGTGTTCAGATTGTCCAAAAAAAACTAAACAACAGCAAGAACGATGATTAATAGGATAAACAATACTACGATTAATACAAAAGTATTGCCGCCGCCATAACCCATGCTATAACCGCCGCCGTTGCCATAACCACCATCGTATCCGCAAGATCCAAAGCCCATATCTTTCCACCACCTATTTAGTATTTGAGGATGTTAATTACTACCCTCACTGTTATTATATTTTTTACAAAAGAACGTGATTGGACATGTTCCCGTTTTTTTGAAGAAATATGCAATCGTACCGTAATATTTCTTAACCGATGAAAAACAAGAAGAAGCGTATGCATTTTTACATACGCTCCTTTCAGAGGTGATAATATGTCTGAGTACTTCACGGCGGTCGGAGAGATTCCTGTCTCTCCCTAATAAGCTATGCAAAAAGAATAAAGAGGACTGGACAAGCGTTGAGAAGGAATAAAAATTTTTTAAAAATGAATATTCTTATTAAAATAAAGGAGACTTTTGACTGCTTTTTTTTGGATAAGGTCTTTATGAGTAACAATCACTTCAGTTGAGTCACCATTCTCATGAAAAGAATTATAATGATTTTTTCAATATGTAGGGGGGATTATCAATGAGAATGGCAATGACGAATTACATATTAATCCTACAAGAACAATTAGAAAGGTGTAATAAAGATCTTATTAATTTGTAATGAAGAATTATAAAAAGAAGTCCTGATAAAGTTCTTTTTTTGTTGGCAAATAGCGATTAGCTACATAACGCCGATTTTGTAATAGGTTATGGATTTGTCCCCACAAAATTTTAATGAAAAAGCCCTTCCATCCAAAATTTCT
>NZ_BCUX01000124.1 GCF_001591445.1 Neobacillus drentensis NBRC 102427 | reverse complement strand
TTGCCAGGCACTTTTAAAGGACAACCTGAATAGGTTGTTTTTTTGTGTTTGTGCCCATGGATGAGGAAAAAAGCCCTCTTCGGTAACAAAGAGGGGTCTTATGTTACCGAAGAGGAGAAAAAAGGCCTCGCCGGTAACAATAAAGGGTTCCGTTTTGAGGTGCTTTTCATAAAATACGCGCTGAAATTACAGTCGTATTGGCGTCGTTAGTGGTATATACAAAAGTAAAACTCGCCATAGTAATTTAACGGGTTCTGATATCTGTTACAAAACCTTTATTTGTACTAACTAATGTATGGAAATATGTATAACTAATTGCACCATAAAATGCGGTGCTTTTTGTTTATTGAAATGACGTATGAATTGGTTATGTCATTTTCTTTTTATATCAAGGTATCTATTTTTTTGGAGTGTTTTTTCGGTTCGAATTGCTAAATAACACAGAAAATCGCAATACTCTTCAAAGGTTTTTACAACATAATTCAGATTTCAATTCACATAGAAAAAGGCCTAAAGAATTTTCCTCTAAGCCTTGCTTTTTATTATCTCTTCTTTCGCTAAAGCACCCTTTAGTTTAAGTGAAACATTTCACAATCAAACTAAGTACTCCCATATCTGAATAATTTATATGTTCTTTTTAGCATAATAAGAATTGGGGTCTTTGCAGAGACAACCTCATTTGTTTAACTTAATCCCTCATTTAATTAAAACTTGTGATGATTAATCGATTTTTATTCGTGTTACATTAGTTAAATTGGAGGTGAATAAATGGATCAACACCTACATCACGTAGAAGAACATTTTTCTGGATCTGACTTCATTCGAGATGTTGTCATTGGTATGTCAGACGGATTAACCGTACCGTTTGCATTAGCTGCTGGTTTGTCCGGTGCTGTTGATACAACAACATTAATTCTCACTGCCGGAGGCGCTGAAATTGCAGCAGGGTCAATTGCCATGGGACTTGGCGGATATTTGGCAGGAAAAACAGATGCGGAACATTACGAATCCGAACTTGCCCGTGAACGGCGCGAAATAATAGAACTACCAGAGCGTGAAGAAGAAGAAGTATCTGGAATTTTTAGGGAATATGGGCTTGAAGAAGACCAAATCAAATCGATTACTAAAACCATGAAAAAGAACCCTGAAAAATGGGTGGATTTTATGATGAAATTTGAATTGGGGCTAGAAAAGCCGGAGCCAACAAGAGCGAGAAACAGTGCGATTACCATTGCTATTTCTTATATTGTCGGAGGGATAATCCCTTTGTTTCCATATTTCATCTTTCATAAACCTTCAACAGCATTAATGGTTTCTGCTATTGTCACACTTATTGCCTTACTGATTTTTGGATATGTAAAAGGAAGGTTTACTGGAACTTCTCCGGTGAAGAGTGCTTTTCAAACGATGATTACTGGTGGACTTGCTGCAGCAGTTGCATTCGGTCTAGCAAGAATTCTCACCTGACAGTTAAATTTACGTAAGTGGTAGAGGATAAATACATGCATCCCCTACTACCTAATAGTGAGGGTCAATTTGTGTGGAGGCAATGGATATTCACTAATAAGATGCATTAACCTGGAAAATCCACCCACCTTACAATAAAAATGCAGATTGTGAATAATTACACTTAAACTAAGGGGTGAGTTAGTTTAAGAATACCTTTTCACAAACTTTGCAATTTTTAGTCAAATTTTAACATATATACCAAAATAGCTTTGTTTATTTTAAATCACTTCACATATCAACTCACAGGACTGAATTATTTATTTGTATCCTTGTGAAAAGGGTCTGATCAAGTGATTTATCAACCAAGGAAGAATCAAACTTCGGTTTGATTTTCATTTTCATATCCTTTAACTCATATTTATTGGCAAATTTATGTTCAACAATTTGTAAGTGAAAATGTACTGTAAATTGTATACTTACAGAAAGTTCTGTAACTCTGCAATTTCGTATACAAATTGTACTACAAATACAAATAATAATATTGCCATAATGCCATATATATCAACAAAAATAGGCCATCAATTACAACTACAATTTGATGGCCATTTTCATTTACATTTTTACGTTTTGTGACAGGTATCAGAACCCGTTAATAGTAATTGGCGAGTTTTTTTTATTAGAAAAGCAAAATCTTATTGATATAAAACCTCACCGTAAAGCATCTATATGAGGTTCTCTTGGATTTTTGATATAAAACAAACTCCTTTTTAAATAAAATATAATAATGTCCTTACTCGAGTAAGCATTAAAAGTAAAATAAGC
>NZ_BCUX01000123.1 GCF_001591445.1 Neobacillus drentensis NBRC 102427 | reverse complement strand
GTTACCTCTCTATCCCGCAGGAGTCGAGTGCCCTCCGCTCCAATCAACAGGGAGGTAAAACAACCTTAAGCATTGCAACATACTTTTCCTAGCTTGGTCATGTGTTCTGTAATCTCTAATATTTTGGTAGGTTGCAGAAAACCCCCTTCTTATCGACCACGCCAGTGCTTTTTTAACGGGCACGGGCTTTATAACCCATTCATTGACTTCGACTCTTTTGCCTTAAACATTGACTTCATCACTTATTCTTAATTTTTTTTATAAGTTGAGGGTCTCATATAAATATTACACTCTGTTGATTGGCGCGGAAGGCACGAAGACTCCTGCGGGAGTACGGGGCAGGGGAGACCCCGCAGAAGCGAAGCGACGAGGAGGCTCCCCGGCACGCCCGCGGAAAGCGAAGTGCCTGGAGTGCCAATCAACAGACATGTCAGAAAACCAACATATAACATAAAATATAACAAATTAACGTGGTGAATTGTTAAGGAAAATGGATTAATAAAAAGTTCGACAGCCTAAAAGGATGGGGATTCCCCATCCTTTAATTATTATTTTTTCTCTTTTTCCGCGCGTGCCGCCCGGTGTGCTAACCTGCTCGATGCTGCCGCTGCAATCGCACCAACAATATCATCTAAGAAGGTATGGCACTCTCCCGTGGATTTATCATTTAAATGCGCTAATATCCCAGGTTTTAACTTATCGATGTAACCGTAATTAGTAAAACCGATTGATCCGTATACATTTACAATCGAAAAGGCTAGAATTTCATCCACACCATAAAGACTTTCGTCTGTTCCAATGATTGATTGAAGTGGCTCCTCCAACATTCCTTTTTCAGCCAATACATCCAGCTGTATTCCGGTTAAAATGGCGTTCTGAACCTCACGTTTAGAAAGGACGCGTTCCACATTGGCAAGACAGTCTTCCATTTTCAAATTCTCATGATATTTTTCTTGTAAAAAGAAAACTAAATCAGCGATGTCTTGTACTTCAACACCTCTTTCTTTCAGCCATCTGCGTGCAGTTACTTCGGTTAGATTTACGTTTTGGTCGTCTGCCATCCTCTGATCACCTTTTCTATGGATTTTCATTCTATATATACTGTATTATTCTAACTTATGCAAATTACTCATAAAAAAGAGCAGGTTAAAGCCTTATATTCTCCTTCAACTTTCTCTGTTATTCAGGAACAAGATTCTTAAAGGTACTACATATACATGTGTTAAGAATAGGGAAAGAAATGAGGTGGGACCTAATGCTGCAGAAAATGCTGGAAAATCAATATGGCATTACGGTGGAGGAATATGTCAAATTAGATACTTACGATGCGTTAAGAGGAGATGGGTGGCTCTATTTAATCTCCAAACCAACTAAGGAGGAAGAGGATCTTGCAGAGCTTGAAAAAATAGCTGAGCATTTAAGAAATTATGGTGACCAAAATGTCCCGGTCTTTTTGCAATCGAAAGAAGGTCATCTAATTACGACATGGGAACAACATAAATATTGTGTCTTGGCTAATCAACAAACAGAAGCGCAGCGGAAAATAAAATTGGGCAGGAAATTGGCCAGGTTCCATGAGCGTGGGAGAAGGGTTCCCTTTCAAATCGAGAGGTCCAGCAGGGTTGGCCAATGGAAGTCATTATGGGAAAAGCGCCTGGAGCAGATGGAAAAGGTTTGGAATGGACTGCTTTTTCAATCACCCGAAGACGAGTTTCAGCGAATGTTTGTTGATTCCTTCCCCTATTATCTGGGGTTGACGGAGAATGCAATTCAATATTTAGTCGATACTGAAATAGATGATGAACCCCAAGAAACCGATAGCGGCACGGTCTGCCATGAACGTTTTACCCAAAAAACATGGGGGCCGCTCAATAATTATATGATTAAAAATCCTTTCGACTGGGTTTTTGACCATCGCAGCAGGGACCTAGCTGAATGGACCAGGGAAAGATACTTTCACAATTTCCAAACCTATGACGTGGAATTAAAACGATTTTTTGAAGAGTACCAGAGTATTTCTCCATTGTCACCATTTACATGGCGATTATTATATTCGCGCATAATTTTCCCACTCCATTACTTTGAATGCATCGAGAGTTATTATATAACCACTTCTGAACAGGATAAAAAGGTATTGGAGGAGAAGTTAATGAGGATTCTGCGGCAGTCTGGTGAATACGAACGATTTTTGGCCAGTTTTTATCAAATCACCGATGCCCCGATTAAGCAGTTAAATCTTCCGCTATTAGAATGGCTTTATTAAAGAATTTTAGCATGGAAAAAGCGATTGCCTCCTCGGGAGGCAATCGCTTATTTATAGAGCTTTGAACTTTGATAACTGTCTGGCTCCAGCACCCAGCGGCTAGTGGACTTCGC
>NZ_BCUX01000122.1 GCF_001591445.1 Neobacillus drentensis NBRC 102427 | reverse complement strand
TTTTTTACTGGGGAAATTCCTTTTTAACTCTTCAACAAACGGGTACATTACAGGAACAATCTTATTGAAGTAACGAAGCAGGTTGGTTGACCAAACGTCATTAGCTTTTTTTCAACAATAGGGCCAGATTGTTTAAGATGGTATAAATGAAAAGGGAGGTTTTTTTGTTGTTGGAGAAGGGATTGTTGTCCCTCTTTATTGTGGTAATTGCTATTATTTTATCGTTTTATATACAATTTCATAAAATTGGTTCAGTGGAATAGAAACTTGTTTGATCGTCGGATTAAGATGCATGCCTTGTTGTTATAAGTTTTGTTCGCTGCGTATTTTCTTGAGTAATGCCCGGCAGCCGACTGAAATAAGACGATAGGTTTCATCAAAATCACCTGTAAAAAATGGATCGGGGACATCTTTCTTGTATTTGGTCAGGTCGAGCATCCTAATGATCTTTGGATGATTATGCTTGCCGGTTATTCTGTAAATATTTTTTATGTTGCTTTCGTCCATACCGATAATATAGTCGAACTTCCAAAAGTCTTCTTTCTTTAGTTTGCGTCCAACAAGCCTATCAGAAGAGATATTGTATTTCTTTAGAATATCGAGAGTTCCCTCGTGCGGAGGGAAGCCGATTTGCCATGAACTGGTTGCAGCGGAATCAACAGCGATTTTGTTAGGCAAATTTTCTTTTTTGATTGAGTCGCGAAACAAAGCTTCAGCCATAGGTGAACGGCAAATATTCCCCAAGCATACAAATAAAACGTTGATCATGTACTTTGCCCCTTTTAATTTATCTTATTTTTTTTGCATTTTAATAGTCTTTTTTGAAATGAATTATGTATCTACAAAATAGTGGATTGGACAGGTGTGTTGTTTTTCACACCTCCAGCAATTATTGGTGTCTCTTTTAATACAAAGCTGCTCCAATGATGATTAAAAGGATAACAATACAACGATTAGAGCAAAACCAGCTCCGTACACCATCTGCTAACTACAGAGCGTACTTTCCATTCGTAATTACAAAGTATGTACAAAACAGAAATATGGAACGGCGCCATTGTATAAATTGTTCATCTAATAAATAATTAAAGATTGTGAAGAAATGCACTTAAATTAACAGGTGCAATAGTTGCAGATCAGGCTGTCATTTGGCAGCTTTTTTTATTGAACAAAATGGCAGGTTACTCAATAAAAAGTTAAAAGTAAATAAAAATATGTTAAAATTTAGAAAAAAGGGGTGGTTTATATAGAGGTTATATTGCTTTTAATAATCGTGATTGCCCTATGCCTAACAAACTTCATTGCTTTCAAAATTTCTGGGAAAAATAAGAAGAAAAGAATTTGGGCAGGAATAATTATCTTGCTTTTAACTCCTTTAGTCTTCTTTGGTACAGGGATAAGTGTAAGTCCTTTTGACCCTGGTGGATTTGGAACTGGAATGTTAATGGTATCATATAGTTTTTTATTTGCTGTAAACGGTATTATCATCACCCTAATTGGTATATTTACAAAAAAGTCTCTAGACAGCTAAGTAGGGGAAAATAATAAGTTATTTTCTTCAATAACAAGTGCGTTCATCCAAGAAGGAATATCGCACTTTTTTGTTGGATTTTTTCAATGTAAAAGCTGATTGTTAAAAAGTGTACTTAAACTAACGGTAATTGAGTTTAACCAAGAGTTAAAGCTGCGACTCTTTTTCTTGTTCAACTAAAGGGCAGTTTAGTTGAAGAACAGCTTGATTTTTGTAAATTACTTTTAAGTGGCGTAATAATAAAACGTATGAAATAATACGGCAGCAAGACCAGCGACTTCCTGCGTCGTTGACCGTATAATAATAGTATCCAATTCCGATTTTTTCAACAATGAAATATCTGTTTTAATAGGCATGGAAACAATGGCTACTTGTTTATTGTCGCATTTTAAGTAACCAGCACCCGTATGATTTTTTTCAAAAAGAAATTCATGGTTACCTATTCTAAAATGAAAGCCTTTTTCAATTAATTGGACTCTATGTGAAGCAATCGAAACGGTTTGGGAAGATAAATGGTCAGTCATTTTGTACCCAATACCAGGAAACGCACAGTCTATGGTATAAAGTAGTTCTCCATTCACGTTGGCTATTTTGTAACAATAGGGTATGCCATAGCGTATTGAGTTGTGGACGATACGGGCAAGGAATTTATGTTGCTTTTTTCTTATTTCGAATACAGCTTCCCCATGTTCGTTTATTATTGGTATTATTGTTGAAATATGAACCTTTTCAGGTACTTGATAAGTAAACTGTTCCATAGTTTCCCCTAGCACATTCGATTTATCATTTATTATTATATAATAAAGTTTCATTAAGCAAAGCCTCTTTTATTAGCTTTCTTCTTCAACTAACAGGTGCATTACTAGAACGACGGTAATGCTTTTTCTTATTGAAG
>NZ_BCUX01000121.1 GCF_001591445.1 Neobacillus drentensis NBRC 102427 | reverse complement strand
CTTAATCGGAAAACCTCCGCTTATTTACCTCGAACTGAGCTCCATTCAGCATTTAACCGGAAAATCTCCGCTTATTTTAAGTATCACTGGTTATTCAATTAAGGATAAGACTTCTTATATAAAAATAACAAGTGAATCCCCTTGATCCTCTTTGACAATATCTCACCTTAACCATTTGGAAACAGTTTCCCCAGTTATATGCGGAGGATGAACATTAGCAATGCTGAAATTATTGCGAGTAAACTACTCACACCAAAAGCTGTAAAAGCACCAAAGGATTGCCACAAAAACCCTGCCATTACGCTTGCGGGCAATGCAGCTATACCAGTTAATGCATTAAATGTTCCCATAGCCATACCTCGTTGCCCTTCTGGTACCATATCTGCTACATAAGCCTTTTGAATACCTTCAGTAGTGGCATAGTACAGCCCATAAATAAAGAATAATACCCAAATCCCAAAGACAGTATGTACCAGACCGAAGCCGAGATAAATGAGTGCAAACATTACATAACCTGTAATTAGAACTGGTCGGCGACCGATACGGTCAGAAATCATACCAAATGGAGTAGAAAATATACTTGTAATAATGTTGTATGCAAAATAAGTCAGTGGAATATATTCGGCAGCCATTCCAACGTCTTTTGCTCGTAAGATAAGGAACGCATCAGAGAAGTTCCCTATAGTAAAGATTGTAGTTATAAGTGTGAACCACACAAAACGTGAATTAAGCCCCTTGAAGCTAATACTAGGCAACTTTTTTACATTGCTTGGTGTTTTTATTGGATTTCTTTTTTCTTTTAAGAAGAAGATGAGTAGCAAAGTTGCAATTAATCCAGGGATTGCAGATAACCAAAATACTGCCTGATAACTCCCATTCCACTGAGTAAGAATTAAATATGTCACAAAAGGTCCCAGAGCTGCTCCTAGTGTATCCATTGACCTTCTAAATCCAAATGCTTTTCCACGTTCTTCTTTTGTAGTGGTATCGGCAAGGATGGCATCTCTTGGGGATGTACGAATTCCTTTACCAAAACGGTCTGCAAACCGAATAAAGAGAACTTGACCCCAGTTTGATGATAATGCGAAAAAAGGTTTAATCAGATTGGATAGTCCATAACCTACAACCATTAACAATTTTCTTTTACCAAATCGGTCAGAAATCCACCCAGAGAAAAACTTTAAAATGCTTGCCGTGCTCTCAGCAATCCCTTCGATAATGCCCACAGTCCCGACTTGTACGTGTAATACTGAAGTTAAATATAGTGGAAGGATAGGAACAATCATCTGACTCGAAAGGTCTGTCAAAAGACTTACCATTCCAAGAACAACAATCACTGAATTTAATCCAAAAAAATTTTTTCTCGATTGTCTTTCAGATTCCATAATTCACCTCATTAACTTTATTGAAAATGGATTATAAAGCAGTAGTTATCCACACATGCAGAGTTGCCCCTCGTTGAATTGGACCTTAGTTCATTCCTCCATGATAGCTGCAGTCTTCACTTCTACTGTATTACCCAAAAGAATGAATATACATTAATCTTCACTAGTTTAACCTTTAGTAAAGAAGAAGGGTGCCTGACAGAACTTATTCGTCAAGCGTGTCTTAATTATGAATGAAAATAGAGCCGAAATACGCAAGTTATGCATAAAAACCTGCATGTTTTAGGCTCTTAATAGTATTCCTTTTTGTGTTAATGTATTCGCTAGCTCTTATTTCTCCCAAAGCTCGATCAGTCGACCTTCTGGATCTTTAATCCAAATAAACTTTCCAAATTCACTATTCTCTTCTTTCTTTTCAATAGGTACACCAATTTGTTCAAGATGCTTAATAGTCTCGTCTATATTATGAACTTGGAAATTTAACATCACTTGTTGTTCTATTGGAAAATAACTGTCATCCTCAGGAAAGAAAGAAAAGATAGTCTCACTCCCTGATTCGGGTTTAATCATAGCCATATTCCAATTATTTATTTCAATCTTCAACACTTCACTGTACCATTTTTTTACAACTTCAATATTCTTAGTTCTCCAAAATATTCCTCCGAAACCTTTTATCATCTTATTTAACTCCTGTCTGTCTTTAAATTTTTAGTTTTTCGATTATTGTTAAGTCTACTTCTTCAACTAAACTCCGTTAGTGAAACAAGAAAAGTTGCCTCAACGACAGCTAAAAATCTTTCGTTCTAGCACACGTTAGTTCAACATATATTATCACTTAACATTAATTATATACGGAGGTGCTTCTTGAATCCAATTTCGTTCTACCATAAGTTGTTTTAATGGTATTGAAACAGAAATATTCTGGTCAATCTATGGCAAAAGCTCACCAAGGGATGAATCTCCAACCAGAGCATTTTAATGCTAATGTAAAACATCTTCACGATGCACTTGCTCACTTTGGAGTGAATGAAGCAGACATAGAAACAGCTTTAACTAAAGTAGCTTCACTAAGAGACGATATATTGTTTCAATAAAACAAGAAAAACAAAAAAGGTGCCTGACCCCCAATGCGTTAATACTTTAATAGATTGGGGGTCAGGCACTACTTGT
>NZ_BCUX01000120.1 GCF_001591445.1 Neobacillus drentensis NBRC 102427 | reverse complement strand
TGTTTGCACTTCTAAAGTAAACCCGTTATTTCACATAACGGGTTTGTTTTTATTCTTGTTCAGTTAAAATGACAGGTCCATTTTTAGTAATTGCTAGAGTATGTTCGTATTGTGCTGAAAATTTCCCATCGATTGTTCTTGCTGTCCAGCCATTAAGGTCCATCTTCGTTTGGTATCTGCCTACGTTTACCATGGGTTCGATTGTAAAGACCATACCTTCTTTAATTCTTGCCCCTTTACCAGGCAGCCCGTAGTGTGGAACGTCCGGTTTCTCGTGGATCACTGCTCCAATCCCGTGGCCGATAAAGTCGCGCACCACTGAAAACCCTTCCCCTTCCACATAGGTTTGAATTGCGTGGCCAATATCCCCGATTCGATTGCCGACAATCGCCTGTTCAATTCCTTTATAAAGTGCTTCTTTAGTAACCTGTAATAATCGTTCGGTTTCCTCAGATACCTTCCCTACAGCATAGGACCAAGCGGAATCGGCCAAGGCACCATTGTAGTTAACAACCATATCCACCGTTACAATATCCCCTTCATTTAAAGGTTCCTTCCTTGGAAACCCATGGCATATTTCATCATTTATGCTTGCACAGGTTGCATATTCATAACCTTTATAGCCTTTTTGTTCTGGGGTTGCACCTTTTTTCTTAAGAAACTCTTCAACAAATTGGTCGATTTCCCAAGTGGTTATACCTGGTTTGATTAGTTTTCCGATTTCTTTATGACAAGCTGCAAGTATTTCTCCTGCTTTTTTCATAGCTTCAATTTCACGTTGTGATTTAAGGACAATCATTTAGGAGGGTCCCCTTCCTTTTTGTTTATTTTTATGTATGCAATGCAAAAATGTTATTCAACTAATCGCAATACCTATAAGTGAATTATACAATAGTCCATTATTGGCAACACTTTTAATAATAACTCTTACCCGATAATTTTTCAAAATTACTTAATCTCTAATAAACTTTGGGGAGAATTATTCTCAATGTTCATTTTTTTGTCATATTCCTACGTTCTTAATATGGTACTTCTTAATTCTTTTTGATAGAATTAATATATATTTAATAATTTATTAGGTGTGTGAGACTCATGATTGGTGATCGCGTTAAAAAATTTCGTTTAAATAAGAAAATGTCACTTTCCGAACTTGCTTCTCAAGCAGGGGTTGCAAAATCGTATTTAAGTAACCTTGAAAATAACAAACAAGAGAATCCTTCGATCAAATTTCTTGAGAAAATAGCTGCTGTCTTAAATATTTCTGTTGATCATTTAATTCATGAAGAAGTTAATAAAGAGGAACTAGATATCGATTGGATGAATCTTGTTAAAGATGCAATGAATTCTGGTGTTTCTAAGGAGCAATTCCGTGATTTCCTTGAATTTAACAAGTGGCGGATAAATCAAAACGATAAGTAAGACTGGTTTGGATATTCCTTTTTATATAAAAATAAAGCATTCTACAAAGAAACTTCTTGTAGAATGCTTTTTATTTTATGTAATAGTAGTCTCGCAATTAACTAATTACCTCTTTCTGGCTAAGAAAGTCACGAACTGCATTTATCGATAATCCCAAGTCCTTTGCTTCTAAAATTAGTTCCATCCACTCTTGATCAATAACTTCAGCTTCATTTTTTGTAATTATCACTGTTATCACTCCTAAAATACATTATGTATTCCAGGTAGCCCGGCCATCATAACAAGTAATACCTGCCTTAGATCCTCGGCTTTGCGTCCCTGCTTTTCAACAGGTTTGCCTTTTTCTGTGACTTATACAACTTAAGTAGCAATGTATAAGCTATTTATTAAAATTAGATAGGTCGATTTACTTAATCCATACTGTAATTATAACTAGTGCTATTATAGTAGGTTGTTGTAATTTGTCGGATTATTATAATTTTCACACAATTTTTTCTAACAAATTATCCCATAAATCTACAAAAATTTTCCAATTTACTCTTCCAACTTGAATAGCTTTTTTGTCAAAGCTCTAGAACATTGGGAGAAATCTCAAATCTTTTCTTTATAGTTAGGAAAATTTTATGCTTCAAACATTTGTCTAAATTGTGACAATTAGCATATAATGTAAACAACATAAAAATAAACTTAATATTATAAATATTACAAATTTGGTGGTGACTCAATGCGATGACCCTTATTCATGTATTAAACTTTTCTATTCCGATTGCGTTTATTGTGTTTGCTGGGTATTTTTTAGACCGCATGTGTAAACCAGATCCTCCACAAGAAAAAGCTGGTGAAGAGTGAACCTGGTTTTTAGGTTCCATTTCACCAGCCTTTTCCATTGTATAGTGAATAAAAAAAATAATTATTTTCGCTCCAATCAGGGAATGCTACTAGCGAGGACGAAAGGAGTGTTGAATTTGGCACGTGGTGAACATTTTGAACATAAAAAGAAAAGCCATCCGGGTAATTTCCCAAATGACAGTTTAACGGAAAAACATGCGAAACAAGCAATTGGGGATGAAGAATTCCTAGTGGTAAGAGAAGCATTTAAAAATCGAGTCGAAAACGAAGATGAGTATCGTGGAGATACAGCTCGTTTACTAAATGATCAGACAGAATAAGAAAAGCGCAAGCGCCCTGTTCAGCGGCGTATGGCC
>NZ_BCUX01000119.1 GCF_001591445.1 Neobacillus drentensis NBRC 102427 | reverse complement strand
TTTCCGGTTAAGCAAAGCAAATTTACCCATTTTCATGTTTCTTGAACCAATAGTCTGAATTCTTCCGTCTATTTAGGCTATTTTCAGTGTTATTTGATAAATAAGAGGAATTTCTCCGCTTATTATCAAACTCGTTTTAGCGTCAAATGAACTTGTACAACTTTCGGTTGCTTTCGTGACCTTATCTGGATGGTTTTCTTTTATTTTTAGGCTGTACAGAAAATCAAAAAACCAGCCGATTTTCAGTGCCCTCCATAGCTAGCAAATGGGTGGCTCGCTAAATTCATTAATTCCCTTTTCTATTTCACTTTGTATTTTTTGTGGGTTGCCCAAGGGGTATTCCCTTGGTTTTTAGATTCAAATAAAGACGCTTTACAGAGATGATTAAATTCATTTAGTTTACCTGTTCTAACAGTTTATAATATGCCATAATATAAATTGTTATTGGTATAATGTACCTATACCGGTAGTCTTTGTAATGCAATAATAAAAGAAACATAACTTTAAAGTTAAGGAGAGGATTTAGTGAAAAGGGTAATAAGTGCTAGTTTTTTGTTGTTCATCATGACTATATTTTTTAGTAGTACGTCCTTTGCAGCGGGAACAAGTATATCAAACGGTACCCCTATTGAGGCAAATATTACAAGTTCGACGACTCATACATACCAATTTACTACAGATAGGGATGGACAGGTGTACATTACACTGGATCAAGGAACAGCTAGATTTTATATGAAACTTGTAGATGGCTTTGGAAAATCAAAAGATACCGTTTATACAAGTAATGGACAAGGTGTTTTAACTGCAGATCTTGAACAAGGGACCTATTATATTGAAGTTATTCCCTATAACTGGAGTGGGATTACAAATGCTACTTACCGAGTTAAGGCCACCTACCCATCCACGTTTACCAGAAATGCAGCCACTTTTGAAACAAATGACACCAAAGAAACGAGCATGAATATCAGTAATGGAAGTTACTATAGTTCAAATGCTGAAACTAGCATTGATAAAGATGTCTATCAATTTACAACAAATAAGGATGGAGAAGTGTACATTACACTGGATCAAGGAACAGGGCGTTTTTATTTTAGACTTGTAGATAGCTTCGGAAAATCAAAAGATAGCGTTTATACAAGTGACGGACAAGGTGTTTTAACTGCGAATGTTGCACAAGGGACTTATTATATTGAGGTCATTCCCTATAACTGGGCAGGAATTACAAGTGCCACTTACCGATTAAAGGCTACCTACCCATCCACGTTTACGAGTAGTGCAACTACTTTTGAAACGAATGACACCAAAGAAACAAGCATGAATATCAGTAATGGAAAAATCTATAGTTCAAAAGCTGATACTAACATTGATAGAGATGTTTACAATTTTACAACAAATGCGAGCGGTGAAGTATATATTACATTTGATAAAAGTACAGCTAGTTACTATGTACGCCTAAGGGATAGTAGTGGAAATTCTAAAGACTACAACTATATATCTTCAGGAGGCAATGGCGTTTTATATGCGAATCTTCCAAAAGGAACCTATTATCTATATATTGACCCATATAACTGGAATGGAATCACAAGTGGGAGTTATCGAATAAAGGCAACCTATCCATCAACGTTTACAAGAGATTCGACCACTTTTGAAACGAATGACACGGCTCAAACAAGTTTAAAAATGATCTCAAACAAAGTGTATTCTTCAAATAGTCATTCAAATATTGATCGAGATGTTTATCAATTTACAACGAATTCGGATGGAAGTGCAAGCATCACACTAGATAAAGTCACAAATAAATACTATGTAAAACTAGTTGATATCTACGGGAAAACGAAGGATTATGACTATGTGTATTCAGGAGAAGTTGGTACATTAACTGCCGTTCTTCAAAAAGGAACTTATTATCTTTATATTGACCCATATAACTGGAGTGGAACCACAAGCGGTACTTATCGAGTAAAGGCCAACTTTAAAGACAAAACTCCAAGCGTCGATGTCATCTATGATACGGGGACCATCCTGACTGGAATGGCTGTATCCAATACAAAAGTCTATGCCTATGCAGGAAGTGTTAAGATAGGTGAGACCACCGCAAAAAATGGAAGGTATAGTATGACTATTGGGAAGCGAGCAGCAGGTACAACAATTGGGGTTTATACAGTTGATGCTGCAGGGAATAGAAGTGCAACTATATATATTAAAGTCATCAAAGCCATCCCTTCAACACCTATTAAGCTAACTGCCAAGAAGATAAGTTCGTCCTCGATGACTTTATCATGGGCTAAAGTGGCTGGGGCGAATGGCTATAAAGTGTATCGTGCCACTTCAAAAACGGGAACTTATAGTCAAGTTGGTTCCATTACAAGCGGGAGCACAGTAAAGTTTACTAATAAATCATTAACAAATGGAAAAACCTATTATTATAAAGTAAGAGCGTATCGCACTATAAATAGGCAAAGTTTTTATAGTAATTACTCTGCCGTTAAAACGTATAAGCATTAATATTACCTTATTTTTCAAAGGTTAAGGCACGTTTAATTAAACGATTTGTTAAAAGGGAAATCTGTGAGAAATGGGCGAAGCTTGTTATTTAACATGATTGAAATGAAGTGAAATTTGGAGTCAGAGGTCATTCCTCTGATTCTTTTTCTTCTTATTAAAATATTATTATCTCAAAAAAGTTTTTGAAGCAATGAACTTTCAGTAAAATAAAGAGAAATTAATGTTGCATAAGTGAATCGAAGATGATACTATAAGGAAGTTGCTTTTAGCCGAACATTTTTCAGCAAAAAAGTGATAGAAAAAAAGATAAAATATTATATTGACATAATGA
>NZ_BCUX01000118.1 GCF_001591445.1 Neobacillus drentensis NBRC 102427 | reverse complement strand
CACTGGTCATGAAAAAGCAAAAGTGAGTGCATAAATAGCATCAAAGAGGCAGAAGTTCACCTTAGGGCTGAACTTCTGCTTTTTATTTTGAGCTTCACGGTTATGAATTAAATATTTATTTTTAGATTTTGTTCCAAATCACCTTTTGCTCCATATGCTTTAGGATAAGGGGTGAAATGTAATGTCAACTGACCAATTTGATATCGAAACGCTAAAGAGCATAAGGAACAAACTTGATTACATCTATTTTATCGCAAAAAGTAATTACAATGACAACCCTGAATTAATGGACACGATTGAAAACTTAGCTCTGATTTCAAACATGTTTACGAATGTAAAAATTCAAGAGTTAAGCCAGAAAAAGGAAACATCAAGCCCTCAAGGGTACATTTTATCAAAACTATCCCACTCCTACTCTAGAATGAAGGAGTATGAAAAACAAAAAGAAACTGATTTCCCAACGTGGAAGCTGTGAAAACAAGCTAACTGCAAGTTGGAGGAGGCTATCCGCAAGTTGAGAGGCTATCCGCCAGTAAATCCGCAAACCGATCCATTTTTATGACCAAACCCAGAGAGAGGTGTATATTGCACTTCTCTCTTTCAATTCACTGGTGCCTGACACCAAATTTTTTAACATTATTTTAAAAAACGAAATTCCCCTTAGAAACAGCATAACAGTCATAGTATAATAGATTTTATGAGTCTATCAGACATGTAAACTATTATACTAGGAGGAAAAATGAGGAAAGTAGTCATCTCTGTCTTGTCACTATTGATTTTTGTTTTCGTACAGCCTTCATTCATGAGCGCAGCAGGTACGACATACCCCAAAGTAAATGATTATATCACTGCTGAGAAACTAATCCCTGCTAAGGTTGAATATGATCATAAAAGCATATTTACTAAATTTACTTATCGTAATGGTTATGGTGAAGTGGAGGGCGTTGTTGCTCATGAGACGGCAAATAACAACTCAACCATAACCGGTGAGATTGCTTATATGACGAGAAACTATCGAAGTGCCTTTGTGCATGCGTTCGCTGATGGTTCACGTGTAATCGAAATTCATGACCCGAATTATGGAGCCTGGGGTGCGGGTTCCTATGCGAATCAACGATTTGTGCATATTGAATTAGTGCGAGTGAAGACGTTTGATCAATTTGCACGATCCATTAATAACTATGGGAATTACATTGCATCGGTGCTTTATGATTATAATTTGCCTGTGGTAAACGCTGAAAAAACAGGCGAAGGTACGCTCTGGACTCATTCAGCGGTCACCAATCACTTGGGTGGGACCAACCACGCGGATCCGCATGCTTATTTAAAGAAGTGGGGTTATAGCTGGGATCAGTTTGTCCAGTTAGTCACAACGAAATATAAAACACTTCCAAATAAAACGGAGAATACCAATCGATTAGGTCAGATCCTAAACGGCCAGGTGATGATTTATCAAGACTATAATAATACCGCATCTGCTTCTCCAGCAGGTGAACCGTATACGAACCAAACATTTTATATTAAAAAATTAGCTTTTGTTAGCGGGCAGACGTATTATCTGCTAAGTGAGCAGCCTAGCAGTGTTGACGGAGTGATTGGCTGGACAAAGGCCTCTGATTTGCTTTCGTATCCAGAATCGACTGTGAAATCTACATCGAAAACATTATATGTTACTGGCAAGGGCAGCGCTTATAGCAAGCCATGGGGCATGAAGAAAGATGTCATCTATAGTTCCCTTTCCAACTATAAAGACCAAGAGTTTAAAGTAAATGGAACGGAAACCGTTGGAAATATGGTTTGGTACCGTGGCGATCTCGATGGAAAAACGGTCTGGGTTTATTCTAGTAGAGTGGCCCCAATAGTGGAGCAGACTACCAGCCGGTTAGGACAGATCAAAAATGGCAACGTCCAGATCTATAAAACGGTTGGTACTCAGACGGGGGCCATTCAAGCGGGTTCAACTTATACAGGGACCGTTTACTACATTAAGAAACAGGCGACCATCAATGATCAAACCTATTATCTAATTAGTAACCAGCCTAGCAGTGTTACAGGCGTAATCGGCTGGGTAAAATCGTCTGATCTAACTAATTATACTCATACTATCTATGACAAAAATGCGAAAACAATGTATTTAACCGGCAAAGGCAGTGCCTATAGCAAGCCATGGGGCAGTACAAAGGATATCATTTTTAAAGATCTTTTGAAAAATAAAAACCAAGCATTTAAGGTCAATTTAACTGAAAAGGTTGGCAGTAACACTTGGTACCGTGGAAGTTTAGCTGGGAAGACAGTCTGGATTTCAGGAGGCTACCTATCCCAAACGCTGGAAAGTGCAACAAACCGTTTGGGTAATATTAAAAAAAGCAATATCAGGATTTATAAGAAGCTAGGGGCGAGCTCATACTTTACGGCGGTGTCCTCCTATACCAATAAGGTTTACTATATTAAGAGAAAAGGTATGCTCAATGGGCAAACTTATTATTTAATTAGTAAAAGTGATAATGGAACAAATGTGGTCGGCTGGGTAAAATCCTCCGATATATCCAATATTAGCTATGCTGTAGTAAGTCAAAAAGCCAAAACATTGTACCTCAAAGGAACAGGCAGCGCCTACAGCAAGCCTTGGGGCGGGAAGAAAGATGTCGTTTTTCAGAAGCTTTCTTTGTACAAAAATAAGAAATTCACAGCGGAGCTTACTGCGAAAGTAGGGAGTACCACCTGGTATCGAGGTAAGTTAGCTGGAAGAACCGTTTGGTTGATGCAATAGTCCTCGTGCTCCAAAGCGCTTTAAAGGGAAACAAGAACCCCCCTCAGATTATTGTTAACGGGTTTACTTGTGAGG
>NZ_BCUX01000117.1 GCF_001591445.1 Neobacillus drentensis NBRC 102427 | reverse complement strand
GCAAAATTACCCACTTTCATGTTTTTTGAACTAATAGTCGGAATTCCTCCGTCTATTTAGGCTATTTTCAGTGCTATTTTCTAATTAAGAGGAATTTCTCCGCTTATTAATACATTGGGTCAGTCCCCAGCCTTGATATCACTTTAACGCAGCGGGGGACTGATCCTAAAATCCTCCACTTATCGTAGAGACACACACGTTAGTGCAATTATTCATTTTATTTTATAAGAATTGTAACTGCACTATATACCAATAACAAAGCCATAATTACATTAAATTGACTTCTATAAGTTGATAAGAATTTTTGGAAAATTGAACCAAAACCTCCCCAACACACAGTACTCACAAAACCAGCAAAAGCTAGAAATAATGAAATCATAATCAAGCTAAAATTTGATGTGTAAAATGGAATGACGAATGTTGATATTGCTGTTATGCCATATAAAATAACTTTCACATTAACAAACTGTAAGACCATACCAGCAAAAAAAGTGGTATTCTTATCCTCATTACTCTCTTTGTCATTAGGTTTACTCTTTATAATTTTATATGCCAAATACAACATATAGAAAGAACCTATTATGGTCATTATGAGTTCAATCTTGGGAATAAAACTTTTTAGTAAAAGATTAAAGTAGCTGCATAATATCATGATTACAAAAAATCCAGCACCTACTCCAAAACAAAACTTAACTGTTCTTTTCAAACCATATTGGTTTGCAATTAACATTGCCATAATGTTATTAGGACCAGGAGTAAAAGTGGTAACAAAAACATAGAGCAAAAACGATAATAATGACATAGTGAACTCCCTTCAGTTTTATATGTTATAATGTCCAAAACAGACACTATAACGCATTTACTTTATAATTGTACATTACGGACGTTATATTGTACAGAACGATTAAAGGAGTGAGCAGAACTAACAGTTTAAGTATGGTCATATACTATCCAACTTTAAAAACCAGTACCTTTAATGTTTATAAACAGATAGAGCTTCCCCAAAATTCAGTGACTTTTGGAATAGCCCTTTACATCTAAGTCAAAACCTAACTTACTTGTGGTATGGTTCATCGTAACTTTGAAAGGAGCAGGTTTCTGGATACGGATCTGTACTTTAAAGGAACCATCTTATTTTTATAATCATATTATACAAATAAGATAAATGGAGAAGGTGGTTGTCATTGGGGCCTCAATATATTTAGACTTTTTGTCAAAATTTGGTGTTAGTGGTGCACATCCTGGTGGTATTAAACTAACAAAGGAAATATTCGAGAATGAAAAGATTAACAAATCTTCTCGAATTTTAGATGTGGGTTGTGGTACCGGTCAAACAGCTGCCTATTTAGCAGCCCGTTATGGTGCAAAAGTAACAGGGCTGGATATCAACCCTATAATGATAGAAAAAGCAAAAAATAGAATGACAAAATACCAATTACCGGTGGACATTATTCAGGGCTCAATAGAAAAATGTCCGTTAATAGACAGCCAATATGACTTTATTATTTCCGAATCTGTTCTTTCTTTTGTCAACAAGCCTAGAGCACTTAAGGAAATATTTCGATTATTAAAGCATGATGGCCGGTTTATTGCAAATGAACTTACCGCTAATGGGAGGCTTAAGGGGAATTCCGAAGAGGAAATTAAACAATTTTATGGGTTAGATTCTATCCTCACGGAAAACGATTGGATAACCTTATTTCAACAGGCTGGTTTTAAAAATATAAAAACTTTTATGAGAAAACCATCTATCCTTCAAAACCATTCAATGCCTGAATTCCAGTACTCAGAGTATATTGAACCTGAATTATATGAAATCATGCAACAGCATTTTAATATAATGGTAAAATATCAGGGAACTTTGGACTACAGAGTATTTTTATGTACTAAATAGTTTTTTAGAAACTCCACCCCTGTCCTCTCAGACCGCCGTACAGATATGGTTCCGTATACGGCGAATAGAGGAATCATCATTGGCTTTTGTCTGATGAAGATGGATTTTCGTTTTGACCTTGATCACTTTTATCGGAATCTTGAATCACCGTAATAATCAGGGAATTTGCAGGTGAAAAATCTCCCATTGAAAAGTTAGCACCAAATAATTTTAAGTTTGCAGTATGGCTATTGTGTAAGGTTCTTCCTATATTAATGCTTGCATTTTGTGCCATCCCGTTTACGTGCAGGTTGAAAATATTAATTTGATTAGACATAAGAGCCTCCAATTAAACGTAGATTTTGAAATTTAATATAAAATATGTTAAACAAGCATAATAAGAAATGGACAAACATGGAATTTAATATATATAATTTTTATCCTATCCCTTATGGGTGACTTTAATTTTTCTCTATTCCATGATCACCATTTCAAATCAATACTGTTGGGCGTTCATACAGAACATTTCTAAATTTATTATGTAAGGATATGCGAATGAAAATTTATATAAAATAACGATAATTACGCATAGGTTCATAACGAGTTTAAGAACTTACTTATCGAATGATACCTAGCCTTGTATGAAGTTCGTGTTCCCCAGACCGGAAGTGTGCCCGCCCGAACATAGAAAAGGCCTGTAGGTACATATCCACTACAAGCCTTTTTTGTATTGATTTTTAAATAAAGAATGGGAAAAATGGCCCAAATCTTCTTATCCCAAAGAAAGGGAACCCAAATAACCCAAATGGTCCGAAGAAAGGGAAAAACTGTCTGCTATCACTGCTTGTATCTATTGTGTGCGTTGGCATATGAGAATGCTCCATCTTCGGAATAAGAATATACATCTTATCCCTGTCATAGCTATGAAGTATGCCCTGGTAAACAGAATAAGAAGTCCTGTCCTTAAAGTACCCAGCAAGGAAAAATAAGCGGAGATTTTCCGGTTAGTT
>NZ_BCUX01000116.1 GCF_001591445.1 Neobacillus drentensis NBRC 102427 | reverse complement strand
GCTTATTTTACTTTTACTGCTTACTCGATTAAGGAAAAGACATTTTATTTAAAAAGGAGTGAGTTTTATAACAAAAATCCAAGAGAACCTCATTTTGAGGCATTATGGTGAGGTTTTATATCAATAAGATTTTGCTTTTCTAATAAAAAGACTCGCCAATTACTATGGCGAGTTTTACTCTTTTATATACCTATAACGATGCCAATACGACTGTCATTTTGGCACGTATTTTATGAAAAGCACCTCAAAACGGAACCCTTTACTATTAAAGGAAACCAATGTTATTTTTAGCCTAGATTGTGACAGGGTTACGTATGAATTCTTTTGCTGCAAGCCTGGCGTTTTCTTGTCCTGTTGCAAGAATTTCAGGTACCTTAAGTGGATTAATATCAAATCCCTCAGTAATAACAGAATCCATAACCTCAATCCCCAAGAAACGAAGAGCGATTTTTAAATAACGATCACCCGATTCTAACGCTTCCATAGGAGTACCAGTATACTGACCACCTCTTGTTTGGAGGTGAATGGCTTTTTTATTTGTTAACAGTCCTTTTGGCCCGTTAACGGTATGAGCAAATGTTTTACCAGCAATAAATAGATTGTCAATAAATGCTTTTAAAATGGCGGGGGAGTTTAAATTCCACATTGGAGAAACAAAAACAAAGTAATCATAACTGATAAACTCATTGGCGAGAGCATGCATTTTCAGTATTTTTTCTCGCTCAATCTCTGAAAGTTGGTCTAAGGTATATCCGTAACCAGCTAATTTCCCTCTTGCTGAAACCAAATCAGCATCCATTTGCGGGAACTCTAAGGAAAATAAATCCATTTTCTTAATTTCAACGTCGGGACGCTCTTGTTGGAAAGACTCTAGGAAGGCTTCCCCTATTTTAAGTCCCTTTGACTTCTCGATCCCTTTCGGATTCGCAGTTACATAAAGTAATTTCTCCATAAATTACACGACCTTCTTTATATATTTAGTTCAATATATTTATTATAAAAAAAATAACTTTGCTCAGTAATGAACAATGAGTGACGTTCTTGAACATTAAGTGTCGAATCTATTACTTTTGGTTCAAAACCGAAACCACTAGATTACTTAAAGAAAAGGGGATCTAAGTATTTGGAAAATTTTTTTATTAAACGCTTACAAAAAATTGTTGACTGTGTAAAAAGTCGGTGCTAATATACAACTATACCAATTAATTAGTTCAATAAACTAATTAATGAGGTGCACTTATATTTTTTTGAAAGTGTTTGAAAGGGATTTCAAAGTTTGGAATATTCAAAGAGTTTTAAGTAATTAAAGGTATAGGTTGTAAGGTAAATTACAAAAATAAAAGCATAATGGAGGGGTCAAAAATGGGTCAAACAGCAAAAAAAGAAGCTGCTCAAAGTTCTGCCAATGAATTTAGAAAGTTTGGAATGAAAGACAAACTAGGTTATATGTTTGGTGATTGGGGAAATGATTTCTTCTTTATTCTAGTAGCAGCATTTTTAATGGTTTTCTATACGGATGTTTATCATTTGAATCCGGCTGTAGTCGGCGGACTATTCTTTGCGGCACGTCTGTGGGATGCCTTTGCAGATGTTTCGTGGGGACGCTTTATTGACACAAGAAAAGCAGGGGCAAACGGAAAATTTAAACCATGGATTTTAAGAATGTCATTTCCACTCGTAATTGTTGGTGTGTTAATGTTTGTTCACATTCCGGGTATGTCTAATGGTTTTTATCTTGCATATGCATATGTAACCTACATTTTATGGGGAACATTATACAGTACAGTTAATATTCCTTATGGCTCAATGGCTTCTGTAATCACAGGCGATCCTGTAGAACGTACGGCATTGTCAAGCTGGAGAACAATGGGTGGTAACTTAGCAGGATTAATCATAAACGTTGTTGGACCAATGATTTTGTTTGTTGATAATAAAGCAGATGCGAATCGATTCCTTTTAGGTGCAATCGTTTTCGGTGTTCTTGCACTCGCTTGTTATATTGCTTGTTATAAATTATCTGTTGAACGTATTGTAATTGATGAAACAAATAAACCAAAAGCGAACTTTGGCAAAACGGTAAAAGGTCTTGGTAAAAACAAACCACTCATTGTGTTCCTTATCCTTTCTTTACTGTTCATAATTTGCTTCATGTTAATTAGTACTGTAAACGTGTATTTATTTAAAGATTACTTTGGAAACGCTAAAGCATTGAGTATGGTTGGTCTTCTTCAATCGATAGCTGTATTTGTAGCTATGCCAATGGTAAGACCGTTAGTTTCAAAATTTGGTAAAAAAGAAGTGGCTTCTGGCGGTTTATTACTTGCTACTCTTGTATACACGGTTCTATATTTCCTTCCTAACTTAACAGCAACACAATTTATCGGAGTTTTAACCGTTGGAATGTTTGGTTATGGTTTCTTCAACCTTGTTATTTGGGCTTTCGTTACAGACGTTATTGATTATCATGAGTATTTAACTGGTTTACGTGAAGATGGAACCGTTTACTCAATTTATTCTATGGCACGTAAAATCGGACAAGCTGTTGCCGGTGGTGTGGGCGGTGCAGCGATTGCAGCAGTTGGTTACACTGCAGGTGCCGAAAAACAAACAAGTGAAGCTCTACAAGGAATTCATACACTAGGTACGCTAGTACCTGCAATTGTACTTGGTATAGTGTTCCTAATGATCGTATTTTTGTATCCATTAAACAAAAAGCGTACAGCGCAACTTGCAATTGATTTAGCTGAAAAGAGAAAAGGCAGAAATTAATTAGGTAAATTTGGGCTCCGATTTCATAGAAATCGGAGCCTTTTTTGTTGTATAGGAAATTATAAAATTATTTATTGTGGATAACTTGGAATAGTTTTCTGAATCCAGCTCCAGCGCCCAGCGGCTAGTGGACTTCGC
>NZ_BCUX01000115.1 GCF_001591445.1 Neobacillus drentensis NBRC 102427 | reverse complement strand
CCGAGTTGAAAATAAAGTGGAATATATACTTCCTGGATTTGTTGCCAGCGTTTGGCTACGATTTTGTGAATATTTGAGGCAGATCCTTTAAAATCATATTCATCTTGTAATCTCTTAAAATTTTGATAGCGGTATGCTTTTGCTTTTCTAACTCTTTAGGTCATCTTCTAACCATTGATCAATGATTGGAATGACTCGTTTTGTTTCTGGAGAAAATTCCTTTGTTCCATACACGTATTTTCGTAAAAGTGTTGTTGGTGCTGTATTATTTTTCAGGTATTTACTCACGATGTTACGAGAAATTCCAAGTTTTGTCGCAATTGGCCTTTGCGATAAACCTTCAACCTCTGTTAAAAATTTGATATTATGAAATTGAGCCATTTCGATCATCCTTTTCGTTCCTCTCAAATGAAGTAAGTTTGGTCACTTCCTATCATAAGAGAGGTTAATAGAATTGGGAATCATGTGGCTCATTTTTTATGTGATCAAAACGTTTAAAAGTGGCTCAAATCTAGATTATCAAAAACACTAGGAACTATTGGTATACTATCAATATAAACACATAGTTCGTACGAAAGGGCAAACCCATTGAAAAATGGAGGCGCAAAACTAAAGGGGCAAAGGTTCTTACAACTATGCCAGCCAGTTACCGAATATGATCACCTTACTACGGATTATGAATATACTCTGGGAGGTTACACTATGGTTATCTTTATTGCAGGTCTATTTGTTGGATCGTTCTCAATGCTTACAGTTATGAGTCTTATGGTTGCAGCTTAGCGGGGAGACCAACTCCTTGAATCACAACAATAAATTGAAGGCGTTTACCTAGCAACCTCGACTCTGGGGTTGTTTTTTATTTTTCAAAACAATACAAACAAAGTACTGAATTTTCTTATTAGTGGTTGCCTATATATAGCTATCAATAGTTCCGAAGTCTAGTATTTTGTTTTTAAAGGGTTATTCGAACTATCTATATTAAGTAATTTATGGTATAAAATAGATACATAGTTCGTACGAAAAGGGCAAATCCATTGAAAGATGGTGGCGCAAAGCTATAGGGGCTAAGGTTTTTATAAACTAAGCTAGCCAGATACCGAATATGACCACCTTCCGACGAATTATGAAATATAAAATAGGAGGGTACCTATGTTAATTTTTATCACAGGTTTATTTGTTGGTTCTTTCGCAATGCTGGTTACTATGAGCCTTATGATTGCTGCAAAAAATGGAGACCAACAGATTCAAGCATTTTATAAAGAAAAAGTTTACTAACACAATACACAAACATCCTTTCTTCTTGAAAGGGTGTTTTTATTTCAGTAAAACCCGAGTTATCTTAGCAATTCCGACATGGTTGAATTGGTCTATGTATTATCCGATTATGCAGCCATCAATTCACGTAAATCTTGGACGACTAGTTTTACACTTTCATCTTTATTTTGATTAAATCCTCTTCCTAGTAAATCATAGTGGTGATGATAGGAATTATTTGCGAAGCTTTTGTATCCTTCAGGAACTGTAAAAGTTTCTACAGTAATAGTCAAACTATTGTCTATGTATATTTTAGAATTCGGGGGTCAGATCCCCACTCTAAGAGGGACTGGCTAATATATATAGGGGCTATCCCCTTGATAGTGACTAATGATATAGAAAGCGGTAGAATTTATCTATTATTTTTCAATAATGATAAATCTAAAGTAAAGGAAAATGCTACAAGGAAAGGTGAAATATACATTGGAAGATAGACAGAAAAAATATCCAGTAAATGCTTTTAAACTATGTTCTATTATTTTTCTACTCCCTTTTATTTTTTTAAGCGGACTTGATTTTAAATTCAATAAATTATCAAAACCTCTCGGGATTAACTTTTCTGAATGGATATTAGGTTTTCTGATTACAATTATTGTGGCATATGTTTTACATTACATAGTTTATGATATTTCCTTAAGGCGTGTAGAAAGAAAAAATAAGATAAATCCTTTCTTAAGATGTTGGAGAACCTGCACTAAAGAAATTAGGGGAGTCAAAATAATTCTATTCTTTATATCACCAGACTATGTCTTTGCAAGGATCTTTAAAGATATACTAAATAAATATTATTTTGAAGAAAGATGTAACAAAAGAAGAGGTCTTACTAAATTTCACACGTATAACGGGAGAAAAATTGATTGTAGGTATTTTAAGAACGACCGTGAATATGAGTGTGAAATACATATGCGGAAGCGGCGGAGAAAATTATTTGTACTATGTAGTAACTGGGCAAATATTATTCTAGTAAGCTTTGTTTCAATTTTTATAATCCTGTTTGTTTCACAAGGAATTTTAGGGAATCCATTGAAGGAGATTATGTTTACTTTTGTAGTTTTACATACCTTCTCAAGAGTTTTTGAGATTTGTTATGCTTTTTATAATGATGTGGTTAGTCCTAGAATGACCCATGACTTAGAAATTGGTGAAAGATTATCAACTTTAAAAAAAGGCAATAGAATTTCATTAGCCGTACATAGCTATGTTGAAGTGACTTTATTATTTGCTATTATTTATTTTTTAGACACTAATATAATAGACAGTGCTAATAGTAATAATTTTTTTGAATGTTTAATGTATAGCGGTTCTGTATCGGCCTTTAACTTTTCATTTAATCTTGAATTTATAGGATTTGAGAAGCTAATACATATCATTCAAGTTTTTACGAATATAACCCTTGTTGTTCTTTCTATTGCAAATTATTTGGGATTAAACGACTCGATGAGTGAATATGAAAAGGCTGATTGGGAAAAAAAAGAGTACATTTAGGAGATTTTTTGGAAGAGACTCAAAAAAGCAAGCAGGAGGTAATAAGGTAAGAAATTACTGTAACACCTTGCCAAAAAATCCAGGTGCCTGTTATGCCCCGGATTTTGTCGAAGATTGATAGGTTTTTAGAGTGATGGAAAGTGATAGAATATAGTTGCAGTTGAATATTGTTGGGGTGGTTGGTTGTCTCTTCTTTCCGTTATTAGCAATCTTGGGGTCAGA
>NZ_BCUX01000114.1 GCF_001591445.1 Neobacillus drentensis NBRC 102427 | reverse complement strand
CATCTGCCTTACTTGCTGGTGGTGCCTACGCCCACATTGCAAATATGATACAAAGTTTCGGGGATTAAATTTGAGCCCGTTTTCTTCAATGAAATTGGAAGTTTGTTAGATAGTTGACAAGCTTACCCATTTATATAGTGCAAATGCCAAAACTGCAGATCAAGTAAGAGAATTCTTAAAAACAATATAAAAAGAGAAAAAAAGTGCCAGGCACTCTCCAGAAAATTGGATGGTGCTTGGCACTTTTTTGTTGTTTCAGCCATTACTTATAAACATCTCCACGATTATCAATAGTTAAAATGTAGACAATTTCTTCGTAATGGTCAACTTCAAAAATTAATCTATACGTCCCGACTCTAAGTCTCATTTTATTATTGCTACCCTTTAATGGCCTTATATCCCCTATAGGTGGTCTAATTATTAATCCATTAAGTGCTTTTCCAATCCGCTCTTGAACAGCCTTTTCTTGTTTCTTTAAAAATTTGATGGATTCACGACTTAGTGTCAATTGGTAGGTTAAGCTCACGCTTGACATCCTCCCAAGAAACAAACTCCGAGTTATTCTTTAGTTGCCGCTCTTCTTCTTTGCTCAATGGAAAATTTTCAGGTTCCAATTCCCTTATTTCATTCCAATCTGGTCGGGAATGAGTATAAAATAAATATCTTATATAATCATAGGCAGATTTCTTTGCATCTTCAGGCAGGTCCTTTATCAGCTTAAACAATTCATCATTATTAATCGCCACTTTCAAAACCTCCTTATACACTTACGTTTATTCTTATATTAACATAAACCCACTGTTATGTTTAAATTTTTCCAATTGAAAAAAGATCAAATTAATCTGTTTTGGTATCGTGTTTTTAAATTTTGGGGTCAGTCCGCCGCTAGCTTACGCTATAACGCACCGGGGGACTGGGGGACTGACCCTTTTTTCAGGGATTATTTAATATTTACTTGCTTTAAAGGTTTGGTGGAAAAAGATATACAGAAAAAAAGTGCACGGGCATTGTCCAGGAATAGGATAATGCCTGGCATTTTTTTGTTTTTCAGGCAAGTCAAATTTGTTTATTCTTTCAGTGAACAGTACTTTTTATATCATCCAAGAAAAAATGCTTTCACACAAAAAAGGGTAAAAAATGACCAAAACATCAAAAAAGGCCTTCAAAAATCAAATTTGGAGGTCTTTTTTGATGTTTTGCTCTAAAAATGGGCCTCAAATATGAAATTTGGTGATTCGCTTTAACCCGCCAATCTCGATATTGTAGAAGTACGGGACCTGGCCTTTTTACATAAAATCCAAGTACCGGACAAGGTGATGAAAGTTGTCATAAACTATTCATATTTTATTGAAAAACCTATGACCAATTGCTTCATTTATTTCTATATAGAATATGAAGGAAACTAATTAGGAGAAAGGTAGTGGTTGAGAGTGGCAAAGTTTAGAAAAGTGCGTATTGATTTTTGGATGGATCCAATGGTTTCAGAGGAGATGACACCAGAGGACAGATACTTTTATTTATATCTATTAACGAATCAGCGTAGTACTCAAATTGGAATCTATCAAATTACGAAAAAGCAGATGGCATTTGATATGGGCTATTCCATTGAAAGTGTTCATTCATTAATGGAACGATTCATCACGCATCACCAGCTGATTCGCTACAATCCTGAAACGAGAGAGCTGGCAATTAAAAACTGGGGGGAAAATAACTTTGATAAAGCTGGGAAACCAATGATGGATTGTATTTGTTCCGAATTAAAAGCGGTCAAAGATGCCTCATTAATTCAATATGTTTCAGAGTTGATTCAAAAACAGGAATTCCGCAGCCTATATGAATCTTTTTGTAAAAAAGAAGAGTTTATTTTCAACGAGAAAGTTCGTGAACAAGATGAAACTGCTACCGATCTAACGCCTGAATGTGAAGAGATTGACGATACGTTGACCAATCCACATACGATACGTGGACAAGAAGTAGATAAAGATAAAGATAAAGATAAAGATAAAGATAAAGATAAAGATAAAGAAAAACAACAAGAAGTTCTTGATCCCCAAATGGAGAGTAATCCAAAAAGTGACGATACCATACATAATAATCAAAAACTTGTAGATGTGAAAGAAATTGTAGAGTTTTGGGACAACAATGGATTTGGTTTTAGTAACGTGAATGGTAAACAGCAGCTGTTAACCTGGTTAGATGATTCTAGATTTTTACAGCCAAAAGCTGTGATTTTAAAAGCGATGAATATTGCCTGTGCGAATAACAAGCGAAGGCTGACCTATGTGGTAGCTATTTTGAAGAACTGGGAAAATGAATCCTTACTGTCCGTAGAAGAAATTGATTCACATGTTGAGAGCCAAAAGCCTGTACAAAAACATTGGCAATCAAAGGAATCGTTTCCTCGAGGAAGAGATATCCCAAGCGGTTTTGACCTTGATATTACGGCAGGTGAAGACTGGTGAGTATTGCCGAAAAAGCGTTCTTAGGAAGCCTGATGAAGGCCGAGTACTTGCTCAAGGACACCGTAGTCAAGCCTGAACAGCTGGAAAGTACAAGGCATAAAGAATTAATGCAGAGGATGCTGGAATTAACCCAGGCAGGCAAGAATATTGATTTGATCACCTTTACAACCTTGCCTGACCTTGACGTCTTTGGCGGGATGTCCTATCTTTCCGAGTTGTTAACATATGCCGATCTCGAGAAGTTCGACAATATGGAGAAGCTTATCCTTGATTTGTGGAAGGAACGAGAAAAAAGGAACATCTTAAAACTGGCAGCCATGAATGATTGGGAGATTGCGAAGGTCATTTCTGAATTGGATAAAATTAACCAATTAAAAGTGGAGGATCACACGTCGTTAACACAAGCATTGTCAGATATCTTTGAGGCACCCTGGGAAGATCAAAAAGAGCTGATAACCGCAACAACAGGTATCCAAAAGCTCGATGTTTTGACGGGAGGGTTTCAGGATGGGGAAGTGACGATCATAGCCGCAAGACCGTCAATGGGAAAAACCGATGTGATGCTTCATTTTGCCAAAATGTCGGGTT
>NZ_BCUX01000113.1 GCF_001591445.1 Neobacillus drentensis NBRC 102427 | reverse complement strand
AGTTAAGCAATTTTCTTTTTCCTTTTATAAAACTAAAAAACACCCGCACACTCACGACTGAAATCATGAGTATGCGGGTGTTGGTTTATTCTATTCTATAACGTAATAATCACAAACAACTTGTGCAACTGATTTTGCTGCCACTATAAGAGCATCTTCATCGATATCAAATTTTGGATGATGAGTAAGGGTGACCTCCCTCTTTATCCTCCCCTTTAAAAAAGTTCCGTTTAAACCATTTCACAGAATGCACCAATTCTATAATTCTGATTTATATTTAACCATTGGAACAATATTAAAAATCCCCTAACCGAGTTTCTTAGGAATATTTGTCTACTTTCGATACAAAATACAAATTAGATTCTTATTTTGATTGGATTTGTCTATCCCTGGCGATCAAGGAGAAATTAGGTGAAGGATTTATGAAAAAGATAACCAAAGAAAAGCTCTTTTTATTCTTAAAAATTCTATTTCCGATGATTTTATTAGTTCTCGCAGGATATGAAATAAAAAAGTTTACTGGAAACATGAATATTCAGTTGTTCCGCCATGAAGTAAGTCAATTACATTTGGCTAAGATGGTCTTGATTTTTCTCATTACCTTTTGTGCCATTTTCCCAATGTTTTTCTATGATGTATTTTTAGCAAAAATATTAGGCGTTAAAATACCGGTAAGAGAACTGGTAAAAAAGTCTTTTATTGCGAATACCTTTTCAAACTTAATTGGCTTTGGAGGTCTTATCGGCGCTACACTTAGAACCTATTTCTATCAGGAAGCTGAAGCAGACAAAAAGATACTGGTGAAGAAAATTGCCTCTGTTTCATTGTTTTATCTCACTGGGATCTCTTTGCTTACCTGGGTCGTTCTTGTCGGTTTTCGAAGCACCCCTCTTTTTCATGATAAAAAATGGCTTTTTTGGGCAGTGGCAGCGGTAAGTTTGTATCTGCCGGTTTTTATCACCATCTATTTTATTCAACGAAAAAAACAAGGAGTTTCAACGATCAAGTTTGATATGGGGCTCAAACTAATTATCGTTTCGTTACTTGAATGGATGGCCATTTTCGTTGCTATTTGGTTATTATGCATAATGTTAAAAATCCCAATTGATTTTGCCGGGCTTTTACCCGTTTTTATCATTGCTTCATGCGCCGGAATTATTAGTATGATTCCCGGAGGTTTAGGGTCCTTTGACCTAGTTTTTATTTGGGGTATGCATGTTTTAGGTGTTCCCGAAGAGCAAGTCGTGGTTCTTCTGCTATTTTATCGGATCGGCTATTTTATTCTTCCATTTTTAGTGGGGTTAGTTTTATTCATTAAGGATTTTTGGAACAAGTGGAATCAATCGTGGAATCATGTTCCTGATGCCATCCTGGTAAGGATTAGCCACATACTATTAACATTCTTGGTCTTTTTGTCAGGACTTGTTTTGCTTCTTTCAGCAGCCGTCCCAGGTATTATCGGAAGGTTAAAGATCGCTCAAGAATTTTTATCCTTTCCGATTATGAATATATCGCATCACCTCTCCGTAGCAACTGGTTTTATCCTGCTCGGGTTATCCCGTGGTATTCAATATAAAGAGAAGCGTGCCTATCACCTAACGATGGTCGTTTTAATTTTTGCAGCCTTATTCACCTTCTTAAAGGGGTTTGATTATGAGGAGGCATTTTATATTTTAATTGTTGTCGTGCTTTTGAGAGCTTCTAAAAAGCGATTTTACAGAGAGCGCTTTGTTTTAGGCTGGGGCAAAACTATTTTTGATATCGGTATGTTTGTCGTTATTGCCTTTATGTTTATATTAATCGGCTATCTCAATTTGCCTTCCACTGAAATTAAGGTGAGTCCAAAGCTTTCACCATATCTGATAAAAGACTATCGTGATTTATTTAATAGCGCATTAATCGGCTTGTTAATAGCGATGCTCCTTTTTTTCATCGGCTATTTGATTCGACGGAATAAAAAATGGGAATTGCAAACATCCATTACCCAGGAAGAGAAAATCATGAACCATTTGGATCATTATAATGGAACGGTCCTAACCCATTTAATTTTTTTACATGATAAATATATTTATTGGAATAAAAAAGACAACGTCTTATTTGCCTATCAAATATATGCGGACAAACTTGTAGTCCTCGGTGACCCTGTAGGAGACCATGATGAATTGCCACTTGCCATAGAAGAATTTCGCGACACAGCGGACCTTCATGGGTATACCCCAGTTTTTTACGAGGTCAGCGAGAAAATGCTACCTTATCTGCATGAAAGTGGTTATGATTTTTTCAAGCTCGGCGAGGAGGGGTATGTTGATTTAATCAGCTTTTCATTTAGTGGCAAAAAAATGAAAGGAGCCCGGGCAGTAAAAAATAAGTTTGAACGGGAAAATTATCAATTTGAGATTGTAAACCCTCCCTTTCATGCAGAATTCTTGAAGGAACTTAAGGATATATCTGATAAATGGCTTCAAGGAAGAACGGAAAAAGGGTTTTCCCTCGGTTTTTTTGATGAGGCTTACCTCAATAAAGCAGAAATAGCCGTTGTTAGAGCAAAAGGAACAGAGATTCTTGGATTTGTCAGCATGATGCCGGTTTATGATCAAAACCAAACCATTTCGTTGGACTTGATGCGCTTTGAAAAGGATGCGCCAAACGGAACGATGGACTTTGTTTTTCTATCATTATTTGAATGGGCAAAAGAACATGGATATCAATACTTTAATATTGGAATGGCTCCTTTATCAAATGTAGGGCTGTCAAAATATTCGTTTTTAAGTGAAAAGGTTGCATCGCAAATATTTTTGCATGGGCAATTTTTCTATTCGTTTCAAGGTTTAAGAAAATTCAAGGATAAATATGCCGATATGTGGCTCCCTAAATATTTAGCTTATCGAAAAAAAAGCTCATTGCCCATCACGATGGGACAAATCACTTTATTGATTGGAAAGAAAAGAAGAAAAGAAACGTAAAGAAAGATTGGCTTTTTTCGAGCCAATCTTTCACAAGTTTCAAACTAATGAGAAGCTTCACTTAACCTTTATGTTAGCACAATTTTTGCAAGATATATCGCCCAGCGATATACTAACCAAACGTTTGATTAAAACTGGTATCAGCCCTGGTATATTAACGTTTATCTCTGTAATTGTATAAAATACTTGTCGATACCTGGGCAGTTAAGCCTTCCATTCACTTTATTTCCCTTTAAATTTACACCCTTCGACCGCTGCAAACTAATCAAACGTTTAA
>NZ_BCUX01000112.1 GCF_001591445.1 Neobacillus drentensis NBRC 102427 | reverse complement strand
CCTCCGCTTATATCCCCCGAAACGAGCTCCATTCTGCATTTAGCCGGAAAATCTCCGCTTATTTTACTTTTTTATTTACCAATAACGATGCCAATACGACTGTCATTTCAGCACGTATTTTAGGAAAAGCACCTCAAAACGGGACCCTTCATGTTTTTTTTATACTATATTTTCTCCATTATCAAAGGCAGTGTAATGACGACCTCAGTTCCTTCATTTGGAATGCTCTTAATTGAAATTTCCCCGCCATAGGAATCGATGATTCGCTTGCAAACCGTTAAACCTAGTCCGGAGCCATCCTTTTTTAACGTATAGAAGGGTTTAAATGCTTGGTTAAGTTGGTCTTTCTGCATGCCAACACCGTTATCAGCGACTGTAATCAAACATTTATCTGATTGTTTATCAAGTGAAATGGATAATTTCCCACCAAACGGCATTGCTTGCAAGGAGTTTTTTGTTAAATTAAGAATGACTTGCTTTAACTGATCTTTGACACAAGAAACAGGCAATTCTTCGGTATGATAATCAACGGATAATTCCACATTCATAAAATTGGCTTCCGAATGAATAATCGGCTCAATTTCAGCCACTATGGTATTGGCATTACATTTTTTCAATGTATGGGCCGTCGGTTTTCCAAGAACAAGTAATTCACTTACGATTACATTGATTCGATCAATCTCCATTTGAATCACTTCAAAATAAGCTTGGGCCTTTTTATCATGATATTCTTCACTTAAAAGTTTGACTAAGCCTTTAATCCCAGTTAATGGATTTCGTATTTCATGGGCCGTACTAGCCGCCAGGTTCCCGATTAGTTCTAATTTATGATGTTCAGTTTGTTCATTTTCACGTTTTACTTTCCTTTTTAAAAGGAAGTACTGTGCCCATATATATAGGATATTTGAAATCGTGAGAAAGATGATTAGGTATATTAAAAAGGGTTTCCAAAAAGCGATTATCTTTTCAGTCCTGACAAAGACAGAAATCGTCAAAGGTATTTTGGCTATCTGCAAACTGGATTTTATAGAATCTTCTTCAGGAACAGATCCTGCTGATATTAAAACATGTTCAGCGCCATCTGTGATGATGACCATCTCATCCTTAACATTTGTTTTAATTGCTGCTTCAATTTCGTCTATTCGCAAACTAGCAACGAGAACCCCATGTACTTGACCATGGTCGACAATGGGAGTAGCGATGGAAATAATTTGCCTTCCTGTGACCCTGCCAATATGTACGTTTGAAAAACTTGTTTTCTCTGTTTTGATTGCTTGCTGAAAATAAGGTTGGTCACTTACATTGATTTTATTTGAATTGGTATTCGTGCTAAGTAATAAGTCTCCATTTGCATTTGTCCAAAAAAAACCTGAAAGCCGAGGATCTTTCCCTGTTGTTTCTTTAAGTAAATTTTCCACATCATTTAAGTTGTTTTTTTGATATTTAATAGAAGTAGCGAGCATTTCTACTCTACCAACCGTTTCGCCTAGTAAATTTTCAATGCTCTTCGTATGAAAGTTGGCATACTCTTGTGCTTTCATTCGATTTTGATTTTCCAAAACTGTTACTTGGTGCTGTGCAATGACCGTACTGATTGCTATAGTTGGGATTAATGTGAGAAGTAGATATATTAGAAACTTATTCTTCAGGATCGATTTAAGAATGCGAAGGACAACCAAGTTGAATCTACTCCTCTAAATTTGTTTATCATTATTCTACTATTTTTTTAGCTGCTAGAATATACCCTTTGTTGTAAAATGAATCCAATCGTTTTAAGATGCTTCATTTTATAAAAAAAATGTTGTGGTTTTCACATTTGGGGTTAGACAAAGAGAAAAAGTTGTATGAAATCTTGAATGTGGATAATAAATGTTCTTCTTTTGTGGATTCTAATAGTTACTGGAATTTATTATGCGAATTTAAAGAACAGAGAGGCGATTCGATGGAGGATAAAACAAAAATCCGATTAACGGCTGCTGAAATGTCAGGATTATGGACTCAATATTTAAGTGACACTTTAGCAGTGTGTGTGGGAAGTTACTTTTTAGAGAAGGTGGAAGATGAGGAAGTACGTCCCGTTATTGAATTTACATTAGATGTGGCCAAAGGCAACATTACGATTATGCAGGAACTGTTTAAAAAGGCGGAATTTCCTGTCCCGATTGGCTTTACGGAACAAGATGTCAATCCAAAAGCCCCAAAACTATTCTCAGACACTTTTGTATTAATGTTTTATCGCAATCTGTCTATTCTTGCTATGGCAGCTAGCGGTGCGGCATTAGGATTGGTTACACGTCCAGATGTAGTTGATTTTTTTAAACGAATATCTAAAGATGCTATGAAGTTGCAGGATTTAATTAGGGAGCTCATGTTGAAACAAGGTACATACATCAGACCTCCATACATTTCTATACCTGACAAAGTTGATTTTGTGAAACGGGACCATTTTTTGGCAGGCTTTTCGGTCAGAAGCGGTCGATTACTTCAGTGGAAGTCACGCATTTGTTTTCAAATATTCAAACAAATATGCTGGGTAAGGCATTAATCACAGGGTATGCCCAGATAGCACAGGATAAAGAAGTGAAAGAATATTTGGTAAGAGGAAGGCAAATTGCACAACAACATGTCGATCTATTTAGTGAGATTTTAAAAAGTGAGGATCTTCCTGTTCCGATGAGCTGGGATTCCGCAGTTTCTGATTCAACCACATCTGTTTTTTCAGATAAATTAATGATGTTTAATGTCTCATCAATGATTGCCGCAGGGATTGGAAATTACGGGATGGCTATAGCTGCAAGTCCAAGAAGGGATATTGCACTAAAGTATGCGACGTTGCTTCCGGAAATAGCTCTGTATGCGGAGGCGGGAGCGAAGATAATGATTAAGCATGGGTGGATGGAGGAACCTCCGCAAGCAGATGATCGGAATGAAATTATTCAGGGCTAGGGAAGTAGTTTAAGTTACTATATTCAAAATAGGGTACATTAGAAATTTAATGATCTATAGTGTAAGCTATCACCTTATGTGGTGGCTTATATAATTATGGGCAAAAAAATAGATTGGTGTCAGCACCAATCAAAATTATGGGAAGTTTTAAGAAATGAGCTCTTCGAACCATTTCCGTATTAACTTGTCTTTATCATAAGAAAAACATATGTAGAACTTGTAGTGAAGCTGTGTGGAAGTTGTGAAGATTTTTGTGGAGAATCGATTTGAAGGCAAAAAAATAGATTGGTGTCAGCACCAATCAAAATTATGGGAAGTTTTAAGAAATGAGTT
>NZ_BCUX01000111.1 GCF_001591445.1 Neobacillus drentensis NBRC 102427 | reverse complement strand
TTGAATGTATTACTCGTTGAATAATTCTGAACGACTTTCCACCCAGTCCCATCATTAATCCAAAACTTATATAGTTTTTCAACTCCTCCTATTGCTCTAACTGTAACTTGTATACTTGTATTTTTTACTTGTGGAGTCCTTAAATCTGTCTTAACTGCAGTTAACTGAATATTTTTATTAAGCAATTTTACTAAAAATAAAGAAGATCTATTGTCTTTTTGCCTTAGTCCTGATATATAATAATAACCACTTCGTTCAAAAACATTTAAACCTGTATCCTGGGATGAAAAATCCATAGTTTTCTCCCATATTTTATTGCCCCTTTGAATCTACTTTAAATAAATATAAGTCGTAATTGTGAATATTTACATTTGTCTTTTTATTACCTGTTATAACAAAGCCATTGTCACTAGTTGCTTTTACAGAATTCCCAGAACCATTTCCTTCATAGGTCTTCATCCATTCTACTAATCCACCGCTAGTTAACTTGATTAGAACTATACGATAAGCTTCGGAATTATGTCCTGTTAATATGTAACCACCATCGGCTGTTTCCTCTATAGCTTCCCCTTCTTCAATAAAGTCATAATACGAACTTAAACCAACTGAATTGAATGTTTTTTGCCAGACTATGTTTCCATTGCTGTCTGTCTTAATTACCAAAATATCTTGCCAATCAGCAAAAGAATCGGGAAGTAAACCAGAACCAGTAATTATGAACCCATTGTCATTTGTTTGTTTAACGGAAGTTCCATGACTATCACGATAATCAGTCCCCCCAAAAGGGTTTCGAACTTTTTTGGTAGGATATACTTTTTGCCAAAGTGTCTGTCCATTTCAATCAAGCTTTTTAAGAGCAACTCCACTATAAGTTAGTCCATCAGGGGCATAACCTCTGCCTCTTCCTGTTAATATAAATCCATTATCTTTCGTAAGATTTATGTCATTATAACCTTCAAAAATCCCACCAATAGTTTTTTGCCATATTACATTTCCTGATGAATCCGTTTTAATTAAAACAGATTGGTGATTTCCATTTAAGTACATACTAGTCAATAATATGTATTCATCTGAGGGGAGTACCATAACTGAAAATCCTTCATCAGTATCATAACTACCAAAATGCTTCTCCCATTCTACATTTCCTTCAGCATCGGATTTTATCAATACTATATCCTTATTAGGATATCCATTTGGTAGTGGGTAAACCTTGGTTCCAATATTAATAAATCCCCCGTCATTAGTAGTAGCCATGGAGTGGTGTGAATTACGGGAAACGATGCCATCACTAAGTTCTTTATTTGAAATAAGAGAAGGTTCCTCTGCAGCTAAACTAACAACTGGATAGAAAAAAAGGAATATAAATAATAATGATAAGATTTTCTTCAAATTAATACCTCCATGTCAAATTTAAAAAATATATTCTTTGAAATTCTGTTTCAAAATAATTGCAATCTATTTTTCGAACTGATAAATAGATTGTAAACAATTGATTACAATATGTACTAATAATTTATTATAAATGATTTTGTATTTGTCAATATTAATTTGAGCCATTGTGATCACTTCAAAAGTGAGCCACTTAATTCTGAGTTATTTCAATGGGGGAGGACTTGGAGTTTAGGCCTATTGGTCGCTCTCATCCCTTTGTTTCATACTTTGTCTAAATCGATACGATTATCCATTAAGAAGAAGGATATAAGCTTTTGGGTTAGTCGGTCTAGTAAAGCTGCGGTCATTTTTTCATCTCCAAAAATGGAGGTCCATTCCGTAAATTCTAGATTCGTAGTAATCATCACACTAGCTCGTTCGTAGCGACCGGCAAAGAATTGGAACAAGATCTCTGAACCAATTTTCGTGAACGGCACTATCCTAGCTCATTTGATTATGATCAAATCAAATTTGAGCCACCTCTTTTCTAATGCACCTAGCTTGTGTTCTTCATTAGCCAAAAGGAGTTCTTTTACTAGTTCTGCAGCCGAGATAAACTTAACCTTATAACCATTTTTAATCATTTCAATTCCGATCCCGGTAGCCAGATGCGACTTTCCAGTCCCACTGTTTTCTAAGAATATTATGTTTTCCTTCTTCTCCACAAAATCTCCCTTTGATAGAGTCAGAAAACGATTTCGGTTCAGACTTGGCATCAAACTAAAATCATAGCTATCTATTGTTTTCTGGACAGGAAAAGCAGCTTGTTTAAGCCTTCTTTGTTTTTGATTTTCTTCTCTAGACTCTGATTCTGCTTTTAATAACGCCAATAGAAATTCCTCATAACTCAAGTTACGATTCTCAGCCTCTCTTGCAAGAGAACGGTATTGTGCTGAAATAGTAAGTATCCGTAGTTGTTTAGTAAGGTGATCTAAAAGTAGTTCAGTTGTCATTTCCTAGTGCCTCCTGTTAATTGAGCTTACTGTTCAATACTGGATTTATTCACTTTGTAATCTAGAAGATTGACTGGTGTTTTATCAGTTGGAAGAGTACTGATTGGTATGTGTTGGTTTGTAAGCCTTTGTATAATTTCATGGACGGTCTCATATCGGAAAACTTGCGTTTTCTCTGCTTCCAATAAGGCTTTTGTTAAATTATCCATACCAATATTACGATGGAGGAGGAGAAGTCGAATGAACTTCCTATCACCTTCAGACCCCTCCTGCTCACGCATTTTCAAATGGAATCGCTTGAATACATCAGGGATTTCAGTGGATTGGAATGCGTGAGCCTCCCGGATTGCCCGAGGTTTTTTAAGTAAGACTTCCAAATAATGATCAAGAACCGTAATCACTTGATTGCGTTCATAGGAACGAGGGTGTTCTACGATCACACGGTTTTGAGCCACTACGATTACTCGATCGACAAAAAATTTTGCCCATACAGCTTGACCAGCATAGCTACAGGGCACAGAATAACGATTGGTTCCACTGTAATAAGGGAAGTCTTATTAACTTTGCACGATAGAAGGTTACAAGCTTCAAAACGATTAGTAGGAAGAGGATGGAGACTCTCTTTTTCTTTCTCCCACATTTCTAGGACAGTCTCTGATTTATTAGGGACGTGAGTCCTTCTAGCTTCCTTTAAACACCAATCTTGGAGATACTCGTTCAGTTCATTCATAGATTGAACCATAGGGAGAGGCACCAAAGAATTTCTTCTTACATATCCAACAGTGCCTTCGATACGACCTTTTTCGTTTCCACTTGCAGGATTACAGAATTAAGCTTTAAACACATAATGAGCCTGGAGACCAATGAACGCCTCTTGTTCTAGGCGATCTCTGCCTTGAAGGATTTTTATTCCAGCTGTTTTTAGATTATCAAGTAGACCTTCTGTCGGAACTCCTCCTAGGAACTCAAACGCATGAACGAAGCCATCCAGAAATGCTTCCTGCTTTGCATGAAGAC
>NZ_BCUX01000110.1 GCF_001591445.1 Neobacillus drentensis NBRC 102427 | reverse complement strand
TCTATTTATTAGCTCGGATGATTAACCTACCGCCCCCCGAGTCCTTTTTTTTATTTCAGCCAATTTCCCCCCACCTGGTGCCTGACACCAAGAAAGGGATACCAGAAAAGCACCCTCCAAAAAGCGGCACCACCACGAACATTCCTGTACTAAAAGTAGACACTGTTATGACACAGAAATGACACCTTTTATTGTAATATGACAAAAAGTGATGTACTTTTAATATTTTTGTAACATTGCTGGCATATTCTTCTGGTATAAATAAGAGTACTAAGGAAGGGAGAAAGCGTATGCAAACGACAAAAAAGCGTATCATTCTCGTGTTACTTACCATCATGCTATCAGTAACGGGGTCTATGGTTACATATGCACAAACAAGCAGTGAAGACCTACATAACGCGAAGCAGCAGTTAGAACAGAAACAAAAAATTGTGGAGCAAAAAGCCCAAGAAAAGCAAACCGTTAATCAAGAAATAGATAAAATTAAACAAGAATTGAACTCTCTTTACAGTGAGATTACAAAAAACAAAGAGATAATGGCGAACACACAGCAAAAAATAGACGAAACAAACCAACTGATTGAAAAAAAGAAACAAGAAATTGTTGCCCTCGAAGATAAAATTCTTGCCCGGACAGGAATCATGAAGCAGCGGGCCGTCGCACTTCAACAAAATGATTCCATCGATGTGATGATTAACCTATTCTTCGAGTCTGATAGCATCTCAGATTTTATCCAACGCGCGAGCGCTGTTTCAACCCTGATGGATGCAGATAAAGATATTTTGGGCTCCCAGAAGGAAGACCTGCAGCTGATTGAAAATGATAAAAAAGAGATTGATAGACAAGAACAAATATTATTAGCAGACCAAGAGAACCTTTCAAAACAGCAAAATAATCTTGATCAAAACATGCAAAAACGCCAACAAGCTTTAACCATAATGCAGCAAAAATACAATCAAATCCTTCAACAAATGACGCAGGCGGAGCAAGAAAAAGCAGGCATTGAATCACAACTGAAAGAGATTCAGGCGCAAATTAAAAATGAACAAGAAGCGGCAAAAGCACCTGCGCCAACAACAAAAGCAAAACCGGCACCATCTTCAGAAAAAGAAACAAATGCAGCCGTAAGCGGAAAAGAGATGTACGTCACTGCCACGGCCTACAGCCCGGAAGAGTCCTACCATATTACTGCAGCCGGCTACAATATTCGTAAGCATCCGAATATGAAATTGATTGCTGTTGACCCAAGAGTCATCCCGCTTGGAAGTAAAGTCTGGGTGGAAGGATACGGCATCGCCGTTGCCGGTGACACAGGCGGCGCAATTAAAGGTCATAAAATCGACGTGTTAGTGCCAACCACATCCAAGGCATTACAATGGGGTAGAAAAACCGTGAAGATTATTGTTTTAGACTAATATCATTATAAAAAAATGACCTAACAGGAAAAAACTGTTAGGTCTTATTTTTTTCGAAAGGATTTATGTTAAAATAGCTCATGGTTTTCCAACGACGACCTCGTTGCGGATCGTATAGTTATCAAATAAAATAAATTAATAATGTTAAAAATTAATAGAATTGATAGGTAGGGGTTCGATGATTGAATTAAAGCTGCGTTCCATTTTAAAACAAATAAAAAATGAAAATCCGCAAAAAAGATTTGAGGCTCTTGATCAGCTTTTCCAATATAAGCTTCAGGATGGACTCGAGGTTCAAATCGATGTGTTAAAGGATATGATCCAAACGGCTGCATCAACCTTTCCGGCCCAAGTCGATCATTGGGATAACCCCTCATTTTATCTGATTGACTTTGTTTGTGACTTTCCGATGCCGGAAGTGATTGAGGGACTCCTAAAGCATTTGGACAGATTTGATCCGCATGCAAAGGTGCGTGCCATGGAATTGTTGCTGGCAACAGAGGATGAGGGGATTTTTTATCTGCTCGAGGAAAAAATGGCCGAGCTTATCCTGACAGAGGAAATCCATATTCCCGTCAAGGAACTGGCTGCTTATCCGATGCTGGGCAAGGGAATCCTGGATAAAACACTCGACCAACTCCATGCCAAACACTATAAATTTCAGCTTTATGAGTTAGTATTATCACTGGTCTCATCCGGAATCGAACAGGGCTATAAAAAAGGAATCATCCTTCCGTCCCTGCTCAAGGATTATCAGGCAGTAAAACAGGAGTACCTCAAATTTGACGCCGATTTTTCAAGCAAATATGTATACACAGCTTGGAAAGACAGTTATTTCGCCGTCCGGTCGCAAATGCGGTTGCTGATTGGCTTAATGGAATATTATTTTTCAACGGAAATTGGGCCTGAGCTCGAGCAGGCAATGTCTTTCCGCGATCCCTTGATAAAAACAGAGGCGCTTTTAGTCTGTGTTGCGAAAAACCTGCCATATAACCCAAACACACTGATTGAAGCAGCGGAGCATATCGAAAGTGCAGAAATGGTTTATTGGGAATTAACGGAGAGAAATCTCGAACACCTCTATCCAATCTCGGAAGGAAAGCAGCCTCATTTGGCGAAAACCAGGCTGTATTCGACGATTATCAACCTGCCCGAGGAAGAAGGGGGAGTCATCCACTACCCTAAGAATATTCAACTTATCGATCAAGTGGAAATGGAAAACAGCTATGGCCAACCGGTCCGCTATTATTTGCTGAGTTTCTTCGAGAACGGGACCCGATATGCGGGCTGGGCAGGTGGCTATGCTTTAGAGGATGGCGAAGATACCGCCGAACTATGGGACGGCAGCTACACCGATTTTGTCGAATGGGATTCAGCCAGCATCGAAGAACATAAAGTTGCTTTTTTTGAAAAAAGAGCCCAGGAAAAAGAAGAACATGAAACCAGTGTCTATTTTGAAAGCAAACCGCGTCTCAGCCGGGGCGCCTGGTTCTTTCTCAGCCTTGCAATAATTCATTGGATTAAAGAGGCGGTCACCGGATTTTCAGAAGCAGGAATTCCATTTTTAGTAGCACTAACCGTGATCGGCGGTTCGATGTGTCTATATGAACTCACCAAAAATAAAAACAGAAAAATTGAGATCGTCGGCCGGCAATTGGTGAAAATGGACGGATCCAAGCAGCACACCATCGGCTTGCACGAAATCAAAAAGGTCGAATACAACAAAAAGAAAGTACTCGTCTACAATAAGAAAAATGAAGTCGAGTTTACCTTCCCACTCAGCTGGGTCCGCTACGAACTGTTTTACGTCCGCATGAGCGAGCACACCGACCACCTAAAAGATCGACCGTATATCCAATCTTAACTGGGAAGGGCGGACCTTAGTTCCATCTTGGTGTCACATCATTGGTGTCAGGCACCGTTAATGGACAGATTTGCTTTTTTGTCCGTGTGGTGTGTACAGGTCAATCTCGCTAATGAGATTGGCCCTTTTTCTATTCTTTCATTTCCCGTCCAAAGGAAAAATCTGCTCCTGGGGTAAATGGAGGACCCTTCCACTTACCATTCAAAGGAAAAAATTGCCACGGCGGTAAATGGAGAGTCGTTTCATTTCCCGTCTAAAGGAAAAAGTTTCTTCAGCGGTAAATGGGGAGAGTTTACCGCTGAAGCTATACTTCATTTATCCCTGGATAATTTGTAATCTCACTACGACTAGTTAAATAGACTCGCTTATGCGGCGCTCCGCCCCTTTTCCACAGAAAAATGAGATTGGAATTTTCAATCCAATCTCATTGAACTTCCTATAACTTCATCACAGAAATGCCACTAAAACATCAGGAGGGACAGGTCAAACTGTCCTGCCATGGTCACTTGTTATGACTTTTTTGAGCTTTTAATGCTACTTTTTCAAGTCCATTTCCTCGTTCTTCCGCAAATTCTACATCTGCTTTTGGCAGAGCTGTATTATGTTCCTTCTTCAGTTGGTTATTCTTATTTTTCGCCATTTTTTTCACCACCCATGTTGTTTTTCCTTCAAGGATGCTAACTATACTGTTATCGGCACCCACGATGTTAGTTTGCTTTCTATTTCCTAGAGCTATGCCTGTTGATTTTTTTCAAAGAAAAGCTGCGGATTCCCTTAGCTAGGATCAGAGGAGGGACCCGCACCTATCCGTTGGAGGGGCGGTAGGTTAATTACCCGAGCTAATAAATAGA
>NZ_BCUX01000109.1 GCF_001591445.1 Neobacillus drentensis NBRC 102427 | reverse complement strand
TCTATTTATTAGCTCGGGTGCTCAACCTGATCCCGCAACCGATAAGTGCGGATCCTCTGATCCTAGATACGGGAATCAGCAGCTTTTAATCGACCAGCTTATAAAAGATAAAGAAAAAGACGTATGCTAATTCATACGTCAATTATTATGCCTTTTAATAAGAAAGAATCCGAAAACGGAACCCTTTATCCTTAGGATTCGGCTGCGTCATATGAACTTTTAGTTACATTGCAGTTCATATATTTCTTCAGGGCTAATTATATTCCCAGCCTTTTCCTCGAAATATTTATTCATCAGTAAATTTAGTTTGATGGAAAGCGTAATGTATTTGGAGCTGTTTGGACCTGTTTGAGTATACATCCCTCTTAGCTTCGCTTTAAGGTTCACTATTTCCATTAAAAGTTCCATGTTTTCCGTATCTGAAAATTCAATTGCCTTCATCATACACCTCGTAAAGTTATATTTTTTAAAAGTCATTGGTATGGAAGGTATGATGACTTGATCCGTTTATTTTTCGTCTTCTAATGATAATACAATTCCATAACCATTCTGATAGTAACATAGTCGATTTTTGATGTGAACAAAGAATTTAAAAGTAAAAATATTAGAAAAAAGGTAAATAATATTGGTATATCAAGTGTTCTCAAATAGCTTTTTCTAACTGGTTGAAAACAAACAAATCGTCTCTTTCGATGCTCTGTATACAAGTTATATTGTGATAACATCAAAATAAAAAATAAAAATATTTTTAAAATTACAAAAATAAATCTTCACGGGCATTCCTAAAATTATTATCCTCTGTTTAATATCTAAAAAAATGCAGAGATTTTGTCCAAAATTGTATTTTTTTGGAGCGGAGTAGATGGTACAATAGAATGATGAGTTTGGGTATTTCTTCATGGTCTGTTAGTATGAATCACCAGCACCCAAGAAGGGATAGAAGGATTTGCAGTAATACATTTAAAGGGGATATATAAATGCCAGTCATGAGAGAAATAAAAACACCATTGGCTCTTTTCAAAATTCGCTATTTTCAAGATGAAAAGGGACTTTATTATAAAAAGAAGGGTGAGAATCACCGCCGAAAGGTAAAGCCCTTTTGGAAAATGAAACGAATTGTGTTAGGGATCCCAGTGATGATCTTGCTTATCCTTGGTTTTGTTGGCTATAAGATTGGGATGAACCTGGCTTCTGAAAAAATGGTAGACGAACTTGCGAGTCAGATGACGAAAGAAGATTATGATAATCTATTAAAGGATCCTAGTATCCAGCAAATCATTGATAAAGAGGCTGGTGCAGGCAAAAATAGTGCGCTGTTTAAAAATGTTTCTGCTGTTTCTGCTGATCCGGCTATTAAGGAAACGGTTAATAATGACACCACAGGAACGAATGTACATACAACGAATGAAAAGAAGCCATCAGCAACTAATCCAGATGCAAGTAAAGAAAAGCAACCTGCCGCCAATACAGATGCAAATAATGATAAGGACACAGGAAAGACGGACAATACAGAAGTGAAACCACCAGCCACGGAAAAAGCTGAACCAGCTGGATTACATTTCAATTCAAATGCAGAGGTCATGAAATTTTTACTATCGAAGTTTTCCATGGGGGAGCTCAGTGCATTAGCTAAAAAGGCGCAAGGCGGAGTTACGGCGCATGAGAAAGCCGAGATTAAAAGTACCGTTCTTAGCAGACTTTCAACAGAAGAATACAATGCCCTGAAAGTTTATGCGGTGGTTGAAGCAAGTAAAAGACAATAATGATAGGATATCAATCTAGTTTGCTTAGAAACCTCCTTAAAAATGGAGGTTTTTGTTATTTATTTTTAAACACAAAAAAACACAAACAGTATCATACACTGTTTGTGTTTTTTAGTAGGGAGTTATCTTTTTCCAATTACTTTTATTACTCTAGGGCTGCTGATATTCTTAGAACTATCTTTTGCTGTTATGGAAAGCACTGTACCTTTCTTTTGGGCCGTGATTTTCACACTAAAGTTACCCTTAGAAGAGACTTTACCAGTTGCTAATACTTTAGAGCCTTTTTTGATGGTAATCGTTGAGGCAGCTTCTGCTGTTCCTCTGATGACTTTGTCATTTGAATAAACATAGTTTACTCTTGGTTTCGCTGGAGCAATTCGATCAAGGACTTTGGTTGATTTCGCTGTGCTTACGTTTCCAGCTGCATCCTTAGCTGTTACATAAATAGTTGAACCAGCTTTTTGAGCTTTAATTTTTATGCTGAAGGTACCATTGGAAGAAGTTTTTCCTGTTGCAATGGTTGTTTTTCCATTTTTGATTGTAATGTACGAATAAGCTTCTGCTTTCCCTTTGATCGTTGTATCGTTATTGTCGATTGAATAAACAGATGGTGTTGCTGGAGCCGTCTTATCAAGTACTTTGATTGATCTAGCTTTACTTTCATTACCAGCTGCATCTTTAGCTGTTACAGTTAGGGTTGAGCCAGCTTTTTGAGCCGCCTTAATTGAAATACGGAAAGTCCCATTGGAGGCAGTTTTTCCGATTGCAACGGTTGTTTTGCCATTTTTAATCGTAATTGTAGAGCCAGCTTCTGCTTTTCCTGTGATCTCTTTATCATTATCGTCCACTGGATTAACAGTTGGAATAGCTGGAGCCGTCTTATCTGGGTTAATCGTAATTTCTTTTGTGATGATTGGCTGGTTCAAATAGGAGCCGACCACTTTTACTTTCCCTGTTTTTTTGGCAACTAGCTTATTGCCAGTAGTGAGAGTTGCAATCGAAGTGTTATTTGTATTCCACTTCAAGTAATTTGTATAATCCATTAGTCCGAATCCTAAATCTACTTTCAAGCTGTAGGATGGAGAAGTAGATCCTAATGTATATGTACTGGCACCAAAGATATCTCCGCCTTTACTGCGGATTAACCCTGATGAAAAAGCAGCTGATGCCATTTTGGTAGGGTCGACTATGGCGTCTACATTTTTCTTCATAGTAAGGACATTAGCTACAGAGATTCCTAATTTTTGAGATAATATGCCATCAAATTGAACAAATCTTGCATCTGCAAGGGTTGAATCCACCGCAGCTTTAATAATCTGGTCAAAACTTAAATTTTTCTTTTGCAAGAAAGATTCAACTAATTGAACTTTAAGGTTTTCTTCAAAGGCACTAGATAAAGAAAGAGCTTGGTCAATAGATAGCTTTCCATCAAAAATCTTTGTGAATTCATCAGAGTAATTGGACTTGAATGCATCTAAAGCTGTATGAAAGTCTATAGAATTACTCATGTATTGAAGTTTTACGAAATCTGTTGCTAGTTTAATAGCTGTACCTGGAGCAGTTTTGGTGTCAATTTTTTTAATTAAACTAGTTCCAAGAATCGAGTTGAAGTTTACTTTTGAGATATTGCTATAGGATACTTTAATGTCAGCAATATCAGATGCAGTAAGCTTTTCAAAGATTTCATTGTGGGATGTAACAAGTTCCATCCCTGAATCAGCGTGTGCTGTATTTGGCGCAAACGCTAGGTTAGCTGCAAAAGGTGTTAGGGCTATGGTACTAGCCAAGATTAAATTGATGGTGCGTTTACGAAATGGTGTTTTCAATTATGTATCCTCCAAGTTCATATTTCTTTCCTTATTATACTTTAAAGATTCAAAGTATAAAAGAAAAATAGGTGAAAAAAGGGAAAAATGCCTTATTGACACAGTTTTTGGAAGGTCATCTTTTAACCAATTGGGACGAAGGATATACCAAAATCGGTATCTGTTGTCAAAGACATCAAAAAAAGATCAGGATTCCTCCTAATCTCCGAATTGACATTTTATTTCCCCATCAACCATTTTGTGACGATTTCAGATTTTTCATTATCTAATAAGTTGCCGGGCATTTTATTCGTACCTTCACTAATGATTTTCAGTACTTCGGCTTCTGAATATTTACTTTTCATATCTACTACAGTAGGACCGACAGCCCCTTGTAATTGAGCGCCGTGACATGCAGCACAACTTTCCTTATAGATCGATTCTCCGTCCATGGCGGTACTAGATTTATCCGATGAACAGCCAGTTAATAATAGGAGTATTAAGGCAAAAGCAGCTAATAGCCGATTCATGTTGTTTCCTCCAAACGCATAATAATATGGTAATGTTTTCTACCATATATCTATCTTAATAGAGAAAAGAGCTGAAAACTTAGCTCAATTATGAACAATTGGGAAAAGTTTTACCCTATCTGCTCCTCACTAAATTGCAGTTATAAAGTAAGACAGCGAGAAGGTTGTTCCTCTGTCTTTTTCC
>NZ_BCUX01000108.1 GCF_001591445.1 Neobacillus drentensis NBRC 102427 | reverse complement strand
TGCAAGGCCAGTGGGACTGACCCCGAATTTTGTGCCATTGGGATAGGGGGTTCGGACTCAACTCCGAAAGTTAAGTTATTATATTTTAAAAATACTTGAAGGCAATAGAAAAACGACAAGGCTTATCGAACATGTTTCTTTAACATTTCAATTAATTTTTTTGCATGAAGAATGATGAATTGTTTTTCTTTCCCCTTTGATATTGGAAATAGGTAAGCCATTATTAATAAGACTTGGATATTAGATTGCGAACTATGAATGAAGTAGTCAGCGGTCTTAAAAGATATTGGATAGATATAGGAGGAAATAGACTAATTTTGTAGAATTATAACAATAGTAAAAAAGATGAGGAAACGTTTCCACAAGGAGATGATCATGATGGTAACAATAAAAGATGTCGCTAGGGAAGCTAAAGTTTCAATTTCTACTGTATCGAGAGTACTAAATATGAGTGGGTATACAAGTGAAAAAACGAAAGAAAAAGTTCTTTATGCAGTTAAAAAACTTGGTTATACAGGGAGCCTAGTTGCTGCTGCAATGATCAAGAAACAAACATTAACCCTTGGTTTAATCATACCCGATATTAAAAATATTTTTCATTCGGATCTGACTAGAGCAGTAGAAGATGGAGCAAATAGTCATGGGTTTAACATTTTTTTATGTAATACTGATAACAATTTACAAAAAGAAGTAGAGTATATACACCTATTGATTGCAAAGGGAGTCGATGGGATCATTTTTTCATCTCCAGAAGTTAAGGATAAAAATATAAAAGAAGTGAAGGAAAAATTTCCCGATCTTCCTATTGTTATTTTAGGAAGCAAATTCCACAACTTAACTATTAATGAAATATTAGTTGATAATTTTGATGGTGGATATAGAGCGACGAGTCATCTTCTGGAATTAGGGCATAAGGATATTGCATTTATTTCTGGGGGAATTGATTCTTATTCATCAATTGAAAGGCATAAAGGATACAAATTTGCATTGAATGAAAGTGGAATTCCTATAAATGACGATTTTGTTATTTTTGACAGGTTTTATATTGAAAGTGGGTACAAAAATGCATTGAAATTGTTACAAAAAAACAAAAGACCTACAGCAATATTTGCTGGAAGCGACAGTATTGCTGTGGGGATCTATAAAGCTGCAAGGGAGCTTAATCTTAAAATTCCCGAACAATTGTCAGTTGTTGGTTTTGATGATTCTCAATATGCAGAAATTTTGTCTCCTATGCTGACAACTATTCATACACCTATTAAAGAAATGGGACAAAGGGCAATTGAAATCATTGTTAAATCAATTAAGGAAAAGAAAATATTTAAAGAGACGCTTGTTCTTTATCCAACTCTTGTTGAAAGAGAATCAACTATGGCGGTTCATAGTAAGTAATGAGTTAAAGAATCTGAACATAGATGATTCAGAAAAATTTTTCAAATAATTGATTTTGAATTTCTATAAATATATTTAATTGAATTTTCGAAAAAGTCTTGAAAACGATTTGTTAGGTATGTATAATTAGTTTTAGGTGATGGAAACGTTTCCACAAAGTGTAGTATTCCTAACCATGTATTTTGCTTATTTTTTTAATGAAAGCGAATTACAATGTGTAATAGTAAACCGAATGAAGAATTACGGCATATATGCATTTTTCCAGTAGTTGAAAGAGGCGAATAATGTAAAATTAATTTGGAATTTCTATAAATGTATTCTATAAATATATTTTTGTAAATTTTCAAAAAATATTGAGTATTGTTTGCCAAGCGAAAATAATTCGTTTAAATGTGGAAACGTTTCCAGTAGTTTTAATAATCTTACCCATGTATTTGCTTAAGAAGCCTATAATGTAACAGACCTTCATGGAACTTCAGCAACCAGTATTTCATTGTTTCTCGATTAAATGTAAATGCAAATCGGGAAACGATGAATATTCCTCATAGTCCATTGAATTTATGAGATTTTGTCCATTAGGATAATTTATTTGTAAATTTACTCTTCATATCTGAATCCAAAAATATTAGCTTTACTTTTCTGACAAGTGTAATTTTAATTTTCGGAATAATCATAATCTTTTGATATGTCATTGGAATACATCTTCGATTTCTTTGCTTGTTTTTCAAAATGTGAAACTTGAGTACTAAGGTGGAAGGGGATTGTAATGTTTGACTATAACATATTTATCCAAGGATTTCCCGGAAAGTCTTCAACCCACGGAGGGCTTGGATGGAGTACGGTTACCCTGTTGTCCCAAAATGACCAGAATATTATTATTGATGTCGGCAGTTTTGGTGTCAGGCCACTTTTATTAAGCAGGCTGCGTGACAAAGGGTTAACTCCAAATGACATATCAATGGTTTTATTGACTCATACGCATTGGGACCATTGTGTAAATTGGACTTTGTTTCCTAATGCGACCATTGTAGTGGGTCGAGTGGATATGAATTGGGCTATAAATGAACCACCTGGGGGATGGCATGTACCTGAACTGTATGTGAAGGAATTAAATTGTTCCTCACAAATAAGGTTAGTCGACAATCTTGAGGAAGTTGTTCCTGGTATTGTTGCTCATCAAACTAAAGGCCATACACCAGGTCACATGGCATACATTGTAGACAATGGTGAGTATGATTTGTTATTTAGTGGGGATGCAGCTAAAAATAGGGCTGAACTTTTATCATGCAATGTAGACATGACGTTAAATTTAGTAGAAAGCCAAAGTTCAATTGATTATTTATGGAGTCTGTGGAAAAAAAAGACAGGTAGTATTTTGGTGCCTGGACACGATATACCTATGAAACTTGTTAACGGGAAGCCAATGTATCTCTATAAAAGGGAAGCCGATTTACAATATTGGTGTTCTGATACCTTGGAGGATTATACCACTATAACATTGGAGCAGGGTTTAGAGTTCTCTATAAATGGTAAATAGGAATAACTAGTTATTTATAGATATAAGGGGCGGGTGAAACATTATATATTTTAAGATATTAGGGAGGTGATACAAATGGTTTAAATCAATTCAAAGAACAGGATCGAAAGGTATTTGTTGAAAATAGACTTTTGTTTTAACCAATTGCAGAAGCATGTCGACCAGAAATGAATTGATTAAGCCTCGAATTAAAGGGGATTTAAAAAACCTGAAAATTTAATTTCCTATCTTCCCTAATCAAGAGATTAAAAGGGCTTACATACTAGAATCTCATAAGTTAGCAGATTAGCATTTTTATTAAAGTGAAAGTGGAAGAATCATGGTGAAACAAGTAAGTCGTTTGTCAACCCAACTTTGACCAAACACATTAAAAACTGAAATTAGATGGGGTGTGAATAAAATTGAGAGATAGATTAAAGCAGCGTGTTGTCGTGACCGGTGGCTCAAAGGGACTCGGCCGAGGTATCGCCCTAGCTTTCGCTGAGATTGGTGCGTCGGTAGTTATCGCTGATGTTGACACTGACGCTGGAAAGCGATGTGTGCAGGAGATCGTCGATTCGGGGGGGGAAGGCCTATTTGTATACACGGATGTCTCGTCAAGCGACGATGTGAAAAGACTCTTTGAGGAAGCCAACCATTTCCAACGTGGTATAGATGTGCTCGTTAACAATGCAGGCATTGGTCACGGCCCACTCTCGGAAAGACACTTTCTAAAAACAGACTTCGGTATGTGGGAGAACCTAATGAATATACACATTAATGGTCTTTACCACTGTAGCCAAATGGCTGCAAAAGCTATGGTTCACCAAGGTGAAGGCGGGGTCATTATCAATATGAGTTCTGGAGGAGCTACACGCGCACATCGAAATCGTGTCGCTTACGACGCGACGAAAGGTGCTATCGAGGCTGCTACCCGAGCAATGGCACTTGATCTGGCCCCATGGAAAATCCGAGTTAATGCCGTGATGCCTGGTGCCATCTGGGTTGAAAACCGAACCGCTGTAGGGGAAGAGTCGTCGCCCGACCATCTCATTCCACTTGGCAGGCTCGGAATGCCTCAAGACGTTGGCCAGGGTGTTCGTTTCTTGGCGTCACCGGAAGCTTCTTACATCACAGGCCATGTCCTAGCCATCGATGGTGGACTCACAGCTCAGCTTCGGGCCCCAAGTATGGATGCCGATGTTGCACTGTCTATCGACGAAATCGAATTAGGTGTGGCTTCAACTGGCATCAAAAAATAAATGTGTGCTCGTATGAAACTCAACATGCACCAGTAGAAGATTCATAGGAATGTGCAAATGATTGGGATATTGGGATCTCAATCAGTATGACAAGAAGTCAACCATGTTAAATATATGAAAAAATATAAGATTTATATAATAAGGAGGAATTTGTTATGAAAACGTCATTTACTAATATTTTCGGAGTAGAAAAACCAGTATTGGGGATGGTTCACTTAGGACCACTACCTGGATCACCACTTTACGGTGGGAACA
>NZ_BCUX01000107.1 GCF_001591445.1 Neobacillus drentensis NBRC 102427 | reverse complement strand
AAAAAAATATTACCTTGATAAGTCAGGTGTGATGAAAACAGGTTGGGCTTTAGTAAATGGAAAGTGGTATTATCTTGACAGCAATGGTGTGATGAAAACCGGCTGGTTAGATTTATCAGGGAAAAAGTACTACCTCAATACTGACGGGTCCAGGGTAATAGGCTGGAAGCAAATCAGTGTCAAATGGTATTATTTCAATAAAGATGGGTCAATGGCAGCCAATACAACGGTGGATGGCTATAAATTAGGTGCAGATGGGGCACGAATTCAAGTCCAATATGTAGCTTTAGGAGATTCCTTAGCGGCTGGTATGACTCCTTTGGGAGTAGATAGAATTCCGGTAAACGGAGTAGATTTGGATTGGGGATATCCAAATTATATTGCAGATAAATTTGCAAAGTCCTATCAGTTACTAGATTTTGATAACTTTGGTGTCTCTGGATATAAAACGGATGATGTAATAGCTGATTTGGGTAAAGCAGAGGTACAAAAAGAAATAAAAGAAGCAACGCACTTAACTATTGATATTGGTGCGAATGATCTGCTTGCAGTCCTTCCTGCCATTCAAGCAAATCCAGCTCAAGCACCAGCGGAAATTGGCAAAATCTCTGCAAAATTGAACGTAATAATAGGCACAATCGATCAGTTGAATCCAAATGTGAAGGTATATGTGATGGGCTATTACAACCCATTCCCTTATATAACTGATGCGCAACAAAAAGCGCAGTTAGAACAATTATTACTAGCATTTAATGGACAGATTCAATCTCAAACCGTACAGAATGGTGATACATTTGTGGCAACTGCACAAGTTATTAATGTTGCTAATTTTGCAGATTATATTCCAAATCCATTGAACATTCATTTGAGTCTCGCTGGTTATCAGGTAGTATCAGGGGAATTTTGGAAAGTGATTAATTAGATAATTAATTAATCATTGTCACTTCACTAATAAAATGAAAATCGTTTAAAAATAGTAATTAAGTAAAGAGTATCATACAAGAAAAAATCGGTTCTTTACGTTACAGCAACAGATAAAGCGAAGAATGTAAGTAAGGCAGAAACGATCAAAGAAAAATCATATTTTAAATAAATCCTCTTCATTTTTAATGAAGGGGATTTTTATTGAAAGTCTGCGATTTGTTGTCGGTAAATGTTTATTGAATCTTATAGTCTTGCAGGAAAGTATGTAGTAGTATGGATATGGCAAGGTGTTCACTATAAAGAAAAAATGGGGGAGTTTTTGTGCGTAATAAAGATTTTTTATCATTAGTTGCAGTAGGTTTATTAGTTTCAACTTTGTCTGTAGGAACAGTAAAGGCAGAAGGAAATGAGTATGAATTATCCAAGAAATTAGTTGAACGTCAGGTTGGAAAGCCAATCCAACAAGGTATCATTGATTCGCATACGTTAGATCAACTTGAAAAAGAAGTAAAAGGTTCTCAATCTTATTCAGCAAAAGGTTTTAATAAAATGGGTGCTACGAGTAGTAGTATTTCCGGTAGTGAAGTTGATGATTATATGTTTGAAACGGAGCCCAACGATGAATTTGATTATGCAGATGATACTTCATATGAAAAACTAACCATTGGTCAATTACTTCCTTTATATGATGTAGATATTCATAAAGTAGTCGTGCCAAAGGATGGAATTTTATTAGTTGCTGGGGGAACTAACTCCAGTGCGATTGATCTAGGATTTGGTGCGGTGCAAAAGGATTTTATTGAGAATGATAAATTAGTATATTTAGGCTCTGATTATGATGAGAACGGGTTTCAATACAAAGCATACCAAGCTAAAGGTGGTACATACTATATAGGTGTTATTGACAATGATAACGACCTATATGACGATAATACAGAAGAAGATTTTTATGTACTTGCAACTGGATTTGTAGACAATGTGGCACCAAACAAACCAATTGTAAACAAAGTTGATAACAATGATACAGTCGTAACTGGAAAAGCAGAACCTGGATCTACCGTTACAGTTAAACGTGGTAATACAGTACTAGCAACGGCAAAAGCAGCGTCTAATAGAGTTTTCTCAGCAAAGATAGCTGTTCAAAAGGCAGGCACAAAGTTAGCAATCACAGCTAAAGATAGTGCTGGAAATGTGAGTGCAAGTGTGACATTAACTGTTGCAGATGTTATTGCACCGAACAGGCCAACTGTAAACAAAGTAGATGATAACGATAGAAAGGTCACAGGGAAAGCTGAAGCGAATTCAAGAGTTACTGTGAAAGTAGGAAATAAAACCCTTGGTTCAGCTTATGCTGATTCAAAAGGGAAATACTCAGTAAAGATAAAAGCACAGAAGAAAGGAACTACACTTGCTGTCACGGCAAAGGATAAGGCAGGAAATCAAAGCTCTAAGAGAACGATTAAAGTTGTAAAACATTAAATCTAATGAATGAGCCAAGAGTAAATTTCTTGGCTTTTTGCATTCTCATAAAATAGGGGTAAGGGACTGAAATGTCCCTTACCCCTATTTTACTGTTATCTTCCGCTTCACTACGGCCTTGTTTTGGGATTTATCAATAACTGTGTAAGTTAATGTATATGAGCCTTTTTTCTTTGTATTAACCGTTCCTGTTACTTTTATCTTGCTTGTTAAACTGCCGTCTAGATTGTCTTTCGCGGTTACTCCTGTTTTTGGATTGAAGGAAGATTTGTAACGAATGGTTTTATTTTTAGCACCGGAAATGACAGGCTTTGTGCTATCAATCGTAATCTTTCTCGTCACCGTGGTCACGTTCTTTGAATTATCCTGTACCGTATACTTCAATGTATACGTACCTTTTTTCTTCGTATTAACGGTACCGCTGATAGTAATTTTACTAGTCAAATTCCCGTTAATGTTATCGCTTGCTGATACACTTGTTCTTGGATTAAACGAAGAATTTAGTCTAATGGTTTTGTTCGTGGCACCTGAAATGATCGGTTTCACATTGTCATAAACCGATATTTTTCTTATTACGGTTGCCACATTTCCAGACCGGTCTGCTACTTTGTAAGTTAAAACGTACGTTCCTAGTTTCGTTGTATCAACCTTACCCGTCACAGAAATTGACTTTGTGAGATCACCATCTACAGTATCCAATGCTTTCACGCCTGTTAATGCATAAAATGTGGATTTGACCGGTATGGATTTGCTTGTGGCACCTGTAATGACAGGTTTCACCGTATCCTTTGCCAGATATGCTGAAGAAACATACCCTTTCTTTTGGTCCTCGGTATGAACGGGGTACCATACATATTGATGTGAAGAGTCATATGTAAATGCTCCGTCAATAATCAATGCTGTATTTTTAGGTAAGGTTTTGTAAATTGGACTACCTGGTGCTTCCCGTAATTTAACACCGGCTACCGTCGTTGCCACTCGGTTTCCAACTTTAAAAGAATAAGCAGAGCTGTGTACTTGACCAGGTAGTGTGTATACCAATCTAGTAAACTTAATGCTATCCGTGAAATCACGATTATAGACAAAATCCGTTGTTTTAAATGGATATTTGGCAAGTGTGGTATCCCCTAAATAACTGAACTCTTCTATTTTGGAAAAAGCCTCTTCTTGATAGGCCTTCGTATTTCTTTCTCCGGTCAACTGGTAAAGCGGACTGTTCGTAGGCTTTGTCCCATTGTATGCCATCACAGCGAAATACCAATTTTCGATCACTTGACGTCCTGCCCCGTTGATTTTTGGCAAGTCCGTGCGTGAATACATACTGCTAAGGACGTTGACACCGGCCTCGATATTATAGACAATATCGCTTCTCAACTTATCTTGGTCGTATACTTTTTGATTGGTAAGCTGCATGAGACCGATGCCCCCATCTGGAGATTCAATGGCCGTATCTGCAGCATCAAACTGCTCCCATTTCCCGTTTTCCTGTGTCGCCACGGCTTTTACCACTTCAGGAGGAATGTCAGCGTTTATGGCTGCATTCGTAAGTAAGCAGTTAATTTGTTTGAAAGGTGGATTGACATTTGGTTTAATCTCACCGCATTTGGCGGATAGATCTGACTCCGCAGAAGCATGTCCATAAAACAAACTAATCGTTAAACAGGTTAATATTCCTGCTTTGAAAAAAGGTATCCTCATATATCAAACTCCAGTCTATGTAAATTCTTTTCTATCATTATTCTAACATGATGACTAGTAATTTTAGAAGATTGACAGATTTTACTATGACATTTGGCTAGAGATAGAATGTCCTCCCTTGTATAGGGAGAATACCAGGGGGCGGTTATTTTAAGAGACAAACGGAAGTTTTGCGGGTAAAAAGGCAAACTAGCTCTATCCCAATTTGTCGAAGATACACCGCATGTATCCTTTGCCGAGTGGAAGATTACTTACCATTATAGGGGGAAGGTTCTTGAGGCTGGCGAATCAGAAAATAAACAATAGGTTCCGATTTGTAGAAAGGAGTCAGGAGGCATTACTCTGATTCCTTTTCTGTATGCCAGGCATGTTCGTTAACTAGGCGGGTATTTAACTCAGTATTGTTATCTCAAAAAAGTTTTGAAGAAATGAACTTTCAGTAAAAAAAGTATTGACCATTGAATGGATATGCTGTAATATATGAAAAGTCGTCACAGAGACGATGTGAAACAAATGAAAAAAGTTATTGACTTCATGTTGATAACTTGGTAGACTAATAAAGTCGCTTTTGGGTGACGGTGTAA
>NZ_BCUX01000106.1 GCF_001591445.1 Neobacillus drentensis NBRC 102427 | reverse complement strand
TGCCCGTGGAGGTTGAAAAAATGGTTCAACGGTAACTAGTGGAAGCGACTAATGCCCGTGAAGGTGGAAAAAATGGTTCAACGGTAACTAGTGGAAGCGACTAGTGCCCGTGGAGGTCTAAAAATCGGTTCAGCGGTAACTAGTGGAAGCGACAATGCCCGTGGAGGTTGAAAAAATGGTTCAAAAGTAACTAGTGGAAACGACTAATGCCCGTGAAGGTTGAAAAAATAGTCCAACGGTAACTAGTAAAAGCGACAATGCCCGTGGAGGTCTAAAAATCGGTTCAACGGTAACTAGTGGAAGCGACTAATGCCCGTAATGAAGGTAAAATTCAGTAGACAACAAAGAACCAGGCAATTTGCCCGGTTCGCTTTTACACTTCCACCTGTGCAACCTTCACTGTCCAGTTAAAGGGATCTTCTTTTTTCCCAAGTTGGATGCCGGTCATTTCATCATAGAGGCGTTGAGAAAGTTCGCCGATTTTAAACTCATTGATGGCAATTGCTTGTTCATTCCAAGTTAATTCACCTACAGGAGAAATGACAGCAGCTGTTCCTGCCCCAAATACTTCTTCCAATTCTCCGCGAGCATGTGCAGCAAATACTTCTTCAATTGAAATTCTCTCTTCTCGTACAGGGATATTCCAATACTTTAGTAATTCAATTACCGAATCACGTGTAACACCCGGCAAAATACTGCCATTTAATCGTGGTGTTACCACTTCGCCATTGATCTTGAAGAAGATATTCATACTGCCAACTTCTTCGACATATTTATTCTCTTTCGCATCAAGCCAGAGAATTTGGGCAAATCCATTTTCATCAGCTTTTTCCTGCGCTTTCAGACTGGCCGCATAATTGCCAGCCGTCTTCACATGGCCAACTCCACCAATAACAGCCCGAACATACTGTTCTTCTACATAAATTCTAACAGGACTTAATTGGTCTCCATAATAAGCTCCCGATGGAGAGAGAATGACGAGCAATTTATATTGTTTCGCAGGTCGAACACCAAGATAGGGCTCGGTTGAGAATATAAACGGACGAATGTAAAGAGAAGTCCCCTCGCCATCAGGAACCCAATCTTTTTCTGTTAAAATCAATTGTTTAATCGCTTCTAATAAAAAGTCCTCATCAATTTGTGGAATGCACAGTCTTTCGCAGGATTCATTCAAACGCTTCATGTTTTTTTCGGGACGGAAGAGTTGAATGGTTCCATCTGCTGCTTTATAAGCCTTCATTCCCTCGAAGATCGCTTGTCCATAGTGGAAAACCATCGCGGACGGTTCGAGTGTTAATGGCTCGTAAGGAGTAATTCGCGGGTCAAACCAGCCGATTTCATGATCATAATCCATCACAAACATATAATCAGTAAAATATTTGCCGAAACCTAGGGATGAAAAATCAGGCTTCTCCTTTAAAACTTCTCTCTGAACAAATCCAAATTCTTGTTTCATGTTTACACCTCTTGTCGATTCTCTACTTTCCACTAATGAAAGCAGGCTAAGTTCCGTCTGAAATAAAGTTTATAACACAAAGGTTCCAAATTAAGTAGAAGATTTTTAATTGAATTTATTATCTAACTATACCACTTTATTAGCATCAACTTCCATACTCCAGATTTAAAAAACAAATAATTCAGTTTTTTGCAACGTATAGAAGTAAAGATATACGATTATGAACCCATTTAACTATTGTTGAGGAAGGGGAATTGGTAGTGATTAGGTGTGAAGGGAAATACAGACGTAAGGGTATCCTTGAGTCTAAAAAATAGCAATTCAAAAAGAAAAACGCCACAATTGGGCGTCTACCATTAATCATTGCTGTTCATTGTTTTCCGTGGAATTTGTAAAAGCATTGGGGTCAACTGTGTTTGCTCCGTAATCCGGGACATTACTTGCATGCTCTTTATGATACTGAGTTCCTGAGCCTTGTCCGGTAGGATTGGTTTTCCCTTTTTGCTGGTTGTTTTGTTGATTTGGCATGATCTTCACCTCCTAAACACAAAGAGTAGTATATGTAGTATAAATGAAATTATTCAATGGAGATGCAACAATTTGAAACTTTATTGGACTTTTTCCGTATACTTAGAACAAAGTCCAAAAGGAGATGTAAGGGAATGTTCCTAGCAGAACTACAGCAGGAAGAGAGAAAGGCGTTTCTTGAACTTGCTGCGCTGATTGCCAAAATTGATGGAAAAATATCTATATTTGAAACTTCCATACTTATCAGGTACCAAAAAGAAATGGGACTGGAGAACTATAAATTAAAGGGTCTCGCTATTGATGAAATCCTTAAAGTATTTAAGAATGAACGATCAAAGAATATTGTCTTAACGGAACTCCTTCAACTCATCTATTCCGATGGAGTTTTTCATAATCAAGAAAGCGAAACCATCAAATTCATTAAGTCGTACTTCGGCTTCGATTCAAGTGAATATGGAAGTTTCAAGGATTGGATTGTTAAAATAAAGGAATTATCGGTGTCTAAGGGGAGACATTAGTCCGTATGAATATTTTAATTAAAGCGAAAAAAAAGTAATGGCTCCCTAAAATAGGGGGCCATTGTTTTTTATTGTCTTTTACTTGATGGATGATGAAGAGGAATTCTTTAAGCTTCGTAACACTTTTTTGTATTGTTTTAAAGAGTTTACTTTGCCTATATAACTATTCTTTCTTTTGAAATCAGAGGAAATAAACATGATGGCAAGGGAAGGGAAGAATTTTTTGGTTCGAAAACGAAGGTCCTTCCAATAAACAAAGTAGCCATTTTTTCTAATAGTGACAAAGGGATAAGCGAACGATGTGCTAGCAAGAAAGTCTGAAACGGACTGGTTATTTGTACTATCAGAAACCAATACTGGTAAATCAATTTTTTTGGAAAGAGTATGTTCGATGTCAAGCGTGTTATCTGAATAAACTCCAAATAAAAAATCCTCCCCCGTCTCAATAATAATATCCCATTTAAATAGGGCCATACGCGGGATTAGCTTTATCCGGATTGCTTTAATAAAATGTTGCTGTAGGTGCATTTTGGTTAATAATGATGACAGAAATCGAACGGTTAGGTATAAAAATATGAATCCATAAATCATTAAAAAGGTGATCCCGGCCTGGTAAAAAAAGAGTAAACCAAACCCTAGAAAATGGAGCATCAAAATATAAGGATCAAATAAAGGTATCGTGTCAAAGGTAATCCATTTTTTTGAAAATGGAAGCAGGACTTGCGTTCCGTGGACATTGAATAAATCAAAAAAGATATGAAGAATCACTGCTAGAAACGTCCATAATAAGAGATGAAGAAATCCTGAAACGGGGAAGAATGGATAAATTAAGCCTGAAACCAGGAATCCCCATAAAGGAAGAGCTGGCAGTGAATGTGATAGGCCTCTGTGATTCCTGAAATAGCTGCCCTTTCCTTTTAATCTGTAAATGAAATCAAAATCAGGAGCATTTGAACCTATGACCGCGCCCAACATGACCGCCTGTGATAGGGGCTGATTAGATGAAATGGCAGGATCGATTTGAGCAAGAGCACCAATGCCAATCCCTATGACAATATGCGAAAAAGTATCCACGCAATCACTCCTTTACACTATGAATATATGTGAGAAAAATCGTATAACTAATCATGCATATTTTTGTATATTTGGTTCTTCGATAACGGCTCGATAATGCCAAAGTAGATGGGAAAAGATTTTATCCCAGCTTTGTGTTAGGGCATAATTTCTTCCTTCAATCCCCAATTGCTTTCGCAGATCATCATTTTCTAATAGCTTCAAGATGGCGTTTGTAAATTCCATTACATTGCCCGTTTCACACAAATAACCTGTTACCCCTGCCTTAATAATATTTTTTACGCCTCCGGAATTTGCGGTAATGGCGGTTGTACCACTTGCAAGTGCTTCAATCACAACATTTCCAAAGGTTTCAGTAGGGGAGGGGAAAACGAATAAGTCTGATGCGGAGTAGATTTCCGCTAATTGTTCTCCTGTTAAGTAACCTGTTAATGTCATGTTGGCAGGTGCTTCGATTTGCAGTTCTTCCCTTTGGGGACCGTCTCCGATAACAAACCATTGAACTTCCTCATTTATCTCAGCTGGCAGTGCTTTTGCCACTGCTAGTAGTGTCTTTAAATCTTTTTCTGGAGCTAACCTGCCTACATAGGTTAAGAGGTACTTTTTTGAAATCCCCCATTGCTCACGAATCACTTGTTTTTCGTAATAAGGGTGAAAAAGCTGGCAGTCGACTCCACCGGGCCAAACTTCTAAATTTACAAATCCCTGGCATTTGAGTTGATTTAACGTTTCATTAGAAGGGACAAATAATTTTTTAAACGGTTTATGGAACCAATTCATATATTTCCAAAGGATTTTTGAAAAAAACCTAAGATCATAAAATTTCAAATAATGGTCAAAATCCGTGTGATAGGAGCCAACAAGTGGAATAGTTAGTTTTTTTGCAAGATAGACACCGCAAAGTCCCATGTTAAATGGTGTAGCGACATGGATGATATCCGGGGAGAATTCTTCTAATTCTGATTTAATACGAGAAAGATTGGGAAAAGCCAGGCGACAATCAGGATATAAGAAAAAAGAGAGACTTTTAACGCGACAAACGTTTGAAGAAACAGATTCGTTTGAAAGCGAATCAGGTGCAAAGACTTTGTAGGAGATGTTTTTATTTTCCAAATAGTGAATGAAATACTTAAGCGTCCGAGCAACTCCATTGATATCCGGATCATAGGTATCAGTGAAAATGGCAATCCTCATAACATTCCCTCACTGACCAATTTTGAACTACCATAATGGGGATACATTAGATACTTAAACGTCATTCTCATCTACTCCCTTCATAATATACTCTCATTAATTGTATTAAATAAAGGGAACCATTCTTCTTAAGATTCTGTTAATAAAATGTAAAGATTCTGTATTGTAAAAAACATAGGAAAACGCGCTTGAATTTACAATATAATTCACAGTTCGTTTTTTATTGATATATCAACAATTTAGCGGATTTTAATTGATAATGTTCCCTAATTCACAGGGTAAATCACAGGGTATGAAATAATTATTGGAGAACTATGAATTTGTTGTGATTTAGTACGTGGATTATGTTGGGATTTCAAAGATTGTTGGATTTAATTTTAATGGGTAACTTTCACGGGCACGTATACACCTTCT
>NZ_BCUX01000105.1 GCF_001591445.1 Neobacillus drentensis NBRC 102427 | reverse complement strand
TCCGCCCTTTTACCAAAAATAAGATGGCTCAGTGAACTGAGCCATCTTATTTTTAATTACAAAAGCAGATACAAAATGCAGTACAAATTGAGCTACATTTTCGATTGCATTTTCATGTTTTGCGACAGGAAACGGAACCCGTTAGGAAATTACCGCCTCCTTTTTACATCTCCCATTGATCTAAGGAATCTATGGTATAAGTCGGCTTCCTATCGTATCCGGAAAGCAGTTCCTTCGTTGTTACCCCCGTGTGAACTAATAATGTATCCATGCCTGCATTCATGCCTGCTAAAATATCAGTATCATAATAGTCGCCAACCATCAAGGTTTCGTCTTTCGGTGTACCTAATACTTTTAAGGCCTGTTCCATAATAATCGCTTCAGGTTTTCCGATAAATATAGGCTTTGTTTGGGTAGAAACAGTAATTACCGATGTAAGTGATCCATTCCCTGGAAGCAAGCCTCTTTCAGTCGGGATGGCGATATCTCCATTGGTTGAAATAAAGGTTGCACCGTTACGAACAGCCAAACATGCGACCGCCAATTTTTCATAACTGATTTCGCGGTCGATACCTACTACTACAAAATCAGCATCTTCCCCGCCATATATCAGGCCCTTCTCTTCAATAGCTGACCGAATACCCTCTTCGCCAATCACATAAACAGTGGCATCCTTCTTACGTTCATAGATATAATTAGCCGTCGCCTGGCTGGTCGTAAAAACCTGTTTCTCTACCGCTGGGATATCAAAGTTGGACAGCTTATCTGCAACCTGTGCCGGGGTCCTTGAAGAATTATTGGTAACAAATAAATAGGGAATTTGTTGATCGCGAAGTTTTTTCACAAAATCGGAGGCCGCTTCAATACGCTCCGTCCCTTTATACATCGTTCCATCTAAATCAATTAAATAACCTTTGTATTTTTTCAAAAATCATCACTCCTAAAAATATTATTACCAAATATGAGAAAAAGACCGGTGCAAACGGTCTTTTCATTAGTTTTTAAAAGCAGAAACCGGCCCTAGTTCATTGGCGAGATAGTCACGGACATTCGCTGTGAAGTTAACCAGTTCATGTAGATGTTTGGAAAAGACTTCTTGGAGTTCCTGATGATTTATCTCCGTATAAAATTGGACAAGTCTTTTTCGGTATTGGATCATGATTTTTAAACCATTCCCTGTTTCGGCTGAAATAACCTTTTCATCCATTAAAATATCAATGATGTCATCGTAACTTCCTGGATCACGCATAATAAACCCGTCGATCATCGCATTTCCAACGTCCAAAACGGACTCAATCATCATATGGTTTAAACGCTCAAGTGCTGCCTTTTCAAGTGGGGTTGACCATTGCTCTTGGTTTAAGAAGAGTTGAATTTGCGTTTCCAAATATTTTAATATCTCTTCAATCTTTTCCCTGTCCACAAAATACATCGTTTCACTACCTCCATTTTCTATGCTGCTACATTCTTACTAACGCTGCTGGTCGTGCATAAAAAAAACCTTGTGCTAAGTCAACATTATTTCTCTTTAAAACAGATGCTTCTGCCTCGTTTTCGATGCCTTCTGCGACGACGATGGAACCTGCTTCTCTTGCAATGAGCATCAAGCCTTGGAGCATCGATTCTTTGACCGAATTTTTATCAATATTTTGAATGACGGAACGGTCAATTTTTATAATATCCGGCATGATTTCACTAATAATACTTAAACTAGAATATCCGGCACCGGTATCGTCCATCGCTATTTTGTACCCCATTAACCGAAGCATTTTTATGTTATAAATAAAATTCTTTAACCCCTCAATGGAATCATTTTCAGTCACTTCAAAGGTAATTTGCAGCGGAGAAATATTCTTGTATTTTTCCATTATTATTTTTAAATCCCCGATAAAGCGAATATTACTAAGTGTTAAAGGTGTACAATTGACAAAGATATTTTGGCGGCATCTTGTTGCCTTAATTTGCTCTAGAACCTTCTCGATGACCAGCAATTCAAGTTCGTAAAGCAAGCCAGTCTGTCTTGCAACTGAAAAAAGCTGCAAGGGACTCTCTAACACGGTTCCATCTGGGCCACGTGTAAGCATTTCGACCGCCTTTACTTCTTTTGTTGCTACATCAATGATTGGCTGTGCTAATAATTTTATATCTTTTTTGAAAATAATCTTTTTAATCGTCTGGACCATTTCATTCCATTCTGACTTAATTCTTTTTTCTGCCATTGCAATCGCCTGCCTGCGGGCACTTTCAACTGAATGCATGATCGAATAATTCTTTTTTTCCACATACATATAACCAGATTCAAACTCTGGCTGAAGGATTGGAAATTGCTGACGAAGAATAGCTTCCACACTGTAAATAATTTTTGCCATGATCATATTTATTTCTGATAGGCAATGGTTAGCATCATCAACTTTTATAAAAAGTGTCAGACCGTCCCCATAAAAGTCCTCGAGTGTAATTACGTCTAGTTTGACAATTTGCGATTCTATGGTCTTACGGAATGCCTTTTTTATCTGCTTTATTAATTGTGTGTACTGGGATTGACTTAACTGATCTGTTATTTCGTTAGTATCCTTTAAATTAAATACGATCACAGCTACTTCATGTCCGTTATTAAATGCAGCTGTTACTCCCTCTAATACAGGGTTTCGCAGAATAAATTGAGGAGGATAAAAACGTATTGACGAAAGAGGTAATAGAATCTTTCCCCATTGCATTACATTTTTGGCCTTTTCCATGTAACGACGGATCATTCGATCATTCCTCTCAGGTGTCCACTTTGAGAATTTAGCTTAATTGTAACATAATTTGACATCGTTCGTGTTTTGATTCCTAAAAACTTGTGAAAATTTTGGAAAATTCTTCATTCCCCTCTACTAGCTTTTTTTGTTACTATAAAGAGGATGTCGAAAATACGGATTTATTTATAAAGGGGTTTATAAAATGTCAGAACGCTTTTTCTTATACGATGATACAGAGGATACAAAAACAAGATTTGTCAGCTTTGTTGGTGAAAATCAACGCTTTGATTTAGCGATCGTCCAAAGTGACCGTCATTTTGGGAAGCATCTCGTTCTTGATATGCAGGGAAGCCGTTTTGCAATTATCGGCCCAGATGATTTGCAAGAAGAAGGCTATTTGGAGTATGCTTTTCAATTAAATGAAGCAGATGCGGAAGAATTAAGAAGCTTCTTTATGGAATTAATTTAATGTTGAGTCATGAATTACCCTCTCTTTGAAAATAATAAGGCTAAAAGGGGGCGTAATGATGACGGAAGAAGAAAAATATACGGAATTATCCAATGTTGAAAAACAAAGGAATTTCCTTACAGCGGAAGAATTCCCGGAAGGACCTTTAGGTTCGCCTATTCGCGAAAACGAGCCGGTGCAGAACAAAAGCACGCCTTGGAAAGATGGGCAACGGCCATACAGTGCCTTTAATTACGAAAATAAAACACTTCATCAAGATCTTCCTCGGCAGATGGACGGAGCACATCCCACCCACGATGACCAAGCAAAAGATCAACAGCCACCATATACCGAATCAACGTAAAAGAAGGGCCAGTTCAGCTGACCCTTCTTTTATTTCTTCACTTTTTTCAAGACAAAATAGGCACAGCCAAAATTGCAATATTCATATAGGTATTCACTCAGTGTACTAATTTTTGTATCAAAAGTGGCTTTTTGGTTTTGGTCGTCGAAAAAGCCCTTTAACCGAAGCTGACCATAACCCCAATCGCCAACCACATAATCATATCTTGTCAAAATATCACTAAACCTTGCTTTAAGAGCCTCTTCATTAAAGCCGTTTCTATGTTCTTGAACCATTTCATAAACAGTGTTATTCATAATAATCATGATATTTCACCTCTTTTGCCAACTAATTCCTAATAACCATTATAACCGATTCCCCATCAATTGCTAAGAAAATAAATCCGTTTAATGGCTATTCTAAGAAAAGGAGGTGTTTCATTTTGAAAAAATTAGTCATAATCCTGGGATTATGTACGCTGACAGCTTTAACAGGATGTTCGAAGGATATGGGCAACCGTGATGTGTATGAGGAAAGCGGCAATACCATCAATGTAAATAATAAAAGGCATGACCTTTACAATGAAGGGGCAAGTCGTAGTGTTCGTAACGCAAGCAACAATTATGGCTTTGTCCGTCATCAAAAAAGCCCGCTCATGAATGATAATACAGCCAATGACCACTATACTGCCTTAGACCGCGAACAGGTGGCCAATATCATTAGTAAATTCAGTACAGAAATTCCTAATGTCAATGATGTTGCCACACTTGTCACAGACCAAGAAGTATTGATTGCTTATAAGACAGATTCCAAAGATCGCAATTTGACGGCTGACCAAGTAAAGAAAACAGCGATGTCTGTCGTTCCTAGGTATTACCATGTCTTCGTTACTGACAATAAAGTCCTCATGAGGGATGTAGAAAATCTGGCAAACCTTGATTCCACTAGCCGGAACGCTCGGAATTTAGTGAATGGGCTTATTAAACAAATGAAAAAATCTCCACAAGGACAACGCATAAGTTCAAGTGAGGATGAAAATGGACTGACCCCTGACGACAATATGGGCAGGAACAATCAATAAAACAAAGAGTTCAGTCACTATTGACTGAACTCTTTGTTTAAGCTTCCTGTACCTCTTGTTCACCAAGTAGTTGCTTGTGTTTCGCTGCAGCACTAACCTGTTCATCGGCATGGTAGGATGAGCGGACAAGCGGGCCTGCTTCACAATGACTGAAGCCTTTACTTTTCGCAATTTGCTGTAATTCTTTAAATTCATCGGGGCTATAATATTTCTCAACCTTTAGATGACCTTTTGTCGGCTGTAAATATTGACCGATTGTCATAATATCAATGTGATTTGCTCGTAAATCATCCATAACCTCAAGAATTTCTTCCCATGTTTCTCCCAATCCAACCATTAGGCTGGATTTTGTTGGAATATTAGGCTGCATTTCCTTTGCCCGACGTAGAAACTCTAGAGAACGATCATATTTTGCACGGGCTCTAACTCTTGGTGTCATCCGTCTAACCGTCTCAATATTGTGGTTTAAGATATCAGGTTTAGCGTCCATTAGCATACGAAGGTTTTCTTCCTTTCCACCCATATCGGATGGAAGCACTTCAATACTTGTGAATGGATTTTTACGTCGAATCGCACGAACGGTTTCGGCAAAAATGGCAGCACCGCCATCCTTAAGATCATCACGTGCTACAGCTGTGACAACCACGTGTTTTAAGTTCATCAATTGAACAGAGTCTGCAACCCTTTCAGGCTCTTTCCAATCTAACTCTGTTGGCAGACCGGTTTTAACGGCACAGAAACGGCAGGCACGGGTACATGTATCACCAAGAATCATGAAGGTAGCCGTCCGTCTTTCGGCCCAGCATTCATGAATATTAGGGCAGCGTGCTTCTTCACAAACCGTATGCAGATTCTTTTCACGCATCATTTTTTTCAAGCCCGTATAGGACTCATTCGTATTCAGTTTTATTTTTAACCAATCGGGTTTTCTTAGAACATCTTCTTTCTTACTCATTAATTGTTACACCCCTTGAAGCTAGAAATGAATCTTCTTTGTCACTTTACCATACTGAAAAAATATCGACAAGCAAATCGGTTTAGAATACCAGCTTGGACCGTTCCTAAAAATATAGACATTGATGGATATTACTA
>NZ_BCUX01000104.1 GCF_001591445.1 Neobacillus drentensis NBRC 102427 | reverse complement strand
GTATCAATAAAAACTAATTTATCATATAGTTTTTACTATGTCAACATACTAAATAAAAAAACTGGACAATTTTTATCTGTCCAGTTTTTGTTATTTATTTCAATGTAATGACGTCATGGTTGCCCATATATGGACGTAACACAGTAGGAATCACAACGCTGCCGTCGGCTTGTTGATAATTTTCTAAAATGGCTGCCACCGTGCGGCCAATCGCGAGGCCAGAACCATTTAGGGTATGAACATGCTCAGGCTTTGCCTTAGGTTCGCGACGGAAGCGAATGTTGGCCCGTCTTGCCTGGAAAGCCTCAAAATTACTGCAAGAAGATATCTCGCGGTATGTTCCATAGCTTGGAATCCAAACTTCAATATCGTACTTTTTCGCTGCGGTAAAGCCAAGGTCACCTGTACACATGCTTAGCACGCGGTATGGCAGTTCTAGTAATTGTAATACCCGTTCCGCGTCATGGGTCAGCTTTTCAAGCTCCTGGTAAGAATCTTCAGGCTTAACAAACTTTACAAGCTCTACTTTGTTAAATTGATGCTGTCGAATCAAACCACGTGTATCACGACCTGCAGAACCCGCCTCAGAGCGGAAACACGCACTATAGGCAGCAAAGCGGATTGGCAGGTCTTCACCACTTAGGATTTCATCGCGATGAAGATTGGTTACAGGAACCTCAGCGGTTGGAATCAAGAAGTAATCTTCATTTTCAATCAAAAAGGCATCTTCTTCAAACTTTGGAAGCTGTCCCGTTCCAGTCATACTTGCCCGGTTAACTAAATAAGGCGGCAATATTTCTGTATAACCATGCTCATCAACATGGAGGTCTAACATGAAGCTGATTAACGCCCGTTCTAAACGAGCCCCTAACCCTATATAAAAGACAAAGCGGCTGCCGGTTACTTTTCCGGCCCGTTCAAAGTCAAGAATACCTAAGTGATCGGCAACATCCCAGTGCGGCTTTGCATCAAACTCAAAATCACGTACCTTGCCCCATTGCCTAATTTCAATATTATCTTCCTCAGTTTCACCCACTGGGACACTTTCATGAGGGATATTCGGAATGCTCAACATCAACAGTTCTAATGATTCTTCCACCACTCGTAATTCATCATCAAACGTTTTGATTTGGTCACCCACCTCACGCATTTCCGTAATCAAATGATCCGCATTCTGTTTTTCACGTTTTAAAGTAGCCACCTGCTGAGAAACCTCATTACGCCGGCTTTTTAATTGTTCTGTTTCAACAATCAATTCGCGCCTTCTTTGGTCAAGTTCCTCAAACTGATCGAGAGCAGATAAATCTTCTCCGCGATTTTGAAGCCTTGCTTTCACATCTTCAAAATTAGCTCGTAACACTTTAATATCTAACATAATCGTCGCACTCCTTTTATAGAAAAAATATCAAGAGGAAAGTTTCCGCTTGAAAAACAAAAAACTCCCGCCCCTAAAACAGGGACGAGAGTTACTCGCGATACCACCCTGGTTGACAGAAAAAACTGTCCACCTCGAAAAACGTTAACGGTTTCTACCGAAAGTACTTACTGACCTCTTACGGAGGCGTTCCATACCTTGCTCGAGGAGGGATTCACAAGCTTCATCCACCGGTTCGCACCAACCACCGGCTCTCTAGAGAATGAGTTTCCTGCTACTAGTTCCTCTCATTGCTTTAATCATTATGATTTTGTAATTTTAAATTACTATAATTATAAACAGAATGCAACCCTCTTATCCCTCATTAACGGGCAGTAATTTCTTCAACTCAATATTTTACAAGAAGTTTAGCTTTAGATTCCTTCACCATCTCAACGAAGTACGCCGTAAATCAAGACAAGAGTCCTTTTCACCAAAATCTTAATATTCCTATGTTTACTGCTTAATTAAACCATCCTTTAACAGCGGTAGAAATCCCATGCCAGACATCGCCAAAGAAATTACCGACGCCTCTCATCATTAATACAAACCAGTTTGATTTTTCGACCCCATTTACAGCAATTACATCAACCTTAACCTGCTGCCCGCCCTCAGACGTTAAGAAACTTACCTTCTCGCCACTTTTCGGTGCAACGGTTAAGTAGCCGATCTTTTCCCCTTTTTTAATAGGTGCAGTTAACTCGCCGTTTTTATTAAGCTTATTTTTATCCAGAACAAGGACTGGTTTGTAATCCTGTTTTCCACCATTTTGAATAATCATGTTAATGGCTGATTTCGTATAGATTTTTACTTGGTCCTCTTTTCCTTTAATCACAGGAACTGTTTTCTGTCCCTTTACTTGATAGTGTTTAGGAACAAGTGTTTCTTTTGTAAAATTGCTGAAAGCATAATCCAGCATTTTTTTTGTTTCACCAAAGCGTGCCTTATAACCATCGTTTTTGCCGCTCACATCTTTAGCATTTTGGACAACCGTTATAAATCGTTTTCCATCGCGGCTGGCTGTCCCGGTAAAACAATAACCTGCAAAATCAGTTGTACCTGTTTTAAGCCCGTCCATGCCTTGATAACCATAAACCAATGATGGCAGCATCCAGTTCCAGTTTTGCATGACTATTCTATCATCTGTACCCTCTCGAAAAACCTTCTTTGGCGTACTAGCCGTTTTTAATACATCTGGATAATCATTAATTAGATGATAGGCTAACGTTGCCACGTCGCGCGGAGACATAACATTTTCCTCCTCCGCACCTGTTCCCTGCGGCTGCTCCCCATTATAATCTTTATTATTCAAACCCGTTGAGTTCACAAATTTACTATTTTTTAAGCCTAGTTTTTTGGCTTTGTCATTCATCATCTTCACAAAATTTGTTTCCGAACCGCCAATCACTTCAGCAAGAGCAATAGTTGTCCCATTTGCAGAATAAATGGCCATTGCCTCATATAATTCTCGCACATTATATTTTTCACCAAGACGTAAAGGGACATTCGATAATCCGGTAGGCTGCGAAATCTTATAAACAAGATCACTTACCGTATATTCCTGATCCCATTTCACTTTTCCATGTTTCACTGCATCAAGTAAAAGATATTCCGTCATCATTTTCGTCATACTGGCAATTCCTAATGGGCTGTCAGCATTTTTCTGATATAAAACCCTACCTGTTTCTCCATCAACCATAATTGCACCATCTGCATTTACATTCAGTCCTGCTTCGGCCTTAACTGTATCGACCCCGGCAAAAATCCCCAAAAACATAATAAGTGCCAGCGCACTGGCAACAAATTTTCGATAAAAATGTTTGTTCACTTTAACGCCCTCCATGAATTTATACACTTTGGTTATTTTAACATAACTCATAAGCAAATCATAGACGGAGCTATGAACCATCTTATGGCTAATTTTGAAAGTTTCTCAAACTTTTTTAGGACTTTATACACAAAAAACATGCATGACTCTCAACTCGCAGCCCATGCATGGCTTATGCGGCGCTCTGCCTCTTTTCCAAAGAAAAACAGAGAAGACATTGCTTCTCTGCTTGATTGATTATAACGAGTAGTTAGGAGCCTCTTTTGTGATTTGCACATCATGTGGATGACTCTCTCTTAGACCCGCACCAGTCATTTTAATAAATTGTGCGTTGTTTCTTAATTGTTCAAGGTCCTTTGTTCCACAATAACCCATACCCGCCCGAAGGCCGCCGATGAGTTGATAAATAGTTTCTGCTAATGGCCCTTTATATGGAATCCGTCCTTCGATTCCCTCAGGAACAAACTTTTTATTATCTTCTTGGAAATAGCGGTCTTTTGAACCTTTTTCCATCGCTGCCACTGAACCCATGCCGCGATATACTTTAAAGCGGCGCCCTTGGAAAATCTCTGTTTCACCAGGACTCTCTGTTACACCAGCTAACAGACTGCCAAGCATAACTGCGTGTCCGCCAGCTGCGAGTGCTTTTACCATATCACCGGAGTATTTGATGCCGCCATCAGCAATAATCGTCTTGCCATGCTTCATCGCTTCACCTGCGCAGTCATAGACAGCAGTAATCTGTGGAACGCCAACCCCTGCTACAACCCTCGTAGTACAAATCGAACCAGGTCCAATTCCTACTTTGACAACATCGGCTCCTGCCTCTATTAAGGCTTTGGTTCCTTCAGCTGTTGCCACGTTACCGGCAATAATAGTAAGGTTAGGATAAGCACTCCGAATTTCCTTTACCATATCGAGGACACCTTTGGAATGTCCATGAGCTGTATCGAGTACAATGACATCGACATTCGCTTTTACAAGCGTAGCGACACGTTTCATAGTATCACTGGTTACACCAACAGCAGCCCCCGCTAATAAACGTCCTTGGCTGTCCTTGGCTGAGTTTGGAAATTCAATCACCTTTTCGATATCCTTAATCGTGATTAATCCTTTTAACACACCCTGCTCATTGACAAGAGGCAATTTTTCAATTTTGTAATGCTGCAGAATTTTCTCTGCTTCTTTTAACGTAGTACCGACTGGGGCAGTAACAAGATTCTCTTTAGTCATGACGTCAGAAATTTTAAATGAATAATCTTGGTCTTGGATAAAGCGAAGATCCCTATTCGTGATAATCCCAATAAGTTTTTGTTCTTCAAGGTTATTAACAATTGGTACGCCGGAAATACGATATTTCCCCATTAAATGCTCCGCATCAAATACTTGGTGTTCCGGAGTTAAGAAAAACGGATCCGTAATAACCCCGCTCTCTGATCTCTTTACCTTCTCCACCAGCTCTGCTTGCTGCTCGATGGTCATATTCTTATGAATAATTCCTAAACCGCCTTGACGAGCCATTGAAATGGCCATTTCGGACTCAGTTACTGTGTCCATCCCAGCACTAATGATGGGAATATTTAGCTTTACAGTTGGTGATAATTCAACTTGCAGGTTTACATCTCTAGGCAGTACCTCAGATTTACCAGGAATTAATAATACATCATCAAACGTTAAACCTTCTTTTACAAACTTACTTTCCCACATTTTTATAGCCCCCAGGAAAAAAATATTATTTGTAGGTTATCAATTGGATAAAATACTGTCAAGGAATAAATATTAGTCTGATTCTTCTGAAAAAGGTGATATTGACTTGGATATTGAATATAAGGACTGGAAAAGCTATGCTTGCTTCTTTTCTGCAGAATACTGTCAGCGCTTTCTAAGAAATTGTTACCAAAAGCGTAATATCGAAAATCCCGAACAAAAAAGCTATGAAAACTGTTATGCCTTTCTTTATTATCTTGAACACGGTCAAGTTTATTATCAACAAGCAGCAAGCTCCCCACTTATTATAAAACCAATTATGCTTTTTTATGGTCTTGTCCATTTAATTAAAGCATGTATATTAACGATTGATCCGGCATATCCAGAAACAACAGCTGTTTTAGCCCACGGAGTTTCGACCAGGAAAAGAAAGAAGCAGAATTATCATTTCTTTCAAGACGAAGTTAAATTTCAAAAAAATGGACTCTTCCCCTTCATCTCTGAAAAATTGTTTCACATGAAACAATTGGAAGGGGAGAAAGTCATTATGGAGGAATTACTACAGCTTATACCAGAACTAGATGATTTATTCTTTTTACTTGAAGGGAAACGGACATTTATTAAATTACAAACAGATAATAAACAGTTCTTGGTGCCTGACACCATCTTAGACCATTTTCATATGACTGAAAATCGTTTTAAGGAGTTTTTGGCATCTAAGTTTGAGAAGGGGGTGGAGTTTTCAGAGGAGGGATTATCTTTCATGTTGAATTCAACCTCATTTGGTAAATCACCATTAAGGTTTCATTTGGAAGCAAACTATTACGCGCTGCCCCTTAATAAGGGCAATTATTTTAATTTCCCTGAGCTGCTGATTCATTACCTATTGCTTTACAACTTAAGTATGATTGCCCGCTATGAAACGGAATGGTGGAGTGAGTTGACGAAGATGATGCCCAACCAGGATTACCCCTTCATTTGTTCGTTCCTTGATGTCACCATGCAAAAAGGACCCTATTTGATTTATCAGTATTTGATGGGATAACCTTGGAACACTCTTTTAGTTACCTTTGAAGGGTTTTCCTAAATCGAGTAACCAGCAAAAGTAAAATAAGC
>NZ_BCUX01000103.1 GCF_001591445.1 Neobacillus drentensis NBRC 102427 | reverse complement strand
GTAACAAGAGCGCAAAAGACCTTTACACAGGACTTTTACGCTTTTTTCTCGGTAAGTTATCACTGTTAGTTTGGTGTCATACCTTTTCTATCAATATATCGAAAATATACAAAGTATTCAGGCAGACATCTTCGGAAGTAACCCCATTTGTAAGTAGATTAACTTATCAAGTCTTTCACTGAGTGTGACAGTTTCCGCGGAGGTAAAACCTTTCGATAGCCCTGTTCTTATCATTTTATTTCTTAAATTTTCGATTTGCACAAAAAGATCATCATTTTTCATTATCAGTTAACTCCTTAATATTTGACTAGGTAACTTAGTTTACCAATTGAAAGCGGATTCACGTAACTAGTTTTCATCATCAAATATCGACACATTACTACCACCTTCATGTTGTTTATGACATTAATTTTATTGTTACACTCGTAATATGTTGAATACTGGATTCTACCGATGAATAAAATTCACTTTTCTGTCACAAATGATAAATAAGAATGAAACTTTTGGTGCCTGACACCACCATAAAAAAGACGAGATTTCTCCTCTCGTCTTTTTTACATGCTTAACGCTTGATTCTTGTCACCCCAAGTGCGTTATTTTCCCAGATGATTTTTTCTATGGTTTCCCACTGCTGTTCTTCGCAGCGAATCATCAGGACAATTTCTGATGCGATTTTTTTGGTCCCAGCTTTGTTTTTTTTAACAATCAACAATTTTATCAAAAATCCGAGAAGTAACCCGCTGACTGCCCCAATAATCCCCCAGATAATCGGACCCCATTTTAATACATATCCGTAGATTGCGCCTAATAGCATCAAACAAGTACCGAGCATGGCGGATGCATCAAAAAGACTTAGGCCGTCCGCTCGATGAATCGTATCAAATAATTTTCGCTGTTCCGCTCGTTTATCGAGAGGGGCTGCTAATATCTTTTCGTTTGAAATTCCGTTTTTTTCCAGAGACGTAATAGCTAACTCAATAAAAATGGAATTTTCGAAAGTGGCAATGACAAACAATCAACTCACACTCACTTCCTACAATGGATAAAGAAAATCTTTACTTTGATATTTTTGCCGCAGGAATTTTGACATTTCTTTCTCAAACAATTTGTTGTGTTCAATCGTTGAAACATAAGAATCATAAATGATAAAAAAATAGATGGAAGGAAAATAAATTGTCCATTGCATATTCAGTACATCTTTAGCTTGCACAAACTCACCAGTCATTGATAAGTGGATAGCTTGCGGAATATGACCTAAATAGCATATGGCTACTGCATAAATAAAAATAAAGAATCCGGTAATAACATGGTGGAAATAAAGATGTCCGAGGCCAGGAAATAAGGCGGACCAGATGAGTGAATTTATTGGTTTTCGTTTATCCAAGTAGTTAATATCCCATGATCCTATTTTCATGTTTAAGATTGGGGCGTCCTCGCGATCAGCTAATATATACTGTTTGTTTAAATCAACGGTCGTCCGATAACTATCCCAAATTCCAAACATATAAATAGCCAGATAAAGAATGAGCCACCTCTGATCCAAAACATCTTTTGCTTTTTCAAATTCACCTAATAAGGTATATAAAATGCCAAGGTTTACTTTCGCCCGATCGTTAATAAAGGTTTCCCATAGAATGAGAATATACCCAGAGATATACCGATGTTGTAAGATATGCCCAAACCCAGGATAAGAGAATGAGAAAAAAGCTGGAATCCACGGGTTCTTTAAGTGCAGCTGTGCGGTTGAAAATTGGGATAAATGCGCTCTCTGCCTTCGAAACGGAGGTATTTGATTCACTTGTAGGCCCTTCTCCTTTATGAAACGTACGTCTTATTATATCGTTTACAAATTATGGGATAGTTATCCATGCTGGGTAGAATTAGTAAATTATCCTCCCTCCATGTAAAATAGTTTTAAGAAAATGAATTTTGGAGTTGAATGAGGATGGTTTGGAAGATTAATAGTTCTATTAAAGAACAGGTAGATCGCTTTGGGGTGATGATCGAAAAGGTGACTCTCCCGAATGGAGAGGAAAAGGACTTTTCCTATTTAGATTTTGCAAAGGGCGTATGTATTCTCCCAATCACGAAGGACAAAGAAATCATCTGCTTAAAACAATATCGTCATGCGATAAAAAGCTGGCAATGGGAGCTACCTGCCGGGATGATTGATAGTGAAAGTGATGCACCAATCGAAACTGCCAAGAGGGAGCTAGAGGAAGAAACAGGCAATAAAGCGGAATATTGGCTGGATTTAGGAAGCTTTTATCCGTCCCCAGGCTCAACTAGCGAGGAAATCTACTTATTTGCGGCAACCGGCCTGACCGCCACAGCGCAAAAATTGGAAAACAGCGAACAAATTGAAGTACATAAATTAACAATGGAAGAAGTAATGTCCTTAGTAATCAACGGTGAATTCAAGCACGGAGCAGGGCTAGCGGCGATCTTGCGGTATATGTTAATGACGGAAAATAACTAAAAAAGTCAAATCAATTCTAACAGCATCACTTTTATAAAAGAAGTAACAACCATATTAAATTGGTCGTTACTTCTTTCCATGTTATATCGCTTGTACACCTTTGACTCCATTGATGGAGTAGCTCACGGTTATTTCTGAATTCAGGGAATGGGAGACGGAGCAGTATTTGTCCTTCGACAGTTGGATTGCCCGGATCACCTTGTCTTCAGGCAGTTCTCCGTCCAACGCATAATGAATATTAATCGTTGTAAAGCGCTTCGGATGATCCTCGGCACGTTCTCCTTTAACGTCCATCTGAAATGCGGAAGGCTCGAGGCGCATTTTATGTAAGACCGAGATAATATCCATTCCTGTACAGCCGGCCACTGCCTGCAGCAGCAGTTCCGTTGGTCGTGGGCCCGAATTCTCTCCTCCAACTTCGGGAGCGGCATCCATGACAATTTCATGACCGGAAGAAGTAACCCCCGCGAACGCCATTTTCTCTTTCCAATTAATAGTTAAATCCATACTCATACCCCTTTCACCTGTTTATTCTTACCCATGAATCACTTCCTTATTTTACATAATGATGAAAAAATAAAAAGGAAACAGTCACACCAATTTATGGCGTTCGGTCTGTTTCCTTATTTTCATCTAAAAATCACCTTCGGATTCTTTTTGAATCCCGGCTTATTTTTTCGAAAGTCCTTCTACATCAATAAATGGCGTGGCTCCGCCTGTTACACTTGGCAGGCGCCCATCCCATTTCTCTAAAGCCTTTTCTTGAACTTCAATTTGCTTTAATTGAATTAATTCCGGGGTTACCTCTTGTTTTTTCAATCGGAGCGCTTCCGCTTCTGCACCGGCTTGAGCGACCTTTTGCTCAGCTTCGATTTTGATTCGTTCGAGATCTCTTTTGGCACGCAATGCATTTTGCTCCGCGGTTTGTTTCGATTCAATTGCTTTATTGAATTCCTCACTAAAAGCAAATTCTTTGATATTGATATCTTCTAGAATCATATAATATTTTGTTAATTTACTAGCAAGCATTTCTTTCACTTTCGCCGATACCTCTGGCCGTTTCGAGATTAATTCTTCCGCCGTGTACTGGGCGGTGATCGCCTTAAGTGATTCGGCAATCGCGGGGTCAACAATTCGAGTCCGATAATCCAAGCCGATTTCTTGATAGAGCTTATTCACCGCTCCTGGATCAGCAGAATAGTTGACAGCCACCATCGCAGTGACCATTTGCAGATCCTTTGAGGCAGCTGTTTGCGAGCTTTCTTCTTTTTGGACCCGGACCTCAATGGGTTGGACGGTTTGAATAAATGGGAGCTTAAAATGAAACCCTTCCGTTAAAATCGTCGGTTTAACGGCCCCTAATTGTAAAAGAACACCTCTATATCCAGAATCAACGGATGTGCTTGAAAAAAAGCCAACCACGATAATAACAAGTGCAATGATTCCACTAATGATCGACTTCGTATAATTCATTCGGATCCCCCCTATATAAAACTATATGAAAATAGCCCCAGTTTTATACGATTTAAAAAAGAGGGAGGGGTGCTGGAAAATTAAGCTCCCGCCTAGAAAAACTTCTCCACCAATTCCACTGAAGTGGGTTTGCTAAAATAGTAGCCTTGGATTTTATGACAGCCAATGCTGCATAAATATTGATACTGCTCCATTTCCTCGACCCCTTCAGCAACTACATTCATCCCCAAATTTCTGCCCATTGCTACTAATGCCCGGCAAACAGACTTTTGATTTTTATTGCTCAGGCCCTGGATAAACGATTTATCAATTTTGATCGTACTAAAAGGGTACTGCACCAGATAACTAATCGAAGAATAGCCGATTCCAAAATCATCAAGAATGATATCGACCCCATATTCTTGCAATTCTCTCATCGTTTTCAAGGTCTTCTCGACATTCGTCATTGCGGTTCGTTCGGTTATTTCAATTTTTATGAATTCCGGTGGTAAATCATATTTTTTTAAGGAATGTTTAATCGATTCAATAAAATGAACCTGATGGATTTGCCTTGCCGGAACATTAATCGAGATATAAAAAGGCGATAGATACTTATCCAGCCATAACCGGCGCTGGTGGCAGACCGTCTCTAAAACCCAATTGCTAAGTTTAATAATTAGGTCAGATTCCTCAGCAATTTGAATGAATTCAACCGGCGGAATACTTCCCAAGACAGGGTGCTGCCAGCGGAGGAGAGCTTCCAGACCGATGGCTTTCTTGGCATACACATCGAAAATAGGCTGATATTCTAAATACAACTCATTTTTTTCAATTGCCCTATGAAGATATTGTTCAAGCAGCATTTTCCGTGACAAGCTTTTGGACATTCCCAATTGATATTGCTGAATACCCGTTTTATTTTCCTTTGCCAAGTACATTGCTTGATCGGCTCTCATCATGAGCACTTCTCCATCTTGCCCATGATCAGGGAAAATACTAGTCCCAATACTGACACTCATTCTGTACTCATGTTCAAGCAGCATAATCGGCTCAGCGACCACCCGGCATATTTTTGCAGCCATTTCCTCTATCATTTGACCATTCGGCAGATTTTTTAATAGAATGACAAATTCGTCCCCACCTTGACGCGCAATGACATCCTCTGTCCGGATATGATTTTTTAGCCGGTTTGCGATGATTTTAATCAACTGATCCCCCATTTTGTGGCCCAGTGAATCGTTGATATCCTTGAACCGATCAATATCGATGAATAGAATCCCAACGAATTGCTTATTGCGCTGCGCCTCCAGTATGGCTGTGCGAAGCTGCTCATCATACTCCCTGCGATTCGGTAATCCTGTTAATGGATCGTGAAAGGCTAAATAAGTCAACTCAGCCTCGGTTCTTTTTCGGTGATCAATATCCATTAAAACCCGGTCAAATCTGACAGGACCAATCGCAAGCTCATCAAAAATGGGCACGATATAATCAATCACCCACTTATCCATACCCTGATGGGTGCGAATCCGGTATTCCAGTTTAATGGATTGCCCCTTGTCTAATAAACCGAGTTGCTCGAGGACATTTGTTTTATCATGAGGATGAAGGATATCCATCCACAAATAGGGGTTTTGAACAAACTCTTCCTCGGAGTAACCCAAAATGCGCTGGCAGGCGGAGGATATTTGAAGCGTCTCCATTGTTTTTGCATCGACAGACCATAAACAAATATCGATTTCATTCAGGATTTTATCCCAATTGCTCGGATCATAAAGTTGATGGATAACCGTACCCTTTTCAGACTTATCTAAAATAAAACCGCAAATTCCTTGAACCAATCCACGAATCTCAAGCGGGATTGAGACAATATCTACTGGAATATTTTTATTGTTTTGGTGCCTGATTTCAATCTGAACCTGAAGTCTTTCTCCGTTCAAAACGGTTTTAATATGCTCAATCGTTTTATCGATATATTCATCATCCAATTGAGAGAGAAAGCTCCTTTTAAAATCTATTTCTCGTTGATACCCTGTTAGCTGGATCGTTGCATCATTAGCAAACACAATTGTACCTTCTAGATCAAGAATATAGCAGGGCACAGGGAGATTTAGCAGAACAGATTTAAAGGTTTGAATAAACAAACTTAAATCGGTGCTTTTACCTTGATTTTTCATTGAGGGCTCCTCTCATGCAATATGCAAAAATACTCATTATTTGTCAATCTTCTACTATTTATCATAAAGGAAATGTAAGATAGATACTGTTCTAAATGTCACTCAAATTGGGCATTTTTTCGACAATCACCAATGTTTCCAAGACAG
>NZ_BCUX01000102.1 GCF_001591445.1 Neobacillus drentensis NBRC 102427 | reverse complement strand
TTTAACTATTTGTGAAAAGCCTTTTGTACTTAATTATTCTTCTTCTTCTATTTCCACCGTCGGATAATGCTTTAGAAAGTAGATTAGAGACTGCAGTTCTACGGCTAGGTCAATATGATGGACCCTTATTAATGGCGGCACATTTAACCTTGCCGGCGTGAAATTTAATATTCCTTTTATATTCGCATTGACAAGTCGGTCGGTTATCATTTGAGCGACAGGAGCAGGAACCGTTAAGATGGCAACTGAAATATTAGACTCTGCTAAAACCTGCTCTAAATCATCCATATGATGAACTGGAACCTCGCGAATCGTTGTTCCCATCTTTTCTGGATCCACATCAAAAGCGCATGCTATTTTTGTGTTATTATTTTTTAAAAAATTATAGTTTAAAAACGCTGTCCCGAGATTACCGACCCCTATTAAGGCCACCCTTGTTAATTCATCCTGATCTAAGGTTTTACGGAAGAAGGAAATCAAGTAATTAACATTATACCCATAGCCCTTTTTCCCTAATGCACCGAAATAGGAAAAGTCACGGCGAATCGTTGCTGAGTCCACCTTAACTGCTTCACTCAATTCCGCTGAGGAGACCCTTTGCTTGCCGGAACTATGCAGGTTTTTTAAAAATCGATAGTAGAGGGGCAGCCGCTTGGCTGTCGCCTGTGGTATTTTCGTTGTTTCATTACTCATAATCTCCCACACCCCATGAATGGTTTAATTAAAAATTATTTAACCTTTTCATCTCTTTTAAAATCACCGTTTTTACCGCCCGTTTTTTCGACAAGATACGTCGGTCCAATCACCATACCTTTATCAACGGCTTTGCACATATCATAAACGGTTAAGGCACAAGCGGATGCAGCTGTTAACGCTTCCATTTCAACACCTGTGTTTCCTTTCGTCTTAACTGCTGCTGCAATATATAAATGATAATTTTCATCCAAGTCCTGTTCCCACGAGAAAGAAATATTAACCCCGGTCAATGGAATCGGATGGCACATTGGAATCAAATCCCATGTTTTTTTTGCTGCCATGACAGCTGCTACCTGCGCCACTGCTAAGACATCGCCCTTCTTCATCTCATTATTCGTTATTTTATCATAAATTTCCTTACTAACGGTAATGCTGGAATGAGCAAGTGCCGTACGTGCCGTTTCCGGCTTATCACTGACATCGACCATTTTTGCTCGGCCTTCTTCATTAAAATGCGTAAATTCTGCCATATAAAAAATCCTCCCATCAAATCATACACTATTTTTCCCTCTAAGTGTGTGAAACTTTGAACTAAATATTACATTTTTTGTCGATTTATGATCCCCACACCCCTATCATAGCGAGCAGTTTATTGCCGACCCACCGGGAATAAGGTACACTAATCCTATGTAATAGAGGTGAATGAGAATGATTTTACTACAGGTTAATCAATTACAAAAATTCTATGGTGCTGACCTTATTTTATCGAATATTAAGCTCGAATTACAAACCCGTGACCGCGTCGCTCTGGTTGGACGTAATGGGGCAGGAAAATCGACATTATTGAAGATTATTGCCGGGCACTTGTCGCATGATGGCGGGGAAATCATCAAGCCAAAAGAAGTAACGATTGGTTATTTAGCTCAAAATACCGGGTTAGAATCATCGTTGTCCATATGGGATGAAATGCTGACGGTTTTTGAACCGCTCCGTTTAATGGAAAAATCACTCCGCACACTTGAAGAACAAATGGCGGACCCCAATGTTTTTGAAGACAACGGAAAATATGAACGAATCCTAAAAGAGTACGATCATCTTCAGGTGACATTTAAAGAACAAGGAGGTTATCAATACGAAGCAGAGATGCGCTCCGTCCTGCATGGTTTGAATTTCCGGGACAGATCCTTGATGATATCCAGTCTAAGCGGCGGGCAGAAAACACGGCTTGCCTTAGGTAAACTCCTTTTAACAAAGCCGGATATCTTAATTCTGGATGAGCCGACTAACCATCTTGATATTGATACACTTACATGGCTTGAGCAATATTTACAAAGCTATCATGGTGCAATTTTAATTGTTTCTCATGATCGTTATTTTTTAGATAAAGTTGTGACTCAAGTTTATGAAGTTTCCCGCAAACAAATCCAAAGGTTTTCCGGAAACTATAGTTCTTACCTTGATCAAAAGGCAGCAAATTATGAGCGTGATTTGAAGCTTTTCGAAAAACAGCAGCAGGAAGTCGCTGATCTTCAGGACTTTATCCATCGGAATTTAGCGCGGGCATCGACAACTAAACGGGCCCAAAGCCGCCGCAAAAAGCTGGAGATGATGGAGATGATGGACCGTCCCTTAGGCGATGAAAAGTCTGCAACATTTTCGTTTGAAATTGAAAAGCAAAGCGGCAATGACGTACTAACCGTCGATTCACTCGCTGTTGGATACAAGGGCGATAAAGTATCAGAGAACATTTCTTTTCGAGCCTTTAAAGGTGAGAGTATCGCATTAGTGGGACCGAATGGGATTGGCAAATCCACGCTTTTAAAAACAATTATTAAAAAGTTACCTGAACTTGCTGGAACCATTCTTTATGGGACAAATCTTCAGATTGGGTATTATGATCAGGAACAGGCTGAATTGACTTCTAATAAGCGGGTCTTAAATGAACTCTGGGATGATTATCCATTAAAAAATGAAAAGGAAATCCGTACCGTGCTCGGTAATTTCTTATTTTCCGGCGACGATGTCTTAAAAATTGTTTCCACCTTAAGCGGCGGCGAAAAGGCCCGCCTGGCTTTAGCTAAACTAATGTTAGAGAAAGCCAATGTTTTAATTTTGGACGAGCCTACGAACCATCTTGACTTAGATAGTAAGGAAGTTTTAGAGAACGCATTAATCGATTACCCAGGCACGATATTGTTTGTCTCACACGACAGGTATTTTATTAACCGTATTGCCACAAAGGTCTTAGAACTTAGTCGTCAGGGAAGTACAGAATTCCTCGGAGATTATGATTATTATCTAGAGAAGAAATTAGAGCAGGAAGAACTTGCCGCACTGGCGCTGGCCGCTTCCGTAAAAAAGTCAGCACAAACAGAGGCTGTTGAGAAAAACTCTTATCAACAGGATAAGGAAAGTAAAAAACAAGAGCGTCAGCGAAAAAGGAAATTAGAAGAAATGGAACAGCGAATTGAAGAACTCGAAGAACAAATTCAAGAATTCGAACAGCAACTATGTGAGCCGGAAATTTTTCAAAATCACGAAAAAGTAATGGAAATCAACCTAAATAGTGAAAAAGCGAAGTCCGAGCTCGAGCACTTAATGGAAGAATGGGCGGAGCTTGCTGAATGATTAAAAGGGCGGAAACACCATTTAGCTCACAGATAATTATTCAATATTTATGCAAAACCAGGCAATGCCTGGTTTTTTGTTTATAATAATACAAGTATCGACAAATTTCGCTAAAATCCTTAGATTAATAAAGTTGTACACTTTTCCACAAGTTTATACACACTACAAACAGGATAGCCTCAATGCTTTTTTTAGTTTTCCACATTATCCACATTAAACACCTTACTTATCCACATTATACACAGGTAACACCTCACTTATCCACATTCAGCAGATTTTCATCTGTATTTTTATAAAATCTTATCAACAAAAAAACTCTTCTTATCCAGAAGAGTTTTAGTTATATAATTCGATATCCAGTCCGGGATTGGCGTTTAACGTCAAATTTGCTCGAATTCCCTTTTCAAACATTACACTTCCTGCCGCAGCAATCATGGCGGCATTGTCAGTACATAATGATAGAGGCGGGATCACTAATTCAATACCCGGCTTATCTGAAAAGGCCTTCTCTAAGGCATTTCTTAGTCCCTTATTAGCAGCAACTCCGCCAGCAACTAATACCTGTTCTACACCGTATTCCGCGACAGCCTTCATTGTTTTTGTTACTAGAACTTCAATGACGCTTTCTTGAAAGCTTGCTGCCAGGTCCTCAGGGGCGATGATTTCACCGCGTTGCTCGGCATTATGGACCGTATTTATGACTGCTGATTTTAAACCGCTAAAGCTAAAATCATACGAGCCTTCCTCTAACCATGCTCTTGGTAAGTTAATCGTCGGATTTCCAGCCTGCGCCAAACGGTCTATATGGGGACCGCCGGGGTAAGGCATGCTTAACGTCCTCGCAACCTTGTCGTAGGCTTCCCCGGCGGCGTCGTCCCTTGTTTCACCAATGACTTCAAAATGTCCATGTTCCTTCATATAAACGAGCTCTGTATGCCCGCCAGAAACGACTAGAGCCAAAAGCGGGAACTTCAATTCTGTCACAAGCCTGTTCGCATAAATATGTCCTGCTATATGGTGGACAGGGACCAGTGGCTTGTTTTGAGCAAATGCCAAGGCTTTCGCGGCATTTACCCCAATTAAGAGGGCACCAACCAGGCCCGGTCCCTCTGTGACAGCAATTGCATCAATCTCTGCAAATGTCATATTTGCTTGTTTCAATGCTTCCTCCGTTACAATTGTAATTTGCTCTACATGGTGGCGGGAAGCAATTTCAGGAACCACACCCCCAAAACGTTTATGACTTTCAATTTGCGATGCGACTACATTCGCAACAATTTCACGGCCATTTTTTATGATGGCAACTGCCGTCTCATCACAGCTTGTTTCTATACCCATAATCCATTGATCTTTTTTCATAAATTTGCCCACATCACTAAACCATCTTCCTGATTATCTGAATAATAATTTTTGCGGATCCCGCCATTTTGAAAGCCGAGCTTCCGGTATAGAGATTGTGCCACATGATTGGTTACACGGACTTCAAGGGTCATACTCTTTCCCCCCATCTCTCTGGCAACTGACATCATTTTTCGCATGATTGCCTCACCAAGTTTCCTGCCCCTATATTCAGGCAGAATCGCCACATTCGTTACATGGGCCTCATCAATTACAATCCATGCCCCACAATAACCGAGGATTTTACTATTTTCCTCTAGAACAATATAAACAGCAAATCGATTATTGTGTAATTCATTATAAAAAGCTTCACGACTCCAAGGAGTACTAAATGATGCATGTTCTACTTCTAAAATTTGCTCAATATCCTCATCCCTCATATTGCGAAAAACAAAAGAATCTACCATAACTCTCTATTCCTATCCATTTAAAATTTTCCCCTTCGCTTCCAACCATTTCGCTTCAGCTTCCGCTAAACGGATATAATTTGGAACAAAGGAATGAATGTCCTCTCCCGGTTTATCCTTACCAAGAAGGGCAAGCTCTGCTGGACGAGGATTATGCTCCGTACCAGCTGCGAAAACAGCCTGAGAAGCTAGCGCTGCTTCAATTGCTGCTTGATGGAGTGGTAAATCATTCCCGATAAATAGAATTGATTTTCCTGTTTCTTTGAGGGAATCAGCCCAATCTGATAACATAGACAAGCGATCCTCTTTTACTGATGTAAGTTCACCACTGTGATATTGGTACAAGCCTGTATAGACCTGTCCCCTTCTCGCATCAAATAGCGGCGACACATAGCCATCAAAATAGCGGCCTACCCCCGAAGCTAAAATTTCTAAGCTAGAAATACCTACAAGAGGAATGTTCAAAGTCCATGCTAATGTTTTTGCTATGGTTACACCAATTCTAACTCCTGTATATGAACCCGGTCCCTTTGCGACGACAATCTTCGTTAAATCGGCAGGAACCTTTTCACAATCTTTCATTAGTGTCTGAATAGCAGGCATAATTCGAACAGAGTGGTTCTTTTTTAAATTGGTTATATATTCACCAAGTACCTGATTATCTTCTAAAAGCGCCACTCCTAACGCATAGTTAGAAGTATCAATCGCTAATATAGTCATGAAAAAATCTCCTTACATAATTGCTCATATCTTTTCCCCTGAGGTACGAATACCATTCTTCTAGTATCCCCTTCTTCACGATACAGGAAGATGGTCAGCCGTTCCAGCGGGAGCTGCTCTTCAATCAAGTGAGCCCATTCCACTACTGTCACTCCCTCCCCTTCAAAGTACTCATCAAAACCGAGGTCTTCGAAAGCATCCCCCACACGGTAAACATCCATGTGATATAACGGGAGTTTTCCCTTATATTCCTTAATAATCGTAAATGTCGGACTGTTAACTGTTCTTTTAATCTCTAAGCCTTTTGCCAAGCCCTTAGTAAATGTAGTCTTCCCGGCACCTAAATCTCCTTCAAGCGCCAGAACATCCCCAGGTTGCAATCGCCCGGCTAATTTAGCGGCAAATTGAGAAGTCTCCTCTGAATTGGTTGTTATTCGTTCGAATTGATTCATTCAATCACCTTTTTATTTCAACTTTGCGTCACATCTTCATTTTACCTTATTTATGTGCAAAAAAACCTTAGGATCTCTCCTAAGGATGCCTTTTTCATATGTAGTTTACATGATTTTTAACAATTGAGCAAAAAAGCCTTTGTTTAATGGCATAAAAAAAGACGAAACCTTGTTTCGTACAAATTTTACAATATTAATGGCGGTCC
>NZ_BCUX01000101.1 GCF_001591445.1 Neobacillus drentensis NBRC 102427 | reverse complement strand
GTTTAGTTGAACAAAATATAAATCTGTAGTTTAATTTATTGCAGATCATTCAAAAAATAGGGGGGACTTAATTTGGAAATGTGGATTAATAAAGGCTTTTCAATTTCTACAAATAAAGAGTATTTAGATTTAACATTAATACATACCTTCTTGAGTCAAGAAGCCTACTGGTCAAAGGGGATACCCAAGCAAATAGTAAAAAAGGCTATTGAAAATTCTCCGTTATGTTTTGGAGTTTTTAAAGGTGAAGTAGGTAAAAACGTTATTGAACAAGTTGGTTTTGCAAGGGTAATTTCTGATTTAGCAACTTATGCCTATCTATGTGATGTGTTTATATTGCAAGATTATCGGAAATTAGGGTTATCAAAATGGTTAATGGGTATTATCACAAACCATTCTGAATTACAGGTAGTTCGTAGATTTATGTTAGCTACTAATGATGCACATTCATTATATAACCAATACGGTTTTGAACAGATAGTTAATCCAGAACTATTTATGCAAAAGGTACTTAAAAATCCATATCAACAATAAAAACTCTTCTAACGATTGCAAGAGATCAAGATCCAGCTGCCATTAGCGGCTTTTCTTGTTTCACTAACGGGGCGAGTTAAGTTCAACAAGAATTGAATGGTAAAATGAAATCAAAATATAGTTATGTAGGGGAGAGTAATATGGTTATTCGCAAACTAAATATAGATGAAAAGCCCCCAATGGATTTTTTGTTATTAGCTGACCCTTCTAGAATAATCTTTGAGGAATATATGCAAAGGGGAGAATGCTTTGTAGCTGAAGATGATGGGCAAATTATTGGGTCTTATGTACTTCTCCCGATAAGACCTGAAACCGTGGAGTTGGTGAATATTGCAGTAATAGAAACCTTGCACGGCAAAGGCTTGGGGAAACAACTAGTAATGAATGCAATTGAAGTAGCTAAGTCCAATGGTTACAGAACCATAGAAGTCGGTACTGGAAATTCTAGCATCGGACAATTAGCCCTATACCAAAAATATGGTTTTAGAATTACTGGCGTTGATATAGATTTCTTCATTAGGCACTATTCAGAAGAGATTTTCGAAAACAGTATACAGTGCAGGGATATGATCCGATTATCTCAAGATTTGTAGAATGATAAAAGAAATCCTTGTTGAACGGGGTGCATTCCTTAAATAATAATCAAATGCAGGGAGACGTGTATGAAAGAAGTTATTATGTCTGAATTAGGCAAAATAGTGGGATTAAAATTACAGGACGCAGGAAGAGCATCTAACCTATTTTGGCTGGGTTTTGGGGATATAATTCAAATTATTAGAAGATGCAAAACCCAAGAATCAGCAGAATACGCACTACATATTCAATGTTCGATTTTTGATTGCATTTTCAGGTTTTGCAACAGGAACGGAACCCGTTATATGTAAACGAGTAAATGTAACAATTTTACAAGAATAAGAAGTACCTTCGAGGTTAGAATGATGATGTTGAAGGGATAATATTGAATGGATTCGAATCGGAGGTATATGGATGAATGACAAACTAACAGAAAGCGAGTTTCAAGAGATAATCCGCAGAAGAAGTAACGGCGAGATAAGCTTTCCCCAATTCTTAGATGAATTGACCCAAAGAGGCATTAATGAATACGAAATCGATGTTGCTACGGGCCAAGCCACATATATGGGAGTCCATTCGGAGTTTAAAACAGATTCTCAAGTAAGTTTGGTAATCTCAAATCAATTTAATAGAAATAGGGTACTTGAGGCAATCGCTAACATCGCACTCCCATTTTTAGACTTCTTAAAAGAGATTGCTGAGGCCGGAATTGTTTCCTATCGTGTGTTCATACCAGAGAAAAAGGTTAGTTATATTGGTATTGGAGGAGAAGAAATCGAAGAACGCCTTAAAATTTAGGTTCTGTTAAATATGAGAATGGTTTTAGAGGAAATAAATTAGTGGATATATGATACGAAAAAAAATAACCATCAAACGGATGGTTGTAATTAGTTTGATGGTTGTTTTAAAAGAAAACGAGGGCTTAACCTTTCTCATGCCATCTAATTATGTATACTATTGATTAATTTGGCTCTACATGAACATGAACATCATATACGCCATATTCTTTCGTCATGACTTTTTCAACAAAGGTAGCAATATCATGTGCTTCTTTAATACCTAGCGTAGAATTAACAAGAATAACAACATCTATTACTTCATTATTCCCATAGTTTCTTCCTTTAATTTCTTTTACTCCTTTAACGCCATCCAATTCTTTGATGACATCGTTATAAAGATGGATTTTATCTTCATCGAAACCGTCCGAAAGTTCGAGGGATGCTACTCGAAAAATGTCCCAAGCCGTTTTACATATTAACATTCCTACAGCAATTGCAGTGACACTATCTAGCCAAGGCATATTTAATTGTGAACCGAAAATACCTAAGGCTGTTCCTATACTTACCCAGGCATCCGAAATGTTATCTTTTGCAGCTGCCATGATAGATTTGCTATGAATTTTAAGAGCTAAGTTCTTGTTGTATCGATAAACAAAATACATAACGAATGCTGAAAAAACACCAACATATGCTGCCATAACATCTGGTGACTCTTTCGTTCCTTGAAACATAGAGGTACTAGCTTCAATTAACACTTGAAGACCAACCGCTACCATGATAAAGGAAGCGATCATTGACGCAATCGTTTCGCTCTTCCAATGTCCGTATCGATGGTTTTTATCCGGGGGTCTTTGCGATATCTTTAGTCCAACGAGTACAGCAATAGATGCGATGATATCGGTTGTATTATTTAGACCATCTGCTTTCAAAGCAGCGGAATCACTTACATATCCAATAACTAGTTTTAAGATTGAAAGACATATATAGGCAATGATACTAATAATAGCTCCACGTTCACCTAATTTAAGATCATTATACTTTTCCTGTTCCATTCCAGTTCCCCCACTCAAAGCCACGTGTCAATGATAACAGGTAAAATACGGGTGGGTCTAGAGCAATCTTTTTGCACGGTTTTATATAAATAAGGAACATACAAATAAGTTGCACAAGGGAAAAAACTTATCCTAGAATATTAAACGTTAGAGGACTAGAACTTACCATTTCGTTCCTGTAACGGTTATTTATGACTACTACGGGCGGACAAAAAAAACTCTACAACAATTAGTTGTTTATTATTTTCGGCAGCATTTCGGTAAAAATCTCGATAAACATATTTACTAGCATTAGGATGGCTGGAATGGAAAGAATGGCAAAGCTAAGGTAGGCAAGTTTCAGCCTGCCTTTTGATTGGTCGAACCATTTTGTAATGTACTCAATCACTAAGGCAAGAAGGAAGGATCCGATAAAAAACGAGGCCGAAAATAAGGCTATTCCTAACGGTGCTTGTGGTCCAAATAATTCATTGTTTGGGTTGGACAGAAACAAAGGAGTTCCATAAACAATTAACAGTAACAAACCAAATAAAAACCCTTTAACCAGCCAGCTTTTCCTGGAATGATGAAAAATGAATGTATAGCAGATACTGTTTGCTAAGGTTATAGCAATACCGAGAAATACGATTAGGAGTGTTCCTGACCAATGAAATCCACTCGCCATTTGAGGAAAAAAATAAGCAATGATACCCATAACTAATCTTAAAAAAAACCCAAAAATTATCCCTGGAAAAAGGGCTGCGATATAACCAATACCATATATCTTTGCTGCTCTTGCCCAACGATTGGAATTGGCTTCCTTTACCGCCTCACTGTTTAACTGTCCATTCATGACAATACCTCCTTACTTAATTGTATTTAATAACCCAATATTTAATATATTCAGAGTTTTATGTCCTAATAAGAGAAATTTTAATTTAGCAAAGTCTAAAGCCATTTATGCAAAATTTATATAAGATTTTGTATAGGAAAATGCACCCCTATAAAAGAATGGATATTATCATACAAGTTGAATTATAATTTAGAAAATAGATACTAAAAGGAGTAGATTTATAATGGAAAAGGTCTCAACATTTTTAATGTTTCAAGATGGCAAAGCAGAAGAAGCAATGAATTTTTACACATCTCTGATTGAGGATTCAGCAATTACAAATATTGTTCGATATGGTGCAAATGAAAGTGGGGATGAAGAAACTGTCATGCAAGCTACTTTCACCTTAAAAGGTCAAGAATTTATGTGCATTGACAGTAATGTAAAACATAAGTTTTCCTTTACACCTTCGTTCTCAATATTTGTTACTTGTAATACTGAAGAAGAACTTGACCATCTTTATCAGCAACTGAACGAGGGTGGACAAGCACTTATGCCATTAGGAGATTATGGTTTCAGTAAGAAGTTTGGCTGGCTAAATGACCGTTTTGGAGTTTCGTGGCAACTAAATCTACCTAAATAATATGAAGACCGAAGACGTAATTGGTCTTCTAAAACTTCAGAAAAAATACAGTAGATTTTGAAGTAGAATATATCAATAAAAAATTAACAGAGATGGACAAAAGACTTTTTAATCTTGAAAAAATGGTTGAAAATTAAATATAAAAGTGCCAAGCACCTATCAAATTTTTGGTTGATGCCAGGCACTTTTTTTGTTCACAAAAAAAGGGTGAAAAATGATCAAAATTGCAAAAAACGCCTTCAAATATCAAATTTGATGGCGTTTTTTGACGTTTACGTGCTAAAAATGCCCTCAAATGTGATATTTGGTGATTCGCTTTACTCCGCCAAACTCGATATCTTAGAGAAGCAAAGGAGGTGGGTTTTCACCTAAATCCGGCGCAAAGGACAAGGTGATGAAAAGATGTCATAAAGTATTCACATTCAAATGAAAATTCTATGACCTTTTTCTTCATTTATTTATATATAAAGTATGAAGGAATTTATTAGGAGAAAGGCAGTGGTTGAGGATGGCAAAGTTTAGAAAAGTGCGTATGGATTTTTGGATGGATCCAATGGTTTCGGAGGAGATGACACCAGAGGACAGATACTTTTATCTATATCTTTTAACGAATCAGCGTAGTACTCAAATAGGAATCTATCAAATTACGAAAAAGCAGATGGCATTTGATATGGGCTATTCCATTGAAAGTGTTCATTCATTAATGGAACGATTCATCGGGCATCACAAGCTGATTCGCTACAATCCTGAAACGAGAGAGCTTGCAATTAAAAACTGGGGGGAAAATAACTTTGATAAAGCTGGTAAACCAATGATGGATTGTATTTTTTCAGAATTAAAAGCGGTTAAAGATGTGTCATTAATTCAATATGTTTCAGAGTTGGTTCAAAAACAAGAATTCCGCAGCCTCTATGAATCTTTTTGTAAAAATGAAGAGTTTATTTTCAGCAATAAAGTTAGTGACCAAAATGTGATTGTTACCGATCTAACTCCTGAATGTGAAGAGATTGACGATACGTTGACCAATCCATATACGATACGTGGACAAGAAGAAGATAAAGATAAAGAGAAAGAGAAAGAGAAAGAGAAAGATAAAGAGAAAGATAAAGATAAACAACAAGAAGTTCCTTATCCCCAAATGGAGAGTAATCCAAATAGTGACGATACCTTACATAATAACCAAAAACTTGTAGATGTGAAAGAAATTATTGAGTTTTGGGACAATAATGGATTTGGTTTTTCTAACATGAATGCGAAAGAGCAGCTATTAGCCTTGTTAGATGATTCTAGATTTATACAGCCAAAAGCTGTGATTTTAAAAGCAATGAATATTGCATGTGCGAATAACAAGCGAAGGCTGACCTATGTGGCAGCTATTCTGAAAAACTGGGAAAATGAATCCTTACTGTCCCTAGAAGAAATTGATTCACATGATGAGAGCCAAAAGTCTGTACAAAAGCATAGGAAATCAACGGAATCGTTTTCTCGAGGAAGAGATATCCCAAGCGGTTTTGACCTTGATATTACGGCAGGTGAAGACTGGTGAGTATTGCAGAAAAAGCATTTTTAGGAAGCCTGATGAAGGCTGAATATTTACTCAAGGATACCGTAGTCAAGCCTGAACAGCTGGAAAGTATACGGCATAAAGAATTAATGCGGAGGATGCTGGAATTAACCCAGGCAGGCAGGAATATTGATTTAATCACCTTTACAACCTTACCTGACCTAGAAGTATTTGGCGGGATGTCCTATCTTTCCGAGTTGTTAGCGTATGCCGATCTCGAGAAGTTCGACAATATGGAGAAGCTTATCCTTGATTTGTGGAAAGAACGAGAAAAAAGGAACATCTTAAAACTGGCCGCCATGAATGATTGGGAGATTGTGAAGGTCATTTCTGAATTGGATAAAATTAACCAATTAAAAGTGGAGGATCACACGTCGTTAACACAGGCGTTGTCAGAGATCTATGAGGCACCCTGGGAAGATCAAAAAGAGCTGATAACCGCAACAACAGGTATCCAAAAGCTCGATGTTTTGACGGGAGGTTTTCAGGATGGAGAAGTGACGATCATAGCCGCAAGACCATCGATGGGAAAAACCGATGTGATGCTACATTTTTCCAAAATGTCGGGCT
>NZ_BCUX01000100.1 GCF_001591445.1 Neobacillus drentensis NBRC 102427 | reverse complement strand
GCCTTTTTTACTGTGCTATATACTGTAAATTGTGTTGTGGAATTTATGTGATTTGCTATGAATTAGGTTTGTGATTAACCATTTTGCACCTCACAAATAAACCCGTTATAATTCTAATCGCGGTGGTTTTCTTTGTTTGAAAATTTCCTTTGTGCCCAATTGTCCAGCTTCTTCACATGGCCCTTCCCAATCGTAAATCCATAAATGATGAGCACAACAATAATTAATGTAAATATGTCGAGGCTTTTGGTCGCAATAAAGTTTACAATCCCCATTAACACCTGCGGAATGACCCCTGTTAACGCAAATAAAACCGTTGCAACCTTAAACCAGAAACTTGATTTCAACCCATACCTGGCATACAGCATAAAGAATGTGGAAGACCAGGCAAATACCTCAAGGCTCACTAAAATAGCCCACTTGTTTTCAAGCAAAAATTCCAAAGCCCGCCCCACCTTTTACTTTTTAAAATGAAATGGCAGTGTTGATACAATAACCTTCTTTTTAAAAATAAGATAGGTACGAATCAATAAACTAGATTGGTTGTGAAGAATATTATGCCAACTTTTCTTAGTAATAAACTGCGGAATCAACACCGTCACACGGTAGTTGTTCTCACTTGCTTTGTGCTCCACCGTATCAATAAATTTCGATAACGGAATTAACACGCTTCGATAATGTGATTGTAAGGTAACGAGCCGAACATCCGGCTGCCATTGCTGCCATTTTTCTTCAAAGCGCTTTTCATCTTCACGGTCAAATGAAACATACACTGCAAAGATTTGGTCGGTTAAGGATTTCGCATAATTAATCGAGTTTTCAACAACCTTCGTAATCCCAGCAACGGGAACAATAATAACATTTCCCTCAATTGGAAGTGCCGGCTGGTCGGGATGAATCCTTAATTGTTCGCCTACCGCCTCATAATGATGATTAATTCGTTTGAAGGCAAGCACGATGATCGGTAAAAAGATGACTACAAACCATACTTGGCTGAATTTTGTCAGAAAGAAAATAATTAAGACGGCTAAGGTGATAAGTGCACCGGTTAAGTTGGCACTAAGTTTCGCCACCCAACCAGCGGGCTTTTCCCGCAGCCACTTGATGATCATCCCTGTTTGCGACAAGGTGAACGGAATAAATACGCCAACCGCGTAAAGCGGGATTAAGTGCTCTGTTTGACCTCTTGAAAAAATAATAAGCAAGATGGAGCCTACCCCTAAGGAAACAATTCCGTTAGAGTAACCAAGTCTGTCGCCCCTAATGGTGAACATCCTCGGCATATACTTATCCTTGGCCAGTGCGTAAGCTAATAAAGGAAACGCAGAATAGCCCGTATTCGCTGCCAGCACTAAAATAAGCGCTGTCGTTCCTTGTACAAAAAAGTAAAGATAATTTCGTCCGAAGGTTTCTTTAGCAATTTGCGAGACGACCGTTTCGTCATGCTTTGGCGAAATTCCGTAATAATAGGCTAAGAACGTAATCCCCGTAAATAACAGGGCAAGGAGTGTGCCCATTAAAATTAATGTCCTTGCTGCATTTCTAGGTGCCGGGTCTTTAAAGCTTGGTATCGCATTCGAAATGGCTTCAACCCCAGTCAACGCCGAGCATCCTGACGCAAAGGCGCGCAACAGCAAGAAAAGCGTGATTCCTTGAACAGGCGCCCCAATTGGTGCGTGCTGAACGGCAGCTGACACATCCCCCGTCATAATTTTAAAAAGCCCCACACCAATCAATAGGAACAGAGCAATAACGAACAAGTAGACCGGATAGGCTAAAATTGTCGCCGATTCTGTTAGGCCGCGTAGATTGAGAATCGTGATGAGAATGACCAGGACGCAAGCAATTATCACCGTATGTTGATGTAAAGTTGGAAATGCCGACGTGATTGCATCCGTACCTGCAGATACACTTACCGCCACCGTTAATATGTAATCGACTAAAAGGGATCCCCCGGCAATTAATCCCGCCTTTTCACCGATATTCTCTTTCGATACGATATATGCCCCACCGCCATGAGGGTAGGAATAGATAATTTGTCGATAGGAAAGAATGAGTGCTGCTAATAGAAATAATACCCCAACAGCAATAGGTACCGAATACCAGTAGGCGATGACGCTTACCGTTGCTAAAACAATCAGAATTTGTTCTGTCCCGTATGCTACAGAAGATAAGGCGTCGGAAGAAAGAATGGCTAAAGCCTTGAGGATATTTAATTTTTGTTCGCCCAGTGCCGTTGATTTTAACGGCCGACCGATTAAGAATCTCTTAAAAGAAGAGAGCATCCGAATCACCCACCACATTTAAAGTAGAATTACCGATTGATTTTAACACAACACAGTTGTTATTATGAAGTGTTTTCTTATGATGGATTACTAAATTTTCCATGCAACTAGAGATTATATTAGTATTACACCTTAGTCTTATCCTAAATTGCACGATTATGAAGGAATTCTTAAAAACATTCGCTTATTCAAACAAAAAGGCACGGAGACATTATTAGTCTCCATGCCAACTACCGTTTTTCGGCTGCTCCTACACGGTCTTTATATAAGAAAAAGAAATAAAGGAGCATCGAAAGGAATATGGATATAGCTGATGCTTTATAAATGCTGCTGTACCCAAACGCGTGACTAATCTGTCCAAACAAAATCGCACCAAAGCCAATTCCTAAATCGAAAAATGAAAAGAAGGTGGCATTCGCCATACCTCTTCGGTTGATTGGAACCTTGTCAATGGACCAGGCTTGCAAAGCTGGCTGTACGGTCCCAAAGCCAAGACCATAAAGACAGGCTGCTGTATAAAGAATCATACTATTTGGAAGCCACGATAACAGCAGCATTGCTACCAAAATTAACAGTGTACCCGGAATAAAGACAGCTTGGTGCCCTTTCCGGTCATATAATTGGCCTGCAAAAGTTCGCGTAACCATTAAAGCAATCGCATAAAACAAAAAAAAGAATTGGATTCCTGGAATTTCCTTTTGGGCCGTATATAACGGGAGAAAGGCGGCCATTCCACCAAAGGTTACGGTAATAAAGAACATGAGCATCGATGGCTTTAAGGCACTTTTTTCATATAGATCTCGCTTTAATGCCTTAACTTCCTGTTTTTTGTCTACCTTTTTGTAACGTATTCTGGATGAAAGGAACAGAGCAATCAATCCAAACCCTGCACATATTAGAAAGAAAACCTTAAAAGGCAAAAAGCCTGTTAACACGAGCCCCAGAGATGGACCAATAGCCAAGGCCAAATTTCCTGATAAGCCATAATAGCCCATTCCCTCGCCTCTTCTTGTAGCAGGGATTAAATCTGTCGCAATCGTCCCCGATGCCGTTGTGGAAAATCCCCAGCCTATCCCTTGGACGACGCGGACAACAAATAAAAAGGAAATACTTGTCAGGAACCCAAATGTTCCAACCGAAACAACAAAAATCGCTAGGCCAATTAAATAAACAAAGCCCCTTCCTTTTGTTTCAAGTGAATGACCTGCAAATGGGCGCAGCAGTAAGGCAGAAAAGGTAAAAATCCCTACAACCACCCCAATCAATTGATCATTCCCTCCTAACTCCTTTACAAAGAGCGGAATGGTAGGCAGGGTCATTTGAAATCCCAGAAAGATAAAAAAGTTAGCAAATATAATAAGAACAAAATCCCTTGTCCATATCTTCTCTTTCAGTCTTACCTGCGTTTGTTGATCCATTTATCTAGCTGCTTTAATGACGCGTTTCATTGCCTGGATTTGGCCTAAATGGTTACTCTCATGGAAAATCGCAAAATTGGTTAGTTCTCCAAAGGTTTCCTGACCCAGGAATGGGGTTTTTAATCTTTGGTTAAAACTCTCCGCCGGGATTTCTTTAATCCGTGTTGCTTGTTCTTGGAGCTGCACAATTAATTGCTGGACTGAAGGAACCTCTCCTTGCCAAGCCGCCGGGCTGGTACCTGAGGCAAATAACTCCAGATAGTTTGCCGGTAACTGAGTTGATTTTTTCGGAAAGCCAAACATAAACTGCTCGGCAACTGTTAATACATGGCCAACATGCCAGTGAATGGTATTATTAAACCCTTCCGGTTGAACATCAGCAAATCCCTCTTCAAGTTCCACAACACCTTTGATAAATCTCTCCCTTGCTAATTCATAATGCTTAAATAATAATTCACTCATTCCACTTTGCCTCCCTTTCCACTTCCTACCTATATTCTATCTGATAACAGCTTTTAAGATAAACTAATAAACCTTACATTTCTGCTGGTGCTTCTAATCCTAACAATCGCAAGCCTTCTTTTAATACCTCCGTGACAGAATAGACAAGTGCTAGTCTGCCCTGCTGTTCAGCATTATCCTCAAGGATTTTTACGTCTGCATAATATTTATTGAAGGCTTGAGCTACGTCAATAATATATTTTGCCACTTGGGACGGGTCGAAGTTCTTACAGGCTCTTTTAATGGCTGGAGCGAATTCCATTAAAAGACTAGTTACCTTCCATTCTTTTTCCCAAGTATTTTCGTAGGTTAAAGCGCCCTCGTCTACCTTGAGATTCGCCTTTCGTAAAATCGAACTCGCTCTGGCATAAGTGTATTGAACATACGGACCTGTCTCGCCCTCAAAGCGAAGCATATCTTCTAACGAAAATTCAATATCATTCATGCGATTGTTCTTTAAGTCATGGAAAATGACCGCACCGACACCTACCTGCTTAGCCACATCATCTTTGTTTGGAAGGTTCGGGTTTTTCACTTCAATATTATCTCTAGCCATAGCAATTGATTCGTTTAGAACTTCTTCTAACAAAACAACCTTGCCTTTTCGCGTCGACATTTTACTACCATCTTTTAACATTAATCCAAATGGAATATGGTGCATTTGTTTCGACCAATCGTATCCCATTTTTCCAAGCACCGCTATTAACTGTTTAAAATGAAGGCTTTGTTCATGCCCCACCACGTATAAGGATTGGACAAATTGGTATTCCTCCTGGCGGTAAAGAGCAGCCGCTAAATCACGGGTGGCATACAGGGTTGCCCCATCGGATTTTTTGATCAGGCACGGCGGAAGCTGTTCCTCGGTAAGCTCGACCACTTGTGCCTGTTCGGATTCGACCAATAGCTGTTGTTCTTCAAGAAGCTTAACGACACGATCCATCTTGTCATTATAAAAGGCTTCGCCCGCATAGGAGTCAAATTCGACGTTCATTAGCTGATAGATTCGTGAAAACTCCTTTAATGACTCCTCCCGAAACCATTTCCAAAGTGCTAATGCTTGTTCATCGCCATCTTCAAGTCTTTTAAACCAACTGCGGCCTTGATCCTCAAGTGTTGGATTAGACTCTGCTTCTTTATGAAATTTGACATAAAGAGTTAGTAGTTCCTTGATTGGATTGAGTTTGACCTTTTCGGCATCTCCCCACAACTGATAAGCAGTGATCAACTTCCCAAACTGTGTTCCCCAGTCACCAAGATGATTGATTTTTATAGGCTTATAACCACATTTCTCGACAATTAATGCAAGCGAATTGCCAATCACCGTTGAACGCAAATGTCCCATCGAAAAAGGTTTAGCAATATTAGGTGAGGACATATCAATCGTGACAGCGCCGCCGTTTCCAAACGTAAGCGCCCCATACGCCGCTTTTTGGGAGATGATGTCATGGATTACTTTTTCAGATGCCGCCTTTTTGTTTAAAAAGATATTAAGATAAGCCCCCACTACTTCCACTTTTTCAAAAATCGGGGAGTTAATCTGCTCCCTTAATTCCTCAGCAATGAGATTGGGCGATTTTCTTTTCAGCTTGGCTAAGGTAAAACAAGGGAAGGCAAGATCACCGAGTTCTTGGTTCTTAGGTTTTTCAATCATCAGTTCGAGCTCTTTTGCTGAAATCGTTTGGTCAAGCAAGTCGTATAAGATTGCGGCAAGCTCCTGTTTAAAATTCATTTTTTTGACCTCCTTTTATCTGTTAAAAAACAAAAAACTCCCGTCTCTATTAAAAGAGACGAGAGTTCATAATCCCGCGGTACCACTCTAATTGTTCTTTAAGAACCAGCTTTCTTTCATAACGGAGGATTCTCCGGCATACCCTACTTTCTTTTCAGGCACGCATCTCAAAAGTGCGCTTCATTATCTGTTCTGTTTCAGGCTCACACCACCCCTGAATCGCTGCTACATCCTAGATAATTACTCTCTTTTTCATTGATTTTATCCGAATTGTTACCAGTTATTATACTGGATTAATATGGGGTTTTCCAGTGATTGTTGATTAATTTTTTCAATCAGGTAATCCTACTAGTAAAGGAGGAATATTTATGGCGAGAAGAAGAAATAAAATCCTTGTCCCAGAGGCACGCAATGGCTTAGATGCCTTGAAGGCAAAAGTCGCAAATACCGGCAACCCTGAGGATGCAAAATTTGAAGCAGCGGAAGAAGTGGGCGTTCCATTGAAAAAGGGTTACAACGGGCAGCTTACCTCTGAGCAGGCGGGAAAAGTAGGCGGCCGACTCGGCGGCAGCATGGTCCGCGAGCTTGTCAAAATGGCGCAGGAAAGCATGGCTAAAAAACGGTGATTTTACAAGAAAAGCGCAAGCGCCCTGTTCAGCGGCGTATGGCC
>NZ_BCUX01000099.1 GCF_001591445.1 Neobacillus drentensis NBRC 102427 | reverse complement strand
AATTACGGTATTAGGCGGGCTCTTTGTTAGCAAAAATTAAATCATTGCATATCCTATAAAAGTTCTGAGAAACAAATTCTCCTTAAGTACCTTATAGGTCCTTTTTTACTGATTGAATGCAGATCAAAAAATAAGATGGTGAAGCCGGTATGAGAATATATTTATCCGAGAAACAAACCGCGGAAATAAAACGATTAGTTCAAAAAGAATTTATGATAAAAGGAATCGTACCAACAGATGACTATCTATTTATCCACTGTTTTTCCAAAATACAGAAAGAGACCATCTATTATCATCTGTTTAAAGAAAATGGTACATTGATAATCCGCTGCTATGCAAGAGTTTTTAACAACTTAGCTCTGTGCGCGATGATCAGAAGTACAGCAAAAAATGTATTAGAATATCTGGTAAACCAAACCGGATTACAAAACACAATCTATATTGAGAACGGTTTAGAATTTAAACTGTAAAAAGAAGGAACCTAAAGTTAAATATATATTAGGACAAATAAATTCTGATAGATTCGGATTAATGATCGCCAAGACCGATATTTTCACCTTTAAGGTTCCCATTTCCCTTACCTGTTCTCAAATGAAGAACCATATGTTCATCATGATAAGAAATACCATTCACTTTAAATGCATTTTCCTCAAACCCATACACTTTAAAACCTAATTTTCTATATAGCTTTTTCGCTTTCTCATTAGTTGCCATTACTGATAAATTAATTTTTTCAATCTCGTCAATCGTTTTAGCTTTATTAATCGCCTCCTCCATCAATGCTTTTCCTACACCCAGACTTTGTTTCTCAGGCGTGACATACATCGCAAAAATATTTGCCCGATGCCGTACTTTCTCGTCACTTTCTTGAAGAAGGGTGACAACTCCAATTAATTCCTCCTGATCAAATGCACCAAACGTAAAGTTTCCCTCTGTGGTAAAATTCCGAGCAACCTGTTCAATCGGATTTTCTCTTTTTATGGCATCCTGATAACTTGTTAAAAATGCCTCTGGATTCTGTTTAAGTGCTTCTAGTCTTAACTTCCAATAACGCTCTGCATCAGATGCATCTAGTAATTTAATTTCCATTATGATCCCCTCTCTTTAATGAATTTTGCGATTGATGAAAGATACCTACATAGATTATTGCTCGAAATGAAATGATAAAAGTAAAAACAAAGAGGGTAACTACGTGAAAAAGGTCATGATTGGTTTTTATATAGCCTTACTTTTTTTCTCGGTAAGCGTACATCCACTCACTTCTATTCATATAGCCAATGCACAACAAAAACCGATTCCCCCCTATGCTAAGTGGGGTACCTTAGCATTAAAGGAAACACACGAAAAATATCCGCATGCAAAAATAATTGATTATCTCCATATTGGAAGAACGAGTGGGCCCCAAACCTCTACCGAAAAGTTCAAGCTATGGTTAAAAGAAAACAATAAGGAATTCGGTGTTTTCATCAATATAGAATTTAACAAGGAGACGGAAAAGGTCGTTACGGTCACTTTTGAGGAGACATCAAGGTAATTCTTTTCCTCAGATCACATCCATGCATTTGGACTTTTTGGCATACTATCCATTCCAAGGAAAGAACAGTCTTTCTTTTTTCAGACTCGGTCGGTATCACTACTCCAATTCATTTGGTCCAAATACACGACTTCTGATATCTGGGGTTTCCTTCAGCTCTACCCTTTTTGCCAACGTCGCTCTCATGCCTGGTGCAAGGAATTCACATAGAGAAAGCTCGCGTATTTCTTCAAAGTCTTGTGGCTTAGCATGAATTACTTGATTGCACTTTTGGATTGTCCACTGAGGAGATGGTCGGTCCACCAATGTAAAGGTCTGTCCTTCCTCAACAAACCCCTCTTGTAACACTCGAAAGTACCAGCCGGTCCTGCCGGTGGTTTGTAATAAAAGTGCCAGGTTTTTTACTTTAAAACGGCGTGCCGGTTTCCAGCATGGCTGCCTTGGCTGCGAAACTTGGATGACCGCGCCGCCAATCTGGAAGGTGTCACCAATAGAAATCGTATCCTCAGTAATGGGTTCCATGACGAGATTTTCACCCATAGCGCCGGATGTGATTTCAGGAATCCCTAGTTCCTTTTGCCAGTAGGAATAATTTTCAAATCCGTAGGCAAAAACAGCTTTTTCCGGTCCGCCATGATGTTCCAAATCCCATTGCCCATCACCAGCTAATCCCGTTTTTCCCATCCAAACAGAACCTTGGACCGGCTCTTTAAAAATAGCACTTGTCCATTCTCGCCCCATCGGATTTGTTGCCCCTTTATTACCAACCGTTTTCGGCAAACCTATAAAAACTTGTTTTAGAAAAATACTCATCTTGATTTCCTCCTAAAAAAATCCCAATAATTTCATCATACGTTTTCATTCATGCATCAGCAATATTGACTCTTCTTCATAATACCTATATTTGATAGACCTTATTTCAGATTATTTTTATTAAATTCGTTAAGAATAATTAATACACCTTCCCGGTCTGATTTCGGATATTAAAATAGCGCTTGCATTTATTAAAAAATATCCTATAATACTTGTATACAAGTATACTTGATTAACAAGAGGTGAGCTTATGACCGATTCAAGGGAATTTTTATTTCCTGCAAAAATGCTTTCAAAGGCTGGAGCGGGTGAGCGTATTGCATGCGAACTTAGAATGCGGATTATTTCAGGTGTGATTGAAAGCGGTGCCGTCTTATCTGAAAATAAATTAGCTACCGATTTTGCTGTAAGCAGGTCGCCGATTCGTGAAGCTTTAAAAGTACTAGCCTCCGAAAAAATTATTCGATTAGAAAGAATGGGCGCAGTTGTCGTTGGTTTAGCAGAAAAAGAAATACAAGAGATATATGATGTTCGTCTGCTAATCGAAACGTTTGTGTTTGAACGCCTTGTAAGAATGGACACAGATCAACTCTCAAGAGAACTTAGTAAAATACTAGAGATGATGAAAATAGCGATAAAATATCGTGATGCTGACGAATTTGCCCTTCAGGACGTTTTATTCCATCAAACGATTATCGGTTCCATTAATCATTCCTACATCCTGATGATTTGGGATAATATAAAACCTGTTATGGAATGCTTAATTCTTCTTTCGATGCGTATGCGTATGCGTAAAGAAGAAGAGTATGAGGACTTTACAAGGATTATAAAAAATCATGAGATTTATATTGAAGCGATAGAATCAAAAGATAGAGCCCTCATGATTGAATCTCTACATTTAAACTTTGATGATGTTCAAGTTCAAGAAAAAGTAGAAGACCTTTGGAGGTCACAACAAATCTTATCTAAAGGAGCAGTGAAAAATAATGACTAGCTACATGTTAGGTATAGACATCGGTACGACTAGTACCAAAGCAGTATTATTTACTGAAAAAGGCGAAGTCATCCAAACCGAGAATATTGGTTACCCTCTTCACACACCGGACATTTCCACAGCGGAACAAAATCCAGAAGAGATTTTTCAAGCAGTACTGCTAACGATTACGAATATCACAAAACAACATTCTGATAAAAAACCAGCTTTTATTTCATTTAGCAGTGCTATGCATAGTGTCATTGCCATGGATGAAAATGACCAGCCGCTGACACCTTGTATCACCTGGGCAGATAATCGCAGTGAGGCATGGGCACATAAAATAAAAGATGAGCTGAATGGTCATGAAGTTTATAAACGAACAGGAACACCCATTCACCCCATGTCACCATTAAGCAAAATTACCTGGATTGTGAATGACCGTCCTGAAATCGCTGTCAAAGCGAAAAAATATATTGGAATCAAAGAATATATCTTTAAAAAATTCTTTGATCAATATGTTGTCGATCATTCCCTTGCTTCATGTATGGGTATGATGAATCTCAAAACACTAGATTGGGACGAGGAAGCATTAAAAATAGCTGGTGTAACACCTTCTCAATTATCTGATCTAGTACCAACCACGAAGATATTTAGCAACTGTAATCCAAATTTAGCCAAACAGATTGGGATCGATCCACAAACCCTATTTGTGATTGGAGCTAGTGATGGAGTCCTTTCTAATCTAGGTGTTAATGCAATTAGTAAAGGTGAGATCGCGGTCACGATTGGGACAAGCGGTGCAATTCGAACTATTATTGACAAACCGCAGACTGACGAAAAAGGAAGAATCTTTTGTTATGCCTTAACGGAGAAGCATTGGGTCATTGGCGGACCGGTCAACAATGGCGGAATGGTCCTTCGCTGGATTCGTGATGAACTTGCATCATCAGAAGTAGAAACAGCGAAAAGACTTGGCATTGATCCTTACGATGTATTAACCAAGATTGCTAAACGCGTGAGACCTGGTGCAGACGGATTGTTATTCCATCCATACCTCGCAGGTGAACGCGCGCCATTATGGAATCCGGATGTCCGTGGCTCATTCTTTGGTTTAACGATGTCACATAAGAAAGAACATATGATTCGAGCAGCCTTAGAAGGAGTTATTTACAATTTATACACCGTATTTTTAGCATTAACCGAATGCATGGATGGACCTGTGACCCGCATTCAAGCAACTGGAGGCTTCGCAAGATCAGATGTTTGGCGGCAAATGATGGCCGATATCTTCGCATCTGAAGTAGTTGTTCCTGAAAGCTACGAAAGTTCATGCCTAGGTGCTTGTATTTTAGGTCTCTATTCATTAGGAAAAATCGATTCTTTTGATATCGTTTCCGAAATGGTTGGCAGCACCTACAAACACACACCGAAAGAGGAAGCAACAAAAGAATACAGACAATTACTGCCGATATTTATTAACATATCAAGAGTATTAGAAGACGATTATTCAAGGATTGCCAATTATCAAAGAAGCCTAATAAATACAACAAGATAAACATTCGGGGGAAATTAGGTCAATTAGACGGGAATCTTGCCTTAGTCGTTCTTGCGACCGGAGCGGGTAGTTTAAATGCTTCCCACGTTAACGATGCAAGTTTCTGGATGTTTAAAGAGTATCGGCAGTTAGGTTAAGGCAGTATCCCCCTTCTTATTCTTAGCATCCACTAAGTATGAAAAGCGGTGGATTTACTGCCCTTTCATTTATTTTAAAGGGAGAAGAGAGTTAAATGGACAATACAATTGGAGTTATTGGTTTAGGTGTAATGGGCAGCAACATTGCCTTAAATATGGCAAACAAAGGCGAAAAGGTAGCTATCTATAATTACACGCGAGATTTAACAGATAAACTTTTACATAGAATTGAAAATCAATCGATTGACCCATATTATGAAGTTCAAAGTTTTGTTCAGTCCTTAGAAACCCCTAGAAAGATCTTCCTGATGGTGACAGCCGGCGCAGCGATTGATTCAGTGATTGGTTCATTAGTTCCCTTTCTTGAGCAAGGAGATATTATTATGGACGGTGGGAACTCCCATTACGAAGATACGGCCCGGCGATATGATGATTTGAAGTCTAAAGGAATTGATTATATAGGTATTGGTATTTCCGGTGGTGAAGTTGGCGCTTTAAATGGCCCTTCGATCATGCCGGGCGGAGATAGAGAAGCTTATGAAAAGGTAGCGCCGATTCTCACAAAAATAGCTGCCCAGGTGGACGGGACCCCTTGTTGTACATATATTGGTCCAAAAGGGGCAGGACATTTTGTGAAAATGGTCCATAACGGGATTGAGTATGCCGATATGCAATTAATTGCCGAAGCCTATACCTTTTTAAGGGAAAGGCTGCAGTTATCAGTTAGTGAAATTGCCGATATCTTTGAAACATGGAATCAGGGTGAGTTGAAAAGTTATTTAATTGAAATCACGGCAGATATTCTAAAGAAAAAAGATGAAAAGACAGGTTTGCCACTAATTGATGTAATCCTTGATAAAGCAGGGAATAAAGGGACAGGGAAATGGACAAGCATTCAAGCCATTGATAATGGTGTCCCTTTATCCATCATTACGGAATCCGTGTTCGCTCGTTATGAATCTTCTTTAAAAGAGGAACGTGTTCTTGCTGAAGAAATATTAGCAGGTCCAGTTGGTGATCAACAGGTTTTAGATAAGTATTTGTGGATAGAGTACATTAGACAAGCATTGTATATGGGCAAAGTTTGCGCCTACGCTCAAGGCTTTTCACAATATAAATCGACTTCAGACCTCTATGACTGGAACCTGCCTTTAGAGGAAATTGCACTTATATTCCGCGGTGGTTGCATCATTCGTGCTGAGTTTTTAAACGTAATAAGTGAAGCCTATCAAACACAAGCAAATCTGAAGAATTTATTAATCGCCCCATTTTTTGCTGAAAAAATTAAAGCCTATCAAATGGGACTGAGGAAAGTAATATGCGAGGGTATAAATTCCGGGATTGCATTTCCATGTTTAAGCACCTCTCTATCCTATTTCGACAGTTATCGGAAGGGTAATTCAAATGCCGGCCTTTTACAAGCACAACGTGATTATTTCGGTGCTCATACGTATGAACGCAACGATATGGAAGGCATCTTTCACACAGACTGGAACTGAAAATTAAGGTATCCATCTTCTATCTAAACCATTAACGTCCGATACTCGTGAAATGAGTATCGGACGTTAAATTTTAAAAATTTTCTTTTTTTCACTATAGCACCCGTAGATTGTACAATTTCATTTGACGCTAAAACGTGTTTGATAAATAAGCGGAGAAATTCCTCTTATTTACCAAATGGCACTGAAAATAGC
>NZ_BCUX01000098.1 GCF_001591445.1 Neobacillus drentensis NBRC 102427 | reverse complement strand
CAAAAAAGACCCCTCGCTCCAGTTTGGTCGCAACGAGGGATCTTTTTTGGTTATTTTCCTTTGATCTCAAGCAGTTTTAGGCGAAGGTCGTTTTCCATCGTTGCCAGTTCTTGCTCGGCTTGGCGGCGCTTATGGCGGCCTTCTTCTTGAATTCGCATTGTTTCTTCGAGTGTTGTAATGAGGCTTTCTTGCGTTTTCTTTAAGGTTTCAATATCAACGATACCGCGCTCGTTTTCTTTTGCCGTCTCAATCGTATTGGTTTTCAGCATTTCGGCATTTTTCAGGAGAAGTTCATTGGTTGTTTTCGATACCTGTTTTTGCGCCTCGACGGCATGACGCTGGCGAATTAATGTCAACGCAATCGCCACTTGATTTTTCCATAATGGAATCGCCGTCATAATCGATGATTGGATTTTTTCCACAAGCGCTTGGTTCGTATTTTGAATCAAGCGAATCTGCGGGGCACTTTGGATGGTAATTTCCCTGCTTAATTTCAAATCATGGAGACGCTTATCCAGCCGGTCCGCAAATTGAATCATATCGTTGACTTCTTGGAACTTCATTTGGTCATTGGCCACTTCCGCTGCCCTTTTTAGCTGAGGAATAGTCTTTTCCTGCATTTCTTCCAGCTTAATCTCGCCAGCGGCAATATAAACATTAAGAGCATGAAAGTATTCTTTATTGGTCTCATACAGTTGTTCTAGCAACTTAATATCGGACATCAGGACGTTTTTACTGCGGTCCAGTTTTACACTGATTCGGTCAATTTGGGCGCCTGTTTTTTGATATTTTGAGAGCACTTCTTGAATGGAACCAGAAATTTTCCCAAACATACGAGCAAATAAGGATGGCTTCCCATCCTTCAAATCATCCGGATTCACTTCATCTAGTCGCTTCATTAAATCACTAATGATTTGCCCGATTTCACCCACATCTTGTTTCTGCACATGCTCTAGCATCGTATGGGAGAAAGTCAGCAGTTTCCCTTGGGCCTGGGTACCATATTGAATCATCGACTGATGATTGGTCGGATCGATTTGCTCCGCAATCTGATAGGCCTTTGCGCGGTGTTCTTCCGGGATGACGTCAATTAATTTAACTGGTTTCGCCTCGCCTGTGTGCTGGACGGGCTTTTTAGCAAGCTCAAGCTTATCCCCAAACGGGTCGGCAAGGATATCATCTAATAAATCACCAGTATTATTGGGTTGGATTGGGTTGTTTTCATTCATTTTAGCCACCTATTTTCTTCAGGAAATTTAGCGTCCTTTTGCTTATTAAGGGTATGCTTTGCGACGTCAATTTCAAAATTTAAAGTATCGATATCGTCAGAAATCACTTTATATAGGTCTTCCTCCAATACCTTTGTTAGTTCATTAAGCGTATGACGGGTTTCAATCAGGGATTGACCCATTTCCATATTCTTTTTTGGCTGTGAGGATAAGAAGCTATATTTTTCGGTAAGTTCAACGATTGAATCTAAATGTGAAAAATAAAACTGCTCCGCCTGGTAAAATCGCTTCGGCTCTTTTGTGGTCATCTTGTGTATTTTCTTGGTAATTCTAAGGAGATCTAATCTTTGTTTTACAGATGAAATATCACGGATGGTGAAAAGATTTTTATTCAAGCGATTAATTTTCCGCTTGGCTTCCATTAGATTTTTTCGAATGTATCGGTATTCTTTTCTTGAGATCTGATGCTTTTTTAAAAAGCTAGTGTTCATCACAATGGCGAGGATGAAATGGATCAGAATCCCCGCAGTTATCGCTATTCCAGTTGCCGGCCAAAAGGTCTGGTCCAAGGGAAAATAGGTGATTAGCCAAGTTAACACCGTTACTGGGACGGCTACAAAAGAGCGAAGAAGAAACGACAAAATCGGGTTCATTATAATCGACTCCTGACTTAAGACATCTGTATATTACTACGAATGAATGCAATGGAATGTTTCATTTCACTCAAAATATATACCAAATAGAAAATTATTTCCATTTAATACTTCAACAATACACGAAACAACTCCTGCACGCCATGGACCTCAAACGGAAAGAATTCTAGGACTTGAGACGTATTTTTCATTTGCGGTGGTGCGATAACCCCAATTAATTGGGCTCTGCCCAAGAGTAAATTAATAACATGCATAGGATGGTTACGATCGTGAGGAGAGAGGAGAATATTATGTATAATCCTTATTATATGCCCGTGGAGTATCAAAATGGATTAAACCAGCATTATGATAGTAGACAATTCCAAGGTGGGGCACAGAATCATGGTGGGATGCAGCATCAAGGCGGACCTCCGTATCATGGCGGGTCACAAATTCATGGTGGAATGCAACATCATGATGGGCCGCAATATCATGGGGGAACACAACACCATGGTGGGCCGCAATATCACGATGGAGCACAACACCATGGTGGGCCGCAATATCATGGGGGAACACAACACCATGATGTGTCGCAATATCATGGGGGAACACAACACCATGGTGGGCCGCAGCATCAAGGTGGACATTCAGGATTTAACCTTGGATCATTGGGATCTAGTTTGCTCGGGCTAGGCTTAGGTTATTTAGGAGGAGCCGCTCTAGGGAACGTTCAAAATCCCGGGGGATATGGCGGATTCCCAGGCTACGGCGGATACGGTGGTGGACCACTTCAAGGTTACAACCCTTATGGACCAGGTGTTGGTGGAGGCTTAGGCTACCCTCCTGTTGGCGGTCCAGGATATCCTGGATTTGGTCCAAATATGAACATGTACGGACAGCAGCTCCAACCGCCCCCAGGCGGTTACGGCTCATGGTCTCCAAGTGAATATGGACTCCCAAACCCAAATCCGGGTTTGCGTAGATAAAGAGGCTTGGGTGTTAATGGCTTGGTGTCAGGCACCGCTCGTGGACAGTTCGCATCCTTTGTACGCACGCGATGGACAGTATTAACAGAGCAAGACCACAATATGATTTGCGGTCTTGCTCATTTGTCTGGGACGATTATTAATTTCCTGTCAGCCCGAAGGAATAGGATATTGTAGGTTTATTAACGACCCAATCGACTCCATCAATTCGATTTTGGTAGCCAATACCCCCTATTGGCTACCAAAATTACTTTTACTCTCCGATTTCAGTCCTCAATGACCCCCATTGGCTACCCGAATTGCCTTTTTCCTCCCATTTCGGTCGTCAATCCTGAGTTACAGTTTTATATCACACAAATTAAACTACTACAAAACAGGACTTCCCTACTTAAATTTATCGCTCATAAAGCTCAAGCGGCAGCCCATCCGGGTCCGCGAAGAAGGTGAATTTCTTGTTGGTGACGGGGTCCACTCGGATGGCCTCAACATTCACTTGGTGGCTTGTCATATATTGAACCGCTTCCTCGATATCATCCACTTCAAACGCAAGGTGCCTCAATCCTGCTGCTTCAGGATAGCTTGGCCGGTCAGCAGGGTCTGGAAAAGAAAACAGCTCAATCTGGTATTGACCATTCACTTCCAAATCAAGCTTATAGGAATCTCTTTCCGCGCGATAAACTTCATTAATAGGCGTCAGTCCTAAGATTCGAATATAAAAATCCTTCGACTTTTGATAATCTGAACAAATCACCGCAATATGATGGATTTTATTAATTTTCATCTAACTATATCTCCTAAAAAAATCATTTCTCAACCCCAAAGTCCGCTGGGCGTTCTCCATTTTCAAAGTGGTGGAGGATGGCTTGGACGATTCGCTCAGAAGCGTATCCATCACCGTATGGATTAGAGGCGTGAGCCATTTTATCATGTGCCGCTGGGTCTGACAATAACTCATTGGCAAGTCCAAAGATGGTTTCTTCATCGGTTCCAGCCAGTTTTAAGGTGCCTGCTTCAATCCCTTCTGGGCGCTCGGTGGTATCACGTAAAACTAGTACCGGTACACCCAAGGACGGCGCTTCTTCCTGTACACCGCCAGAATCAGTCAAAATCAGATAGGCCCTTGCGGCAAAGTTATGGAAGTCAATCACATCTAAAGGCTCAATCAGATGAATTCTCTCGTTATCCCCCAGCACTCGTTTGGCAATTTCACGAACCACTGGATTCATATGGACGGGATAAACCACCTGCACATCGGCATGTTTTTCGACCACACGGCAAATCGCTCGGAACATACTTTCCATTGGCTCCCCCGTGTTTTCCCTGCGATGGGCCGTCATCAGAATTAACCGGTCATTCCCGAGTTGGTCTAATACAGGATGAGAATAATTGGCCCGCACCGTTGTTTTAAGTGCATCGATGGCCGTATTTCCTGTGATATATATAGACTCCTCCCGCTTATTTTCCACCAATAGGTTTTGCTTCGATTGGATCGTTGGCGAGAAATGAAGATCGGCCAAGACTCCCGTCAACTGGCGGTTCATTTCCTCGGGGTACGGTGAATATTTATTATGAGTCCGAAGTCCTGCCTCGACATGTCCAATCGGAATCGAGTGATAGAAAGCCGCCAAACTCGCCACAAATGTGGTCGTCGTATCACCGTGGACCAGCACAATATCTGGCTTGACATCTGCAAGAACTTGATTGAGTCCCTCTAAGCTGCGTGTCGTAACATCCAGCAGAGATTGCCGTTCCTTCATTATATTTAAGTCATAATCAGGCGTAATTTCAAAAATATGCAGTACTTGGTCAAGCATTTCGCGGTGCTGCGCCGTCACCGTCACAATCGGCTTAATTTTATCAGGATATTTCTCTAATTCTTTTACCAAGGGTGCCATCTTAATTGCTTCAGGTCTTGTTCCAAACACAGCCATTACCTTCAATTGATTCTCCATAGAGGCCTCCAACTATATCTTCAGTCCGATATCATTTTCATTCACTAATCATGATACCAAAGATTGCCCCTTTATGAAAAAGCAATCCTCTCCTTTTGTCATAAAAACTTCAAAAAGACCCATGACACTCACTTATTATCTAAAAATTTTAGATGTACAATATTACTTTTATCCCATGGGCGAATATATTGCAGAGTAAATTTTTAAAATATCCGACCTAGGAGTGAATTATGTTTTGAAAAAGAGGGCCCTTTTTACCATACCTATCAGTTTGCTACTTATTGCAGTAATGGTGGCTTCGATTTTCCTCATCAATCTCAAACCAACCGCCGGGAAAATTGCTCAAGCACAAAAACTCGCGGAATACTCCAAGCCGGCAGTGGTTCGGATCGTTGATTATGCTGTTGTCCAGTGGCAATTTAATAATCCCAATGATCCTGAAGTCATCGCCATATTGGAACAGTTAAAAAATCAATCCGTGGTGGGCGGCTCAGGTTCAGGGGCCATTATTAGTTCTAACGGCTACATCGTCACCAATGCTCACGTTGTGGAGGCAACTCAAAAAAAAGACGAGGAAATTGCCAATGCTGCATTTGAACAACTGGTAACAATCATCGCGGACTATTTTAAGATAGACTATAAAACAGCCTACAAGTATATGGTCCAATATACACAATACAAGGACATCCAAAAAGTTCTGAAAGTAATTTTACCTGGCGGGGATATACTGGATGGCGAGGTTAAAAGCTATGGGGCCCCTATTAATGAAGGAAAAGATGTCGCTGTCCTAAAAATTGAAGGGAAAAACCTGCCGACTCTACCGCTTGGAGATTCAGATAATATCCAGAATCAAGATAATATTTGGGTCAGCGGCTACCCTGCTGCTGCCGATTCAGATCTATTATCACCCGATTCATCCTTAGTTTCTTCGATGAATGCTGGCCAAATTTCGGCAACCTCCAAAAAGACAGGACAAGGAAGCCCAGTCATTCAAATTAATGCGGCGGCCACACATGGCAATAGCGGTGGACCGGTCATCAACGCAAAGGGCGAAATCATTGGCTTACTCACGTTTAGGGGCGACACAGTCAACGGTCAAGAAGTCCAAGGATTTAACTTTGCCGTGCCTGTTAATACCGTGAAAGAATTTGTCAACCAAGCCGGTGCGAAAAATGCGAAGAGTGATACAGATAGACTTTATCAGGAAGGACTTAACCTTTACTGGGGCGGCTATTATAAGCATGCTTTAGATAAATTCGAGGCCGTCCAACGGATCTATCCAAATCATTCTGAAATCAAACAATATATCGCGAACTCCGAGAAGAGGATGGGCAGCAACAAAACGCTTTGGTCCGACTATACTACTATTTTTTACATCGTGGATGGGGTTGCCGGATTGCTGATTATTATTCTCCTGTTGTTCACGTTTGCCTTTAGACCGAAACAGCAAGCAGTTGCTGCGGCACCAGTTGCTCCAACCCCAACTCCGGTAACTCCGCCGCCGACTGTACCTGAAAATACCTTAACCGATCTAAATAACGATGGAAAAATTGACGTTCAAGATATCCTCCTCGCCCTCCAAGAGGCCAAGAAAAAACAGAAAAAAGACGAGGAATGATGTTAACCGGTTCCAGTGACTATCGCAAAACGTGAATTTGTAGCTGAAAATGTATAGTAAAATCCATATGAAATTGCACCGCATTTTGTGCGGTGCTTTTCATTATGAAAAAAAAATAGCCCAGTCCTTTTTAGAAAACATCTCCTTGCGGCTAAGTAGGTAGGACCTTTACTACTCTAACCCAAGTACATTTATGATTTAGTACCGGTGAAATAGACGGCTACTATGAATGGTTCACAGTGCCGATATTTACCTGGCTTCATTCGACTCTTTTGGTTGTTAGGTTACCATTCACTCTAAGTTTTCAACTTGAACGGATATCATCCACCCTATGGTTACCGTTCTCTCTTGTTCTCAGCATGAACAGACATCATACT
>NZ_BCUX01000097.1 GCF_001591445.1 Neobacillus drentensis NBRC 102427 | reverse complement strand
ACAATGGTAGAAACTTTAAAAGAAGTGGCGGAACTAGCTGACGATGCGATGATCTCAATGGTTCGTGACTATGCTCAAAATGTTGACATTATTTTTGGTGAAGGCGGTCTATTATCTGCCAAACCTAAGAATAAAACCATTATTGTTATGAGTACACTTGACCCTGATACAATGAATCAATTAGGCAAAAAAGTCGAAGAAGAAAGTGATTTGAGATTAATTAGCGCAGCGGTAAGCGGTGGTGCTTCAGGTGCACAAGCTGGAACATTATCGATTATGACATCCGGCTCAGAGGCAATAGTGAAATCTTTCCAACCATACTTTGATGCGATTGGATCCAATACATTCTACTATGGCGGGGAACCAGGCAACAGCCAAGTAGCAAAATTAGTGAATAATATGATTCTAGGTATTAACATGAATGCTCTAGCTGAAGGACTTAAATTAGGAAAACACTATAACTTGCCTCAAGAAGAGTTATTAAACTTATTAAAAGTTAGTACAGGTGATAGCTGGGTAGTTAGAAATTGGAGCGATGTTTCTGAATGGACCGCAGACACGGCCTTAGCTGTTTTACTTAAAGATTTAAAAGCGGCTTATAACGAAGGGCTTAAACATAATGTAGCTTTACCATTCAATGCCTTATCATCTACCCAATTATTTGACTCTATGGGAAAAGAGAAACCAGAAGCCAAATAATTGAATAAAGTTACAACTTAATTGGTCGATTATACAATCTCTCTAATAGGAAAGTGTTCTGTGCCTGAACAGAATGCTTTCCTTATTTGTTTAGCGTGCCTATTTTCATTCCTTCATTGAGAGAACAAAGGAAAATATTCATTTAAATGACAAGAAAAACAGCTGGTTTGCTGTTTTTCTTGTTTTATTGAAACAGAATATCGTCTCTTAGTGAAGCTACTTTAGTTAAAGCTGTATCTATGTCTGTTTCATTCACTCCAAAGTGAGCAAGTGCATCGTGAAGATGTTTTACAATAGCATTAAAATGTTCTGGTTGGAGATTCATCCCTTGGTGAGCTTTTGCCATAGATTGACCAGAATATTGATTTGGACCCCCTAAGGCAAAACTAATAAATTTTGACTGATGAAGGCGTTGTTTTTCCATATCCGTTTCTTTAAAAAACTGATTAACTGTGTCATCCTTAAGAACCAACTCGGAGTAAAAATAGTCCACAACCTTTGCAATCGCTTCTTCTCCACCAACTTTTTCAAATAATGTTCGTTCCATATAAACACTCCTATTTAGAATTTAACAGAAGTATTTTCTACAGAAATATTGTTATTATTCCTTTTCTTTTAAAGAAACAATATAGGTGCCTGACAGCCGGTGCATTAAAGCTTTAACACATTTGGGGTCAGGCACCTTTTTTCGAGGTAATAATATTAGCCTCCCCAAGCCTCTTTTAAAAGCTTCACTCCTTCTTGAATTTCATCAAAGGTAAGATTACTGAATCCAAGTTTAATAATTGCTTCCGTAGAATGATTTTCTATGAAATAGATGGAGGTAGGATACACTTTAACCCCATAAATGGAAGCACGCTCGATTAACCATTCCTCTGAACGATTTAGATGTACCTTAACTAAAACGTACAAACCAGACTGCTCCCCAATAATGGAAATATGTTGTTTGAATTGTTTCTTTAATTCTGAAACTATACACTGCATTTTTCGCTTATAAACGAGACGCATCCGTTTAATATGACGGTTCCATTCTCCCTCTTCCATAAATTTAGCCATTGTAAGCTGGCTAAGAAGGGAAGTAGTACTCTCAAAATACTGAAAATGTTTTATATAAAGGACTAAAAGATATTGTGGCAGTACCATATAACTTAGACGAATTCCTGGAAGAAAGGACTTTGAGAAATTCCCTAGGTATATCACTCTCTTTGAATCGATGGAAGCAAGTGCCGGAAATGGTTGTTGTGTATAGCGAAATTCACTATCATAATCGTCTTCAATAATATATCCTTTTCTCTTGGTAGCCCATTGAATGAGCTTTTGCCTTTGTTGAATGGACATGCTTATTCCTATTGGGCTTTGATGGGAAGGTGTCACATAAATTAAGCGTGACATCATATTTTCTAATTGTGAAAACTCAGCACCTGTTTCATCAACTGGTAAAGTTTCAAGTGTAAAACGATGGAATAGAAATGCCTCTTTTGCTCCATCATACCCTGGGTCCTCCAAGATTACGCTTGGGAAATCATCCTTTAGGATTTGTCCAAGATTAATTAACATTTGCTGTGTGCTGCTCCCAATGATAATTGCATTTGGATCTGTCTTTACCCCGCGAGATTGGAGTAAATAGACAACAATTTGATTACGCAAACACATTTCACCAAAAGGATCCCCGTATAGAAAACTCTCCTGTAAGGTCAGTACTGAATTAGTAATTCTTCTCCAAGCTTTTAGAGGGAAGTTTGTTTGATCTACAGCCCCCGCTTTAAAATCAACGAGAAATGTTGTCACCGGCTCAGTTTGCTTGCTAGGAATAGAAATGACTTCCTCCTGAAATAATTGAGGCTCTAATTCATTAACAAAGTAGCCTTTTCTTCCTTCTCCACGAATATAGCCTTCTGCCACAAGCTGATCATAAGCCATTAATGTCGTATTGCGACTGACTTGCAGGGAATCAGCCAGTTGACGTATGGAAGGTAATTGTTCGTTTTCCGGTAGGTCCCCAAGCTCAATAAATAATTTAAACCGCTCATATATCTGTTTGTATTTAGAAGAGTGATCGTCTAAAGCAAAAATGATATTTTTCATTATAAATAGCCTCTGACATGTCTATTTTATTTAAATTGTACCTTTTTATATGTCAATTATTATATTACTATGTTGACTAACCGATATCCATAAGTTTTAAAAATAATCAGAAAAATATTAGGGGGGCTTCGATGCTAAATATTGCTGAGTTGAGCGCATTTATTCTGGTAGTCTTCGGATTGTTTTTGATCCCAGGTCCTGCTGTCTTGTTAACGCCGGAGCAGCGTATTTGTTATATATGGGCTTTCGGGCATTATTGGCAAAAGCATCATCAATAAAAATGCCTGATGTTGTACAGGAGTCCCTACTTAAAGTTTACAGGCATGGAATATTGGTAGAAGCCTTGAATCCGAAAACAGCACTTTTCTTTTTAGCTTTATTTCCACAATTTTTCAATTCGGAGGGCGGTAAAATCGTAATGTAATTTTTAATTTTAGGTGTAATTTTTGTTGTATTAACTGTTATTTATACAACGATTTTAGCCGTCTTTACTGGAACAGTTGGACAATTAATCAAGCGGGGGACTGGAATAAATAGGTGGGGTCAAAAAGTTTTAGGTCTGCTTTATATTGGTCTAGGCTTGCAAGTATTACTCCTAGGTCCATAATCCTTTTTCTGAGGATTATAAGAACTCTTCTTAAAGGTTTCAGTAAATCATTTTAATTTAAAAAGGAGCACGCTATTATGTATATTCCAAAATATTTTCAAGTCACAAATATCAATGAAATTATAGAATTTATTGAGAGGAACTCATTTGCTACAATAGTTACAACTAAAAAAGGGAAACCCATTGCTTCCCACCTTCCATTAGGGCTTCATAAGCATGGAGAGGAATATTATTTAACTGGACATATGGCATATGGGAATCCTCAATGGAGAACATTTGAAACATGTGACGATGTTCTAGTCTTATTTCAGGGGCCACATGGTTATATTTCTTCTTCATGGTACGAGCATGAAAATGTACCCACATGGAATTACCAAGCAGTACATGTATATGGCCAAGCAAGTATATTAGGTGAAGAAGAGTTGAAACAAGATCTTTCAGAGTTGCTAGAGAAGTATGAAAAGCAACGTGAAAACCCAGTATTATGGGATAAGTTATCGCCTCAGCTATTAGAAAGTCAACTAAAAGGGATTGTTGGCTTTAAAATAAAAGTGCAAGAAGTACAAGCGGCTTATAAATTAAGTCAGAATCGAAATGAAGAGGATTATCATAACATTGTTGAAAAATTACAAGAAGAAGAAAATCTAGATTCCCATCAATTGGCAGGAGCGATGAAAAAGATAAAAAATAAGGGGAATTGAGAGGTTAATTTGTGAGCCATATAAATAGGCGTCCATTCAAATATTGCAGGTCTGATGTAGCGGACATAAAATCTTTATCACTGCGGCATATTATATTTATCAAAGATATTTTAATGAATTGAGGTTTTTAAAAATGGATGAAATTCGAACTACCAATCAAGTAGAAGAAGTAAATAAACACCTTAAAAAAATTCCCAAGGAAGCCGAAGAAAGAAGAATTGAAAATCAGCCTCAAACTGGTAAAAACGAGAAAGCCATCGAGCCGTTTTAATTTGAAAACGGCAAACCAAAGAATCTTGCTGACCACAAATTTCATTAACCATAAAACAGGGCATAGGAATTTCCTATGGCCTGTTTTTATTTATAGGTCTGTTAAAGAGTGTTGTTTTTTCTTCTTCATCTAACTTTAGATACCTTTCAAAGGGTTGCTACGGCAACCTTTTTTTATTGTGCTAAAGGGGCAGGTTAGTAAAAGAAATATTTATAATTTGATCTATTAAATTAGGTGAAAATGGTATAATTTGTTAATCGGACCGTTTGGAGATAAAAATTGATTTGGAACTAAATATTAGAAAGTGGGGTTAACATTTGAATAACTTCAAGGTAATTATGAGCATAATCGGGTTGGAATTATTAATAATTGTTTTCTTTACGGTAAATGGAGCTTATCTGTCATTTACAAAGATAGAATATAAGTAGAAAAGTTAAAAGTAAGGGGTGTTTTTTTTGCGAAAAATATTGGTGATTCAGATATTTTTAAACAAGTAGTCAAGAGAATTTGTAAAATTAACAATATTTCCCTTCAAAAACCTAAATTTGAAGTCATCGACAACTTAATGGTTATTAGCATTAAGAACCATTTAAAAGATGGAGTAGACTTAGATTGTTTTAATATTTTAAATCTGATTTACCAAATAATTGGACCCTTAGGGATAAGATTCAATCAACATTTATAGCGCTATCCGAATGCGGAAAGACTGGCTAGAGTAACTGTATCCTTTAAAAAAGAGGATTATGATGCTTTAAATAGTAAAATGAAAGAAGTTTTTGAATAAATGTGCTTAAGCTAACGGGTAGCTTTAACACAACAATGGGAACGTCATTATGGCGGCCTTTTTTACTAAATGGCAGGATTTTATATTAAATATGTGGAATATTTAACTAAAGTTATTTAACGGGTGGTTTTTATGGATAATCCTATTTTAAAACAAATCGGAACAGTATTTATCCCAGTAAGCAACATAGAGAAAGCAAGAGATTGGTACTGCGATATTTTAGGGCTAAAAACAGATGGGGAAATTCAGTTTGGTCATCTTTACGTTATACATATGGAAGGTACAGGGATTGTGTTAGATAGCAAGATTTATTTAGAGGATAGAATATTTAAAACTCCAGTATTCCATTTCAATACAAAAAATATTGAAGAAGCATTTCATTTTATGAAGATTAAAGGTGTTAATTTGATTACAGAAATTGAACATAATCATTATTTTAATTTCAAAGACCCTGATGGAAATATTTTAATGATTTGCGAATGTTAATATTAAGCTAACAGGTGCGATTCTTCAATAACGAGGGATCGCTTTTTCCATATTGTGGTAACGGGGTAGGTGTGCGGCCGAGCCTAGGTCGTATCATATAGCGGGTGGGATTCCCGTCGAGTAAGAACTAGCCATTCGCTCGTAGCGAGTCTTGGAGGACTAAAGGTAACTTTAGTCTTTAAGCGTAGACAGTTAGGTGGCGGGCCGAAAGCCAAATGGTTGAAGGGATTGAGCTCCATAATGTTAGTAAATCGGGAGGGCTGATGCTTTACCTGCAGCAGAAAGCTACATTTTATCCTTCGTTAAGGGCAAGATGGATAAAACCTCTCTGGAGTCAGAGACCTTGGCACGTTACACATCGATATGATACGGCAACTCGGGAGACCCTACCGGTCTTTTCTTGTTAGAAGAGTATGGTGTACAAGCGATAAAAAAAGCAAGGAAACCAAATGCTGTGTAGGGAGTCGGATAGCAGCGTAGTACCAATGAAGTTGGGTAATGCCGATGGAGGAAAGGCTAGCTACCAGTTATCGCCCTTACTAGGGAAACATTTACTACACTCAGAGGTAGGGATAAATGGAAACAAAACTACTAAGGATAGCAGAATTAGCAAAATCTGAATCTAAGAGATTAGCTACATTTTGTGAATGGTAACTAGGAGGAGCCGTGTGCGTGAATAGCGCAAGCACGGTTCTGTGAGGGGGGGGGGGGAGTCCAATTTACCGCAAGGTAGAAAGGCTCCCTTCTACTCGACTAGTTTAAGTACATTTCTTCACAAAGTAGAAAAAGCTGATCTTCCAAATTAGGAAAATCAGCTTTTTTATTACTCAAATGTACGTCCGGCTTGAAATCAGCACACTGAAGCGTTCATCCCATATACAGCCGCTGTATCCCATTTTCCCGGGGGGATTAAGCCCTTGGTATATATGCGTTTTCAAACATCAAATATACTTCTTTTAACATCAACTGTACTTTTTCTAACGTCTAACTATCAAACAATCACTTCGAAAAGGATTTTGATTAATTACAGTATTCTTTTTTAAATCGTAGTATTGTTCACTTTATGCCATTTATTTTTCTTAAATAAAAAAAGTTTACCCTTCCAGAAGGAACTTTTCAGGCATATTTTATTGTAGTCCAACGGTATATGATTGAGCTAATTGTTTACCTCCAATAAGAAGGAGGAAACCGGAATTTTCCTCTTATTACATTGTTCAAAGTAATGCAAAAACATCTAAAT
>NZ_BCUX01000096.1 GCF_001591445.1 Neobacillus drentensis NBRC 102427 | reverse complement strand
TCTATTTATTAGCTCGGGTGATTAACCTACCTCCCCCCCAACAGATAAGTGCGGTCCTGTCAAAGTTAATAAAATTTCGTAGAAACCTTGATAAATATTGAAAAAGACGTATGCCAATTCATACGTCTTTTCTTGTGTCTTTTAATAAGAAAGCACCCGAAAACGGAACCCTTTATAAAAAACAGAGCAGCTTTTAAATTTATAGTTCTTCACTCTTTTTCAACAAATTAACAGAATTTCTAAAAAGCGGAATTAAAATAAATACCCCGATGATAAAAAGTAAAGCAGAAAATTCGTACATTGTTACTAATGATGTTGTTTTTTTCAGCCATCCGCTTGCACTCATCGTAATGACCATTGTCCCCATAAATATCGGGTTTAATATACCATTGACTCGCCCGATAAAAGCTTCTTCTGTATTTTTCAAAATCATTGTATTAATTCCAATGTGTATGCAAGGCATAAACAAACCGCTGATAAATTGGGCGGTCAATGTAAGCCACAGCTGTTCTGATATCCCCATCACAAAAAATCCTAGGGCACTGGCGCTCATTCCAATTGCGAGTAAGATTTGCGGAGGAGTCTTTTTAGCTAACCCCATCGTAAGGCCTCCACCCAAAATCATCCCCGCTCCGAACGCGGCCATCAACCATTGAAGATCCTCTTTTGGTAAACCTAGTCTTTCCGTAATCAGGAAAACAGACAGTGGCTGGGTTAGCCCTAGTCCTAGACCTGCTGCAGCAAAACAGCCCCCAAGCAAAGTGAGTGCCCGGCTGTTCCATACATAACGGAACCCATCCTTCATTTCCTCCATGAGCGTGGTTTTCACAGGGCCTTCCTCTAGTTCACGGTCAGGAGGAAGCATAAATAGTATCGCTGCTGACAGCAAGAAGGCAATCCCCATAATGGCTATCGCTGCACTGATGCCATAATGCTGAAACACAAAAGTGCCGATAATCGGCCCTAAAATCATAAACAAAGCAAACACCGTTTGGTACATAGACATACCCATCTGAATTAGTTCTTCCTTCACATGGAGCTTAAAAAGTTTCATTCCAGCAGGCTGTGAAAACTGTGAAAGAATCGATGACACCAGTGTGGCGAAGAAAATGACCTTCCAGCCGCCAAATACCAGTGATAACAGAACAATAAAGATGGATACAGCACTGAGGAAATCACACCAAATCATCGTCCGCTTCGGCTTCCACCTGTCTGCGAAGGTGCCTCCAATAAAGGAAAAGAGAAAGATTGGCGCAAATTCTGCCACAGAAATTAGTGAGACCGCAACAGGATCTTCATTTGTTTGTTCGATGACAAATAATAAGATGGAATAATTCCGTACCCAAATACCGATTTGTAAAAATAACGTCGAGAGTAAGATGGTACGTATCACCTGATTTTTAAATAAGTCCCCCATCGAAATGTTTGTTTTTGTTTCTTCCATAAAAAAACCTCCTCATCCATCATCTGGACAGGAGGTAGAGGTACTTAAGCAGCAAAAGGGCACAGTACACCAAGTACTTTTTTCTCCCTTTTGACTATAAAAGCCCGCACTAATCCTATCCAGAAATATGTTCGTTTGCTTATCCGAATTTTTTTCTTTTAATAGGTTTAGTGAATCATTGGCTTTATTGTCACCCTTTCAATTATCGTAGTTTCCATACTACTGGATTCAACACATAGAATCAATAGCGAAGTTTGTCGTAAGATGGATACCAATGAAAATCTCCTAAACCTAAAGCTTAAAAATCTTTTCTAATGTTTTCATGGACTCAGGACCGCATATCTTAGCAAAGTGGTTTTTCAGCTCTTGTTTTGCTTCGTCCATTTCTATTTTTCTTTGTTCCACATGGTTATTTTCTGACCAATAGGTGAGTGTTTCGAAAGATGTACTGCTCCAGCCGTTTTTCTCGCCCGAAACGTTGGTTTTCTCCTTTGTTCCAGAGACAACAATATCCATAGACCCCTGTAATTCCAACAAAGCGTTATCAAACTGCTTTTTCTTTTCTTTGTCTTTCATGCCTGCTTTGGTCCTTAATACTCTTGTGTCTATGCCTTCTTCCTCACTGATCAGTCTAAATAATTCCATGGCTTCTCTTGAAACAAGTCCGTCATTAAAACGTTTAGCTACTGTATCCTTTGACCCTAATATCGCCCTTACGAAAGGGAGGAGTTCACAAGAGATTAAAATTGACTTTTTCTTAATAAATTTTCCGTAGGCGGCTACTCCATCAACCGGGAATCTAGCACGCCACATCCATGGGTCATCATCCGAACCTGAATACCACTGCTCTTTCGAAGTGATGCTATCAAGTGATGGATAGTGAGGTATTAGCGGTGATAATGGAAGTAAACCAACCTCTTTAATCACCTGAACTGCTTCCTCATATGTACTAATTTTATAATCTACCACGCCAACCATTCTCCCTTTAATCCGATTGTCTCTTTATTTACTTCCCTATTAGTTTAGGTAAATCCTTCATATTCTAAACTCATTGGAACCATAAAAATGATATAATACTAAACATTAAATATATCGTACAAATGCAAAATATGGTGAATTTTTATTATAGAAAAATCAGAAGTCAGGTGGATAATCGTGTTAGAAAAATTCCCAGTTTATATGACGTCTTTCAAGCAAGATCGATTGATCAGCGTATACTTGCCTGATAGTTATACTGAGGAAAATAAAAGATTCCCAGTAATGTATATGCATGACGGACAAAATGTTTTCGATGATGAAGGGGCCATTGGAGGGGGTTCCTTAGGAATGAAAGACTACTTAGACAAGAGCGGACTCGAGATTATCGTAGTTGCAGTAGATCAAAACCCTGAGGGTGATGAACGAATTAACGAAACCTGCCCATGGGTGAATGGCGAAGTAAGCAAACAAATCTTAGGATATGCCAGCGCATCAGGCGGTCGAGGTAAAGAATATATAGATTTTATTGTGAATGAACTGAAACCATTAATCGATGAGAAATACCGTACGATTGAAAATCATACCTCAATGACCGGAATATCATTAGGTGGGTTAATCTCAACGTATGCGGCTTGTCGTTACCCGGATATTTTTAAACGAATTGCAATAATATCGCCCGGATTTTATCGGAATCAAGAGGAAATCGAAAAACTACTACAAGCTTCTGACTTATCCGCAATTGAGAAATTTTACATGGACTTTGGAACAAAAGAAGTCGGTGCCGATGAAGAAATGAACCAGATTTTTCTTGATCTTACCAATAGTGTTTATCAGATATTAAGCGAAAAATTAAACGACCTTCACTTTCAGCTTGTCGAGGATGCAGAACACTCCTATCGTTTCTTTAGAAAAAGAATACCAAAAGTACTCTCCTATTTATACTCAGATAGATAGACGAATTCAAAAAGGTGTCAGGCACCACGATGGTGCCTGACACCTTTTTGATAACACCGGATTAGAACGGTTTTAAGGTCATCAAGGCGATGATGATGAGAAAAATCACATTTTCAAGGTTTTCAAATCGAAAGAGGATCCTTGATAATTTCCAATATTCTTCGGGAATTTCTTCACTTTTATGAGATTCTAGCAGTTCTTTCACTGGTTTGGACCTAGGTGATAATACGAGTGGTCCAATAGCTAGTGCAGCTAAGAAGAGAACGAGACTGGTTACATACCAGCCCATTCGAAACAGGCTTGGATTGATGATTCCCATACTCACCCCTGTGATTAATAATAGCGTGCCGCCAACCATTACAAATATATGTAGCTTATGTCTAATCCTATATGAATGTCTTAATTCAGTCATGTTTTTACCAGATTTGACCACTGTCGTTAATATGAAGCCCGGTCCCATCCCCAAAATGGCTGAAAAAATATGTAGAGTTACAAGGATTTTATAGAAAGTAATCAATTCCTCCAACCTCCATTCCTTCCAATTCCCATTTTATCATATTCTTATCTAATATATTAAAGTGAAATATAGTAGTTTTTGTGGCTGTATTTTTCTATGAATAAACCTCATTTTAAAGTTAACCCTATATATATATGATGGATACAAAGGAGATTATCTGTGAAACCTTATGAAATTGTTAATATGATCATTGATGAAGAGGCATATGACCAAGAAGAAGTAACAGCTGATTTTACCTACCAAAATCAAGATTATAGTATCACCTTTAAGAAAGGGGACCTCGAACTCGTTAATGCCTGGGTTTTTAAAAATGACAAATCCCTGCCTGCAAATTTAGCTGAGAATATCATTGAACAAATCAGAGAAGATGTTAAAAACAGAATTTAATCGTGGCTTACAAACCTTTAAGGTCATCAGAAGTCCTCTGATGACCTTAACTACTGCTTTAATTTTGAAGGATTACGGAGCATCAACCGGTTTCTTGGTTACTTTTTAATTGTGCAAATATCTTTTGATAGGCTGAAGCCTCTTTTACCATCCCTTTAGATTGATACATTTTACTAATTTTCCGTACAGGTGATGGATTGTCTGGCTGCATTTCCATTTCCCAGAAGAAGCAATCGATAGCTTGGTCGAATTGCTTAAACTCTGCATAGTAATCACCCAATTCCATCATCCGATCAGGATCCTCTAATAATTTTACCATTTCCCCAATTTTTCCAATCACTTCTAAATTAGGAATTACTTTTGTAATCGGAAGTAGTTTTTCATAAACGGTTTTAAGGTCATGCTCTTTAAGGAGGATTTCAGCAAATTGAAACACTTTCTGTTCAAATTGCTTGCTTTTTTCTGAGTTTGGCAGGTGCTGCAGTAATTTAATGAAATCATCAAAATGATTTAGGACAAATTTCGGGTCGGAATGCTCCCATATTGTAAGGAGAATAGCATTATAGGAGTCTGGCAGGTCATCAATAAAATTCAATAAACATAAGGCCGCTTGCTCATACTTACCAGTTTGAAGCATTTTTTGGATCATCGCTTTTGAATCAGGAAGCGCTTGAAATGGATTGATGTTGATTTTCCCTAGGATGAGCATCCATTCTTCCATCGTCACAAAACGTAAAGCAATGCCAGTATATTTTTCAATAGAATTATTAGCCGTTTGAAGCTTATCAGAGGTTTCTAACCAAAGCAGAAGCCCCTCTACACTGTCGTCTTTACTTAAGATCTCTTCTAACACTATTCGTTCATTGGCATTCGAGCGATTTTTGAAGCAATGTAACTCCACAAAAAGGGGATCCTTTGCTTGGATTTCAGGTAAACTGGAGGAATGGTAAAAATGGTGGTATGAACTAAATTCTTGGGAGACCAAACGTTCTTGTGCTGATTTCAGGTCTGGTGCGAAGGCAGCTAACATTTGAAGGACCTGATAGGATTTCATAAATTTCCCGTTTCGTCTAAAGTGGAAGAAAATCTTATCAATCGTCTTGATCAGAAGTTCTTTTTCGAAAAAAGAGTCAAGTGTAGTGAGTATATAGACCATTTCTTGGGGTGAATAATGAAGTTCGAGATGAGAAAAAAGGGTACTTTTATTCGGAATTGTCACGTTTACGCGGGGGATTAAAGCACTTAAGATTGGATGCGGGGATTCAATTAGAATTCCTTCATGAATGGCTTTATGGATAAATGTCCCTTCCTCGACATGATCAAGTTTCCCGCCAAAAATAAGGGATTGTTTATAGAAAATTAGATAATAGCTTTCGTGGTCTTCCGTTATAACCTCCATTACCTTACTTCGTGAAAATACGGCTGACCTGATTACCTCACCTTTTAGCATATGTTTTTTATCTTTTATCGAAATTTTGGTTGGCATCATTTCTTTTTTATCCATTTTATTTTGCCCCCAATCATAATATAAGCATATTTACTTCCGTGACTTTATTATAACATAATTGAAAAAAGGAGGTCCTTAAACCGGTAACGAATTCCTTTACCAATCGCAAACCCGAATTTGTTCCCTAAAAATGAATTCATTATGTACCATTTGGATTTATCACAACTTCATCTTCTCCGTATCCATTATAAGTATCTCTCAACAAAACCACATTCCTTACATATGGTAGTTTATGCTCTCAAAAGGTGGTGTTAAATATGAGCGAAGGTACTAATCACGGATCCGGATTTGCTTTTATTGTTGTACTGTTTATTCTTTTAATCATCGTAGGTGCATCCTTTATGGGTGGTGGCTACGGCGGTGGCTACGGCGGTGGCTACGGTGGCGTTGGTTATGGTGGAGGCTTTTGTTGTTAATTCCCTCACGTCAAAACAACGTTAAGAATTCATACTCTGACAGGTCGTTATGACCTGTCTTTTTGATTAACTTTAAGGTACTTTAACATGCTTTCCGATTCCTCCATTGAACAAATCAAACTAATAATGTACATAACTTTTATTTCAAAATTAGGTATTAAACTAGTCCATACAATCAAAGTTCACATAGACTAATGATGTAACAAGACAAATTCATATGGAGGTCGTTTAATGATGAATAGACAAAGTGGGTTTGGTGGTTTTCCACCCAATATGATGCCAAATCAGATAGCTCCATTTCAACCGATGCAAGGTCAATTCTTTCCACCACAAGGATGTCCAGAATACTGCCCACCTCAAGTGTTTCCTGCTCAGTATGATCCACCGTTAGTTTCACCAGGACAACAATATGTTAAGACAAATATATTCAATAAAGTTGTAACGCATTTACATCCTTCTCACACGACTACAGTCAATAAGCAAATGATTAATCATAAACACTTTTTCCCACATACCGAGTCATGTGTAAATGAATGTTGTGAAACACATACCATGTGCGGAGTTCCATATAATCCTTGTTGTCCGCCAAGACCATTTGGATTCTAGCTTCTTTTAGCCCCCCCCCCGGTTAGGGTAAAGGGTTCCGTTTTCGGGTGTTTTCTTATTAAAAGACACAAGAATTGACGTATGAATAGCATACGTCTTTTTCTTTATTTATCCAAGTTTCTACGAAATTTCATTAACTTTGACAGGATCCGCACCAATCTGTTGGGGGGGGGGCGGCAGGTTAATCACTCGAGCTAATAAATAGG
>NZ_BCUX01000095.1 GCF_001591445.1 Neobacillus drentensis NBRC 102427 | reverse complement strand
TCAGCTTTATCCGTTGCAATAATGACTAATTCTGTGCCTGCCTTTTGCACCTCAGTGGTTACTTTATATTGACCATCTTCTCCGGCCATTCCAGTACCAATGACTGAACCATTTACCTTCACTTCTACTTTTGATCCAGCTTCCGCTTGGCCAGTAACTGTAGTATCCTTATCGGTTACTTCATTTACTACAGGCTTGTCTGGCGCGGTTACGTCCTTTACTACTACTGTGGTTGTTTCACTTACATTGCCAGCCTTATCCTTAGCAACAATGACTAACTCTGTCCCTGCCTTTTGGGCGGAAATGGCCACTGTAAATTGACCATCTTCTCTGGCCGTTCCAGTACCAATCACCGTACCATTTACCTTCACTTCTACCTTTGATCCAGCTTCGGCTTGTCCACTTACATTTGAATCCTTGTCGGTTACTTCATTTACTACAGGCTTGTCTGGGGCAGTAACGTCTTTTACCACTACTAAGGATGTTTCACTTACATTACCAACCTTATCTGTAGCAATAATGACTAATTCTGTGCCTGCCTTTTGCACCTCAATGGTAACTTTATATTGACCATCTACACCAGCAGTTCCAGTACCAAAAACTAAACCATTTACTTTTACTTCTACTCTAGAACCTGCTTCTGCTTGACCGATGACAATTGTGTCTTTATCTGTAACTTCCTCAACCATTGGCTTTTCAGGTGCAGTTACATCTTTTACGACTACGCTAGTCACTTCACTTACGTTACCAAATTTATCTGCTGCGGTGATGACTAATTCTGTCCCTGCCTTTTGGCTTGGGATGGTTAAAGTAAACTTGCCATCTTCACTAGCTGTTGCTGACTCAAGTAATGACCCATTTACTCTCGCTTCAATTTTAGATCCTAGCTCTGCTTCCCCTGTAATTGAAGTATCCTGATCCGTCACTTCATTTACCATTGGTTTTATCGGAGCAGTGATATCTTTTACCAACACTGTGGTAGTTTCACTCACGTTTCCAGCTTTATCAGTAGAAATAATTATTAATTCAGTTCCCGCTTTTTGGGCTGGGATACTGATATTAAACTTACCATCCACCCCAGCTGTACCTGTACCAAGGACTGAACTTCCTACTTTTACTTGTACTTTTGAACTGACTTCCGCCAGACCTGTAACTAAATTATCTTTATCAGTTACTTCATTTACCGCTGGTTTTTCAGGTGCAGTCACATCTTTTACGATTACCTTATTACCCTCACTAACATTTCCACCCTCGTCAGTTACAAATACAATTATTTCTGTTCCAGCTTGTTGAGCAGGGATCGATACAAAGAAACTCCCATTCTCATCAGCTTTTCCTGTGTATTCAGTTAATCCATACTCAATTAACCCTACTCTAACTGTAACCTTTGCTCCTAATTCAGTGGTTCCAGAAACTTCTTGTGATTTGTCAGTTACTTCATTTACTTGCGGTGTATTTGGAGCCGTTGCATCTTTTACCACAATATTAGTCGGTTCACTTTGATTTCCCATAGCATCTGCAGCTATTATCGTGATAGTGGAACCAGCATTTTGAATTGGAATCTCCACTTGATAATTCCCATATTCATCTGCTCGCCCTGTATTAACCAAAACACCATATTGTGGTGATGTATATACTACATATACCTTTGCTCCAGCCTCTGTTGTTCCACTTACTTCAGATGACTGGTCATTAATTTCGTTTACTATCGGAGCGTCCGGTGGAGTTCCATCTTGAACGGTCACTTTTCTGGCTTCACTAACATTTCCAGCAGCATCTGTGGCTGCTACCTCTATCACAGTTCCTTCCTTTTGTGCAGGAATAGTTACTTCATAATTACCAAAAGGATACTCTGCTACGCCAGAATATTGGGATTGACCTATTGTTACAGTCACTATCGATCCTACTTCCGATCTTCCCCATACCACTCTTGATATATCGGATACATTTTCTACTTGTGGAGCTGAAGGTGCTGTACCATCCTTAACCACAAGGGTTGAATCATTGCTCATGTTACCAGCGTTATCTGTTGCAGTAATGTTTAACACAATGCCTGCTTGTTGTGATTGAATGGCAATATTAAATTGGCCATCCTCTCCAACTGTTCCGGTACCTATAACTGTTCCATTTACCTTCACTTCAACTGTAGAACCTACTTCAGCCTCACCTGTTACAGTAGTGTCCTTGTCAGTTACCTCATAAGCTACTGGCATCTCTGGTGCCGTTACGTCTTCTACCAGTAATGTGGTTGGTTCACTTTCATTTCCAGCCTTATCTGTTGCACTGATAGCTAATTCAGTACCTGCCTTTTGGACTGGAATTGACACAGTAAAGTTGTTATCCTCATCGACTGTTCCTGAACCTATCTCAGAGCTATTTCCTTTTACTTTTACTGTAGAGCCTACTTCGCCTTGCCCTGTAACAAAACTATCTTTATCTGTCACCTTATTTGGTAGAGGTTTTTCAGGTGCAGAAAAGTCTTGAACCTCTACTGTAGTGGCTTGACCAGTATTCCCGTAAGCATCTATTACATATAGGTTGATTTTAGTTCCTGCAGTTTGTTTATTTACCCAAATTTCAAAAGTTCCACCATTCGAAACGGGACCACTACCGATCCGTAAACCGTCGACTTCTGCAACAACATATCCATTTTCCTCGGCAGTCCCTGTAATCGCATTTTGGTTGTCACCAAATGAATTAACCATTGGTATGACAGGAGGAATGTTATCAACAACCGTAATTTTCCTATTAATGGTTGTTGAATTGCCAGCCTTATCATTAATAGTATATTTAAGCTCATAAGCACCTGGCTTGCTGATATCAACAAACCCCTCCACCATAATCAGTGAAGTAAGATCGCCATCAACATTATCCGTAGCTTTTACTCCATCCATTGCATCAAACGGAGTATCCATTCCAACGGTCTGGTCAACTACACCTGTCATTTCGGGTTTCGTATCATCCGTAACATGAATGATTACTTTATAATATTTCGTATTTAAATTACTTGCAGTTACTTTTAAAATAAAAGTATTTTCACCTTGAACAAGGTTCTTTAATCCGCTACCTTCTATGGAAGCTTTACTATCCTGAGTCTCACCATTTAAAAAGATACTAGTTACATTACTTGGTAAGTAAATAGAGTAAGTATCAATTTCTGAAGAAAACTCTGCAGAAAGTGGATAGATATTACTTCCATCAGTGGCGGAAATACTAGCTAATTTTGCATTTGAAGGATCACTTGCATAAAAAATTCTTTGCTGATCGTAGGTAACCTCATTACCAGCTAAATCCACTATATTTGATAATAGGCCAAATACCACTCCATGCTGACCCTCTTTAATTTCATAGTAGATTTCATACTCCGTTCCATTACTTCCTTGAACCTCACTCATGGTATACTCTTCATTATCAATTCCACCAGATAATTTGAGTTTAACACCCGGTTTTACAGGTTCAGCAAAAGTAGCAATAATATGAGCATAGTCCCCTACTTCGTATTCCTTCTCTTCTGATACAACGGAAAGAATAACAGGATTTACACCATCTGCTTGAAATACATCATCTTTACTATATGTTTGTGAAATATTGCCTGCTAAATCCTCAATCCCATCGATATTCGCATGTATAGAGCCATGGTCGCCTTCCTTAACCACATATTCATAGTTAAATATAGTAGAGTTTGAGTCAACTACCTCATTCATAGAAACATTTTGTAAGTTAACACCATTATTTAAAGACAGGGTAAAGTTTGGTTTTACAGGCTCATCAAACACTGCTGTCAGTAAAACTTTATCTCCTAATTTTGCTGAAGTATTGGAAGCAGTTAAGCTTTTTATACTCGACTTAATTCCATCAACCGTAAATAAATTGTTAATAACATATTCTTGCGACAGCTTATTATTTAGATCGTAAACCTCTTTTAGATGGGCATTAATGTTACCAGTAAAACCTTCTGGAACAGTATAATCATAGGAATACTTCATTCCATTACTACCTGGTAACTGATTCATGACAACAGGTTCCATTTCTCCAGCCCCATCAAATGAAAGCTGGACTCCATTTTTTATACTTTCCGTAAAGTTTGCAGTAACTGTTACAACATCACCAATTTTTGCTCTATCTTTAGAGGCTGTCAGTGAACTAACTGGCGCCAACCTATTTTGCTTTGTAAAAACATTTTCTGCTGTGTACTTGCTAAAACTTACACCTTTTACTGTTTCAACATTTTTTATCGAGGTATTTATCGTTCCCTCCTTATAATTAAAAGGAACAGTATATGTCAATATATATTTTGTTCCATTACTTCCAGACACTTCAGTCATTGTAGTAGGCTTTAAGTCAACTGCCCCACCTAAAGAAAGTTGGAAACCGGGTTTTACACTCTCATAAAAGGTAGCTGAAATCGTTACCTTATCACCTGAAATTGCTACTGATTTCGAAGCTTTAATTGATTCTAATGGAATTACTCTAAAATAGTCGTTTTTTACTAAACTATTACCATAAAAATCTGTTATTCCAGGGAAAGAAACATTAACGATTCCACTATCAGTCGACTTTACTACATAATTGAATTGATAATCTAGATCGTTAACTTCTTCCAACTTTCCATCAGGTAAAGAAATTCCTTCATTTAAGGAAATCCCTGGGTCAGTTAATTTATAATATTTATCCTTAGAAAACGTAATTTTTAAGCTATCGTTAGGCTTTAATATATTTTTATTAATACTAACCTGAGGGCTTATAACTTCTGTTGGATATGAAAAATTATTAGAGTTTATTATTGTTCCATCATTTCTAAGCCCGATGGTTTGATATTCGTTTGCTGAAATATCTCTTATATTTCTCCAATCACCTAAACTTATTTGCCCATAAGGATTATATCCTACACCCACTACCGTTCCATCGCTTTTTAGGCCTACTGTAAAATCCATACCTGCAGCAATATCCACTATACCCTTCCAATTATCTGTATTCCGTTGGCCAGCAAAGCCATTACCTGTTGTTACTACTGTCCCATCTTTCTTCAATCCAACCACATGATCATTTCCAGATGTAATAGCAACTATATCTTTCCAATCACCAACATATATACGTCCGTAACGATTATCTCCGGTAAAAACAACCGTTCCATCCTTTTTTAAACCAACTGTATTCCAATAACTAGATGAAACAGCAACTATGTCTTTCCAATCGCTAAAATTTAGCTCACCATAACCATTATCTCCAACTCCAACAACTGTTCCGTCTCTTTTTACACCCACGGTATGTGTACTTGCAGTTGAAACCGCTACGATATCAGTCCAACCACTTACATTTAGTTGACCGTATTGATTACCTCCTACTGCTACTACTGTTCCATCACTCTTTAAACCTACAGTATGAGTCGCAGCTGCCGATAAAGCGACTATATCCTTCCAACCACTTACGTTTAGTTGTCCATTGGTATTATAATCCATACCGACTACTGTTCCATCCTCTTTCAAACCGACTGTGTGATTTGTACCAGATGAAATTGAAACAATATTCTTTACTGGGTTGAAGTTAATTTGGCCATAGCCATTGTTACCAACTCCAACTACAGTTCCATCACTCTTTAATCCAACAGTATTGTATTCATCTGCTGAAATTGCAACAATACTTTCCCAATCTCCAATATTGGTTTGTCCATCTGTATTTCTCCCTGCTGCTACTACGGTCCCATCGCTTTTTAAACCTACTGTATGGTTTGTTCCAGCTGAGATACTAACAATATTTTGCCAACTACTTAAATTTCTTTGGCCAGAATTATTGTCTCCTACTGCGACCACTGTACCATCGCTTTTTAAACCCACCGTAAAAAAATCCCCTGCTGAAATAGCTACAATATTTGTCCAACTACTAACATTTGTTTGCCCATAGATATTATTACCTACTGCAACAACTGTTCCATCACTCTTCAAGCCAACCGTATGTCGTACCCCTGCTGATACGGCAACGATATCTTTCCAAGCACCTACATTTGTTTGTCCAAAATAATTGTCACCTATCGCTGTAACCGTCCCATCTGTTTTTAAGCCGACCGTATGATACTTACCTGCAGCAATAGCTTTGATATCTGACCAATCACTTACATTAATTTGGTCACTGGAATTATCGCCTGCTCCAACAACTGTTCCATCGTTCTTTAAGCCGACTATATGAGAGCTACCCTGAGCAACGTATGAAATATTCGACCATTCTTTTATGTTCCCTACGGCAATACCAAATACTGATACTGTTCCATTTCTATTTAAGACTACGCTCCTTGGAAAACCCGCTTCGATGATCCCCTCAAAATTCTTTATTTCTCCCCTAGTCAGATTTAGGTCAGCATTCGCTGTTTTAAAGTACGGAATAGCCGACAACCAACTTAATGGCATGATATTTACTACCATACAAAAAAGTAGTGTTAAACTTATAATTTTTAATTGTTTTCTCATAATGTATTCCCCATTAATATAGATTTTTTATTTTGTTTAAAATCCTTTTCTGTTTAACCTTACACTCAAATCTAACCCACCTTCTTCAAATATTTAGGATCTTCCGAAACACACCAAAGGTCCCAATAGATATAGTAATATATTATATTTCCATAAAATTTCCATTATAATAGAATTTTATCATAATAATAATTTCCCTTCTATACTTTATTAAGATTTCAAAAACTTTTGACCTTAAGAACGAGCTAGTTTCCATTTTTAACTACTTTATACTCCAGAAGGACAGTTCATGGTTTTTAATGAGATTAGTTCAATCCACAACAACCGTCTATTCAAAAGCTTTCTCCGTACAAACTGAATACGAAGATTGTCGAGGTCGGCAAGAATATTCTCCAGGAAATTCCCCACCTCTCCACAAAAAGTCCCTGGTTTCTTATGAACCTCCTTCATTTGATAAATTCCCCCTCCTTTCCCTACTACACAAACGATTGATTAAAACTTGCCTCAATACCCACTATGACTGAATTTATCCCTTCAAACACCTGAAAACAATGTCGATAGATGTCTCCAAACATACCTTTTATGAAAAGGAACCCAGGCGGGCAGCTGAATTAGATTCCCCCCATTCAAATATGCGGCCTAATACTTGCGTTTCCCCTAGTAAACCTAGTTAACAGAAATGAATATAGAAGGTTATCAAAATGAGGAACGAACACCCCTTCAGTGTTAAGGATGCAAAATGATATCAAAACTAGTTGAAATCGCAAAAAACGGCTTCAAAAATCACTTTTGACCCCCATTTTGGCATATTTCGTTCCAAAAGTGGCTCCAAAAGTGAATTTTAGCCGTTCGATTTAAGCAGTTAAACCCGATATCGTAGAGGTGCTGAGATCGTTAACTTTCGATTAGATACAGCACTAAAAAGCGGTGGAAGGGTGTTTGAAATGGCAGGTTTAAAATCTGGCAATATTGAAGGATTCGAGCAGTTTTCACAATTTAGCTCGCTACAGGAATTGAATACTCATATCGAAATGTGGTTAGCGGTACACAAGCATGACTTTTCTAAAGGAGCACTGGTAGGATTGAAACGGCTGGTCCGTTTTTCTGCCAAAATACCAGGCGTGTGCAATGCTAAAATTGGGACCATTTTAAAAGCCATTCACCAAGAATACAAAGATAACGGAATCTCCCGCTCTACCTTTAAACGAATGATTCAAAAAGCAAAGGAATTAGGAATCCTCTCCGTTTATGAAACAGAAAGAAAAAATGGTTCGCAGTCTAGCAATTTGTACTT
>NZ_BCUX01000094.1 GCF_001591445.1 Neobacillus drentensis NBRC 102427 | reverse complement strand
TTTCTCAATCGCCAAATGCGACTTTATTATCATACCAAGTCACCAACCAGAAGTCAACAACTTTTTTTCGTTTGTTTCACATCGTCTCTGTGACGACTTTTCATATATTACAGCATATTTATACATTGGTCAACACTTTTTTATAAATAGTTTTATTAATAGAAAAAACCGCTTTTTCCAGCGGTTTCAGTGACTTACATTACCCATTGTTGAATGGCAACCAAGGCGAATAGTCCCGGAATTCCCAGAAAGCCCGAGACAGCGGAGGTAGCAAAATTAATGGGCACATGAATGCCATAGCGGTTACCTGCCGCGTTTAGGAAGAATAAAAAGAGCGCTCCAATCACTAATTTAATGGCAGCCTGTCCAACGTATCTGGCAGGCTTAAAGGGTGCACCAGTAAACAATAGGATAAGTATTAATCCTCCGAGGATGGATATTACAATAATTGGTTCCAAAAAAGCTATCCCCCTTCATAAGTCACTTTGTTTCAACTTATGTACAAGTTGAGAAAAATAGACCTAAAAAAGGCAATAGCTTGTTTTATTATCTCATTAAGGTAACATTCCGCTGCTTCGCTTCTCTTAATAGAAAGATATACTTTGCCTCGGCGATTTTTGTTTGGCAAATCACTTCTTCGGAAGGATCGAAACTCTTTTCCAACAGCAGCTTTTCCTGCTGCCAATGTTCTTTATATCGATTCAACTGCATTAACAGCTTTTCATTATACTCTTTACGAAGCCGCCCTTTACGCTGAAAAAACATGAGTGATTCCCCCGCGTCTTCTTAAAATTCTCTTCGCCCTTCAATTGCTTTCGATAAGGTGACCTCATCCGCATATTCTAGGTCACCGCCAACCGGCAGACCATGAGCAATTCTCGTCGTTTTGATCCCTGAAGGCCTTAACAACCGGGAAATGTACATAGCAGTAGCTTCCCCTTCAATATTAGGGTTAGTCGCAAGGATTACTTCCGTTACTGTTTCATCCTGAAGACGTTTTAAGAGGTCAGGGATATTGATATCCTCAGGCCCAATTCCGTCCATTGGGGATATTGCCCCGTGGAGTACATGGTACAATCCGTTGAATTCTTTCATTTTTTCCATTGCTATCACATCTTTAGGATCTTGGACAACACAGATAATACTCTTATCCCGCCGTTGGTCTTCACAAATATAACATGGGTCTTGATCCGTGATATGACCACAAACAGAACAATAAGTTAAATTTCGTTTCGCATTCACTAGTGCTTTGGCAAAATCAAGCACCGTATCCTCTTTCATACTTAGGACAAAAAAAGCCAGACGACCGGCCGTTTTCGGACCGATACCTGGCAGCTTCATAAAGCTGTCAATCAGCTTAGAGATTGGTTCAGGATAATGCATGTTTTTCTATTCCTCTCTTAAAAAGGAAGGTTCATTCCTTTTGTGAATTGCCCCATCGTGCTATTGGTTAACTCTTCTACCTTTTTAAGAGCATCATTTGTTGCTGCTAAAACAAGGTCTTGAAGCATTTCGATATCATCAGGGTCGACTGCTTCCGGTTTAATTATTACATCGACGACTTCCTTATGACCTGTTACCACTACTGTAACCATCCCACCGCCTGCAGAACCTTCAATCTTCTTTTCACCTAATTCTTCTTGTGCTTCTGCCATTTTCTTTTGCATTTTTTGCATTTGTTTCATCATATTTTGCATATTTCCCATTCCGCCACCACGCATCATTACCATCTACCTCCAAATAATTAGTTATTAATCAATAATTTCTACAAATTCAGCGCCAAATAATTTCTTGGCTTCTGCAATATGAGGTTCTTCTTCCTTCGTTGCTTCACTGGTTTCACCTTCAGCACCATCATGGCTATTCAAAAAGCTTTCGCGAATTGGCAGCCACTGGTCTTCCGGGACACCTAAGATTGTAAATCTTATTCCTGTTAATTTATGTAAAGCTGCGACAACTGCATCCAGAAAGTCAGTTCGACTCATCGCCATTTGGCAAATCATTTCATGCTTGAATTTTATAATAAAGGCAGTAGAGGACGCCGCAATCGGCTCTGCATCATTTAACAAGGCGGCTTGTGATTTCAATAGACTTGCCCGCAATTCGCCCCAATTGGTCTTAATTGCATTTAAATCGCTTTTTGTTGCCTGTTTTAACACTTCATTTATTCTTCCAACCGCTGGCTGAAAGGTCTTTTTAGAAGTTCTCGGCGCAGACTTCTGTGCTTGTGGTGCCGTCTCTTGTGTGACAGCCGCCACACCGTTTGCCCTTAAGTGTTGCAGTTCTGACTCCAGCTGACCGATTCTTGCGATTAATTCTTCCATTTGTGCCGGTTGTGCCTGCACGGTTTGTTTTCCTTCCATTTGGCACAACTTTACGATCGCTACTTCCAGGAAAATCCTTGGGTGGTTCGTCCAACGCATTTCTTGTTGTGTTTTATTTAAGAGATCGATGAGCTGGTAGATCTGATCCATCGAAATCGTTTCAGCCATGACTCGAAAATCCTCATCAAGCATCACTCTTTCCAAGGATTCTTCCAAGTTAGGTGCCGTTTTATACAACAGCATATCACGATAAAATAAGATTAAATCCTCAATAAATCGCATCGGGTCTTTTCCATGAAATAAAAGTTCATCCAATGCCTCCAGCCCGCTCGCAACATCCTTTTCTCGGAAGGCTAAAGCTAGCTTATTCAAAAATCCCTGCGATACGGAACCGGTTACCGTTAACGCATCCTCGATTGATACCTGGTCCTCGCTATACGAGATGGCCTGATCCAAAAGACTAAGTGCATCACGCATCCCGCCATCTGCTGCCCTAGCAATCAGTTGCAGTGCCCGCTCATCACAATTAATCCCAGATTCATCAATGATTAATTTCATCCGTTTGACGATGGCCCCAGCGGTAATCCGTCTAAAGTCAAAGCGCTGACATCTTGAAATAATCGTTAATGGGATTTTATGAGGTTCTGTCGTTGCTAAAATAAAGATAACATGCTTCGGCGGTTCTTCTAATGTTTTTAACAAGGCATTAAATGCACTGATGGAGAGCATATGTACTTCATCAATAATATAGACCTTGTATTGAACTGAAGTAGGTGCAAATTTGACCTTATCAAGAACATCGCGCATTTCTTCAACACGTGAGTTTGAAGCAGCATCAAATTCCAAAACATCTGAGATGGTCCCATTGGTAATCCCGAGACAGGCGGCACACTCATTACATGGCTCTGAAACAGGAGAACGTTCACAGTTGATTGCCTTTGCTAATATTTTAGCCGCACTTGTTTTCCCCGTTCCTCTCGGTCCTGAAAAAAGATAAGCGTGTGAGATCTTTTGCTGAAGCAGGGCGTTTTGTAATGTCTTGGTTACATGTTCTTGTCCTACTACATCTATAAATGTTTGAGGCCGCCAAACACGGTATAAAGCCTGATAAGCCAATTGACAATCGCCCCCTTCAAAATTTTCAACTTTCCACTTTCCCTATTATACCTTAACCATTTTGCATTTTACAAAATGAATATATATGAATAGACAAAAAAACTCATCCCAAGTCTGAGATGAGTTAATTTATGTAATATAACTGCCGTGCACCTTCCGTCGACTAACGCCCATAAGCGTTACTTAAGCAGTTAGCTCGGCCCAGGCCGCCCTGCGGCACATGGGAGCGTCCACTTAATGCTGCTTCCTTCCGGACCTGACATGGTTCATGGATTCCCATTGCGCAGGACCCGGGCGTCAACACCACTTACTTAAGGCAGACCCTACAGGTCGTTAGCCTCGGGAAGGGATTCAGTCCCGCTAGAGCGGATTGCGGGTACAGGGCACCGCTACCTCCCCACCTAGCACGGCAAAGTTGATACCAAAGTTTTGTGCGTCGTAATTAACGCTTTTTTAGTATACAAATATTCTTGTAAAAAAGCAATCTTTATTCACTGTAAATATCTGTAATATGATCCATTTGCCTTTTTTTCTCAAGCTTTTTCCGATCCCTAATTTTTCGAAAGAAATCAGAGAGCATTTGCCCGCAATCTTTTTCTAATACACCGCTCGTAACCTCACTCTGATGGTTGAAACGTTCATCCCCCAATAGATTCATGAGAGTTCCGCAACAACCGCCCTTAGGGTCTGCCGCGCCATAAACCACCCTTTTCACTCTAGCTAAAATGATTGCACCTGCACACATCGGACATGGCTCTAATGTGACATATAATGTAGACTCTTCCAGACGCCACGAACCTATGTCCTTGCAGGCTCGATCAATAGCTAATAGTTCGGCATGAGCGATGGCATTTTGCTCGTTCTCGCGTAAATTATATGCCCGGGCAACAATCTTTCCTTCCATAACAATGACTGCACCAATCGGCACCTCATTCCGCTCTTCTGCCTTTTTCGCTTCTTTGATTGCTTCTCTCATAAAATCTTCATCTTGCAAATGCTCAATTGCCATGATATTTCCCCTTTACTTATCTGAGCAGCAGGATAAAACGGACTCCCTCACAGCAAAATAGGAGGTGAAGGAGAGAGACAAATGACCCAAATCCGTCCCGCGCTTATTATTATCGATATGATTAATAACTTTGATTTTACCCATGGTCCCATTCTTGCCAAAAAGGCTGCCCGTATTGCCGGCTCTATCAAAAATATAAAAAATCAATTTAACGAAAGAAATTTACCCGTTATCTTCATTAACGACCATTATAATTTATGGCAGGCCGATTTACATAAAATTATTGACCTCTGCACAAACGAACGTAGCTCGCCTGTTTTTGAACTACTGCTTCCCGAGGAGAAGGATTTATTTTTAATCAAACCGAAGCATTCGGCTTTTTATGGAACAGCACTAAATACCTTGCTGCACCAACTGAAAGTAACGACACTTATTCTTACAGGGATTGCCGGAAATATTTGTGTACTATTCACGGCAAATGATGCTTATATGCGTGAATATGAATTACTTGTTCCCGAGGATTGTATTTCCTCTGCTGACGACAACGATAATAAGTACGCCTTAACGATGATGGAGAATGTCTTAAAGGCAAGGATTTACCCTAGTACAGATGAAATTTACCAGCATTATATCATTTATTCGCCCCCTCCCTCATAAAATAGTTGCAACGCATATTTACAAGGGAGGGATTAGCATGCAAATCCATGTGGTAAAACCTAATGAATCGTTAACTACGATCGCGAGAACTTACCATTCAACCACTCAAGATATCGTTGAGGCCAATGATTTACCCAATCCAAACAATCTTGTCATTGGACAGTCACTTGTCATTCCGATTATCGGTCACTTTTACTTCGTCCAGCCCGGAGATTCCCTATTATCAATCTCGAGAAAGGTGGGCGTCTCCGCTCAGGAGCTTGCCACCATCAATCGATTGAATGTAAATCAGCACCTTAATGTGGGTTTTCGTCTCTACATTCCCCAAGGTAAAAAAAGAAACGCAGAATTTAATGCGTACGTCGAACCGCGCGGCACCACTGTAGCCCCGGTCTTGGAAACCAGTGCCCGTGAGGCCGCACCCTATTTAACTTATTTGGCCCCATTTAGCTTTCAAGTCCGCCGTGACGGCACATTAAAAGCACCGTTACTAAATAACTTTCCTGCCATCGCTAAAGCCAACCGCAACGTCTTAATGATGGTCATAAACAATCAAGAAAATGACCAGTTCAGTGATGAGCTCGGCCGAATATTATTAAATAACATGGCCATTCAAGATAAGTTCCTTAATAACATTGTCTCGACTGCCAATAAGTATGGCTTCCGTGACATCCACTTTGACTTTGAGTTTTTACGCCCTGCCGACCGCGAGGCCTATAATCGCTTCTTACGAAAGGCAAAACAACGATTCAAAAGTCAGGGCTGGCTTATGTCAACAGCCCTTGCACCTAAGACCAGTGCCACGCAAAAGGGGAAATGGTATGAGGGGCATGACTATAAGGCACACGGGGAAATTGCCGATTTTGTTGTCATTATGACCTATGAATGGGGCTATAGTGGTGGCCCTGCGATGGCGGTATCGCCAATTGACCAAGTGAGAAGAGTTTTGGAATACGCTGTAACTGAGATCCCCTCGAATAAAATTATGATGGGCCAAAACCTCTATGGCTATGATTGGACCTTACCATTCGTGCAGGGGTCTGTGGCCAAGGCCGTGAGCCCGCAGCAAGCGATACAGCTTGCCGCAAGCCACCATGTTCCCATTCAATATGACACGAAGGCACAGGCACCATTTTTTAAATACTCAAGTGCCGGGAAACAGCATGAGGTTTGGTTTGAGGATGCCCGCTCAATCCAGGCAAAGTTTAATTTAATTAAAGAGTTAAATCTTAGGGGCATGAGCTATTGGAAACTAGGTCTAGCCTTCCCGCAAAACTGGCTATTAATCGTGGACAATTTCACTGTCACCAAACATGGGTCGTAAATATTTTTTCTACAAAAACTGCCTTCATTCGGCAGTTTTTTCATATTTTTGACATAAATCCTGTGACTTCTAAATATTCCTTATCCCTTCCTGAGTGAGATTATGATAAAATAAAAACTGCATGTTTTTAGTAGACCAAAAATCCGGTTATCCGGTGAAACATAGAGTGAAGGCAGCTTTCGAAGGAGGACTTGCAATGGGGGATACACCCTTTATTACCGTTGAAGGGCCGATTGGTGTTGGAAAAACATCACTCGCAAAGGCCATTTCAGCGCAATTTGAATTTGCATTACTAAAAGAGATTGTTGATGAAAATCCATTTTTAGGGAAATTCTATGAAAATATTGAGGAGTGGAGTTTTCAAACGGAAATGTTTTTCCTCTGCAATCGCTTTAAGCAATTAGGGGATATCAATGCCCATTTCTTAAGTCAAAATCAGTCCGTAGTAGCCGATTATCATATCTTCAAGAATTTAATTTTTGCAAAGCGTTCATTAAGCACTGACGAATATCAAAAATATTATAAAATTTATCAGATTCTTACCGAGGATATGCCGAAGCCTAACGTGATTATTTATCTGAATGCAAGCCTAGACACGCTGTTAAAACGCATCAAAGTAAGAGGGCGCGAAGTGGAGAAAAATATCAGCCCCTTATATTTAGAGCAATTATCGCTTGATTATGAAGAAACAATGATCATTTTTGAAAAAGAACATCCAGAAATACCAGTCCTGCGCTTTAGCGGGGATGAATTGGATTTTGTAAAAAATGAACAGGATTTAAACCATATTATTGGTCAGTTATCATTAGCATTAAAAAAAAGCAGCTGGACTAAAACACTATAGAACAGGGGAATGTTAGTGAGTATCGTTATTGGTGGTATGATTGGTCTTGGAAAAACAAGTGTAGCTGACACATTGAATGCACACTTTCAAAATAGAGGAATTGAGAGCAAGGTGTTTTATGAATCGGTGGATGATAATCCAATTTTGCCTCTCTATTATGAACTAACACCTGAAGAATTAGATGCCAAAAGAATACCTTTCCTGCTTCAATTATTTTTCTTAAATAAACGCTTTAAAACAGTTAAGGAATGTGTCAGTTGGGAAGAGCCTGTTTACACCATTCAGGATCGGTCTATTTATGAGGATTGGTATTTTGCCTATGTAAATAAATCGTTAGGCAGAATATCAGATTTGGAATTTAAAATTTACGAAGACCTAGTTGAAAATATGCTGGAAGAACTAAATGAACTGCCAAGAAAAGCTCCAGATTTAATGGTGTACTTAAAAGGTTCATTTGATACAGTCATTGATCGGATTATGGCGCGCGGCCGAAGCTTTGAAATTAACCCTGAGCTGAAGGAGTATTACTTTGAAGTGTGGAAGGGTTATGATGAGTGGGTTATGAATCAGTATGCAGCAAGCGAAGTATTAGTGATTGATATGGATACGACTGATGTTGTAAAATGCGATGAAGATGCCACTAGAGTCTGCCGTGCGGTCGAAGATAAATTACAAGAAATTTTAAATATGAGAACAGCACATATTGGGTAAACCAATATGCGCTGTTTTTTTTTGATCAAAAAAAAAATCCGTTACATATAATGTAACGAACCTTTATCTCCAGTTTTTTATGCGCGATTTTAAAATTAA
>NZ_BCUX01000093.1 GCF_001591445.1 Neobacillus drentensis NBRC 102427 | reverse complement strand
GAATCATAATTATAATTCACTGCAGGAAAGCCAATGTGTTGTATTTCTACAATGTTCATATTTAACCTCCTTGGCAGGTATGGAAATCGAATACAAAAGTCATATTGAAGTGAACGAATCAGGTTTGAAAGAAGATGACCCAGAAAAAGTATACAAAATGATAGGACAAAAAGAAGGTTGGGTGTATACGTTAACTTGTTTAATGAGTTACTTGGAAAATGACGTGAATACTTTAAGAGCATCATTAATTCATTAGTTAAGCGAAACTTCACCGATTAAAATGAAAAATTGAGCTCTTTTTGACGTGAAAAACACAATTCTCTTGTAGACTTCTTGTTCAACGGGGGCTAATGGGTGCTTATCTTGAATAAGGGGTTTTTAGTTTGTGAAGTCTTACTATTTGTTTAGTTCGAACGAGCCCCTACATACTGTTGATTTTCAATTGGAGGGTATTTTTGTAAACTCTGTACCTATAAAAGATAAAAAGGCAGGAGAAGAAACCTTTCGTTTCATTTCAAATGAAAAGGCATCCCTGATTACTGAATAAAGGTTAGCAAATTTCAATTTTCCCACTTACGGATGCTCGTTTTAATGAAAAGTTGGCTGGTTTAGCAGCTTTTTTTGTTATGCCACTAACGTTAATTAAAGAGGGAATATTAATTTATGCATTTTCATATCAAGAATATAACAATAAGGAGTAAACAAAAATTGAGGAGGTATTGTAGTGAACCAACACCAAATCATAATTGTTCAGTATGATTCCAAGTATGCTGAACAAACAGTGAGAATGTGGCGAAATAGTAAGGAACGGGCAATTGGTCAGAAAGAAAGTCATAACTTAAAAAGTCACATTTATTTTTTAAACCACATATTACCTCAGCAGTTTCAAATAGATTTAGCGTTAATAGAAGAAAGAGTAGTTGGAATGATTGCCTATAACGGAACGGAAATAAGTCAACTTTATGTTCACATAGATTATCAAGGAATTGGTATAGGTCAAATATTATTAAATAAAAAAATCACAATCAAGCGGGAAATTAACGTTGTACACGTTTGAAGTAAATAAAATTGCACAAGGATTTTATGAAAAAAATGGATTTAAAATAATTGGAAGAGGCTATGAAAATGAAGAAAAGTTACCTGATATTCAATATGAATGGAATATAGAAATAAATGAAGTAATCTGATGCGGAGTTAAAGAAAATAGTCTGTTGCCTTTACTTATTTCTTATTCCACTACCGGGTGCAGCTCAAATCTGAGCGTTTTTACTTGCCATTTATATTTCTAATTTACTGTTGAAATATATACTGATTAGTGTGAAATTTATATTGTTATTAACATTTTTCTACCCATCAACCGAACCCGTTAGTAATATGCTAACGGGTTCACTTTTGGGGTGCAAAACGCCAATTCTCAAGTTAATTAACAGCAGAAATCACAATAAATTCGCATATAAAAACGCAAGCCAAATCACAGGCTTTCGTTTTTTGAATATTCAATTTCTGAATTGTTCGTATTGTTCATAAACTCTTATTTGAATGTTTATTATCAGAAGCAATCACTAGTAATATAGTTCCAATAAATAATAGGATACCTTCAATTAATATTGACCAAATACCAAATGGCAAAATATTAGCCAATGTCACTCCTGCCAAATTTAAAGTTAATCCGATTGCAAATATTATTTTATGTGGTAATGATTTTATTTTATTTAAAATATACTTGTTCCCCATTTCGCCTGTACAAATTTCATCGCTTCTTAGTACACATATGTGTCTTTTCTTTCTCTAATATTTTACACTACATTACCATCGATTTGGAAAATAACCTTGTTTTTATTTCTTTATTCATAATGCAAATCACAACAAATTCACACACACTCCAATAATTATTTCATATCCTGTGAATTACTATGTGAATTGAAATAAGAAAAGTGGTGATTATTCTATAAAATAGTTGATAAATCAATAAAAAAACACATTGCTTCGGCTAACTTGGCAGTTTAGTTGAAGAGAGATTCAGGCTAAAATTACCTGATGTAATACATAAAAATAACAATTATTATTGATTAGAAAACACAGTATAAAATGGATGTGAAACACACATTATGGATTTGATTGATTTTGGTTTTTTAATAATAATGGCAGTTATTTATGTTGCAACATCTAAAGAAATGAAATTAGCAATATTTGATTATTTATTAATAATTTTACCTTTTTACTGTATTTATTATTTAATTGGTTTCTTGTTAAACATCCATAGAGATTTTCGTAACACTATCAGTATTATTGTGTGGTTATTAATGATAAATCGTTTCTTCAAGATTAGTTCAAAAATCAGAAAATATATAGTCAAAAGAAAAATGGATAGACGTTGTTGAACGGGTGCTTTAGTAGAAGAACATTGAGTTGCAGTGCAGCTCTTTTTTCTTGTTCAACTAAAGGACAGGTTGAAGAAGGAATATTGATTAATGTTGTGGAATATGATTTTTAAAAAGGAAAAATATGGGGGGGTTATGAATAAAAACCTAATGGCTTTTTCTATTATTTTTTTGGGGCTATGTATCGTTCTAGGCTCTTGGTTTATTTCACAATCTTTAAGATTCAAAAAAGATGATGTCGTAAAGATACAACAAGAACAAAATCGTTATGAATATATCAAAACGTCGGATGATTACGATATGATTTTTGATAAACAAACTGGAGATTATTGGGGAAATTTACAAGGGGAATGGGAAAAACATACTCCATTAATTTCAAATCATTCGAATTAGTTTTGCATAAATGATGGTATTCTTCTTCAATTAACGGGGTGCTTTGCTTTAAGATCAGGCTGCCTTAATTGGCGGCTTTTTTTTATTAAACTAACGGCGTTCTTTAGATTAAAAAAGAGTAAAGCCCTTTTCTTCTTCTACTAAAGGGGCAGGTTAGTGGAAGAATATGTTTTACGAAAACTTAATAATTTTGAGTCCTCTTAAATTGTATAGTTGATGTAAAGGAGAATCTTAGTGGGTTAAAATCAAATATTTAAAGTGAGACAAATGAAAATAAATTAAGAGGGAAGAAGTTACTTTTATGAAAAGAATGAGAAAATCAATAATATTTATCGGAACAGCTATCATGATTTCTCTAATAATTGCACTCATCTTTCCAACATGGACTACGGATATACAAGGTGAAAACAGTATTAGTGAATTAGAGCAAGTTGAGATCAATGGAAGTAATCACGAAATTATGATACGAGGTAATGATAAGGATAATCCAGTTATTATTGTTGTACATGGAGGACCTGGAACTCCAGAAATACCGTATGTCAAAGAATTCCAAGACTTATTGGAAACCAATTTTACGGTCGTTCATTACGACCAACGAGCGAGCGGTAAATCTTATCATTTTTTTGAGGATTATTCTAATCTTTCAACAGATTTATTGGTAGAAGACTTATTGGCTATGACCGATTACATATCAGAACGTCTTGGAAAGGAAAAGCTCATATTGATAGGCCATTCTGCTGGTACATATATTGGAATGCAAGCTGCCTATAAAGCCCCTGAAAAATATGAAGCATATATTGGTATCGGGCAAATGAGTGATACAGTAGAAAGTGAGATTGACAGTTTGACCTACGTCATTGATCAGGCTCAAAAGGATGGCAATACGGATGATGTTTTATATTTAAAAGGATTAATGGAACAAATCAAAAACGGCAACACGGTTACTCCACGAAGTTATGTTTTGAAATATGGCGGGTCTACAAGACTTATTGATGACCCAGGTGATAACATAAGTGTTTTTTTAAGCAGTGAGTATAACTTATTAGATGTAATCCGTTATAACTATGGGATGGGCTATTCTCAAAAGATGCTGTTAAAAGATATATTAGAAAATCCATTGCCTAATATTGTAACAAAACTTGAAATCCCATTCTATTTTGTTATGGGCAAATATGATTATATGACTTCATCAAATGCAGCAAAAGAATATTTTGATAGGATAGAAGCCGACCAAAAGGAATTTATTTCTTTTGATCAATCGGCTCATTATCCACAATTAGAAGAAAAGGAAAAATTTTATGAATGGATGTCAGATACATTTATAAAAAATTAATATTGCCAAAACTTCTTGAATGGATTCAGGATATGAATTGGGTAATAGCTCGAAATATTGCCGAACTGCTTTTGGATTTTCCAGATGAAATAATCCCTCTCATACAGTGTTTATATTAAATCTTATTTTTCCTGAATTACCTGAAAAATGAGGTGTGGGTACCGTTCAGTAACAAAAATAGCGGGATCTTTATCCTGGCGAAGGTCTAAATATCGCTTGAGCCAGATTTCACACCGTATATTAAAGTAGACCTCCCTTTCCTTGTCACCCTTCCCAAGCACAATTGCAGAACGATTGGACCAATTAATATGATAATTATCTAGAGAAAAAACTCCGCCTATTCTACAACCTGTTAAATACATAATGATCCAATATCCACATCGCTAAAGTGTTGGATAAGTAGCTTAGATTGTAGCCTATATGCTTTTAATGTCTGTGGAGAGAATCCTTCAATTCTTTTATCCGATTCATATAATTCCCAGGCTTTTGATAATAACAAAATAATTCCTCCTTATCGGTTATATTAGAGGAATTATTGCCTTGATTATAGAAATGGAAACGTTAGGTAATGAAGTAGCGGAGAAGGATAGTTTAATTGGTATATTTAGTCTTTGTGTAGAATTAATACATTAACTTGGGGGTAAAAGATAAAATGCGTTTATCACTTTTAGGTATTTCAATATCACTTTTTGGTATCGCACTAATATTAACATCCAGTGGTTCGGCAACATCCCTTGGACTAGGGGCTTCATTTTTAGGTTTAGTAGTTTCTCTAATTACTTGCTTTTTGAAAGACCGTAAGTGAAAATTCTTACTTAACTAACGGGGGAACTCCTTCAAGAAGAAGGGATTGCCTTGTTGAAGTATAGGGCAGGTTAGTGAAAGAAGAAAATGGAATTTTGATAATTTGATAAGATATAAAATAGGATGTGTAGTATGGAAAAGTATAGAAAGTTAATCGAATCAATACGTTTATATAGTATGATTGCACTAGGTTTTGCAATGGCTATTTCAGGTAATCTAATAGTTTGTTTGTCAATAGCAATTATACTTGGTTTTGTAGACCAAATATTTATTAAGCCCAAATTAATGCCCAAGAGAAAATAAAAATCCAAATATGGTGAAGAAAAGTCTTGATATAACTTTGAGTTCTTCTTCAGCTAACATGTGTGATACTTGAACAAAGGTATGGCTATTTGGAAAATGTATTTAATTACTATTATTGAAATTATTCTATTTTTAGTTGTTGGTTTTTATTAACTGAGTAAGTTCTTAATAATGTATATGAAAGTGCTGGAATTAGCTTTACAGGGAATGTTTGGGTTGTATGGTTTGGTTTATCATTTACGCTTTTTGGGTTATATACAATTATACTCACTTTGTTTGTTTCAAAAGAAAATCGTCTCCTAAAGGAAAGGTTAACCTCAAAAACGTTTTGGATAATTTTTATTGCTTCTATTGTCGGGGTTTTTGTTCCAATTTTTATAGGGAAAATTCCTTTTTGACTCTTTAACAAACGGGTGCGATGCTTCAATATTGAAGGGTCGCTTTTTCCTTCTTAAAGTAACGGGGCAGGTTAGTTGAATAACGATTTGACAATAATAATAATATTTAAAAAGCTAAAAATGTAATAGAATGGGATTTAAGAGGATGAAAAGGATTGCTTCATAGCTATTTAAATAAAGGCGGTATAATAAATGCGAATCTTAGAATTTATTTTTGAAAAAGGGGAACCAACCAGGAAGGATATGACTTATAAAGATAATTCAATTGCTTTTCTAATTTCTGTTGTCCTTTCAGTTGTAATTTTGTCGTGTCTTCGTGCCAACGGTATTAAAATCCATAGCGACAGTGTTCGGGGATGGGTTATTTTTTTAGTAATATATTTCGTGAGTTTCTATACGATAAAATGTTCTAAAGGTAAAAAAATAAAATAGTATTGTGAAACATTTCACTTAAAGTAACGGGTGCGATACTTGAAGAACCAGCTTCCATTTTGGCGGCTTTTCTTATTGTTCAACTGAGCAGATTAATTCAACAACGGACTGGATATTTATGTTGAATTAAGGATAGGAAGGAGGGGAGAGAATTGGTTTACAATGCAAAAACGCAAAGAGGAATATTAGGGTTTTTCTTGGTGATAACAGCAACGTCAATTTCAATAAAAGACTTTTCTAATGGAATGTTATACTTCCAAATTGGACTTATTGTGTTTATTCTATTATCATTATTTATCCAATTTAAGTTTAAGATTGATGACGGTTATTTGGTATATCAAATATTATTCTTGGCAATGCCTATCTACAAAAAAGAAGTATCTCCTAATCAAATAATTCGGATAAAATTTAAACGTCTCGGTTGGATGACCAAGGGTGCCATTATACAAGTGAAAAAAGGGTTTAACATTCGAGTTGTTCATTTTTCTCCCGACAACATATTTGTAGATTTAATTGATTTTGCTAATGAAAACAGTATTTCAATATCTAAAACAAAGGATTATCGAATTTTAGAAAAATAATCTTGTTTAACTATTGGTTGCATTAGTTAAGGAACTGTTTTAATGGCAGTTCCTACTGTTGTTGAAGTAACGTGGCAGGTTAATTCAAAAAAGACCTTTTTGATAAAGGTCTTTTATATGGTTAAAGTCAATCAACCTCTTTAAGAATGTTTTCAATTGTTGTTAATCTTTTATTAAGTTCCTGAATTGATTTTATCTGTTGTTGCTGGAAGGCTATATTTTCAGTATCTAATTTTAATCTTGCTTCTGCTCGGCGTTCAGTACGACGAAAAAATCGGATTATGTAAATGAACAAAATAATAAAAAGCAAAATAGGTAGGATATTTATGCCGTATGAAAATAAAAGAAATAAAATGCCCCCAGTGTCTATGTTAGTCATCATTTTAGTGGTACCAACCTTTCATTTTTTTGCGAAGGGAAAGGACTCATATTTAATCCTTTCGCTTTTTTATACTTAAATTCTCTGCTAAATCAGCAATTATTTGTTCATTTAACACAATGTTAAATGAGTTAAGTTCATAATATTTCATCGCCTTACCAGTTTCTGAAATTTCGTGATGCCCTTTAATTAGTTCCACCTCCTCTAATTTTTGTAAGTGTAAGTAAAGTAAGGGTCTGCTTATACCTAACTCTCTTGCTAATTGACTAACGTATTGCTTTTCTTGGTGCAGTATTGCAATAATCTTAAGACGAAAAGGGTTTGACAATGCAGCTAATAATTTTATTAAATCGTCACCACTCAATATTTGTTTCATATGTAATAATTATATTACAGGTGTAACAACAAAACAATAGATTTTACCTTTTTACAATCAACGTATGCAAAATGCATTTACTATTTAATAAAAAGAAGAGATATAGACGGATAATCTGAAGTATGTAAATAATTTCACTTAAGCTAACGGGTGCTTGAGTGAAGGAGGTAAACTAGGTGGTGTCTCATCCTTATACGCAATTTGAAAATACTACATTATGGAACTTGATTAGTAAGATAATTGATGACCTTGTGGAGAATGATGATATTGAAGAAAAAACTCAGAGAGAATATATCGTTGGATATATAATAAGTAAGTTAATTGAATCAAGTGATGGAAAAAAATTATAAATCCTTTATAAAGCTAACTGGTGCATTTCTTAAATAGAGGTGAAGTTCGTGAAATATACTTGTCCTTGTTGCGGGTATAAAACATTAGATGAAGAACCACCAGGAACATATGATATTTGCGGTATTTGTTTTTGGGAAGACGATGGAGTTCAATATCGAGACCCTGATTTTGAAGGTGGTGCAAATGAGGTTTCATTAAAACAAGCACAACAAAATTTTATTAAATTTGGGGCTTGTGATGAAGGCAGTATTAAGTTTGTAAGAAAACCAAATCAAGAAGACATTAAAGACCCTAACTGGAAACCGTTATGAGTATACATTTGCATATATGATTATGTTTCTTATTCAAGTAACGGGTGCAAAAGTGGAAGAACAAGGATTGCAGCGGCGATCCTTTTTTGAGATTGAGC
>NZ_BCUX01000092.1 GCF_001591445.1 Neobacillus drentensis NBRC 102427 | reverse complement strand
GCAAAATTACCCATTTTTTCGTATTTTGATTCAATAGGCGGAATCTCTCCGTCTATTTAAGCCATTTTCAATGCTATTCTCTAAATAAGCGGAATTTTTCCGTCTATTTATTGTACCTCGAAGGAGAACGGCTTAGGGGCAGATGCCCCTTTTTTTCAGTTAGGTTACATCTGAGGCTGGGAAGTTAGGCCGCCACTGATACTTTTCCAGATCAATCACCCCATTCAAGCCAATCTCAACCCCCTCAGCCTCTAACGACAACACTTGCTCATTGTAGGACTCGTCATCCTGGAGGGCGATTTGCCCCTTAGCGTTGATGACACGGTGCCAGGGGAGGTGGTGCTTCTTGCTCATGCTATGAAGTGCACGGACGACTTGGCGTGCAGCACGAGGGCTTCCAGCGAGCCGAGCGACTTGGCCATAGGTTGCTACCTTGCCTTCAGGGATACTTCGAATAATTTCAACGACATTTTCAGTAAAAGGTGTCATCAGGATCGTCCTTTCAAAAAACACATACCAAAAAGGTATCAAAATAATGATAAATATAACAATACTTTTTGAAAAAATAGCCCCCAATTATGCAAAGTCACGGGTCTGGAAACCAATTTTAAGCCGCATTCCTATCAGAATCACCATTTTTGAATAATTTTTCTCTCGACAAATTTCTTGTGAAGTAAAATTTGCATGCTTGATATTTCTAACCCAAAACCGCACAACGGCGCCATTCTGGACACATTCAAACGAATGTCGAAAAAAAGTAAGAAGTCCAATTTTTGAAAAACTTTGAATAACATCTTGTCCCGATTGAGTATTTAACGCATAATCCCGTATCCAAGCTAATAAAATGGTTACAAACCTTTACAAAGAGAGTGTTTGAGGTGAAGAGTCGTTTGAAGTTAGCGGATATTCAGTTGGGGACATGATTATTCATCGTATAGACAGAAGGTAACTTACTTTCTGCCGTTTGGTGCCTGACACCCACAAACGGGTGTCCTTCAGTGGTGGACGAATGTCTTTTAATGGTGCCTGACACCAAAACACCAGAACACCACACCAACACTGATGGCCAATACGGAAGCAGAATTCGTCGAAGTGATAAGCGGGTCTCATTTCACACTTCTCACATCCAATTTAGGGAGGGCGAGAGTGTGCACGATTACATCAAAGAGAGAACTATCAAGATTGGAAAGTATATCGTGGAGACGAGGAAAACGGTTCGCGTGATTGCGAAGGAGTTTGGCGTATCCAAAAGTACAGTCCATAAGGATCTAACTGAGAGACTTCCTGAGATTAATCCAGAGCTAGCCAATGAGGTTAAAGGTATTTTAGATTATCATAAATCGATCCGTCATCTCCGAGGGGGAGAGGCAACAAAGATGAAATATCAGAAAGAAGAAAAGGAAGGCGAGGCTGTAAAATAAGCCTTCATTTCCGAACTACCAAATTTGAAAAAACAGAAAATTTTAAAGGCATTCTCTAAGAATCCTCCACTTCGACATCCCTCTGCAAAATATACCATCTTTTTTTTCTAAAAGTATGGAAATTTTCATGAGTATGGTACAATATACAATTAGGAAAAGTATGTGGATTCCGTTTTAAGGAGGAAAGAAAAGAGAATGTTTGCAAGAGATATTGGGATTGATTTAGGTACGGCGAACGTGTTAATTCACGTGAAGGGCCGTGGAATCGTATTAAATGAGCCGTCTGTAGTGGCAATTGACAAAAATACAAATCGCGTACTTGCTGTTGGTGAAGAAGCTCGCCGCATGGTTGGTCGGACACCTGGTAACATCGTCGCGATCCGTCCATTAAAAGATGGCGTGATCGCTGACTTTGATGTGACAGAAGCAATGTTAAAGCATTTTATTAATAAGTTAAACGTAAAGGGCTTTTTATCAAAGCCGCGCATCTTGATTTGCTGCCCAACGAATATTACCAGTGTTGAGCAAAAGGCCATCAAAGAAGCCGCTGAAAAGAGCGGCGGGAAAAAGATTTACTTAGAAGAAGAACCAAAAGTAGCTGCAATTGGTGCGGGAATGGACATTTTCCAACCGAGCGGAAATATGGTAGTGGACATCGGAGGCGGAACGACGGATGTGGCCGTTCTTTCAATGGGCGATATCGTGACTTCCTCCTCCATCAAAATGGCCGGTGACAAGTTCGACATGGAAATCCTCAACTACATCAAGCGTGAATACAAACTCTTGATTGGTGAGCGCACATCTGAAAACATTAAAATCAACATCGGGACGGTTTTCCCAGGATCACGCTCGGAAGAAATGGAAATCCGCGGACGTGACATGGTGAGTGGTTTGCCTCGTACCATCTCGGTTCGTTCCGAAGAAGTCGAGGGCGCTTTACGTGAATCGGTTGCTGTTATCGTTCAGGCGGCAAAAAGTGTTCTTGAACGCACACCACCAGAACTATCGGCTGACATTATTGACCGCGGCGTTATTTTAACAGGCGGCGGCGCATTATTGCACGGCATCGACATGTTGCTAGCGGATGAATTAAAGGTTCCCGTCCTAGTTGCTGAAAATCCAATGGATTGTGTGGCAATTGGAACAGGAATTATGCTGGATAACATCGACAAGATTCCAAATCGTAAGTTTGGGTGAGTTTTTTGAAAAGATTGTCCTTGACCTGCGAATTGAAATTGATTTCATTGTTCAATCTTTGACCCTTTTTTGGTTTACTGTTGTAAGACATCATACCTTGCATACAAAAAGTCTAATGAAGCAGGCAGGACAAGCCTAAATCATTGGGCTTTTTTATTTGTGTTTCAGGACTAATTTTCCAAAAAAATCATCAGATAGACCTAATAAACTGACATATATTGAGTAAATTCTACGTTTATTGACGATTTCCTGTAAAAAGTTGATGAGTATTTTCAATTTCTTTTTTATAATAGACTTGAGGAATTGTCGAAATTTATTATAAAAGTATAAATTGAAATACCCAGCGATATGAGTTGAACAGAAAAAATGGATATAATATGTATAACTCTCTCTAGTCCGGGATATCCCATGCCAGATAAAAATAAATGGACGGACTTCAGTTAAAGGGGAATTAAGAAATGTCAGCAGATAATTCAAATCAAGAATATAGAACGAGAGAAGAATATAAGCGGGCCAAAGCTGAAGAGCTGCAACGAAAGAAGGACGCCGAGAAACGGGCCAAGGACGAGGCTCGGCAGCAGAAGGACGCCGAGAAACGAGCCAAGGACGAAGCTCGAAAAACAAAGGACGCCGAGCAGCGGGCCAAAGCTTCTGTAGCACGAAAAACACAAAATGCCGAGCAGCAAACCCAGGCCGTGACACAAAAAACAAAAAATGCCGAAAAGCAATCCCAGACCGTGGCACCTAAAACAGAGAGCGCGGATAAACAAGCAACAACCAAGGCTCCGGGCAAAAAAGGAGAAATAGGCGCGAATTCAAAGGTCAAAAAAACAGAAAAAGGCCTTACTCGTGAGGCCCAACGAACCAAAGAGTCAAAAAGTGAGGAGACGGCACCGGTGTCCCTTAACCGGATCCGAATTCGACTCATTCCGATTTGGCTGCGAATTATCCTTTTACTCGTATTGGTCAGCGTCAGTGTGATGACGGGCGCAGTGGTCGGCTACGGAATGCTGGGCGGCGGAGAAATTGCCGAAGTTTTCAAGGAATCAACCTGGACACATATCCTTGATTTAGTTGATAAAGGAAAATAATTGGAGGGTGGGACGTAAATCCCTTCCTTTTTGTGTACCTTAAGTAGTAGAATAGGTAATAAACACTAGTTACTAGTAGGAGGTACTAAAATGATGCTCGATATCGAACAAATTAAAGAAATCATCCCCCATCGCTACCCATTTTTGCTAGTCGACCGTATCTTAGAAGTCGAAGAAGGAAAAAGTGCGGTTGGGATTAAAAATGTCAGTGCCAACGAAGAATTTTTCAATGGACATTTCCCTGATTATCCAGTCATGCCTGGTGTTTTAATCGTGGAAGCACTCGCACAAGTCGGGGCAGTTGCAATGTTGAAAAAAGAAGAAAACCGCGGCCGCTTAGCCTTTTTTGCAGGAATTGATGGCTGCCGTTTTAAAAAGCAAGTCAAGCCAGGCGACCAATTGCGGCTTGAAGTAGAAATCGTCCGCCTGCGCGGCCCCATCGGCAAAGGAAAAGCCGTTGCAACTGTTGACGGTGAAGTGGCCTGTGAAGCGGAAATCACTTTTGCCTTAGGTGAGAAAAAAGAATAAGCAGATCGAAGCGGCCGGAGATAAATTTCCTGCTGCTTTTTTTGTATGCCGTATTTGTAGCAGTCGCAAACCCGCTAATATTTTTGTAAAAAAATGCTTGCTATCATTTGTAAAACGCAGGGAACCCTAAAAACAGACCGATAAAAGATAGGTCAAAATATGTTTGGAAGGGGTTTCTTTATTTTGAAGAAAAAGTTATTTCTTGTGCTCGCAGGTTCCATTCTATCTGCTGTCATGTTAACGGGTTGCAATAACAATAATGATCATAATCCACCACCGCCAGCCGTGAACAAGCCGACAGATAACAATTTATATAATAATGACAATCTTAACAACAACGATTTAAACAACAACAACCGAACAAATCTTAATAATCGACCTTTAATTAAATACGATAATGACAACATGGATTTAAATAACAGAAACAACCATTATCCAAACACAGAAGACAAAAATACCGATACCGACAAAGACCCAATTAAAGATAGCAACACCAAAAAGGAAGACATCATCGAAGACGACATTGACAGACATGATGCCGATAATAAGGACGAGTAAAACACATAATAAAGGCGGTGTGAGCAGAGCTAAGCTTCACTTCATTTATCCACGGGAACTGTCTATTCTCACTACGACTGGATAAATTGATTCGCTTATGCAGCGCTCCGCCCCTTTTTCACAAAAAAAGGGACCGGCAAATTTCTGCCAGGTCCCTTCTCTTATCTTTATTGTGACTTTATTTTTAGCTTTGGTTTGCTTTTTATTTTATCCCTGAACTCGGTAAGCAGCGCCGGACCCTCTAGCCCTTTTTGAAGGAGATTTTCAAGCAGCAGCTCCGAATAATCACTTTTGTTTCGGCGAATTCTGCCTTCGAACAAAACGCTAATATGCTTTTCAAATTTAGTTAGTGAGCAAATTTTTGTTTGAAAGTAAGCTGGAGCATTTTCCTTCTTGGTAATCACGGCTTCGACAATAATGTCGCGGTCCTGCTCGGAAATTTTTTTGAAATAATCATAGAGGGACAAATCTGTATACGCCTCAAGCAGCCATGTGGAGCGCTCGTCTTCCTTATTGAGAATCAAACCATCCACCAACGGAACTTCCACTGAAGCATCATCTTCAACCACATCTAATGAGTACAATTTAAAAGATTTCATCTCAACCTCCTGATTTCCTTTTCCTAAATTATAACATAGGTTCCGGTAAAGCAAATGTCGAATAATATTTGTCGAAAATTCAAATATGGGTTTTTCTGTAAAAATCGACACCACCTTTTGACAAAAACCCTCGAGATAAACCTGTTTTCCTCTAAAAAACGACCAGATAATGGTCATTTCGCGGTTTTACAACCATTGAGCCTGCAAGCTATGATAGCATCATCAAACAAAGAAGGAGATGAAATAATGATCAATCAAGTCACACTTGTTGGCAGGTTGACGAGGGACCCGGAGCTAAACAAGACATCAGAAGGAACACCGGTGGCCCACATCACTTTAGCAGTGACCCGTCACTTTCGCAGTCAAAACGGCGAAATTGAGGCGGATTTCGTTCAGTGCACCCTTTGGCGGAGGGCGGCGGAAAATACGAGCCAGTATTGCCGTAAAGGATCAGTTGTCGGGATTACTGGGAGATTGCAAACCCGGAATTACGATAATAAAGAGGGAAAAAGGGTATATGTGACTGAGGTTATTGCCGAAACGGTCCGCTTCCTAAGCTCAAAGCCCCATAGTGAGACGATGCCTGCTCCTACGCCTGAGCCGAAAAGGGAGGAAATAGCGATTGGGGGATAACTATGAAATGGCCAGGAACCTTGAGCAATTACTGGAAAGCTTAATAAAAATGGTTGGAAATGCAAATAAAAACGTCGATAGCCTCCAAAGGCGCGTCAGCCAGTTGGAATGGGTCATTAAGGAACAGCAGCATGAAATGAAGGAAAGAGACAACCTCATCAGAATGTACTCCACACATCCACACGAATCTTCACAAAATATTCCTTTACGATTTTGAGTGATATTCAAAAAAATTTGCCTCGGTTGCATGCAATATCAAGCTTCCCGGCAACTATTTTTTAAAACATATCCCCGCAACCGACTATTTTAATAGAGAAAATCAACCACATCCTCGTTTTTCATCTCCATTATTCCGGCTGCCGTTTGCCGGTTTTTTTTTGTTTACATGTATAAAATCGATTTAACGGGATAAACTAAGATAAAAACCCCCCTGTTTTTTTAAAGGAAGCCGCTGAACTTTTCAGCGGCTTCTTTGATGTTTATACAGTAGTAAACTTACATATCGTTTTTTCTAAAACTTGTCTTTATAATGCTTATTGACTTTAATCTGGCTAATAAATGAATCAATGTAAAAAGACCTCCGCTTGGGCGGCATGAGATACAGCTCTATGAGGGCCATTTTAAAATTAGGCTCTTTCTGAAGAAACTGGTTAATAATCAACAAATCGTGATCCTCGCTGGTTTCCTTTGCAATAAATCCAGACCCCTCCGTTTTAGGCAGCAGCTGGTCGAGTTCCTCCACTAAATAATTCTTATCCACCTGATAAATTTCCGCAAATCGTACCACCGTTTGATAGTTGGGAATACTTCTACCCGTTTCGTAGCGACTAACCGTGGACCGATCCATCCTCATCATGTCCGCAAGTGTTTGCTGGGACCAATTTCGGTTGTCGCGTAATTCCCTTAATTTTTCCGATAAAGACATCCAATTCACCGCCAATCAAACAATTCATAGGTTTAACTTAACGAGAAACGGAAGTGTTAGGTTTGATTGTGTGAATTGTGCACAATGATTGTTGTGAAAAAAATACACACTGTCGACAGAATAAGAACTGGCGGAAAAATACAATAAAGGAATTAAGGAATTATTGTCGAATAATGATAGTCGGTGTAAAAAATTGTAATATTTGGAGGTAGTTATTTTTGTGGAAAAAAAATCAATAGTATTTATCGGTGAGCAATACAACAAGCAGCAAGTTGAAATCAAAAGTAAACCAGGCTTTTTCGATGCTGTACAACTCGCAACCCAGTCGCCCCACACAACAAAGGATTCTCCCTATCAAACCATCCCGTTTTACAAAAAGGCAATCATTCCTATCCAAATTTATAATTCCAATATTCAAATCAGCTACGACCGTCATAGTCATTCGCTGCAAATTGTTAAAGAAAATAACGAACTAACCGAAAAAGAGGTGTTGGAGCTCCTCCACCATTTTGCAATAAAAGAAGATAACAAGGTTTCCTTCTTAGCCGCCTTCCCGAATGGTAAAAAGCGACTAACAAAAGTGAAATCAGCGTACACGCTGCCAGAGTTTAAGAAGTTAAAGGAGGAAAGGCGATAGATAAAGGGATTTTGTGGTAAAATAAGGAGGAAGCAATAGATATGGATCGCCTTAACCCTTTAAATGACTTTTTATTTAAAAAATTATTTGGAGATGAGCAGGATCAGGAATTATTAATTGGTCTCTTAAATGCAATTCTTAATGTTGACATCGTCAACTTAAGAATTGCAAGGGAAAATCTTGATAGGATGAAGGAAGACGATAAATTAGGTATTTTAGATATTAAGGAAGAAACTCCTTCAGGTAAAAAAATAAATATTGAAGTACAACTGGTCGATCAGAAAAATATGGTTCCCAGGACGCTCTTTTATTGGTCCAAGCTGTTTGTGGAAGGCTTTGTGGCAGGAAGCAACTATAAAAGGCTTCAAAAAACAGTAACAATCAATTTTCTTGGGTTTACGATGGAGGAGTTAGTTAATGAATCATTTCATTCTACCTATCAATTACAAGAGGTACAATCCAAAGGTATATTAACCGATTTACAAGAAATCCATTTCATCGAATTCCCTAAATTCGATGAAATTATCTACGACTTGAATAATCCACTTCATCGCTGGTTACTATTTTTAACAGATGATATTCCTGAAAATTTGTTGATGGAGGTTGTTAGCATGGATGTAATTGTCAATAAAGCTGAGCAAAAATTACTTAAACTAAGCGCTGACCCTGAAACAAGGAGAGAATATGAACTGCGCGAAAAGGCCCTTTCAGACGAAAGGAGCAGGCTGGAGGATGCACTAGAAAGTGGCATGGAAAAAGGTATCATGAAAGTTGTTAAAAGTCTTCTAGCAAGCGGTATGCCGCTCATTGATGTGGCTAAACACACTCCCTATACAGTTGAAGAACTGAGGGAAATGCAAACGCTTGACGAGAATGATGCTGGTTCCTGACAACATAACGATAAACAAGGTTCCAAAGGATTTTTAACGGGTTCCGTTTTGAGGTGCTTTTCATCATATACGTGCCGAAG
>NZ_BCUX01000091.1 GCF_001591445.1 Neobacillus drentensis NBRC 102427 | reverse complement strand
TGCAAGGCCAGTGGGTCAGACCCCCACTTTGATAGAAATTTAAAGCGATAAAGCGTTACAGTGAGTTAAGAAGATTTCAAAAAAAGATTATAGCCAATTTCAAAGGAGTAAGGGCCAGTCTTATGTGCTCTTACTCTTTCGAGAGTATGTTAGATATTTCTCAAGCACGGGAATTCAAAAATAATAGTAGTTTGTCTACCAAGAGGGCGGGTCTAGTAGGAAAAACTAAAGAACAGATAATCATTATCCGTCCTTGTTTTTAAACAGCCGTATATTTATTGTTAGAACCAAAATAAAGTTTCTTAAGCGTAAGTAACATTTCTTTATGCTCCGAGTAGGTACCGCCTTCGTGCCATTGAAAACCTTGGCCGTAATCTTCTTTATTCGAGAGCATATTCATGCTGGATTCTACATAAAAGACTTCATCACAAATAAATAGCTTGTAGTGTGAATTAATTTTACCCACTTGCAGTTTACAGGAGTGCCTTTTATTGGTAAGGGAGGTTTTTAACCGCTGAACATATTTTTCGGTTGTTTCGCCTCTTTGATCATGTTTCATGGAAGAGGAGTTTCCCTCGATTCCATATAAAATGGCTAAATTAACACCCCTAGCCAGTAAGCTTTTAAAACGAGAAAGCATTTCGGGTTCTGTCACCCATTTGGAGATCCACGGACTAATAATGCATACTTCGTGATTGGCTTCGTCTAGTGCCTTGTATAAATAATTCTTTATTTGATGGTTTTGTATATGCTGTATTTGATATGAATGGTTGTTCTCCTGAATGGTCTCTTTTATGACTTCACGAATCATATCGATGGTTACTAATTCCTCTGATTTTTGCTTCATCAATTCAATAGAAGCTTGGATTTCATTTTGTGTTTTATTGTGTTCAATCATAGTATTTAGAAGAATTTCAATGGAGTTCTCCACCGTTTTCATTTCATGACCCAGGGCCGTATACATCAGATTCATATTCTTATCCATTTGTTCTTGGTTCTTCGAACAGTACTGCATCATCTCCTCTGTCATACTTATTTTAAGTCTCTCAATAAGTGAATCTTGCGCACCCTTGTCGATTGAAAGGCCATTTTCTTCAATTCTTTGCAGCCGAGTAAAAATGTCTATAAAGGACTGATCCATCTTTCTGGTAAAAGCAAGCAGTATTTCCGTTTGACTATCTCTTTCTACGTCCTGGCTTCTGGTTATAAGACCTTGTTGTTTCATCGGCTGACTTGGTTTTATTGCAACTGCCGCAGGTTTACTTGGTGGGGCTTCTTTTTTTAATAAAACTTTTATTAACGAACTAAGGAAGAAGAAGGCCGCTAAGGTCCATGTCGGCCGGGATAGAAAGTCAAAAAAGATGGCTATTATAGCAAACATGGCACCTACACTGCTCAACAAATATGGATTGATATCCTGCGTATTACCATTCCTTGGCTATGGTGCCTGTAGGGTATGGTGCCTGTCACCACCCGATATATGTCGAGATTTGTAGAATAAGAGAATCCAATTGGGACCTGTTGGCCAGAACACACGGCTTTAGTATGCAGCGTGACGATTTTCCGTCCCTAACACGTACTAAACGATCTTAATTCAAATGTTGTTCCACGATAAAACCTGAAATTTTACCTTAACTTAAATCCTAGAGCCTGTCACGACCCGATATTTGTCGAAGATTGATAGGTTTTTAGAGTGGTGGAAAGTTCTAGAAAACGAGAAAACCACCCTACGCCGTCGCAAGCAAAAGGGTGGTTCTCATAAATAAACAACTTTGACAACCACCACCCTGACGGTAGAGGTTGCGAGGAGAAGTGTTGACGCACTTCTCTATTTTATATTATTTCCATTATTACAAAGAAATGCCCTCTTAAAAGAGAATTTGCTTTCCTTGACATTGGGGTTAAATGCAGTGCCTGTCACGCTAAAAGGGGTGACGATCAACATGGCACTTTTTTACAAGGAAGCTGTAAAGCTGTCTTCTGCTCCTTTTTTTGGATTTTTAGATAACAACAACGCCCCTCCAAATACCATTTTAGCTATACCATCAGCAATTCCAAAATAAATAAAAGGAACTTGTGGTTCCATCATTCCCAAAAGTGCAATTATTATCAAGGGGATTGAAAGGAAAAGCAGACTTTTTCCATGTACCGTCGCAAATGGAATAAAGTGAATGGCTGTTGCAAGTAAGGCACCCAGCCAAATCATGCGATAGTCATGAACGCCAAAGTATCTTCCTGAAATCAATATCATCAGAAAAAACATAAAGATAATGGACGATTTTGACATTTTGTTCTGAAATTTCGTAGGAGAACCGAAGGAAAATCGTTTTCGTAAAGACTTGTTTCCCAATATAAATACTACTCCTAGAAAATAACCAATGAAAAAGATAAAAGGAGAGATTAGATAAATACCTCCAACTACTGTTCCAACTATAATTACTGCGCCAATCCATAATAACCATAAGCCGCAAACTCGTTTATTTAAAAACTCCATGGGTTTATTTTTCTCATGACCTAATTTCATTGCTATTTTATGAAGCACCGCCATCGCCTTCCTATCATTAAATTGTTTTAATCTAGATTTTAAATACTAATTCTCCTTTTTACTTAATTTTTATGTTAATAGCACTCAAAAAATGATCCAGGGTATTCCCCATATGTACCTCAAGTGATGCGGCTCCATTAGATATAACCCATGTGACGAGCGAACCTACATAAATATTGACGATATCAGTTGCAATCTCCTCAGAGGTAATATCCATGATGACTATCTTGTGTTGTTGACCGTAATCTATTATTTCTTTCGTGACGGTCTGAAACATAACGAACATGTCAGAAAGCAACCTTTTATAGTCCTCATTGATCGTTAATAAGTGCAACATATTTTGCGTGATCATGGAAGTAGTATGAAGGTTGTCTGCCATATAGACGATAGCCTTCCTTAAGTTGATGAGCAGATCATCATGGTTGTTTAACTGACTTTTCATTGTAAATTCGAATGTTTTTAGTTGCTGCAGATCAAATTCATATAAAATCTGTTCTTTGGATTTAAAATAGGCAAAAAAGGTGGGCTTGCTAACTCCAGCTGCTCTCACGATCTCTTCAATTGTTGTTTTTTGGTACTCCTGCTTCTTAAATAGCTCCATTGCTGCTTCAATCAGTAAATTTTTCGTAAATTCTTTGTTTTTCTCTCTTCTCACCAAAAAGACCTCCTAGATGTATTTATGTCGTAATTACTTGAAAAAAAACCCTTTACATTTTTTGATAACCACACTATATTTTAAATAGTAAAACAATTTTAACTGCGGGTAAAGTTTTTTTAAGACAGGATGAAGGGAAAGATGATGTACCGTCACAGGAACGAAGGCACGGTCTTATTATTCTGCCCGTACGATATTCACCGTACTAGCGCAAGATGGTTTTGCAACGGAGCTTGTCTATAAAATAAAAAGGAGTGTAAGGGAATGAATAAATCTATCACTCTCATGGGGAGAATTACCTCGATTCTTTCAGGAATCCTTCTTGTGTGCGCTCATTCTTTAAACCTTGGGGCTGGAGAACAAGGGAGCGTTTTTGGATCTCTGCTTGTTTTTGTAGCCCATTTGTTACTCGTTTTTGCCTTTTTCGGACTTTATATACAACAAGGCGATCGAAATGGCTTACTGGGTTTTTTCGCTATGCTTGTTGGGAACATTGGAAACATCATTGTAACAGCAATTGTCTTTGTGGAAATAGCACAGGCTTCAGGGGAAAACATTCATCATGTTTTTACCACACCGGTGACGGAACCTATCTATTCGTTCGGACCTCTCCTATTTGTAATAGGGATAATCTTATTAGGAGTATCGATGATTAGAGCAAAGGTATTTCCTGTATTTTCGGGTTATCTTTTAGTGATCGGTACGATCGTGTTCGCAGTGGCAAGTGTTTCTGGCGACATCCAGAAAATTGTTGAAGTTATTGGTTCTCTTTTCACAGGGGCAGGATTTATCGCAGCGGGAATAAAATTTAAAAAGTTTGAAGCTCCCTGCGAATTTGAATATAGCTCAGTCAAGGGTAGATAGTACAAAGCTAAAACTTTTCTGAAGTGGCTTACAGGATTGTAATATTTTAAGGGGAGATAAAGTGATGCGGAAATGGGTAAAGCATGAAGATCCGAATAATAAATATCAGGCAACTTTTACGTTGGGCAATAAAAGTGTTAGTTTACCAAAAGATGCAGTTGTATCTGTCACTAGAGGGGAAAATTTTAATATTCCTCGATTGCTCATAAATGGTTTATTAAATCAGTTTATAATGAAAGCACTTTCGAGGAATGAGAATCTTTTATATGCTGAATTGACTGGTCAGTTGCAAGGTGGTGTAGGTCAAACTCTTACTGTTTGGAAAGACCCTAAGCTCATGAATAACTTCAGAACAAAAGGTTTTCACAATTTTTCAAGGAGATTTTTTAGTTGGATTTTTTATAGTGGAAGTGTGAAGTCATACTTTCATACATGGAAATTAACCGAAACAATTCCGTCATCGGATGAGGCTGAGAAATTCGTGATAGAGAATGGTAGATTTTTTCAGGGAGGTAAATTGATTAGAAAGGCTAATCATCACAAAATAAGTTAATAAACAAAGCTAACACTCCACTTTTGTAACCCCGAAAAAAGACATTGCCAAAGAAAATCCATCTTCTTCGTAAAAAAAAATGGGAGGCTGTCATTCTGATGGATGACTTCCTTCTTAAACTTACAGTTTAAAAAGGAAGTTTGTATCTTCATAGCAAAGTTTACCAACTTGTATTCATGTTTTCAGATAATATATAGCGGAAAAAACTTGAAAGGAAAGGGAGTTGTTTCATGAAAAAAAAGATATTTATTGATTCAAAGCCAATAGTTCTGATAGGAATAATGGGTTTATTAGTAAGTTTGATATTTTTATTGGTAATCTTTATCCATGGAAGATACGTTTTGCCTGATGGAGATTTAACGAAGCCGTTATCTTTTAATGCCGCCATAGGGTTATTTATTATTAATCTTGCCGTGTTTTTAAATCTTGCAAATTTTTCGGAAAAAGGAAGGAAATTGTGGGTTTGGTGGACTGCTGTTGTTTTTGGACTTGCGATGGTCTTCGAATCTGTGCAGCCACTTAGAGGGGTAGACCCACGATTTGCACACAATCATAACGTCTACGATATTATTATTGGCAAATTTTTAATGAGTTCCTTATCAGTCATTATGATGGTACTAACAATTATTTTTATGATTAAAATATTCAAATCGAAACATACACGAAACATTCTTCTTTTTGCAATCAAGTGGTCCGCGTCTTCGCTTATATTGGCGTTTATCGCTGGATTAATTATGATCGCACTATTATCAAGACATCTAGGTGAAAATGGGAATTTCATTTGGTCACACGGATTTGCTTTTCATGCCCTGCAAATAATACCGCTTTTGGGATGGTTTTTAGAAAATGAAAAAGGAAAAAAAGCGAAAACTATCATCTCGATTACCTCAGTGATGTGGAATATCATTGTAGTCCTTCTTAGCATTCAAGCATTTTTGAATCAGAGTTTGTTTCACGGGATTATCTTTTATATCAATCTTTTATTAGGAATCATCATAACTACCATTATTGGATATGCCTGGTTTTTATGGAAAGCAAAAAGTAGGAAACTCCCATTCGAAACTTCTTTATCTAATTGAGTGAACATCTGGCGAACTAAAAAAAGGCTATGGTGCCTGTCACGCCCCGATATTTGTCGAAGATTGATAGGTTATTAGACTGGTGGAAAGTGATAGGATAAAGTTGCAGTTGAATATTGTTGGGGTGGTTGGTTGTCTCTTCTTTCCGTTATTGGCTATGGTGCCTGTCACCGCCCGATATATGTCGAGATTTGTAGAATATGAGAATTCAAAGAAGGATGCTTCTAGCCAGTACTTATACAGCTATAGAATACACCGACTATGCTCCCGAGACTAACACTAGTACAGCGTCTAGGAAGTATGAGGCCTTATCCGGCATTTAAATTTGATAGAACAAAAAAGTAAGAGCACGGATGCTGCTCTTACTTTTTCCGCCTTAATGTGCTACTGATGGTTCTGGGTTCATCATCATCAGTATTTCAAGGGCTGACATTTGAGGTAATCGATTCAAAAAGTTCTTTAACTCTTTCCTTGAGTGGAACGTAAATGCTCCAATTTCATGTGTCGGGATTTTTGGGGTCAGACCCCATAGCCATCAAGTTAAAACAAAATGGAGAGAACCTGAGTTAAACCATAATATTCTTGAATACTAAATCTATGTCAGAAAAAATGGGCATGGCAAAATAAGCCTTAGATTGAGAATTTTAAAAAAATTTGTTGCGATGGTAACTTTCATTAAAAACCATGAGAACCGTCCCTGAGGGGTTCTTTCAAATATAAGCAGATAAGTATGGATAAATAATGGTACTGCTTTAGAAGTTGAAAAGGAGAGGCTTTCAGGTCCTCTTCTATTTTATTTCATGATATCTTTATTTTTTTATGTTTTTTTAATAATTTTTATTAAGAAAATTTACACATTTATAAAATATTGATATGATTTACCATTTTCGGTTCTAACCGTTACTACAATCTTACTTTGGTTTTCCCATATATCTATTTTAAAATTGACACTCATGCCCCAATTATTGTAAGGAGAGATAGTGGTGTTAATTCCTGAGTTGGAAAGAGTATCTGCTGTATTTGTCAATATTAATTTGAGCCAGTGTGATCACTTCAAAAGTGAGCCACTTCATTCTGAGTTATTTCCATATTTGGGTGAGGACTTGGAGTTTAGGGTATCTTGCCCCGAGGGGCAAGATACCCTAAACTCCTCGCGTGCCTGGCCTATTGGTCGCTCTCATCCCTTTGTTTCATACTTTGTCTAAATCGATACGATTCTCCATTAAGGAGGAGGATATGAGCTTTATGGGTTAGTCGGTCAAGTAGAGCTGCGGTCATTTTTTCATCTCCAAAAATGGAGGTCCATTCCGTAAATTCTAGATTCGTAGTAATCATCACGCTAGCTCGTTCGTAGCGACCTGCAAAGAATTGGAAAAAGAGCTCTGACCCAATTTTCGTGAACGGCACGTAGCCCAGCTCATCAATAATGATCAAATCAAATTTGAGCCACCTCTTTTCCAATGCACCTAGCTTGTGTTCTTCATTTGCCAAAAGGAGTTCTTCTACTAGTTCTGCAGCCGAAATAAACTTAACTTTATAGCCATTTTTAATCATTTCAATTCCAATACCCGTAGCCAAATGCGACTTTCCAGTCCCACTGTTTCCTAAGAATATTATGTTTTCCTTCTTCTCTACAAAATCTCCCTTTGATAGAGTCAGGAAGCGATTTCGGTTCAGACTTGGCATCAAACTAAAATCATAGCTATCTAGTGTTTTTTGGACAGGAAAGGAAGCTTGTTTAAGCCTTCGTTGTCTTTGATTTTCTTCTCTAGACTCTAATTCTGCTTCTAATAGAGCCAAAAGAAATTCCTCATAACTCAAGTTACGATTCTCAGCCTCTCTTGCGAGAGAACGGTATTGTGCTGAAATAGTCGGAATCCGTAGTTGTTTAGTAAGGTGATCTAAAAGTAGTTCAGTTGTCATTTCCTAGTGCCTCCTGTTAATTGGCCGTACTGTTCTATACTGGATTTATTCACTTTGTAATCTAAAAGATTGACTGGTGTTTTATCAGTTGGAAGAGTACTGATTGGTATGTTTTGGTGCGTAAGCCTTTGTATAATTTCATGGACTTCCTCATATCGGAAAACTTGAGTTTTCTCTGCTTCCAATAAGGCTTTTGTTAAATTTTCCATACCAATGTCACGATGGAGGAGGAGAATTCGAATGAACTTCCTATCACCTTCAGATCCTTCCTGCTCACGCATTTTCAAATGGAATCGCTTGAATACATCAGGGATTTCAGTGGATTGGAATGCATGAGCGTCCCGGATTGCTCGGGGTTTTTTAAGCAAGACTTCCAGATAATGATCAAGAACCGTAATCACCTGATTGCGTTCATAGGAGCGAGGGTGTTCTGCGATCACACGGTTTTGAGCCACTACGATTACTCGATCGACAAAATTTTTTGTCCATACAGCTTGACCAGCATAGCTATAGGGTACAGAATAACGATTGGTTTCCACTGTAATAAGGGAAGTTTTATTCACTTTGCACGATAGAAGTTTACAAGCTTCAAAACGGTTAATAGGAAGAGGATGGAGAATCTCTTTTTCTTTCTCCCACATTTCTAGGACAGTCTCTGATTTATTAGGGACGTGAGTCCTTCCAGCTTCCTTTAAACACCAATTTTGGAGGTACTCGTTCAGTTCATTAATAGATTGAACCTCAGGTAGAGGCACCAAAGCATTCCTTCTTACATATCCAACAGTACCTTCGATACGACCTTTTTCATTTCCACTTGCGGGATTACAGAATTCAGCTTTAAATACATAATGAGCCTGGAGACCAATAAAGGCCTCTTGTTCTAGCCGATCTCTTCCTTGAAGGATTTTTATTACAGCTGTTTTTAGATTATCAAGTAGACCTTCTGTCGGAACTCCTCCTAAGAACTCAAACGCATGAACGAAGCCATCCAGGAATGCTTCCTGTTTTGCATGAAGAT
>NZ_BCUX01000090.1 GCF_001591445.1 Neobacillus drentensis NBRC 102427 | reverse complement strand
ACGATTTGAAAATCAAGTGGTATAAATACTTCCTGAATTTGTTGCCTGCGTTTGGCAACGATTTTGCGAATGTTTGAGGCAGAGCCTTTAAAATCATATTCATCTTGTAATCTATTAAAAATCTTGATTGCGGTATGCTTTTGCTTTTTCCAGCTTTTTAGGTCATCTTCTAACCATTGATCAATGATTGGAATCACCCGTTTTGTTTCTTGAGAATATTCCTTTGTTCCATACACGTAATTTCGTAAAACTGTTGTTGGTGCTGTATTACTTTTTAGGTATTTACTCACGGTGTTACGGGAAATTCCGAGCTTTGTCGCAATTTGCCTTTGCGATAATCCTTCAACCTCTTTTAAGAATTTGATATTATGAAATTGAGCCATTTCGATCATCCTTTTCGTCCTCTCTCAATGAAGTAAGTTTGGTCACTTCCTATCATAAGAGAGGTTAATAGAATTGGGAATCATGCGGCTCATTTTGTGTTGATCAAAACGTTTAAAAGTGGCTCAAATCTAGATTATCAAAAACAAGAAAATGGCCCGATTGTGGAAGACTGATTTTATGGAAATCTATTAACGTTTTATAATACCTAAAACAATTATGAAGTTATAAAACAGTATGTCATTCATTGGTACACTTTTTGTCATTTGTAAAAACAATCTCAAGGATGGTATACATTTCATTGGACTAAACACCACCGTAATGAACCCAAATCTCCAGCTTTGTGGAACGATTTTAAAGCAATAAAAAAAGCCACTTCAATATAAGTGGCACTAAAAGTAAGATTCTTTATCGATTATGGAATCAACTTTATATATTAATTGCTTGTGACGGGGGCCTACAAATTAAAAAGATATATTTGTCAGTTTATGCAGCATCCTTTCTTGTTTTGCCTAATAAAATATTCTCGTAATCTTCTTCAGAAATCTTATTCCGTTCTTTTAACCATATAAGTCGAAAATGATGTTGATAAATGGTTTTGAAATAATTAAATTCCTTAAGCGAGAAAACGCCCCCAAAAAATCCCCCTAAGATTGGAATGAACTTTCCTATAGATTTTTCGGTTACCTTTATACCTAGTTTTTCAAACAGAGTTACTAAGGTCTTTACCGCTGTTTCACTTTTGAAAAGAGTTTTTAGAAAGAGTTCAGTAAGATCTTCTTCGCTTTTTTCCTCTATTTTTTTCAGGATTAGCTGTTTGGCTTTTTTCAATAAAGCCAATAGTTCCACTTTTTCTTTTATTAAATCTGTTGAATCCAAAAGAAGAGCTGACATCCCATTTAGTTGTGCCTCAAATTTATTAAATCCGTAAGCCATGCCCATTTCTAAAATAGACTTATTCTTAATGGTAGGGGATGCTGCAACATCAACTACCAATCCTGGAAGTCCACAGGCGCCGGTGGCTGCTCCAAAGGTAACATGCTGAAATTGCTGCCCCAATTGTAGCTTTTGGTACACTTCCTCACATTGCATTAACTCAAATAACTTAATTTCCTCCATTGCTTTAGTCCCTGCTTTTTTTAGTACACGTTTTTCTTGAACAATGAAGGTCCCACAATTTGAAGAAAAGTTAAATAAATATTGTATTCCCTCCAAAAGTTTTTTATATAAATTACTATCTTCAAGCTTTTGATTAATAAAAGAATTTACCTTCGAACTTTTTTTATTTTTTTTTGCTTCTTTATTACCTGCCTGTTTCGAGAAGAAATCCGTTGATTCTTTTAATGCAGCCATCTCATAGGAACTAAATTTGTTCATTTTTAAACATCTCCCTTATTGTCATTTTAATCCGAAACAATTTCCATTTCATGTTCTAATTAAAACACGTTTCTATTTTTAGGTCAATATTAATATTTTATTTTTAAAAATGTATTTTATAGTGTATAATTAAAAAAGGTGATGAAAATGGAAATCGAAAAATACTTAGAGCATATTGCCTCTAGATTTTCAGAAATAAGAAATTTATTTGGCTGGCGTCAAGAAGATGCAGCAATTCGTATGGGTGTAAGCCGTTCAAAAATTGTTACAATTGAAAATGATCATTCAAAATTAACTATTTGTGATGCCCAGAGTTTATTTACTGCCTGTGATTATGAGTTATTTAAAGCAAAAAAGACATTAAAGGAAATAAAAATAAAAGGGCGTAATAAAAAGGTAAAGTCAGCGTTAATTGCCTCTTCCACTTTTTTAACATCCCCTTTATTTGCTTCATCAATAGTTGGCCTACTTGCTGCCTTAAGACCAAAATCTTTTTCAAAATTAATACCAGTAGTCAGTGGTATTTTTGGTAGTGTATGGGCAACAAATTCAGCAAAAACAAAACGTGAGAAACAAATTGAGGAGCTTACTCAAGAGGAAATAATCGATTTTTCAACCATAGAGGAAAGTATGGAAAAAACTCTAGTAGAAATAGAAAAAAATCTTTTAGACATTTTTTTACTCAGTAAATGGGATGTTCATTTATTTTACGAGAGATTACACCCAAGTCTAAAATTGCCCTTAGATGAAGAAATTTAAATGGATTGTCCTGTTTGAGATAAACTGTCTGACTCACTAAATTTTCTTGATAGTTTAATGTCACATTTAACCAAATGCAGTTACTAAAATAAAATTTCTAAGTATATTTCTAAAATTAAGGCACACCAGGTGACTTTGAAAAAATTTTAAATAAAAATATAATCCTACCCTAGACTAAAGGGTAGGATTTTAAAAAATTACAATTATTGATCCTTAATTCCGATTCAAATCTTGCATTTTTAAATGTGGTGCCTGTCACGCCCCGAAATTTGTCGAAGATTGATAGGTTTTTAGACTGGTGGAAAGTGATAGATAGAGTTGCAGTTGAATATTGTTGGGGTGGTTGGTTGTTTGCTTCTTTCCGTTTCGGGAAAGAGGTGATAATCATGGAATTTCTACGAGAAGTTCTGAAGGGTGTTATGCGTGAATTGAGCGCTTATTTCTTTCGGAAAAACATTCTAGAAAACAAGAAAACCACCCCGCGCCGTAGCAAGCAAAAGGGTGGTTCTCAAAAATAATTTACTCCAACTACCATCACCCTGACGGTAGAGGTTGCTGAAGAGAAGTGTTAGTAGCACTTCTCTTTTTTATTATAACTCCATTATACATAAAGATATTCTTGATGAGAAGAAAATATCTCCTGCCATGTCCCAAAGATAAATTTGTATAGTGGTGGCCAGAGGGAATACTTTTTGTCTATTTTTGTAATAATTTTAAAGGAATTTTGACTTTTTTGTAGAAATTAGTATTTATTAACCAGTATTCTGGACCCCGAATATCTTCTGTTAATCCACCTGACTTAACTTCTTATTGGTCCACCACTTGATCATACTTTTCTTTAAAACTGATTTTATTTATTCCATTTTTAATTTCATTGATATATCAAGTAATATTATTGGAGGTTTATTATGACGGTAAAAGTATCAAGTATCGGTTTAAAAGGATTGGAAGGCTATCGTGTGCAAGTAGAGGTAAGGATAAGGACTGGTACGGAATCGATGGTGATTGTTGGACTGCCGGATGCCTCGGTAAAGGAGTCGAGGGAACGGGTAGTGGCGGCACTGGGTCATTTTGATGTGGATGTTACGGATCAGAAGGTTGTGGTTAATCTCTCGCCATCAGAACATAAGAAAAATGGGCCACTTTTTGATCTGGCAATTGCGATTGCGGCTTTGAAGGAGCTCAATATGATTAAGGGCGAGATTCCTATCGATGCCGCGTTTATTGGGGCACTGTCTCTTGATGGTATGGTTGTAAAAGCAGAAGGGATGCTTCCTGCGCTGATTTCTGCGAAAGGACTTGGTCTAAAGAAAATTTATCTTCCCTTTGATCAAACCATACCGATCCATATGCTGACGGATTTGGAATGCATCGTTGTTCAGCATATCGAAGACGTGGTACAGCACTTAGAAGGTCAAGAACTGCTGTCATTTCTTCCTCAAATAGCATCTAATGAACAAATTCCTCTTTTTTCTGACTCACCACAAAAGGACTTCCGACTTGTAATTGGACATGAACAACCCAAAAGGGCGCTTGAAATTGCTGCTGCTGGTGAACATAATGTCCTTATGAGCGGTCCGCCAGGATGTGGGAAAAGTCTGCTGGCAGAAACCTTTCCTTCCATATTACCTACGCTTACGAATCAGGCCCAATTAGAAGTAATGAGTCTCTATCAGCTTGCGGGAGAGAGGCGAACCATACAACAAAATGCCCCATATCGGCACCCGCATCATTCGGCATCGTCAGTTGCGATTATTGGTGGAGGTTCTTCACCGAGGCCAGGGGAAATTTCACTTGCTCATCATGGTGTACTGTTCCTTGATGAAATAGCTGAATTCACGAAAAAGACAATTGATATGTTAAGGCAACCGCTTGAAACTGGACTGGTGACAATTAGCAGAGCCCATTCCACCGTGACATATCCTTCAAATTTTATCCTTATTGGGGCTATGAATCCCTGTCCATGTGGGTATCTGGGTTCTAATCACCATTACTGCACTTGTTCACAAAAGCAAATCCAGACATATAGAAATCGAATATCAGGACCTGTGCATGATCGACTAGATATCCTTTTATCATTGCAGTCGATTAACTTAGACCAACCATCAAAGGGCCAAGAATCATCCAATGCCATTCGCAAGCGGGTTGAAAAGGCACGACAACTTCAATATCAACGTTATCAAACGGAAATCTCTAACGCAAAAGCTCCATTTGAAGTGATTACTGCCACAAGTCCATTAACAAGCGACCAGCAAAAGATGCTTATGAATGTGGCATCAAAGCAGAATTGGAGTAACCGGGTTCAAATCAAAATCATTCGTTTAGCAAGAACGATTTCTGATTTAGCTGGTGAGGACCAAATAACTGATACAGCCATTTGGGAAGCTATGACACTAAGACGCCAAGGTCTTCATAAACAACAATCGATCGCGAGGGAAACTTAAATGTCACGTAAGAAAAGAATCTGGATACCCCACCGTTTTTACCATATTAATTGCAGGGGCAACCGGCGTGATCCATTGTTCCGAAACGCAACTGATTTTCAAGCATTCTTGCACATCCTCGATCAGCTTCATGAAAAAATTCCTTTTGAATTGGCTTCCTATTGTTTAATGACCAATCATTATCACCTGCAGATTCGTTCACCAGAAATTCCTTTTTCAAAACTGATGTCTCTAATCAACAAAAGGTACGCAAACTATTACAATGCCAAGTATCGTTTAACCGGACATGTGTATGAAAAACGCTATTATGACAAAGTGATTGAAGATAAAGAAGGGATTCTTGAGGTCAGCCGCTACATCCATTTAAATCCCGTTGAGGCAAAGATGGTCAAGCAGCCTGAATACTATCCTTGGAGCAGCTTTTATCTATTTAAATATCCCAACTCGGTCCAGCCACGATTTATCAATATGAACTGCCTTTTAGACTATTACGAAGGGACAATCGAACAGAGGCGGGAGAAATACTGCAAAAGTTTAAGAACCCTGCCCCCGCGGGATATATATATAGGTGGTACCGAATAAGGAAAAGTCTTGAAAGCTGGTCTCTAATAAGTTGATGATGTGTAAATTGGTTTGAATTTGGGTTGAAAAGTGTTGAAAAATATCCAAGCAGCAATTTCGGCAAAGATACAAAATAATGAGGTGCCTATATCACTGCCTGACATATCATAGCAAGTGGTTAGTGGAATACTTTAGTAGAGTCTCCCCATTTTTTACTATCAACTATTATTCTTGCCCCTCATTAACCAGCCGTTCTCAGGATGTTGTTCGATTTCCTTTAACATTTCAGAAGCTTTCATATCCAAACCGATTGCAAGAGCAATGATGGTATCTAGGCTGGGGTTTTTCAAATTTCTTTCTAGTAAACTGATATAAGATGGATGTCGACAGCAGCGATCGGCCAATACCTCTTGAGAAAGCTCCTGAGCATTTCTTAATTTCTTTAATACATGTCCAAAGCGAACAGATGAATAATTATCCAAAGAGTTACTCCTTTGCTATCAATCTATTGAACAGATTGACTATTTTATTTGTGATTTTCCTCTAAATATGTAAAATTGTATTTTCCTGTTTTCTCTTTGGTTAGCAGATGTGTTGTTTTAGGTTCGAGGTAAAAAGTAATCGGTGCCGGGTGGTTCCCTCTGTTTATAGCTATTTGCAACAATTGATTCGCATTGTGAATTCTATTATTAAAGAAAGCTAATCTTGAATCTACAATAATGGAATGCCCATTACTTAATTCGACCTTAGTCTTACTTCCGACCGCAATCGTCCTCACAATATGTTCGGGGTTGAACCAGATACATTCAGCATTATGTGGTTGGCTATGGTGCCTGTCACCACCCGATATATGTCGAGATTTGTAGAATATTAGAATTCAAAGAAGGATTCTAATAGCCAGAACCTATTCAGCTTTAGAATGCACCGACAATGCTCCCGAATCTAACATTAGTAAAGCGTCAAGGAAGTATGAGGTCTTATCGGCATTTAAATTTGATAGAACAAAAAAGTAAGAGCACAATGCTGCTCTTACTTTTTCTGCCTTAATGTGTTACTGATGGTTCTGGGTTCATAATCATCAGTATTTCAAGGGTTGACGTTTTTGGTAATCGATTCAATAGTTCATAGTTCTGGTACCTGTCACGCCCCGACTAAAGTGAATTAGAGCAGGGACACTAACAAACGTTTTTAAGAGAGTCATTTTTGAAGACATCGAACTTGTCGATATACGTCGAACAATTAATTTTTCATAATTGTTATAGTAGTGCTAATATTTAATTAGACTTTAATACTATATCTGATTAAAACAAACCTATTGACAAGTTGGGAAGCAAAGTCCAAAGGTAAAACTATGATAGCTGGCTGTACTGCCCGATTTAATCATTTTAAAGGAGATGTTCTATTTGAAGTTTAAATCCCTACTATGTTTCTTTCGGAGACGACACAAATACAGTTATTACACCAGTAAATGCATCATATGTGGAAGGAAAAGTAGTAATAATTATCAGTCCAGTGGGGTCAGACCCCCACTCAACTAAAGTTTAATGCGGTAAAGGGTGAAATAAGACGCAGTCGTGCCCCAGTCCCCGCCAATAGGGATGTAAAAAACCATGCTGGATGTTCCAGCATGGTCTTAATATTTAAGATTATGGTCCCTGAAACGCAGCCATCATTTCTTGTAAATCTTGGATGGCTAGTTTTACACTCTCATCCTTATTGCTATGAAATCCAGTTCCTAGTAAATCATAGTGGTGCAGATAGGAATTAGCGGCAAAACTTTTGTAGCCGTCAGGAACGGTGAAAATTTCCACAGTATATGTCAAACTCTTGTCTATGTACATTTTAATGATTTCTAGTTCGTCACTTTTCCTCTTTGTTACAACTCTCATACACTAAACCACTCCACCTGAAGGAAATTGAATTCAGAGCTTTCTTATATTTTTTCCATAATCCTAGTATATGTTAATATATTACTCTTTTCCGGATGATGATGTGACGAAAATCAAAATTTTTTGAAAGTTGTCTGCCGTTTCCTATGGATTCAGGCTGGTAACATTATGTACTCGCACCTGTTGAATGAATTGATCTTAAGGATGAAACCAAGCTGAATGGGTTCCTGACTAAGCTTAAGCATTGTAACAGAATGTTCAATTAATTATATGGTAACTATGTGACAGAAGGGCTCTCCATAAACAACAAGCTAACTATTTGCAAAGTATGACAATTTAATTGATAGGAGATAAATGGTAGAATGGATCTTATATTACTATCTTTGGAAGTCACTGTAGCAAGTAGGAATGGAGTTAGTCATGTCAAAATATCAAAAACTTATTTATCAATTGCCATGGATCATAGTAGTTCTATGGATGTTATTAATATTCAACTTTTCCGCACAACCTGCACAGCAATCTGACAAGCTTAGCATAGGAATAACAGAAAAAGTGATCGCAGTCATTGGGAAAATTACGCCAGGAACTAATATGAACTTATTAGAATCTGATCATCTGGTAAGAAAAAATGCTCATTTCTTTATTTACCTTACACTTGCAATCAGTCTGAGATTTGCGTTAAGAAAGAATAGAATCATAGGAATGAAGCGTATTTTGCTTGTTATTGGGATATGTCTCTGTTTTGCAATTTCAGATGAATTCCATCAGTTATTTGTTTCAGGCAGAGGTGCACAAGTAAAGGATGTTTTCATTGATAGTTCAGGAGCTATAGTGGGACTAGTAATTTACGGAATAGTAAATAGGCGCTATCACAGGTGCCCTTAAGGTATTGATTACTGGAAAATTAGGCTGAGCCTTTCCGGGTAAAAATAGGTTCTGAAGATAATTCAACTAGTTACCCACGAACCAAATCTAATTTCCTCATCATTGGAATCATACTTCTCATGGAGTACATCGTGAAAATGTACGCAAAATTTATGATCTAAAATTCCATAAAAATAGGCAAATGGATTCCTTATTTTACTTTTGAATTTCAGTTTCCGTATGAGCTGCTTAAAGGATTGGATTGCAATATCTAGGATGTCAGTGGGCTCAAGCTCTGATTGGTAGCTTGATGCAGCGATATTCGCCATCCTCCAATATTCTTCGATCGTCTTTGCTTCAGGAAAGAAGCACTTGACCAGCAGAACAAACGGCTGTGGAACTCGGTCATTCACATAGGTGTAGTCTAATTCGCACGGTTCTTCTTTACGTTCTTTTAT
>NZ_BCUX01000089.1 GCF_001591445.1 Neobacillus drentensis NBRC 102427 | reverse complement strand
CTTCCTATTATATCCCAAAAACCACCCTATTTTCAGCAATATTCTACAGGATTTTTCGACATTGTTTGGAAAAAAAATCACCTGTGTTATTTAACAAAGGTGATTATTTTATCTTTTTATTAACCTTTTCCATTAATTCCTCTTCTGTTAGTGCCGCAACGGGGCGGTTATTCACGAAGGCAAAGGTCTTTTTCCGGCCAGGCCCGCAATAGGATTGGCAGCCAATTTTCACTTCAGCATCCGGATCAAGTTCTTTCAACCGAGGGATTAACGTCTTGAGATTCACGGCCTGACAATCATCACAAACGCGAAATTCATTAGACATTTGTTACAACCCTTTCTTTGGTCACTCTCTATATATTTTATCCAGCTTGGATTTCTTAAAACATCCGATTAACTCCTATGGTATTTTACAATTTCTTGTTTTCGAATGCAAGTTGCAATCTTTACTAAACTCTTGAAAAAAATCTACTATCCTTGCAACCATTTTGGTATAAAGGCTTATAAACTTGTCCATCCTAAGACTAGAACTTTTAAAAACTCGTCAAGATTCATTTGCGGGTTCATCCAAAAACTATAAAAGGGAGTTGAACATATGAAAGTTCGTCAAGATGCATGGACAGATGAGAATGATTTGCTTTTAGCCGAGACTGTCCTTAGGCATGTAAGAGAAGGCAGTACCCAGCTGAATGCCTTTGAAGAAGTGGGCGACAAGCTGAATCGTACTTCTGCCGCGTGTGGGTTCAGATGGAATGCCGTCGTTCGCCACCGCTATGAAAAAGCATTACAGTTAGCCAAAAAGCAACGAAAACAAAGACAAAGAGTGTTAGGTAAAGAGCAGGGCGGCAAGAAAAAACTATTATATAGCCCGCCGCTCACTGGAGCACCTGATTTTGATACGATGCCGGGCCAAGTTGAAATGCCGCTCGAAACATCGTTTGAACTGCCTGATATGATGGCAGAGATGGCAGAGGAAAGCTATGTAACACCGCAAACTCAGGCACCAGTTCAGGCACAGGCACAAGTTCAAACACCAGTCCAAACACCCGTCCAAACGTACCGACAAGCCAATCCAACAGGACTTTCGCTTGATTCGGTCATTACTTACTTGCAAAACTTCCATCATGCCAATCTGCAAAATGAAGCATTAAAAAGTGAGAATGAAAGATTAAAAAGGGAATTGGCTGAAGTAAGGCGTCAAAATGAGGAAATGTCCGCTAAAATTGAAGGTTTAGAGCAGAATACCGAAACGATTCAAGAAGATTACGAGACCTTAATGAAGATCATGAACCGGGCCCGCAAGCTTGTGTTATTTGAAGAAGAAGAAAGACCAGCGACTAAATTCAAAATGGACCGTAACGGGAACTTAGAGAAGGTCGCGGAATAAAAATAATGGGAGAAGAGCAAACGCGCAACATCTCTTTGAAAAAAAAGCCGTCATTCCACTCAGGTGGAATCGCGGCTTTTTACATGGCGGCAATTTTTTCATTACGATCAATGACCCGTTGATAATAACCGGGAAATAACGACAGTTCGTACTCGTTCAATGGCCCGGCATATAAAAATTCACCATTTTCCTTTAACTGGTTTAATAGACGGAGCATCACATCGGCAATGGTGAAATTCGTCCCAAGCAATTCCGCAAGCGAAGCCATGACTTCCGGAACAATCTGTGGATAGGCAAATTTTGTTTCTGCTTCTTGTTTTGCTAGTTTATAAAATTGCCTGACCAGCTCAGCCCGATCCCGTCCGCTGCCATTTACACAAAGATAAATCTGAACAGCGACCCCTTTTTTAAGGCGGCGCTGCGAGATGCCTGCAAATTTTTTCCCGCTAATACTAAGGTCATAGCTTCCCGGGCAATAAGAACCGACTATTTCCCTTGCTTCAATCTGATGCGGGAAGTCCGCAAACATATTTTGAATCAGCTGCCACATGGCATCATAGCCGCGGTTTATATCAATCCCTTTTTCCGCCTCAGGGAAAATTAATGAAATATTGAGGACCCCTTCATCAAGAACGACAGCGAGGCCGCCCGAGTTTCTGACAATCGACTGATAACCTTGCTCGTGCAGGAATTCGATTCCCTCTTGTAAAAATGGCAGTTTGGTATCCTGAATGCCGAGGACGCATGTATTGTGGTGCACCCAGGTCCTGGCTGTGGCCGGTGCCTCTCCCGTCCCGACCGAGGCACAGAGGGTATCATCGGTACCAAACGATTGTAACGCCTGAAAATGAATACCGACAGCGGATTGATCGATGATTCGCCACTGCGGCTGATGTAGTAAACCTTCCATTTGGGTGGCTCCTAACTAAATTGATAGACATATTTTATCAAAATCAAGTGAAATTAAACAGGGTGTGCCTCGTTGTGCCTACTTCTCTAATTCATCGTTTAAAAAAAAGCCAGTCCACTATAACCGCGGACCGGCCCCTCTCAATACTCTTATAACCCTTGTGCCGCTGTAATTAACGCCAGTTTGTAGACGTCTTCTTCATTACAACCGCGTGATAAATCATTCACCGGTGCATTTAAGCCCTGCAGGATCGGTCCGACCGCTTCAAAGCCGCCTAAACGCTGCGCAATTTTGTAGCCAATGTTACCTGCTTCAAGGCTAGGGAAAATGAACACATTCGCATCGCCTTGCAGCGGTGAATCCGGTGCTTTACTTTTAGCAACAGAAGGAACAAATGCCGCATCGAACTGAAACTCTCCGTCCAATACAAGTGATGGGTCACGGCGCTTCGCTTCTTCTACGGCCGCTGCCACTCGTTCTGTTTCCGGCGATTTAGCGGAACCCTTTGTTGAAAAACTAAGCATCGCAATGCGCGGCTCGATATCAAACATGTTAGCTGTCTTCGCACTTTCAATCGCAATTTCAGCTAAATCATTGCTGTCTGGTGCAATATTAATCGCACAATCGGCGAACACATACTTTTCATCCTCACGAACCATGATGAACACACCAGAGGTTTTCTTGACGCCTTCTTTTGTTTTGATGATTTGCAAGGCAGGGCGCACGGTATCCGCTGTGGAGTGGGCCGCACCGCTGACAAGGCCGTTTGCTTTATTTAAATAAACAAGCATGGTGCCGAAATAGTTTTCATCAAGCAAGATTTTGCGGGCATCCTCTTCGGTTGCTTTCCCCTTGCGGCGGTCAACAAACGCGGCCACAAGTTCGTCCATGCCTGCATAGCTCGCAGGGTCATAAATTTCCGCATCATCGAGCGAAACGCCAACCTCAGCTGCTTTGGCCTGAACCTGTTCGATGTTGCCAATCAAGATCGGTGTCATTAATTTTTCCGCTGCTAAACGACCTGCAGCTCTGACAATCCGTTCGTCTAATCCTTCTGGAAAAACAATCTTCAAATCGCGTCCAGAAACTTTTTGCTTCAATCCTTCAAATAAATCACTCACGACAAAAATCCTCCCTTAATAAACCTACTTCATTAGCATACTTTACCGTTTTTAAATTTCAAGGATATCACTCACAGCGGCTAAAAGTTTATTTTTTCAAAAAATTACACGCTAAAGTTTATGATTTACTTTTTCTAATAAAAATATCCATTAAACGATTTCGAATGGTTTATTCGCGCGCCACTGGGTCAAACTATGATATAGTAATGAATGTAAATAAGAAGAATGATTATTTAGGAGTGATTATAATGAGTGAAGCAGCAGTAACGCTTGATGGCTGGTATTGCCTCCATGATTTCCGTACCGTTGATTGGACAACTTGGAAAATGCTCCCTAGTGATGAGCGACAGGCCGCTATCCACGAGTTTTTAAGTCTAGTTGAGAAGTGGAATGCGACTCAGGAACGTAAAGAAGGCAGCCATGCTTTATATACAATTGTTGGGCAAAAAGCCGATTTTATGATGATGATTCTTCGTCCGACGATGGAAGAACTGAACCAAATTGAAACCGAATTCAATAAAACAAGATTGGCTGAATTCACCGTGCCTGCCCATTCTTATGTTTCGGTTGTTGAGCTAAGTAACTACTTGCCTGCAGGTGAGGATCCTTACCAAAATCCACAAGTTTTGGCCCGACTGTACCCGACGCTGCCTAAAACCAAATATGTCTGCTTCTATCCAATGGATAAGAAACGTGAGGGCAACGATAATTGGTACATGCTGCCGATGGAAGAGCGTAAAAGTTTGATGCGCAGCCACGGAATGATTGGCCGTACATACGCTGGTAAGGTAAAGCAAATCATCACTGGTTCGGTTGGTTTTGATGATTATGAATGGGGCGTCACCTTGTTTGCAGAGGATGTCCTTCAGTTTAAAAAGCTTGTCTATGAAATGCGTTTTGATGAGGTAAGTGCTAGATACGGAGAATTTGGCTCCTTCTTTGTTGGCAACATCTTAGAGGAAGAACGGATCGCTAGTTTCCTTCATGTATAATTTTTTTTAAAAGTTCTCAGTCTTCCGCTGGGGACTTTTTTGTTGTTCTTCCCGGTTAGCTAGTCATATTCCGCCCCTTGTGCTCATACTATTTAAACAGCGAGTCTAAGAAAGAACTCCACTACTCTCAAATACAAAAAGTTTATTTTACCCCCGTTGGAACATATTTGGGATGAAGGGAGTATTAATAGCTTGTTGGGCCACTCGTTTTATTCATTTTTTAGGAGGGAAAAAGATGAATCAATACTATAATCCACAGGGATTTCAGCCTTATCCGGGAGCAGCTGGGCAACAGCAAGGAGATCCAAGGGTCCAGGGGAGCGGGCAAAGTTTTTATCCGGCACCTGGTGCACAAGGATTCCCGCAATTCCCACCGGCCGGCGCAGTCGCAGGGGCAGGGGCGCCAGCACCACAAGCACCTGGTGGCATGCTGCCAATTGAGCAGTCGTACATCGAAAACATTTTACGCTTAAATAAAGGAAAATTGGTAAGCGTGTTTGCCACTTTTGAAGGTAACAATCAATGGAATGCGAAGGAATTTAAAGGGATTATTGAAGCGGCAGGAAGGGATCATGTCATCTTGAGCGATCCACAATCCGGGGTAAGGTACCTCATCCCAATGGTCGCCGTCGATTACGTCCAATTTTCGGAAGAAATTGAGTATGAATATCCATATGGCAGTGCTCCACCATTAGCTACTTACCCGCCAAGATAAAATAATACATGTGAACACCAATTGATCCCAATTGGTGTTTTATTTTTTGGGTAAGTTTAGATAAACAGGCCTGTTGATTTCCGTTCCAAAATAACTTTGCTAGCCTTCGAAAAAAAAGTCATTGGGATTGTTCCCCAATGACTTCCTTTCAATTACAAATGTTTAACTGCACCGACGACGATTAGGATCCAGGCTGCTAAGAAGAAGACACCGCCAATTGGTGTGATCGCCCCTAAGATACCAATCTTCGTTAGGCTTAATACGTATAAACTGCCGCTAAAGAAGATAATACCGGCCAGCATCAGCCATCCTGCCCAGGTAAATTGCGGGCTGGCAGCGGCTACTTTCCCGATGAGGAGACCAATAATCAATATCCCGATGGCGTGAAACATTTGGTAGGTGACACCTGTTTTCCAAATATCCAAATAATAGGCATCGAGTTTACCCTTTAATCCATGGGCACCAAAGGCACCAAGCGCAACCGCTATAAAGGCGTTGATCGCACCAACTATGATAAATGCTTTCATCTAATATTCTCCCCTTTTTTATTGGGCACTGTTAAACTAGTCTGTTGCCTTCTGCTCCAATCAACAGAGTGGTTGAATCAACAATGTGCCTTAACTTTTCCTTTTATTAAAAATCAAACAATGAATCCCCATTTGCTTCGTTTTCCATGTCGAGTTTTTTTGGCTGCTGTAATGTTGTGGATTGTTGTACGATTGGTTGGCTCATGACGGGCTGTTGGTAAGCCTGAAATGAGATGGCTGGTTGAACCGCAGGCATGGGAGCCACTGCAACCTCGCTTGCCGGTGACGGATTTTCGTCTAGCAGCAACTCGCATAATATTTTAATAGAGTAGACTTTTTCCCGCAAGCTTTCTTCCTTGGTGCTGCTTTTCGCCAGCTTCAATTCTGCTTCTATTTTCGTTAATAGGTTTTGGACGGATATATTCACTTTGAAATTACCTCTCTATTTTCATCTATGATCCCATAATACACGAGGATGACACCTTTTGCGAAAAATCAAACCATTTGTGAGAACTCTCGACAATATCCACTGTTCCACGTGAAACAAGTCAGATTTTGTCATATTAAAAACCTGCGAACTTTCTTTTTAATACGTCTCATAAATGATGGATCCTGTTTGAGAATGATCATAATCACCCAAAGAGTTTATTTCTGACTGAAACAGCTGAGACGATAACGTTTCCTTTACCATTCGGATCAGTTTTTCATTTTCAGGTGTTTTTAAAAGAACGAGATCGTAACGTTCCGTTATTAATGGAACAAAGTCTATTCCAACGATCTTAGCAGCCTTTTCAATTCCCACTCCTACATCTGCTATCCCAGTAGAGACGGCCGAAGCAACACTTAAATGATTCGTCTCTTCGTGCTTATACCCATTTATATTCTTTGAAGAAATGCCGTGTATTCTGAGCTGTTCATCGAGAAGGATCCTTGCTCCCGACCCTTTCTCTCGATTGATGATTTTTACATTCTCTTGATTTAGATCAGCCCACGTCATGAGGTGGAGCGGGTTTCCTTTTTGAACATAAAATCCTGCTTTTCTTGAAACAAGATTGATTAAAATATACGGATAGCCTACCAAAATCTTTTTTACATAAGGTAGATTGTATTCTCCTGTATCTCCATCAAACATATGTAAGCTAACTATTTCACATTCTCCATTGTATAAAGCGATGAGGCTGTTTAAACTTCCTGAATAGGAACGTAAGGCTTTATAGGTGGAAGATTTCTCAATGTGTTTACCTAGGATATCTAAGACAATATCTTGGCCACTAATGACAATGTTTTTGGATGCCCTTGGTTCCATTCTTTGTTGATGCCATTCTTGGGCAGGAGGAGTCGTACCCTGATTCGTCTTATTATTGGATATGTAATCATCCAAATCCTTTGCATCCATCCGCATCTGTCTTCCAACACGGAATACAGGAAGGTCCCCTTTTTTTATCAAATCATATATGGTTAGTTTCGAGACTTTTAATAGCTGCGATACTTCTTCAATCGTATAGGAAATCTCCTTTGACATGTCCATCCCTCCTCCTTCTATTGTATCTCATTATTTTTTAATAAGCATATTCTTACTAAAATTGTATTTTGTGATTTTTTTCATACCACAACCAATTATAATTAGTTATAATTAGTTATAACTAATTATAAGGAGAGAGATACTTTGAGAAAATCTTATCAATTATTTTTAACGATGTTATTGTTCTTACTTGTTTTTACAGGATGTTCAGCCAATGAACAAAGTAAAAAGCCCGCAGATAAAAAACAAGCGGCCCCTGAAAAGAACGTCGAATTAACAGTTTCAGCAGCGGCAAGCTTGCAAGACGCCTTGACTGAAATTACATCTAATTTTAATAAAGAACATGGCAATGTGAAAATCAACTATAACTTTGGCGCTTCCGGAGCGTTGCAACAACAAATTTCACAGGGAGCACCTGTCGATCTTTTCTTCTCTGCAGCAGAAGATAAATTCGATCAATTAGTGACAGATGGTTTGATTGAAAAGAAAAATGGGATCGATCTGGTTGGTAATGAGCTTGTGCTAGTCGTTCCAAAAGAATCGAATAAAGGAATTAAAACGTTTGAAGATCTTGCTAAAGCAGATAAGCTTTCAATAGGGACCCCTGAATCTGTCCCAGCAGGTAAATATTCGAAAGAGGTACTAGAAAACTTAACGATCTGGAACTCGGTTAAAGGGAAAATCGTCTATGCCAAGGATGTACGCCAAGTGCTTACATATGTGGAAACAGGGAATGTTGATGCGGGAATCGTTTATAAAACAGATGCATTAACCTCCGCTAAAGTGGAAATTGCGGCAACAGCTGATAAAAAGACCCATACTCCCATCGTGTATCCTGTTGGAATCATCAAGGCTAGTAGCCATCCAAACGAAGCCATGTTATTCTATGAATATCTAAACAGTAATGCAGCAATGGAAGTTTTCAAAAAATACGGATTTAAAGGACTGTAATATAGTAAAATGGCAGACAACTTTTGGGCTCCAGTCAAACTATCATTAGAGATTGCTTTCACTTCAGGTATCATTGTCTTGATTTTGGGGCTAATTTTAGGGAAGGTCATGGCGAAAGCGAAATTCAAAGGGAGAGTTTTCATTGAAACCCTCTTCCTTTTGCCATTAGTATTACCCCCGACTGTTGTGGGATTTTTGTTAATCGTTCTATTTGGTAGACAAAGCCCAATCGGACAAATGATTGAATGGCTATTTCAACAGCCCGTTATGTTCACTTGGTGGGCTGCCGTCATTGCATCCACGATTGTGGCGTTCCCGCTTATGTATCAATCCGCCAAGACCGGGTTTGCGGCGATTGATGAAGATATTGAAGGTGCAGCCCGAGTAGATGGGGCGAGTGAATTCAGGCTATTTCTTTTAGTGTCCATTCCACTTTCACTAAAATCAATTATTTCTGGTGGAATTTTAAGTTTTGCACGAGCGTTAGGTGAATTTGGAGCCACGCTCATGTTTGCTGGAAACATCCCTGGGAAAACTCAAACGATCCCTACAGCTATCTATATTGCCCTTGACTCTGGTAATATGCACTTGGCTTGGTTATGGGTACTGAGTATGATTGGTATTTCATTTATTATGTTAGTCTGCGTACAACTCTCAAAATCTTAAAATTTCA
>NZ_BCUX01000088.1 GCF_001591445.1 Neobacillus drentensis NBRC 102427 | reverse complement strand
GAAATTTTTGGATGGAAGGGCTTTTTCATTAATATTTTGTGGGGACAAATCCATAACTTATTACAAAATCGACGTTATACAGCTAATCGTTATTACACCTTTCTAATGGAAGGAAGAGCCTATTATGGCTTCTTCCTTTCATTATGGCCTAGTACGGTGTCAGGCACCGAAAGTACTGGTATTTAGACACCAACGGCATTCTTTCCTGTTAGTTTAACTTGATACATAGCAGAATCGGCTCTTTTTAATAAGGATGTAAGGCTATCACCCTGTGTAGAGATGGCAATACCAATGCTTGCTGAAATCGCCAAATCATCGACTTTTAGTTGTAACACCCTTAATATATCAGCTGCTAATTTCATCAATTCCTTTTTGTCCATTTCCTCCACAATGACAATAAACTCATCACCGCCAAGGCGGCTTGCAAACGTAGAATCCTTCACAAACCTGTTTAATTGTGCTGCGACTTCCTTTAGTAAGTGATCCCCAGCTTCATGACCAAATGTATCATTTACCCTTTTAAAACCATCCAAATCAATGAACATCAAGGCAACGGATTCTTTATCCTGCAAAGCTTCAGACAACTTCTCCAAAAAATAATGGCGGTTTGGAAGGCCAGTTAACGAATCATACATGGCTAATTCCTTCAATTTTTGATTCAAACTTTGCAGCTGCATTTGTTTTTCTGTTAGTTTTTCCGATAATAATCCAACACCAATTGCACAAAAAAATGTAACGATAGCCACACCGACATGAAGTGATAATTCCGCGTTAACTAATTCGGACATTCGAAGGTAATTTTCATATAGAAACCAGAATAGGTGGTAGAGATTTACGGTCAAAGCCGCAAAGAGCCCACCCGCGAACCCCATATAATAGGAAAAAATAAAGCATGGAAATAGTAATAAAAACCACACCATATCAGCAATATAATAAATATCTAATCTAGCTAAAAACCCTGGGCTAATTGTTAAGACTATACATAGCAATAAGATGATCTTTGGCATTTTCCGGAACGACTCTATATTTTTACTTAACACCATTTATTTCATTTCCCCTTTTGTAACTAAAGTTCTTCTATCAAGCAAGTATTCTCCTGCTTCATCAAAGAAATGATTGACTTTTTCGGCAGTCATCGGCTTTGCATAATAATATCCTTGAATTTCATCACAATGGAGCTGCCTTAAAGTTTTTAACTGAAGTTCATCCTCTACTCCTTCTGCAACCACATTGATCCCAAGAGAATGTGACAATGAAATGATCGAATCTATAATAGCAAAATCCTGTTTATCCTCATAAATACCATTGATAAAAGAGCGGTCTATCTTTAAATAATCAATCGGCAGCCTCTTCAAATAGCTTAGTGAGGAATAGCCCGTGCCAAAGTCATCCAAAGAAATACTCACTCCCATTTGCTTTAATTGCAACAGCTTTTCAATCGTATCATCAATATTATATAAGGCAATTCTTTCCGTAATTTCTAAATTTAAATGTTCAGGTGCTAAATCAGCATCTTGCAGCACCTGATGGACCATTTTGACAAAGTCATCCTGTAAAAACTGCTGACTGGAAATGTTCACGCAGATATGGATAGGAGGGTATCCACTTTTATTCCATTCCCCATTTTGTTGGCAGCTCTTTTCCAAAGCCCATTTACCAATCGGAATAATCATCCCTGTTTCTTCAGCAATCGGAATAAATTCATCTGGTGATACGACTCCAAGAATCGGATCGTTCCACCTGATTAAGGCTTCAACCCCCGAAATGCGATTCGTATATAAATCTAGTTTTGGTTGATAAACAACCTCCAAATGGTTTTGTTCCAGTGCTTTTCGTAACCGTTGTTCAAGTTGAAGCCTCCGATTCGTCTGCTGACCAATACTTGATGAAAACAGCTGATACTGATTCCCGCCAAAGTCCTTAGCAAAATGGAGCGCTGAACTTGCCTTTTGGACAAGTTCCTCCAAAGAATCCCCCTGTTTAAATGAGGCAATTCCAATACTGGCAGTGATTTGAATTTCCTGGCTTTTAAGAAAATAAGGCTCAGAAATGCCCTTCAATAAAGAACGAGTATATTCCAAGACCTGGTCCTCCTTGGAATCTGGTAACATGATAATAAAATCGTCTCCCCCAGTCCGAACGGTCTTTCCAATAGGCTCAATGATATCAACAATTCTTTTTGCGACCAATCTGAATAGTTGATCGCCCATTTGATGGCCAAAGGAATCGTTGATTAATTTAAACCGATCCAAATTTAAATAAAGAATATAAACGGGCTTACCGAGACTTGTCATTTGATTAAACTGCTTGGTTACTTCATTCATTAAATAATGCTTATTGGGAATTCCTGTTAGAGAATCGTGGTAAGCCAAGTAAACCAACTCATCTTTTGCCTTCTTTTTATCTGTTACATCTATAGCAATACCAATAATAGCTGAAGATCCATTGATGGAGGTTAGTGTAGCTTGAATTTCGAGGTATCTAGCTGATTCGGCATGTTCTATAGTTTGAATTTCATCTTGAAAAAAATGTTCTTTCTCAGCCATTAGTTTTTGAAAATGAGTAAGTAAGCTTGTCCGATCGTCTTCTTTCACGTAATTCATTATATTTTTTCCCAGTAATTCTTCCTGAGTTAAACCGAAAATGGCGGCAATCCATGGGTTTACGTAGACCAGCTTTTGATCTTGAATCATAAATACGCCAATAAGGGAGTTCTCTACCAAACCTTTGTATCTTTCTTCTGATTCTTTTAACAGCCTTCGTTTTACTTGGTTCCTTTTAACAAGAATCCCCACTAAAATAGTAACGATTAAATTGATTAACGTAATTTCAAAAAAGATGATCACTTCATGTTTGCTGACTCCCAATGGCTGCAATGATTCAATTAGTAGAAAGAGCAGTGATGATGCTCCTGTAACCAATCCTCCAAACCCAGCACCCTTTTTATATGAGATTAATAAGGTAGGAATGAGATAGAAAAACCAAAGAACATTTTGAAAATACTCATCTTCTATATCAAGGTAATTAAATAGGGGAGGAAACGAGTAGATAATCACTAATAATATCCACATTTTCAAAGCATCTTTGTTATCAATCCACCTTAGATATTTAATCATCTCATTACACCTCCCTAAATGTTGTACTTATGTAATAAATAGAACCTTCCTAATCGTATCATAATATGTCGAATTTTGGAGTAAAATCCAAATAACTACCACAAATTACAACTATATTTTTGAAAGTGGTTCCATACTAATATATTAAAAAGGAATATCCTTTGCTGTAAAATTCGAATTTTCTGGTATAATTTAATTTGATGAATACAAATTTGAACTTTGTAAGGGGAGCTGAATTTGGAAGGTTTATTTGGATTGGTTTTAAATATAATCCTCACAATTTATTTAGTAATTGATTCTCGTAAGCATGGGAAAAGTCCCGTCCTTTGGGGAATTCTCGGATTCATTTTTGGGTTGATTGCTTTAGGAATTTACTTAATAAAAACAAATCGAAAAGTGATCGGTTGGATTATCACGATTCTTAGCATAATTGGTTATTTAGTCTTACTATTAATCATAATATTAGGTGCTGCGCTAATACTCGGAGGAGGATTTTCCTAATATAATAATAGAAACTCCACAGGGACGGTTTGGGTCCAGTGATAAGTCCCTTTTATGCAAAAAAGATACTAATCATCTACAATATGTAGATGATCAGTATCTTTTTTCTTTCTATCTATGAGTAAAACAAATTTCAAGAAATGTTTCACTAATAAAATGGCCCCCATTTGCCCTCCCTATTAGCAGATGAAAATTCCTATTCTTTAACTACTAACCAAAGATAAACTTCTAAATCCACGGTTGCGGCATTATGAAGCGTAACTAACATGACATTTGGATGTCTAGGACCTGTTTGTACTGAATAAATGTTATCGATTGGATCAGTTAAGTATCCTGCACTAATAACTTTTTCATTACTTTTTGCTTCTAATTGAAAGTCTACATATTCATTACTATTTACCCGAACTCCAGGGCCCCAAGTATAGCGTTTGAAACCTTGGCCAAGATCCTCTTCAGATGCATTTTTGGAATTCAACTCAACACGTTTATCAACTCGGTGCCTATTCATGGTTTCAGTCGATTGTTGGGAACGATTCGTATAATGCAGCCATCCATTGACGGGTGAAAATTTACTCATTTGAATCAACTCCTAATCTGATAAAATATGAGGATATTTTTTAATGCCAGATTGATACAAAAATTGTCCACTGCTATTTGGTCAGAAGATGCCAAAAAAGGATGCGCCAGAAAGGTGGTTACTTATATATATGTAAATTGGAAAACAACATTCTTCTAAATAGAATCCAAGTAGACCCCAGCTTTTTCCTTTTAAGTTAATTGTAAGCCTTTTCATTCCTCTTTCAATAAAAAATTACAAAACGTATTTTTTTGGACATATTTTCGGGAGCTTTCCCCCTCTAAACATCTGAAAAGCTTGTCGATGGCTGTCTTCTTTGAAGAGATTATGTAATTTAAATAAACTAGATGAATTCTGAATACTTTGTTAAATTATAACTATCCAGTACAAACAGGGGGAAATAAGGTGAAACTAGTATTAATCGTAACTGGTATTATTTTGGCGGTTTTAATAGGTGTAAAATACGGAGGATTTGATTTAATCAATAGTGGAGCTAAATCTGTATCTGTAAAAAAACAAGAGAAAGTAGAATCACAAGCTGCCCAAGATCCTGTCCATAATAAGAAAAAGGATGTAGACAAGCAACAGACAGCCAAAATTGGTGGAGTTCAATATGATATTGGGATTGATGACAACAGTTCACAAGATGCGGTTATCGAAGTGATGCACAAGATGACACACCAAAAAGTGAAAGCGAAAGAAAAATGGGGAGCCATTCCGATGATTCCCGATACGATTAATCAAGTTTATGATATTGTGGAGAACAGTAATTTTGACCAAAAAGATGATTTGCTAGCCATTTTAGATAAATGGAAAAAGGGCATTTTTTCTGACGTAAATGAGGACCATAACTATTTCTGGACGTACCAAGGCGGGACAATCGGTAAATCTTATGGAATTATGAGCAAATCAGAAGAAGAAACCTTCATCAAGAATAACTTCAATGAGGATATTGTACGTGAAGCAAGCTCCCAGCAATAATGGGAGCTGTTATTTTGCCTGACATTTCTATCGGCTAAGCCTAAACAACACAAAATCAATAATGTTAATTTATGAATTAATTATTTTAATGTTTATGTTAATAAAATTAAACTTTCTTATTTACGATTTGAATTTACTGATATATAATCAAATCAAACAAAAGGAAGGAATTCATTATGGCTTATAAAGTAATCACAAATTGTCCTGTCTGCAGCAAAACATTGAAGATTACAAAGTTGCAGTGCTCCCATTGTCACACCACGATTGAAAATGAGTTTGAATTATCCAAGCTCGCGTCATTATCAAACGATCAGCTTCATTTTGTGGAAGTATTTTTAAAATGCAGAGGGAATATCAAAGAAGTTGAAAAGGAAATGGGGATTTCGTATCCAACGGTTCGAGGCAAGCTAACAGACATAATTTCATCCCTTGGATATGAACAGAAGAAGAAAAATGAAGTAGACGAGAAAAAAGTTGTCGCCATGTTGGAAAATGGCGAAATCACTCCAGAAGAAGCGATTAAGCTCTTAAAAGATGAATAGGGAGGAATTTACCATGAGAGAGGAAATTGCAAAAGTATTAACAATGGTACAAGAGGGAAAAATTGATGCTGATAAGGGATCAGAGCTTATCCAAGTATTAAAAGAGAAAGAAGAAGCAGGAAGTAAGCTGTTAGAAAAGCAGACGAAGTATTTAGATAAAACATTAAAAATTCGTGTGGTATCAGCTGAAAATGATAACGTCACGGTCAATTTGCCCATAAAACTTATCAAGGTAGTATTAATGGCTGGACACAGCATCGCAGCCAGTATTCCTCAATCAGAAAAATATGTAAAGGATTTAGACATAAACCTTATTGTTGAAGCAATCGAAAACGAATTGGATGGGCAAATTGTTGATGTTAAGTCAGCAAACGGCGATACCGTTTCTGTCATCATCGAATAGTGAATTGCTTATGCTGCATTTAAAAGTGAAAGCAAAAGACGTTCGGTTCACCATCCCAATTCCATATGCCCTTTTAAACATTGGTATTTCCATTTTGTCTTCAAAATTCCTCCATCAACAGGCAAACAAATGGGCAAAAGAACACTTCGAAAGAAAAAAACTCGACTTCACCATTCCACTGATCGATAAAGAAACGCTAAAGCCCATCGTCAAGGAACTGAAAAAACATAAAGGTATCGTGCTGGTAGATGTCAAAGCTAAGGACGGTACTGAAGTTAAGGTTAGACTTTAATCTTAAAAAAATACACCGGTCACTGACCGGCTTTTTTATTTAACTCATGTATAGTGGGCATCCAAACAAGACAAGTGAAATATCTAAATAACATCACACAATAGGGACGGGTCTCATTGTTTTTAATGTGGTTAGTGACGACCACAAGAACCGGCCCCATGGCCCCATCTTCTATACTATTTAAATGTTTAGCAAATACTAAATACATCTTGTTTTCTGATGGAGTGATTTGAGTGGCACGTAAAAAGGGTAGTTCGATACATTTTTTCTTGTTATTGGTTGTTATGCTTGTTCTTATTTGGTCCCTGATTAAACCTGAGGAAGGTTATAGGGTTTTGTCGATGGAGACGTTACCTTCAGTGGTAGTTTTAATATTCTTGATATCAACATACAATCGGTTTCGCCTTACCACTGTTTCCTATGTCATTATTAGCCTTCTTGTCATTTTAACGTTTATAGGAGGGCATTATTCTTATTCCAGGGTTCCTCTCTTTACATGGATCAAAGATTATTTTGATTTACAAAGAAACTACTATGATCGGTTTGGTCATTTTCTTAAGGGGCTTATGGTCATAGTTATTATAGAGATATTATTAAGGAAAACAGTTTTATTGAAAAGTAAAACGACAAATTTCATCGCTCTATGTATAACACTAGCAATCGGGGCTCTTTACGAAATCATCGAGTGGGCAAGTACAAAAATAGGGAAAGAAGGGAAAGCCACAAAAGATTTTTTAGGTATGCAAGGAGACATATGGGATTCCCAGAAGGATATGGCATTATTATTAGTCGGGTCCATTCTTTCGCTTTTTTTCACAAAGATCCTTTATAAAAAATTAGAAAAATCTAGATAATGGGTAGGTATCTACATAAAATAACGTAGATACCAAATTTAAGAAACAGGAGAGATGACAAAAAATATGCAAATGATTATTCATTACTTGGTATTGTTGATATACCAAAAAGATGGTATTCAAGACGATTATTATGGTGATTTTGAAAAGTCGGATCTTTTTTGTGTTTTCGATAAAAACTTATGATGTTTTCACCAGTTACATTTTTTGGAACCTTAAGTTGATGACATTGAGTCTGACCCTGAAACTACTTTTTAAATTTTTTACCAATTTTACTAAAAAAAGGTGCTATTTCTTTAATTAATGGTTTATATTGTTTTGTTGTCGTTACTAAGGCGTCAAAGGTTTCAAAAAGCAATTCCATATCAACATTGTTCATAAAATTTTCTATTTTATTCTGAGTGTTTTGTATCTGATTCTGCGCATTTTTATTATCTGATACAGGTTCCTCTCTTCTACGTCCAAAAAACCAATCATCGTTACGATTTGATCTGGTATTGAAAGATAATCGTTTGTTTTGTTCCAGATTTCCTTGTGAATTATTTTCACTTTCTTTGTGCGTTTCTCTAGGTTTACGATTGCCAAATATGAATCTTGAAAAAGGGTCCATGTCTCGATTCGACTTTTGTTCTTTATGATCATTCCTCTCCAATAACTTCTTCCTCCTCACTTTTAAACTCTCTATGATAAGCTATGATTGGTTTTGTATCAAAGTGTGGATACTTGTACAAAAATTTTTAAAAATTTTTAATCCTTTCTCAGCGCTTGTCCAGTCCTCTTTCTTCTTTTTGCATAGGTTATAAGTGAGAGACAGGAATCTCTCATCCGCCGTGAAGCACAGACATATTATCACCTCTGGAAGAAGCATATGGCCATGCATATGCTTCTTCTCGTTTTTCAACGGTTAAGAAATATATGGTACGATTGCGGATTTTTACAACAAACGGGAAGTTGTCCAATCACGTTCTTTTGTAAAAAATATAATAACAGTGAGGTTGGTAATTAACATCCTCAAATACTAAATAGGTGGTGAAAAGATATGAGTTGTGGATACGATGGTGGCTACGGCGGTGGCATGACAGGCGGTTATGGCGGCGGCAATACTTTTGTATTAATCGTAGTATTGTTCATTCTATTAATTATCGTTCTTGCTGTCACTTAATTTTTGGGACAATCTGAAAATATTTCATTTGAAGATGGGGTGAGAAACATGAGTGATGGACACCACAGAAGTTCAATGGCTTTAGTTATTGTACTTTTCGTATTGCTAATCGTTATAGGAACTTCCTTTATGAGTGGCTACTAATTTAAAAAAGTGACAGGTCACTTTTTTGAGGGAGCGAAGGACAGGTTTGAATAACCTGTCCTTTTTCCAAAGATTAATAAACAGAATACCTCGTATTCTGAACACAATCTGCTTGAGAAAGGAGGAAGAAAATTGAATTCACTGATGAGATTCAGGGGTCAGCCTATTGAAGTTAGAGATCATTTTGGTAGAGTTCACCGCGGATTTATGGATGGGTTTGATGGTCGAAGAAGAGGCGTGTTTATTCGGGATGGCTTTAGAAGAAGAAGATTTATCCCCTTCTTTTTAATCTTTGCTATTTTCAACAGAAGACGCCGCATTTTCTAAAAAAACCACTGATATTTGAATAAATATAATGGAAGGAAGAGCCTATTATGGGTTCTTTCTTTCATTTTATACCTGGCGTCTTGGTACGGAAGACCCATTCCAAAACATCATTTTTCTGGGGTGAAAATTTTTAATCCTTTCTCAACGCTTGTCCAGTCATCTTTCTTCTTTTTGCATAGCTTATAAGTGAGAGACAGGAATCTCTCGACCGCCGTGAAGCACAGACATATCATCACCTCTGAAAGAAGCGTATGTAATTATGCATACGCTTCTTCTCGTTCTTCATCAGTACATTAAACTGGTAAAAAAAATTTCATAATAGAGGGGCTTATATTAAACATCCCCAAATACTAATAGGATGTTTTTTATGCAAAAAGCACATGAATGATTTAGTTTTTTCATAAATTGTAAGAGCGATTAAGAAAGGTGGCAAAAGAACATATGGAGATACCGATTACTGGGTATATT
>NZ_BCUX01000087.1 GCF_001591445.1 Neobacillus drentensis NBRC 102427 | reverse complement strand
CTAACAGCTTTTTCATTTAACTAGTACGGATAGCTTCCATAGCCTCCATATCCTCCATATGGATAGGTTACAGGTGTTGGGTACTGTGCTGGATAAGGAGTTGGATATGGTGCAGGATATGGGTAGCCACCTCCAGAGGACAATGCCCCGGCCGTAAGCCCTCCTAATAATCCGCCAATAAATGGTGAGCCGTAGCCGCCGTGATACCCGCCATGATACCCATGATACCCTCCACCATGATATCCGTCATGAAATCCTCCTCCATGATAGCCGCCGTGATGTCCATCATATCCGCCTATTCCACCATGTCCGCCCATTCCACCATGTCCGCCCATTCCACCATGTCCGCCCATTCCACCATGTCCGTCCATTCCACCATGTCCACCCATTCCACCATGTCCGCTCATTCCACCATGTCCACCCATTCCGCCAAACTGTCCTCCGCCCATCATACACATACATCTCCTTTTTAATAAATAACGAATAATCCTGCTGGTTACCCCTGATAAAATGGGTTACCTTTTGTACTGTATGCATGATAAACGTCCAATGAATGGGCGCATCAGGGGATTTTGTGTGGATATTCAAATTCCTGCTTGTTTCTTGCTATAATGACAGGTAAAGATATTAGGAATAAGGAAGTGACTCGCCAGCATATGAAAATTAAAGTGATAATCGCCGATGATAACTCATTTATTCGTGAAGGGTTGAAAATTATTCTATCTACCTACGAGGAATTTGAAGTGCTGGACACAGTGAGTGATGGAAACGAAGCAGTCAATTACTGTCAAAAGCATGAAGTCGACATTGCTCTTCTCGACGTGCGCATGCCCAACATGAACGGGGTGGAAGCAACAAAACGGATTACCGAACAGACAAACACCAAGCCAATCATTTTAACCACCTTTGATGATGATGAATACATCCTAGATGCCATTAAAAATGGGGCGAAGGGCTATCTACTAAAAAATAATGACCCAGAACAAATTCGTGATGCACTGAAGAGTGTGTTCCGCGGAAACAGCATTATTCAGGACGTTATTTTAGAAAAAATAAAGTCAAATTTAACAGCGGTCAACACTGAAACGGAAACAATAATCGATCTCACGGGATTTACCGAGCGTGAACGTGAAATCATGGCCCTAATTGCAAAAGGATATTCTAATAAAGCCATCTCGAAGGAATTGTTTATCTCCGAAGGGACGGTTGCTAATTACATCACCTCTATCTTAGGCAAGACCGGGCTTGAACACCGTACACAAATCGCAATTTACTATTTGACGGGGAAAGTCGACTAAGATGGAGTTTTGGATCATTTTTACGAAGCTGCTACTGTTAGTTTATATTGCTACGCTTGCAGTGCAAACCAATATCAGCAATATCTCCTGGGTAGTTCTCGCTTTTCTTGTCTATTTTTGTGTAAATATAACGCTATATATTTGTAAAAATAACACCCTTAAACGGGTGCTGCATGTTCTGTCCATTGGTATCACAACTGCCGCCTATCTCGTCGTGGATCCTTTGTTTAGTTTGCTCCTCCCTATATCGATGGTGGAGCTTTCAGCAGGTTTTATAGGTAAAAAAGTAACGCTGCTGCTTCTTTCTTTGCTGCCCATCCTGTATATGGATGGAGCACTTCAACCCATTTATGGCTTAGTGGCTGTCCTTTCTTTCATGATGTTTGCAGTTACGTCCATCTATGGTGATAAATTAGTAAAAAAGGAAGCACAAATCGATAGGATGCGAAAAAAGCTTCAGCAGCTAACGAAACAGATCAATGAAAATACCGAATACATACGGCAGTCGGAATACACCTTTAAACTAGAGGAACGCAACCGAATTTCACAGGAGATTCATGATAAAATCGGCCACTCGATGACAGGGGCGCTTTTTCAAATGGAAGCGGCGAAACGGTTGCTTGGGACCGACCAACGAAAAGCAACGGAGCTCCTCCAAAATGCAATCAATATTTCGAAGGAAGGGATTGAAAATATCCGCCTGACCTTAAAAAATATGAAGCCCCCGACAGAACAAGTGGGGATACACCGCTTGAAGCTGCTATTTGATGATTTTAATGCCAAACAACAGTTTAAAACCGTCCTCACCCATGAAGGGAATTTGGACCTTATCGCACCAATTCAATGGAAGATCATCCATGAAAATGTAACCGAGGCGTTAACGAACGCGATGAAATATTCGCATGCTACCCAAGTCTCGGTCGATCTTAAAGTGTTAAACAAAATAATCAGGGTCGAGGTAAAGGATAATGGTTCGGGGTCCGAAACGATCAAAAAAGGCCTAGGCATCATCGGCATGGAGGAGCGGACTGCAACCGTGAATGGAAAGGTGATTGTCGACAGCTCCGATGGTTTCTCTGTCACCACGCTCCTTCCAATCGCTACATGAGCATCTCACGCCAACAATATGAATATTCTCATGTAAAAAGAATGAACGATTGCACTTATGCGCGTTCATTCTTTTTCTTTATACTGGAAATAGAAAAACGATCTGAGGGGTGAAACAATGAACGTTTTAGAAATAACCAACTTAACGAAAAAATTCGCTGATTTTATTGCCGTTGATAATATGAGTTTATCTGTTGCCGAAGGAGAAATCTTTGGCTTTCTGGGCGCGAATGGAGCCGGGAAAAGCACGACGATTAACATGATTGCGGGTCTCCTCCGCAGTAATGATGGGACAATAAGCATCCTTGGGAAAAATAGTGCCAAACAGAGCCGCTTTGCCAAGATGAATATTGGCATGGTCCCGCAGGATTTGGCTATCTATGAGGATATGACCGCCTATGAAAATGTGAAGTTCTTTGCTGGTCTTTACGGCTTGCGCGGGGCTGAACTAAATGAACGGGTAGAAGAGGCCCTTGAATTCGTCGGTCTTCAGGATAAACATAAAAGCTATCCAAAAAGTTTTTCCGGCGGGATGAAACGCCGCTTAAATATTGCATGTGCGATTGCCCACCGTCCGAAGTTAATCATCATGGATGAACCAACAGTCGGGATTGATCCGCAGTCCCGAAACTATATCCTTACCTCGGTCCGCAAGTTAAATGAAATGGGCTGCACCATCATTTACACGAGCCATTATATGGAGGAAGTCGAAGAGATTTGTTCCCGAATTGCAATCATTGATCATGGGAAAATCATTGCTGAAGGAACAAAGGAGCAGTTGAAGTCGATTATTACCAACACGAAGGATGTCTGGATTGAAGTGAAATCAATTGAAAATGCGAACCTGGAATCTATTAAAGAAATCAACGGTGTCGAAGCCGTTTTCATCGATGAAAATTTAATCAAAATCAACTCGGATACCGGCGTCAACAACTTAAACAAAATCATTGAGCATTTTATGAGCAGCGGGATTGAAATCCGTTCACTCCAAGAAAAAGCACCGAATTTGGAGACGGTATTTTTAACATTAACAGGCAGAAATTTGCGTGACCAATAAGGGGGCTTCATTTTGAATATACTCAATATCGCGTGGAAGGGTATTAAAACAGATTTCCGGGACACCCGAACTTTGTTTTTTATGTTAGCTTTCCCGATTGTGTTAATGCTTGTGCTTGGAACAGCCCTGTCGAACACCTTTACAACCAGCCTCCGCGTCGATGATATCGATGTGTTATACAAAGATACAACGAAGGGGGAGGACTTTCCACATTTTATCGCTGCGGCCGAAAAATCAGGGCTTCATTTTAAAAAAGCAACTAGTTCGATTGATGGCGAAAAGGAAGTGAAGCAAGGTGCCTATGATGGTTATGTAGAGGTAACCGCTCAAGGGCTTCAGCTTTATGTAAATAATGGGACCAGCATCGAAGGGAATATCCTCCACGGCATGCTCGCTTCCTTTGTCGATCAATACAATATTGCTTCCGAAATTATCAAGGTAGCTCCTGAAAAGCTAGAGAGTGCCTTTACGCGTGAGAAGCCGGCGGATTTTATCAAAGAAACATCACTGCTTCCTGATAAGCAGCCCGGCTCAATGGATTATTATGCGATTGTGATTACGACGATGATTATCCTGTATGGTGCCATGTCAGCAAGTTCGCTCATCGTAAGTGAACGTGTACGGAAGACAGCTGACCGCCTGATTGCTTCCCCGGTCCGAAAAAGTGAAATATTCATTGGAAAAGTGCTCGGAAGTCTTGTTAGTAATAGCATCTGTATCGTACTCGTCATCCTCTTTAGCAAGCTCGTTTTCAAAGCCAATTGGGGTGACCATCTGGGACTGGTTTTCCTCGTATTACTGACAGAAGTAATCTTTGCGGTCAGCATGGGAATTGGCGTAAGTTTCTTAACGAAAACAAGTGCCGGTCCGAGAGTTTTCATCATGCTGTTTGTCCAGTTAGCCTCCTTTTTTGGCGGCGCTTATTTTAAAATTAATAATCCGGAAGGCATCTTTAAATTAATTACAGACCTTTCTCCGCTCACCTGGATGAATACTGCACTAACGAAGATTATCTATGCAAATGACTTCGCGGCAGCTCTTCCAGCACTGTCAATCAATCTGGCCAGTTCGTTCATCTTCTTACTTGTGGCGGTCATCTCTTTACAAAGACGGGAGGGATTATAATGAAGGATATCCTCTGGTTAATTCAGAACACGCTGCGCATCACATTTCGAAAAAAGAAAAACATTATCATGTATCTGTGTATGCCGTTAGTTGGGATCTTTATCTCCCTGCTCGTCTATGGCGGTGATCAAAAAACTATCCTCCATGTCGGGATAGTTAATCAAGACCAAAACAAGATAACCACGGATACCATCCAATTTTTAAAAGGATTAGAGAATCTGGAAATTACCAAGATTGATGAGGGGCATGTACAGAGGAAGATTTCCTCTGGTGATCTGGATAGTGTGATTACCTTTGAAAAAGGGTATTCGGATAGTGTCTTGGCGGGTGAGCCGGGCCATATTCAGCTAACCTCTATTAAAGGTGCGGCGATTACGGCTTATGTGAAATCTTACTTACACCAGTACATCGATAATATTGCGACGATTAGTTATGTGGCGGGGGGAAATCGAGAGATATTTGAGCGGATGTATCAGGATTTCCAACATACGGAGTATAATCTGGTTACACATACCTTAGAAGATTCTTCAAAAAACAAGTTTATGACCAACCAAACGATTGGCTTCCTAATCATGATCATGCTGATGTCAGCCGGGAATATGTCTGAGATTATTCTGTTGGAAAAAGAAAATCGCACCTTTTTCCGCTTATTATCGACACCGATTAATGCGAGAAAGTATATCCTCTCCAATATAATTGTCAACATGATTGTGATGACGATTCAAGTGTTTATTACGTTAACAATTATGAAAAACGTCTTTCATATTGGCATCAACATGTCGTTTGGGTCGGCAGTGTTTGTGATGTTACTATTCTCATTGATAGCTGTGGGAATCTCATTAGTGATTGTTTCTTTTTCAAACAGCCGCAGTGCCGCGGGTGCCCTGCAAAATTTAATTATCACGCCGACCGTGATGCTTTCCGGCTGCTTTTGGCCGGTGGAAGTGATGCCGAAATCATTACAAAAAATCGCCAATTTCCTGCCGCAGCGCTGGACATTGGATACCTTAACAAAGCTGCAGGATGGGAATGAGTTTAGCGGTTTGTATTTGAATTTCATGATTCTATTCGCCTTTGCCGCTGCATTTTTCTTGATTGCAGTTTACCGATTTAGTAGAAATAATACGACACAGAATTTTGTGTGATTATTTTTTAATAAATTACAGAACAAACCTCGAAGTTCGTAATCTTCGAGGTTTTTCTGTGTCAATATTATTCGACTCGTTCAAAGAAAATTCTACAAAACATTACAAATACATTACAATTTAGCCATTTTCATTGTTATTCTTCTCTTCCAAATTTAAACTATGAATATATGAGTCGGAAAAGAAAAGGTGATTATGGTATGAAAAGGAAAATATTAATATATTCGGTATCGTTTGCTCTATTAACTACAATCTTTCAAGCAACTCCTGCTTTTGCAAAACCACCTGTTACACAAGGACAAATTGATGAGACAAAAGTAGAGATCAATAAGACCGCTGACCAAATTGATAACCTAGAGACAAAGGTTCAGCAACTCGATGACCGAATCGTCATCGGAATGGAAAAAAGTAAACAACTAAGCGAAGATATTAAAGCACAACAAGCTCAAATCGTAAAAACAAACGCTGAAATTGATACAGCAAGAAAAGACTTAGAAACGAACAAAGACTATTATTCTGCTAGACTAAGAACCATGCAGGCACAAGGGAAGCAGTCAATTATTACATACGCAGAATTTATTGTGTCGTCTAAAGACTTTTCCCAGTTATTAACACGCTCCACTGCAGTAATGTCAATTCTTGAAAGTAATACAGATATAATGAAAGCTTTATCTGAAAAAGAAGCAACATTAAAAGGTTCAGAGCAAAAGCTTGAAAAAGAATTAGGCAAATTAAAAAACAGCCAGGATGAATTAGCTGCAGAAAAGAAACAGATAGAAGCTGATAAACAAGAAATTACGATAGTTTTGGCAAAATCAAAAGACACCTTAAAGCAGCAACAAACGGAACTAGCTTATCAACTAACAGAAAAAAGTGCTCAAGATAAAGCACGACAAGAAGCAGAAGAAAAGGCCAGACAAGCGGCACAAGAAAGAGAAAGAGCTAGACAGGTAGCACCAACACCAGAAAGACCAAGCCAACAAGCACCAGAAAGACCAAGCCAGCAAGCGCCAGATAGACCAAGCCAACCGAAGCAGGACTCTCCTGCGAAAACACCATCCACATCCGATGAACCGAAAGAATCAGCGTCTAATTCGGGAGATGTAGATGAGATGATCGCATATGCGAAAAGATATTTAGGGGTTCCTTATGTTTGGGGTGGAACATCACCAAACGGGTTTGACTGCTCAGGATTCACTCAGTATGTGTTCCGTTCGATTGGAATTTCTCTTCCAAGGGTTTCCCGTGATCAGCAGGATGTTGGAACTGCAATTTCTCCGTATAATGTCCAAAAGGGTGATTTAGTATTTAGGGGTAATCCTGCTCACCATGTCGGCATCTATATTGGCGGAGGGAAATTTATACATGCCCCGCAAACGGGTGATGTTGTGAAAATTGCTTCGTATAATCCAGCTAAGTTTACAACTGCGGCTAGAGTATTGCGCTAAAAATAGATTAATAGGAAAAAGTGGGCTTGGAGGAAACTCCAGGCTTTTTTCTATACAATTCTATATTTAATATCAATCGATTGATGGTCAATCACGTTGACATCCTCTACCTGCTTTTGTATAGTATGTGCGAGGATTAAGAATGGAGTGAATCAGTTGATTTCAAACTCTGAATTAAAAAAATTAGATCTTATTGATTTATTAAGCGAGCGTCATAGTTTGGTTCGGAAAATCTCAGAGAAAGCCTGGAACGATCAAAGCGAGATTTATATTTCAAATTCTGAATGGTATATCATGGCGAGGATTTATAAAAAACAGCCGACCATTTCATATGTTACAAAAAATGTCGAAATTTCACGTCAGGCCATCCATAAGTTTATCCAAAAGCTTTCAGAAAAAGGACTAGTCGAAATCAAAAATATGGAAAACAATAAGAAAGAAAAATGCATCCAGTTGACGGATTTAGGAGAGGCATGCTACGAAAAAAATGCAGCTCTTAAGGCACAGCTTGAGAATAAAATTGCAGAGAAAATAGGGACCGAGCAAGTAACTATTCTTAAAGATATTTTAAAACTAGATTGGAAAATATAAAATGAAAAACCTCCGCTTTGTTCATTCGATGAACGAGGCGGGGTTTTTTTTACGTTGAATAGTCAATTTAGTTGATAATAACTGAATAAATAAATATTGTCAACCGGGTTGACGATGAAGGAAAACTTTTGATATAGTTAACGAATCGTTGTTTGTGGGGGTGTACGACGGTCATGGATATTGCTGATCATCGAAGTCATGAGGAATCTTTTTTAAGCAGAAAGGATTCAGAACGAAGTGGTATAACGAATACTTAAAACATCATTTTCACAATGGAAAGATGAATTTTTCTATGTAACCAAAAGGTCAAATGAAATAATTTATTGAAGGAGTTTTTAACAAGTGAATCAACAAATGAATACAACCTTATCTCAACAAATCAAAACAGGCCCGATTATGGCTGCACTTTTAGTGGCAGGCTTTGTCGGACTTTTTAGTGAAACGGCATTAAATATTGCATTAGGACAATTAAGCCAAATATTTCAAGTGAATCCGACAACCATTCAATGGTTAGCAACCGGTTATTTTTTAACCTTAGGTATTTTAGTACCAGTAACGGGTATTTTGATGCAAAAGTTTACCACCCGACAGATGTTTATGACTTCTGTATCGCTGTCCATTATCGGTACGATTATTGCTGCCACGGCACCTTCATTTAGTCTTTTATTGGTGGCACGTATTATCCAAGCAGCTGGACTGGCGATTGCCCTACCTCTAACGCAAAATGTTATTTTTACGATCTTCCCTCCAAATAAACGAGGCGGCGCAATGGGAATCATGGGCTTAGTTATGCTAGCCGGTCCCGCGCTTGGTCCAACATTAGCTGGCCTTATTTTAGATACCTTATCATGGCATTGGATTTTCTGGTTTACGATTCCCTTCTTATTGTTCTCATTTCTATTCGGGCTCGTTTATTTACCAAATGTGAATGAGATACGAAAGGTTTCGATTGATATAATCTCAGTTATTCTTTCCACAATAGGATTCGGCGGGATTGTTTACGGAGTAAGTGTAGGCGGTGAGCACGGATGGACGAATACAACTGTTCTTACATCGATCATTATTGGAGCTGCCGCACTGATTATTTTTGCAATTCGTCAAACGAAAATGGAGGCGCCGATGCTGAATCTCAAAGCATTCAATTACCCTCTTTTCGTTCTGGGTGTCATCATGAGTTTCATCACGTTTTTTAACATGTTGTCAATGCTTGTTATCTTACCAATGTATATGCAAATGGCGCTGTTAATTGCTGCTTTTACCACAGGTCTTATGCTTTTACCCGGTAGCTTGCTAAACTGTATCTTAGCTCCGACGATTGGTCATTTATTTGACAAATACGGTCCGAAAGCGGTGATTACTCCTGGAACCATTTTAGTAGCGATTGGTTATGGATTATATTCACAATTCGGGACAGACACGGCTTTATGGATGATCGTGGTCACACATATTGTCATGATGTTAGGGATCGGGGCGGTGCTTGCTTCCGTCCAAACAAACACACTCAATTCGCTTCCGAAACGGTACTATCCGGATGGAATCGCCTTAACGCAAACGGTCCAACAGGTAGCTGGTGCTGTTGGTATTGCTGTCATGGTATCGATTTTATCAGCGAAAGAAACTGGTTACTTAGCTGCCAATCCCAATGAACATGCACAAGCAGCAGCTTCAGGGTCTTCATTCGTGTTTACCATTGGTTTAATCTTAGCGGTGGTTAATGTGCTCTTGTCGTTATTCATCAAAAGCCCAAGTCCAAGCCCAAGCTCAGGCACGATTAAAGTAAAGACAAAGTCAGCAATGAAAACAACCGAGTCGATCAACAGAGTGTAGAATTTCCCTTACAATGCGCAATATTTACACTTAAGCAGTTTTTAGCAAGGGATCTTTAGAAGGAGATTATGGCAGATGGCAAATCATTATAGAAGTATTGTAGTTGCAGTAGACGGTTCGAAAGAGGCGGAGTATGCCTTTCGCAAATCCATCGACGTGGCAAAACGGAACAAAGATTCACTATTAACCATCGTAAACGTAATCAATACCCGCTCATTCGAAGCTTATGACCGTTCCAGTGTGGACCGGGCCCAGCAGCGGTCAGAGGAACTGTTAAATGGATACAAGGCACAAGCAGGTGCGGAAGGGATTAAAAACACTGATGTAGTAATCGAATACGGTTCTCCAAAAACTAAAATCACGAAAGAGCTTGCTAATTTAGTAGAGGCCGATTTAATTATCTGTGGTGCTACGGGGTTAAATGCGGTTGAACTTTTCTTACTAGGTTCGGTGTCTGAAGCCATCGTTCGCACAGCCAAATGTGATGTTTTAGTGATCCGTACACCGGAGTGATTCTTGACTTCAAAAAAGCTTGGTGGGTACGCGCCCACCAAGCTTTTTTTTACTATTATCATTTAAGCTCATAAAACCACCAGATTAGTTATCCTGAACGATGGGTTGGTCAAGTACATCTGCATTGACAGAAGTGGTTGTATTTTGACCAGTAATGGTTGTGATCGTAATACCGGTATTTATAGAGCCAGAACCTTGTGTATCTTTTGTGGCACTTTTGGGGGATATGAACAAGGAATTCCCAAATTGGACAATCCCGCCGCTGACTGTATCAATCTTCACTGGTAATTCAGACATAGAAGAACATCCTTCGCTTTTTAATAACTTACTATATGCACATTTAATAGAAATTGTTCAGAAACTATAACTCTAAAAGCACCCATATGTATTGTTTTTGGAGCTGTTCAAAAGTTCGTCAAAACATTTCAAACAAAATGTGAACTTATCACTATACCCATGTTGTTTATCTGAGGAATGGAATATAGTGGAATCATAAAGAACAAACAAATTTTGAAGGGTGGAATCATTCATGTTTAATAAATTTCT
>NZ_BCUX01000086.1 GCF_001591445.1 Neobacillus drentensis NBRC 102427 | reverse complement strand
GGGTGCTTTAGTTTCACAAAAAAGGGCTGTTACCGGCAGTCCTTTTTCTCTTTATTCAACTAACGAGGCAGGATAGCTACAAAAAGGGGAAATTCAAGTTTATGTAGAAATTAACAAAGTATGAGAAGTTATTTAATTGAAGATGAGGTATAAAAATGACTGTTTCACTAAAATTACTATCTAAAGATGAAAAGTATATTCTTCGTAATTTATATTCCCTTTATTTACACGACCTTTCTGAATTTACCGATGGTTTAGACATATCAACAAGTGGCTCTTTTGAGTTTGACTCATTTGAATTAATTTGGGAGAGAGATGGGGTAACACCATATTTTCTAAAAAAAAACCAGGTAATTGTAGGTTTTTTGCTACTCTTAGAAAAACCTTTTTTAAATAACGACTATGATTTCAGCATTAATGATATTTTTATGTTGAAAAAATTCAGGAGAAAAGGTATTGCAATTTCATTATTAGAGGAATTGTTTAAACAGAAAAAGGGTAGATATTTTGTTGTTGAATTAGCTGAGAATAAACCTGCTGTTTTATTTTGGAGAAAAATTTATCGTGAGCTAGATATAGTCTTTGAAGAAGAAAAGAAAATTGTTGATAATGAAGAATGTTTGGTTCAATCCTTTCAAATTTAAACGAGCATATTCAACTAAAGGGTGCAATACTTAAAAAAGCATTTTTAAAAAAGGAAAAGGCGATGTGGTTTGAAATGGGGATTAAAGGTGCGATTGGGAAGAGCACTTGGTTTTAAATGACTTTCTTGATATATCTTAAGTGCAGTAAAGTGTTTTACAATAGACATACGTTTTTGTTAATAGGGATGATCCTATGTTGACGAGTCACATCATTAGTAAAATATCTTATATTATGATAAATTTATGAACGAAAATATTATATTGAAAAGCAGGATGGTGCGGATGATGTCAATAAAACAACTTAAAAGTTTTGAAGAACTAAATGAATTTGTTCAACAACCTGGGAAACATTTGCTATTAAAACATAGTACAACTTGCCCAATCAGTGCCAAAGCGAATGAAGAATTTCAATCATTTGTTAATGAAAATGAAACTACTTCTGCTGCAATGGTATTTGTAATAGAAGATCGACCTGTATCAAATCATATTGCTGAAGAATTTGAAATTAAACATGAATCTCCACAAATCTTGCTATTTGATGATGGAAAAGTTTCTTGGAATACTTCTCATTGGAAAATTACAAGAGATTCGATCAAGGAGGCCCTGAACGCATGAGCAAACAAGTCATCGTTTATTCCACGCCTGGTTGTGTAGAATGCAACTATGTTAAACAAATGCTAGAAGAGGAAAAAATTTCATTTGAAGTAAGAGACGTAATGTCAAGTGTGGAATTTCAACAGGAAGTCGAAAAATTTGGCTTTATGGGTGTTCCTGTTACCGTAGTTGGAGATAAAGCAATTAAAGGCTTTAATCCCGAATTAAAAGAACTACTAAAAACAATTGAAAAGTAAAGTTAGCCAAAGTCATGATGAAAAGTCATGGCTTTTTTAGGTGTGCCAAAAGTAACCTATCCGTTCGGTATTGACCAGGTGACGGGAGATGGTAAGAAAAACATATTGAATTGGGGAATTCAATGTGTTTTCCGCAGCTTCTCAAATGAGAAAGGTATTTTATTATAATTTAGGCTTAACAGCTTTAAATTCGTCAATCGTTTCAGGGGTATTTTTACCTTCTTTTCCTTGGAAAATGTCAATATTAACTGTCACATCCATACAGCCAAGGTATTTTCCATTTTCATCACGAACGGCCATGAATTTTTGGTAAATTTGACCAGATTCGCCAGTGCGTTTTGGGAACCAAAATTCCCATTCGTCACGTGTTCCTGAACGGAAATCATTCAACAATTTTTCAACGTGGTGAGCCATTTTTGGGTGAAGCTCTAGAACAGGGCGACCAATCGCTTCCTTACGGCGACCATGCACGCGGTTTGGATTATTTGAATACCAGCGGAAAATATCGTTGGCATCGCAAAAGCCCATTTCAAATGGCAAAAGGTTGATGATTGAATCCAAAGTGCTTGCTTTAATCGCACCAGTTTCAAAATTAATCACAGCTTCAGGACTAATTAGTTCTGACAATTTTTCTTCAGACATATATAAATCTCCTTTATGAGAATAAAATAATATAAATATTAGTGGGCCCTGATGAATACCAAGGAAATGTCCAACCCATACGTTTTTTGAATGCTTCCAACTTTTCTAAGGGGGCACGGGAAATACAGACAAAAGAGACATCACGGTGATTTAAATGCGGAATCATCCCACTGTAGTGATCCGCCCAAAAAGAGCAATGTTTACATCCTTGTTCCCAACTAGGATTGAACATGAAATGGTACACCATCAACTGACTTCTTCCACCAAATAATTCTGCTAATGACATCGTACCATTCTGACTGTCAAAGGTGTAAGACTTGCTGACAGATTCCCACGGCAAGTCTCGTCTCAGCTGTGTGAGTTCATCTCTCAACTTCGTGAATTCCTTTTCCTTGTGTAGCAGAACTTTCCTTGCTTCAATCCATTCGTTCCTTGGCAGAACTTTATGTTCCATAACAATACCTCATCATATCGTTATCCTCCATATACTATCAATACCAAACCTAGTATACGTTTTTGTTGATTAAAATATAAATAGGATTGTGAAGGGTTGTAATTAAACAAACGGGTGCTGAGTTTAACAAGGGGATTGATGCGGCGACCCTTTTTCTTGTTCAACTAACGTGGCAGTTTAGTTTAAAAAATGGTTTACTGTTTATGGAAATTCAAAATTCATATGCAACATATATATTGAATAGTGTAAAATATATGTTACACTATTTATAGGAGGGATATACATAAGGTGAAAAATAATGTGAAATTGGCTCGTTTACAAATGAACTTGACACAGCAGCAATTAGCTGAAAAAACAGGTATTACTCGGCAGACCATTAGTTTAATTGAAAAGGGAAAGTATAATCCTTCATTAAAATTATGTTTGGATATATGTTATGTCGTTAATAAATCGTTAAATGAATTATTTTGGATTGATAAGGAGGATTATTAATGAAAATAATTAGGGATGAACGTTTAGTCATTCAAAATTTAAGAAATATCCGTATCGCCTTTGTTTTCCAAACTTTATGCATCCTAGGAATTTTAATTTACGATGGAATAAGTCAGGGAATTACACACGTTACAGATAATCCCTTATGGTTAGTTTTTATAGGAACTTCCGTTATAATTGGATATTTAAATTTAAGAATATCAGTTGATGAATATGAAACTCATAATGATAAAAAGCAAGGACCTTATTATAAAAATGTATTTATTTCCTTTGTTGTAGGAGTTATTTTTAGTGTTATTACGATTCTTACTCCTGAAGGAACTGTTCGTGATGCCGTTATCATAGGGGGAGTAATGTTTGGATGCTTCTTATTTTCATTTTCAGTGGTCTACTATCTAAGAAAAAGACGTTATGATGAAAATGATGATGAGGAGTAATCTGTTTTGTCCGATCATATTTCACTACCGGGTGCTTTACTTCAAGAAGGATTATAGCCTTTTTCTTATTCAACTAAAGCGGGAGAAAAGTTGAATAAGATCATCAATTGATGTTCTGTTTCTTTTGTTATTAAACTCAGAAATTTACAATTAAAGTTTTAGTTCCGTTAACGGCTTCTTTAATTAAACAAGACCATAATTTCGATGCTCTATTTTTACGTCCAAAACATCAAGATTGATTTCGGCGATATTGTGTGAAATGTTACACTTAAACGAACGGGCAGGTTAGTTTAAGAGGTATTTGGTAAATAGATATAAAAGACTACAAAAAATATCAATTTAACAATGAATTTTATGTTATTAATACAGATATATAAGAAAGCGGTAAAATTAGTTATCTGAATCTTTTTACCGTTTTCTTAATATATTATTTTTTTAGTACATTTGTAATATGATGAATCGGTCTTCCTAAAATGAAGGAAATAACAATAGCCATAGAAGTAAAGATGACTACTAATTCAGTAAATGACTTACTTTCTAAATCAATATTTAATACAGTTTTTGACCACAATGGACTTGTGATGCCCAAAATTATGATGATAACAACAGCAAAAATTCTTAAAGTTAAACCATAATCATTTTTCATATCACTCACCTCCTTTATATTATCTTATGAATTCTATAATTTCTTTATTATTAGCAGCAGTATTAGAAGGAATAATGCTAAAAAGAAGCTCAATTGTCCCTGAAATAACAACTGCAATGGTTGCAGATAAAAGCGACGAACTTATTGAGAATGGTAAAAAATTCGAGATAAATAGTGCTGTCATTATATCTAAAATATACCATAAAACTCCAGAGCTTGTAGGCAAGAGTTGAAGTTCGAGACTGGCATTTAGACAGCTTTTCTTATTGTGTTAACGGAGCAGGTTAATAAGATGTTAATGGAAAACTAATCTGTTTTGGAGAATTACCTATATAGATAAATGATTAGAGGTGGGAAATAGTGAGAAAAAATGTATTTTTATTAGGTTCAATTTTCCTTATAGCGTTATTTATTTTCAATATTTATCAATTGAATCGCCCAAAGGTTGGTCCAATTGGAAATGGTGAAATATCTACAATATCTTGGATTTTAACCTTTTTCCCACTAATATTGGCATTTATATTTTTATTGTTGTTTATCACTTCGAGCGTCCGAAATAGAAAAAAATAAAGCGGCTAATTGTGTAGAAGAAAATTCAACATCACAACCTTACAAAATAAATCAAATACATTTACTATCAGCTTTAGAGTAGCTTTGTGAAATAATGTACCTAAAGTAACGGGGGCGATACTTCAAGAAGAAGGTCGCCTTTTTCTTTTTCCACAAGAAACATTGTGAAATGCTGTACTTAAAGTAACGGGGCAGGTTAGTTTAACAAGGGATTAGATTATTATGGTAAAATTTATAGTGTGTTTGTATTTATGTTATGGAGGTTTTGGTAGTGAGTGCCGATTTAATCAGTAGTACCTTACAGGCAATCATTTTTGGGCTGCCATCTAAGAAAAATAGAATAATCAATAAAAAAATTAAATTACTTAATCAAATACCTTGGTACATTGAGATTGTAGACAGATATGGAAACTTAATTATCTACAATCAAACTTTTCGAAACTTCTTGTATCAAAAAGATATTGAGTACATTCTAAAAGACAAAAATGAAAATCAAGCATTTCAAGAAGAACTTCAACAACTACTCATAAAGGAAAAAATATAAATTTTCTTTGTTCAACTATCGGGTGCTTTTCTTTAAGAACTGGCTGCAAAAATGGCAGCCTTTTTTTATTCGACTAACAAGAGCAGGTTAGCACAACATGGAATTGTCAGTTTTACACAAAAAATAATGTTAAAAATGATATGATTAATAAGACGTATGTAAGATTTAAGGGGGAAAGTATGCTGAAAATATTAAGAATTATCTTATCAATAATTACTATCGGCTTGTCAGGTTTTAGTCTAATAACTCAGAATTTTGAATATACTCCTTATTTGATGTTTTCATTTGGTGCTACTATGTTAGTGATAGGATTAATCGAACTCCAAAAAAACAGAAGAGAATTTTGGGGATATTTCGGTATTGTTGCATCCCTATTTGTTTTTTATGTTGCCATAAAGGGATTCTTCTTGCATTAACGGGTGCGATGCTTCAATAACGAAGGATCGCTTTTTCTTATTGAAGTAACGGGGCAGGTTAATGGAATAAGGAATATTCTGGTGTAAAGAGCATAACTCTTAGTATATGGCTGTTTTCCGAAATGTGCTGCTATTTAACAAATCATCATATTGATTTTTCGTCAGTTGAGGAGGAAATCAAATGGATTGGTATATATGGTTCGCAGTAATTGTTGCTGTTGTTATTATTATTGGGTATAAATCTTCTAAAAAGAAATAATGCTTGTTGAGCTAAAGGGTTCAATAGTTAAAGATGATGATCGCTGCGGCGGTCTTTTTTCTTGTTGAACTAACGAAGCAGGTTAGTGCAAGAAGCGATGGGGGTTTTTAAACTCTTTTTCATAGACATTTTCATATATATACTGATAGAATAATCAGAAATATGTTAGAGGTGGAATACAATTGAAAAAAAGATTAGGATGTCTACACGCCCATTATTCAAATATTGAGTATATCGAAAATGCACTTTCCTCTTATGACATTGAATTAATACATTTTGTTGACCCCGCATTAATGTATCGAGTTTCATCAGACGAGAATTTTAAAGCAGCAGATGCTCAAAACAAAGTTAAAGAGCAAATAGAGTGGATTGCCCAATGTAATGTTGATGCTATTCTCATTACTTGCACAAACTATATTGCAATTTTAAAGGAAGAACAACTCTCAATATCAGTGCCAATTATAAAAATTGATGACCCCTACTTTGAATACATTTGTAATATAAAGCAGCCTCAGACGATCCTATTTACAAATCCTGCAACTGTTAATGGGACTATGGAGCGTCTCAATCAATATGCTTTTAATCATCAGAAATCATTAGATATAGAGGTAATTGTCATTAACAATACTTTTGAATTGATAATGCAAGGTCTAAAATACGAATATAATCAAGAAATTTCCAATTTCCTGAACAAAATTATTAAAGAAGATAAAATTATCTCCGTTGCTCAATTATCTATGGTTAATGCATCCCAGGAGGTTGAAAATAAGACATCTAAACCTATAATTAATCCTTTGGATACATTAATTTCTTCCATTGTTAATCAGTTAAAAATAGACAAGAAATCTGTGGTAATCTGATTTTTCTTATTTAACTAAAGGGTGCTTTTGTTCAGGATGATGATCGCTGCGGCGGTCATTTTTTTTCTTGGTGAACTAACTGGCATATTAGCACAACAAGAGCTTCCTTTTTAGGAACATTTGCAGGATTAATAATCTTTTGTGTGGAATGTTTAACCTAATACAAAGAACATCTGAAAAGGAGTGGGATAAACTATGAAAACACGAGTAACCGAGATTTTTGGAATTAAATATCCAATTGTACAAGGAGGACTTGCCTACCTTGCTTATGCTGAACTGGCGGCTGCGGTCTCGAATGCTGGAGGACTTGGACAAATTACTGCGGCAACGTTGCGTTCACCTGAAAAACTTCGGGAGGAAATTCGTAAAGTACGCACACTTACCAATAATCCATTCGCCGTAAACTTTGCCATTGCAAGGCACGATGGACAATATAAGGAATTGCTTGAAGTTGCTATTGAAGAAAAGGTACCTGCAATTTCTATTACAGGAGCTAATCCTCAACCTATTTTTGAACGTATAAAAGGAGAAAATATTCGAACGCTTGTCCTTGTTGCAGGCGTTAGACAGGCACAGAAAGCAGAACAACTCGGTGCTGACGCTGTAATGGCAGTTGGACAGGAAGGCGGTGGACATTTAGGACGAGACGATATTGGTACAATGGAACTTATTCCTCGTGTAGTCGATTCCGTATCGATTCCAGTGTTAGCGAGCGGTGGGATTGGCGATGGACGAGGTTTATTGGCAGCTTTTGCACTTGGGGCAGAAGGAATTGAAATGGGTACTCGCTTTATTGCTACTAAAGAGTGCGTTCACGCAAACGAGAAATATAAGCAGGCAATTGTTAATGCGAAAGAGTCGGATACAGTAATTATTAAGAGAGCAATTGGTTCACCAGGACGAGTCTTGAAAAGTGAATTTACTCTGGATATTATCGAACGTGAAAAAGAAGGAGCCACCTATGAAGATCTGCAAGAAATAATTAGCGGAAATGCTAATTGCAGATATATCTATGATGGAAATGAAGATGAAGGTTTTGGATGGGCTGGACAAGTAATCGGACTTATTAACAATATTCCTACTGTTCAGGAGTTATTTGATGAAATGATTCTAACAGCAGAAAAAGGATTAAGCCGTATTGGTAATATTATCGGAGAGCAGACCCATCGATAATTATTTATTATTATGGACGTTATCTGAATCGTTAATGGTTGTTGCGGCAACCATTTTTATTATTAAAGCAAAGATTGTGAAATAAAATACTTAAGCTAACGGGTGCTATACTTCAATAAGGAGTAGGGCTTTTTCTTCTTCAACTAAAGGTGCAGTTTAGTAAAAGTAAAACTAGGGGAACCTTTCGTTTTCTAATTCGTATATGCTGTAAGGGGAGGAGGGGATTTATTATGAAGAAAATGTTTGATGTTACATATGAAGGACACCATATTCAAGTAGTTAATACTTGGTTTTATGGCGAAAAGTTATACATTGATGGTAAATTACAAGATGAAAATTTAGGTATCGCATCGAGAGCAACTTTAAGAGGGTTTATTAAAGACAATGAACAAATTACAAAAAATATTAAAGTAAGCCTCGGTGGTATTTTGACTATAAAATGTAGGATTTTTGTAAATAATGTTTTGGTTTTTAGTAAATAGATAGCCTTTTATGTTAATTAAACTAACGGGTGCTTATTTGGAAGAGGGTATAGCACTTTATTTCTCTGGTAGAGGAGGATATTCTTTTGATTAACGTCTTGGATAACATATATGAATTTTCGATAGCAATACTACTCTTATGTTCATTTTTTTATGTAAGACAGTTGAAAAAGACGAAGCGAGAAAGAAAGCTAACAACCTTTGAATTTGCAATGTATCTAATAACACAAATTGCAATTTTTCTATGGGTAGGTAGTTTTTTTCTTCTTAGATATGGAATATAAATTGGATTTCTTATTATGCTAACGGGTGCGATTGTTCAATTAAGGGCACTCGCTTTCTTTGTTCCGCTAACGAAGCAATAGTTGAAGAAGTATCGAGCAAATAATTATGGGGAAAATACCTACAAATATTTAAGGCTAGAGGTGAACTTATTTTTTATGAGAAAGTTAATGATAACATCTCTGCTGTTTGTCGGATTGATTTCTTCATATTCAAATGCAAGGGCTAATATTAATCTCGAAGGTGGACCAACCCAAAAAGAACTACTTGAAGAAACCTTATATACCAGATACTATTCCTACCTTGATAAAACCTACTCAGATTTTATAATGTGTCCACGAATCAATATTGAAAGAATAAATAGGGATAAAAGAAGACATATCGTTCACGCAAGTGCGTTAAATTATGCTGCACATCATGGTGATATTCCCTATGATAGAATTCATATTACACTGACCGATACTCCAGAAAGTGGTGTTAAAATAAATAAAATTACAATCCAAAAAGGTATTTCTGAAAATGAAAGCCGTTTACAATGCAGACAAGTGGACTAAACAAATCTTGTTGAACTAAAGGGTGCAATAGTTGATGATCCAGCTGCCTTTTTTGGCGGCTTTTCTTATTGAAGTAATGAAGCAGGTTAGTGAAATAAGAACAGTCGGAAAAATGACAACGTATTTTATGGTGTATAATGAAACTAAAATTGTTATTGGATTTTTATGAATTAATAAAATGGGGGGAATTCAGTTGATAAGCAAAATTAGGAGATTTTTCTTTTTTTTAGTTACTTTTATTATTACAATAAGCATTTTATATATGATTGGAATGAAATTTGATATTTCAATATTAGTGTTTCATCATAGGTATAAAGACTATGACACAGGTTCATTACTACCTTATTTGATTGCAGTTTTGGTTAGTGTTTTTGTTGATAAAAAGTATCATAGTAAAAGATATTCCTAACTTGATACCTGCCTTAATGATATTTCCTCTTAAACTGAAGGGTGCTTTGCATTAGTTTCACAACAAATGGTCTGTTTCAGCAGTCCTTTTTCATTATCGTTATTTAACTAACGGGGCATTGAAAATGTTGAATAAGGTATCATTAAGAGATTTACAATAAGGGGTTGATTTCTTTGGATGAATTGAAGAAAGTTGTACTTCGATTAGCTGAAATTATTGCACACTTATCAATTGGTTTACTTTTCACAGTATATATTTTAAGACCAATTTACGGGAACTATGGTATACTATTTACTGGAAACGTATGGGTGAACTGGTTTGGTGTTTCTTATATTTTATTCGTCTTATACACGTTGATTGTTGGTTTGTATATATCTAAGGAAAGTATTCACTATAAAAAACGACTAACTTCGGTATACTTTTGGTTTACTTTTATTGGTTCAAATTATGTAGTCTTTATCCCGTTTATTAAAGGGGAAAATCCATTCTAAGGTAAAAATCAGGAAGAAAAAATATTATCTGTTATGTAACAAACGTGTGCGAATCTAAAAAAGGAATGTTCAAGAGAATGAAAGGGGGAGTGATTTTTGTTAAAAATTCTACGCTATGTTTTATCAGTATTAACTTTTATATTGGCTACATACGGGCTAATTTCGAAAAATTTTCAGTTTAGCGATTTAATGATATTTCTCTTAGGTCTAACAATGTTGGTTATGGGGTTAGAGGAATTTCAAAAAGAAAGAAAGGCGAAAGGTTTATTATTTGTTGTTGTTTTTTTATTTTCATTATTTGTATCAATTCAGGGGTTCTTATTGAACTAACGAGGTGTTTTAGTTGATCAGGGAGCTGAACCCCCATAAAGAAGAGAACTCGCCAATACTGTGGCGAGTTTTGCTTTTATGTACATCAATTGTTATGTCAAAATGAATGTGATTCCACTTATGTTTCCAAGAAAGTAACCTTAAAAAGAACTCAATAAATTATAGATCAATAACCTTC
>NZ_BCUX01000085.1 GCF_001591445.1 Neobacillus drentensis NBRC 102427 | reverse complement strand
TCTCACAAGTAAACCCGTTAGGTGATTACTAAGATTTTTATTTTTTGTAAAACTATTGCATAGCCTGATTAGTTCTCCCTTTTATATACTAAATAGATGCGGCCCCCTAAAATAGGGGGCCGCATCTATTTTCACAATTATCTTTATATCATCAATCTTCATCTAACTAGATTGGGGCTTAACGCTTGTAAGGTGTGCATCAAACATATCAATAATTTCAAGGAATCTATCAGCTTCACGGAATACATGGTCTGCTAATAGTGGATGAATGATACTTTGTATTTTACATTGCTCAATTAAATCCCGTGCGGTTTTCTTGAAGTCTCGAAGCGATGAGACCGACACACGATTTTGATCTAGGAATTGATCTAAAAGAGGAACTGTTTGTGATTGTGGCTTCATAGATTCTAAGTCCCGTGCTTGGTACAGCAATTGATCAAAATCATTGCTGAAATTTTGAGCTGTATCAACTAATTTTCTCTCGGAAGGATCCAACAGATGACCAATAAATTTAGCATGATCTGCCATAATCCTTAAGAAGAAGACATTTTCTTTAATAATCGCATCGGCAAGAGGTTTCAACTTACCTTCATTTAATTCAACTAAGCGTTTTCTAAAATAATTAGCCTCCCTGCTTGTATGATCAACTAATAGGGGGAAATTATTTGCCCCTGGCAATTTACATGTGAGAATTAATCCTAGTACTTTTCGCTTAAATGCGAAAATATTAGTTGCTGCTTGTTGTACTTCTGAATTAAACCTTCTTATTTGCTCAGGATCTGTTTGATTTGTATAGGAATGTGCGGTTTGTTCGATGCGTTCAAACAATCGGTAAAATTGGTTCGCCTCTTGGATTAGTTGAGTATCCTCTGCTCTAAAACCCAATCGAAGAAATAAAGAATGCTCTTTCATGATTCTAGCCCAAAAACGAATTTCATTTAAAGACCTCTCAACAAACAATCCAGATGTAACACCGGTATCAGGATGTAATGCGCGTTCATCACTACTCATTTCCAACCCCCCTGAATATACTACGTCCGTACTATTCTTATTAACTTATCCAAATAAAAAGACCATCAAAAAAAGTTTCTATTCTGCCATTCGTTGTAATATAAATAAAAATGGCCCAGTCCTCATTTTGTTTAGAGGACTGGGCCATTTTTATTCCTTAATTAAGGATTTTCGTTTGTATAAAATGATTATTCTTCCTCTGTATAGGCTTCGGTGGTTGTATCCATGCACTCCCAGCATTCACTTCTATTTCTTTCAAATTTGGACAATTCACTCCCGCAAGAAATGCAAACATCCATAGGTATCGATTCCCCTTTCATGTAAATATTTTTAATAATTAAAAAATCCTTTATATATTTGTATTCCGACATAGCTTGTTAGAGAACCATGATCAAGCATAGGAAAACAAATAAAGCGTTTACTCTTTTTTTATATCCCACTGAAGATTAGCTTGTGAGTCTAAACAGATGCAATATTTTTTCATATTAATATAGTAATAAACTTCTAGGAGGTGGAAACATAGTGAAACGTAGAAAAAAGAGCTTCCTGTCATTTTGTCTTTTTCCAGGGTATCGTTGGTGTGGGCCAGGGTGCAGTGGACCGGGAAGTCCGATTAATGATGTGGATGGCTGCTGCTACCAGCATGACCGCTGTCTGAGCCGAGGGAATTCCCCTTGTTACTGTGATAGGCAATTTATGAAATGCCTTAAATCAAAAATTAATCCGCATACGCAAAAAGGTAGAAATGCACGCTTAATGTATGGGTTTATGAAAATGAAAACCACGTTCAGCTGTCCAAAATAGATGCTGTGCCGTTAAAACATGTTGATTATTACAAAAACAAAATAAAGATAGTCCGAATTCAATTTGTCCAACCACTCAAAATTAGTTAAACTATAAAAGATGAACATTTGTCGGTAACTTATTTTGAATAAAGAGTGGGAGAGAGCATTGAATGAATAAGAGAGTAGTGATTACAGGTATTGGAGCCGTCACTCCTTTGGGGAATGATGCTCACACAACATGGGAACAGATTAAAAATGGTTTTTCCGGGATTGGCCCAGCAACCCTTTTTGATGTTGACCAAGTGGACGTTAAGATTGCAGCAGAAGTAAAAGGTTTTGCACCAGAAGAATTTATGGATAAAAAAGAATCAAGAAGAATGGGGCGTTATAGTCAGTTTGCGATTGCTGCAAGTCAAATGGCTGTACAGGACGCAGGCATCCAAATTGGTAGGAATATTCAGCCTGAACGAGTCGGTGTGTGGATTGGATCGGGGATTGGCGGGTTAGCTGAATTCGAGGAACAACATCGGAAATTTATCGAAAAGGGTCAGAGAAGGGTCAACCCGTTTACGATTCCTATGTTTATCCCTGACATGGCGGCTGGACAAGTCTCGATTGCACTTGGAGCGAAAGGAATCAACAATTGTTCCGTTACCGCATGTGCCTCAGGCGCCAATTCCATCGGTGATGCATTCCGCGTGATTCAAAAGGGGGATGTGGATGTAATGATTGCCGGCGGAACTGAGGCAACGGTTACAGCGATGACTGTTGCAGGATTTTCAAATATGACCGCTCTTTCAAAAAATCCAGACCCGAACACAGCAAGCCGGCCGTTTGATAAGAATCGTGATGGATTTGTCATCGGGGAGGGCGCAGGGATTGTCGTCCTAGAGGAATTAGAACATGCAATCGCCCGTGGTGCTGCCATTTACGGTGAACTAATTGGTTATGGAGCTACGGGAGATGCCCATCACATTACGACACCTGCACCTGAAGGAGAAGGTGCAGGGAGGGCAATGAAGCTTGCTTTAAATGATGCGGGCATATCCCCGGAACAAGTCGACTATATCAATGCTCATGGAACGTCCACTCCTTATAACGATCTGTATGAAACGTTAGCCATTAAGGATGTGTTCAAAGAGCATGCCTATAATTTATCTGTAAGCTCGACGAAATCAATGACTGGCCACATGTTGGGGGCAACAGGGGCCGTTGAAGCCATTTTTTCTCTTTTAGCCATCAAGGAAGGGATCATCCCTCCAACGATCAATTATGAAACACCAGATGAACAACTTGATTTAGATTATGTCCCTAACGTGGCAAAGAAAAAGGATGTCCAAGTAGTATTATCAAACTCCTTAGGATTTGGCGGACACAATGCCACATTGATTTTTAAAAAATTTACCGAATAACAAAATTTGAATATCCGAACTGACAAAAAAAGGGGAAATCCAGGGCACCTTCTGTGCGTTGGATTTCCCCTTTGTTCTGAAATTACTGCGCTTATGCTTTTTTGATTTGTTTGCTGCGTAACTGTCCACACGCGGCATCAATGTCTGTTCCGTGTTCTTGGCGGATTTTACAATTTACCCCGCCTTTTTTCAGCGTATCATAAAATGATAGCACCGATTCCTGTTCACTTCTTTGATATTGACTATGTTCATCCACCGGATTGTAGGGGATTAAGTTTACATAGACTTGCTGTCCAAGCGGACGAAGAAGCTCGGCAAGCTGTTCAGCTTCTTGCTTATGATCGTTTACATCGCGCAACAAAATATATTCGATCGTAATCCGGCGGTTTGTTTGTTCGATATAATACTCCATTGCCTTCATTAGTTTTTCAATTGGAATGGCACGGTTTATTTTCATAATGCGCGTCCGGAGCTCATTGTTTGGCGCATGCAAGGAGACGGCTAGGTTTACTTGCAGCTTCGTATCCGTGAATTCATAGAGCTTATCAGCGAGACCACTGGTGGATACGGTAATCTTTCTAGCGGCAATCGCAAGACCTTTATCATCTTTGATGACCTTGATGAAGTCTAATAGATTTTCAAAATTATCAAAGGGTTCACCGATGCCCATCACAACCACATGACTGACCGTTTCCCCTTGGCCTTTTTTATCCAGATGCAGCTGCACGTTCATAATCTGCTCAACAATTTCTCCGCTAGATAAATCTCTGCTTTTCGCTAATAAACCACTCGCACAAAAACTGCAGCCGATGTTACAGCCTACTTGCGTGGTCACACAGACAGAAAGGCCGTATTTCTGACGCATTAACACGGTTTCAATCAAGTTTCCATCCTGTAATTTAAACAAGAATTTAATCGTGCCGTCCGCTGATTCCTGCTTAATATGCACCTGTAGGGTCTGGATGACGAAGTGGTCTGATAGTAATTGAATACACGCTTGATTGACATCCGTCATCTCCTCGAAGGCTGTGACGCGTTTTCGATAAAGATATTCCCAAACCTTTTGTGCCCGCGATTTCTTCTCACCATGCTGGGAAAGCCAGGCTTCCAATTGATCTATAGTTAATCCATATATAGACTGTTTATTCATACGTTCCCCTCTTTTCGTAACGATACAACCTCATAAAGATCTTTTTATTATGATTGATTAGGCAAATGATAAAGCCCTATCAATTACATACTATCACTTCTCGAATAAATAACCCTTTTTTTGCAACAGCTCGATCAATAATCGAAAAACCAGCTTTTAAAAGAATTTCATCGATTGGTTCAACGGTGACCACGACCACTTTGTTGGCAAACCAACGTGCACTTTGGAGCATTTCCAGCTGCTCTTCCGGGGTTATCACCGAACACAAATTATAAGGCAAATCAATAATCGCTACATCATAATGACTGGTGATATCGCGAATATCAGCTAAGTTTATTTTGCAGCTAAGACCAAAATGCATCATGTTTTCTCGTGCGCCAGGAAGGATCAGCTGATTGCGGTCACTTCCGACCATATCAATGCCCATCGACCTTGCTTCAACTAGGACGGTTCCAATTCCACAGCAAGGATCAATGGCCTTAATACCGTTTGGATTTGGGACGGCGATATTTACTACCGCTCTTGCAACACGCGTGCTGAGCGCAGTGGAGTAACCATTTGGCTTCTGTTGATGTCGAAACCAAACCGCCTCACTTTTCACATACTCACCGAATACCCATATATCGTTTACATTTATGACCCCAAACTGTCGATCTGGTTGACGAAGATCTGCTATTCCGTTGATGTGTAAGCCGAGCTCGCGTTCAATGGCACGTCGTTTCTCGAATCCTGCGTGTTCACCTTTCGCCTGACCACTATTTTTCACATAGTTGACTTTAAACGTTGCTCCGCTTAGTTGTAAAGTTTCTACCTTTATAAAAAGATCCTCAAGGCTTTCGGACTTATAAATCACCGCAATTCTTTCCTTAATAAACGGGCTTCGACTTGGATCAATTTTTACGAGACTTTCCAAGACGTTAGTTTGAGACGCGACACCGAATAATGAGCGCATTTCCAAAGCACACAAAGAACGTTCATCCTCAGAACAGGCATGAGTATATATATAGGTGGTTCCTTTTTGGAGAGTCATATCCAATTTGCTTTGATACGTTAATTTATTTATTTCATCTTCACCTCAAGTGTTATCTGAAAAACATAATCTATTATACCAAGAAAAGAAGCCATTTAGAAAATTACCTATAATTGGGTGCCAAAATGGGTGTCAGGCACCAGCTCGCTAGTTCTTAATTATAATGGGAAATTGTACGAATCGTGACTGTGTACTGTATCTAAAGAGATTGTTCCATAGGGCGTGACATGGTCAGCCTCTAGCTTTATAATAAAATGAACTTAAAAAGCTTTTTAAACTACAAAGACTTGTTTTCATATTGTTAGCAACTGGAGGATTACATAGCATGGCAACAGAAGGGACATTTAATGGTGTCGATGGAGCAGAACTATTTTTTCGTATGATCGAACCACTATCAGCTCCAAAGGCGGCAGTTATTTTAGTTCACGGACATGGCGACCATAGTGGAGGGCTGCAGAATCTTAGCGCAAGCTTGGTTGAAAATGAATATATTGTTTACGCCCTTGATTTACGTGGTCATGGAAAAAGCACCGGTAAAAGGGGATTTATACGAAATTGGGATGAATTTAGAGGAGATTTACATGCGTTTCGAAAACTTGTTTCTCTTGATCAGCCCGAACTGCCTTTATATATTGTGGGACATAGTATGGGTGGCTTGATAGCGCTCGAGTATGCATTAGATTATAGTGCAGGTATTTCAGGAATGGTTGCAATTTCACCTGCTATTTCATATGAGATGAAACCATTTGAACAGTTTGGGATTACCTTAATGGGTAAGTTTAAACCGGACTACACGATCAATAAATTGGCAAATAACCGAATGCTTTTGAAAAAAAATTCAGAGATGCATGCAAAATATTATACCGACAACTTGCGTCATAATACCGTTACACCGGGATTGGGAAGTGAATTAATTCAGGCGATTTCAAGAACAGTAAATCAGGCACAGTCGATTAAACTGCCGTTATTATTGCAATACGGACTTGATGATAAAATTACCCCTCCAACAAAGCTAAGACAATTTTTCCACCAAGTGGCCTCCACCGATAAACAGCTGTATGAGTACGCTCTAGTCAAGCATCGCCCCTTTGATGGAGTGGGAAGAGATCGGTTTTTAGGAGATTTGGTCGGCTGGTTAGACAAGCAGCTGGATAACAAACAAAAGGTGCTATATAGGGAGATTGGTTAGAGTTTATGGGGAGCAGGGCTTTTTTCAAAAAACTATAAAATTTTTTCTGCCACAGTACATAATGCTGTGGTCTTTTTCTGTTTGTGAAGTTAAATCTCTTTACTCATAAATAATAAAAGTAAATAGGATTATTTACTTAATATTTTCACTATCTTTATATTAAGTTTACAATTATCAGACTATTCTTAACACCCCCTTAACATTCAGGATATATAATCTGATTTGTGAGAGAGAATTAGTAATTTCGAGGGGGTAGAAAGTTAGTCTTTGGAATTTTATTAAGAATTTTGGACGATCAATCGGAGGGGAATGAATGAAGCGTCAGTTATCAAGTTTAGTTGTTGCTACTGCTGTACTTGCAGGAAGCTTAGTTACTCCTATCGCATTAAATGAAGTAAAAGCTGCAACTGTTCAACAAAATCAATCAGTTTCTAAAGAAAAAATGCTTGTAAATGGTCAATTTAAAAATGTTCAGTTTAAAGTAATTAACAAAAAAAAGCTATATTCTTCAGCGGATCTTGGTAAATTAATGTCAACTAGCGTTGTACATAAACAGAACACTTACACTTATACGTTTACTAAAATGAGCGGAAAGAAAAGGCTTACATTAACATTAAAAGCAAAATCTACTACCGCAGTGGTAAATGGAAAAAAGGTTAAGATAGCAAATGCTCCTAGAGTAGTAGGGAAAACATTTTTCGTTGATGCAAAATCTTTCATTAACGCTCTAGGTGGAAAAGTTGTAGTAGATACTAATCTTATAGTTTCAACGAATAGTACCATTACATTTGGAACAGCCAAATTGAATGTAGATGGTCAGCTAAAGTCCATTAAAACACTTGCTATGGCCGGTAAGCAATGGTTCTCAGCTGGTGATTTTGCTAAACTATCTGGCGCTACCATTAAAACAGATAAATCAAACCAGTATTACATCTTAAAGAATAAAAAAACTGTCAAAATCGGTTTAAATCCTTTCAAGGTAAAAGGGTTAGTTTATGCTGATTTAAATGAACTTGTAAAAGCCATTGGTGGAGATATATTAAACCAAAAAAGTGGGAAATTTATTTCAATAGCCGGATTAATCAGCGGTGACTCTTATAATCCACAATGGATTAATAATTCAAATTTATTGGTAGGTAATGATAACGATTTCGGTTCGAGCACATACGTAATCAACGTAAACAGTAAAAAGGGATTGTTAAAAATTAACGGTACGGATCTTTCTGTATCCCAAGACGGCAAACAAGCTGTGTACTCCGACGAGAACGGGAAAGTATACCTTGTGAATCTATTAAACAATAAAATCAGCACTTTAAATGCGAATGAAGATTCACCAAAATTCAATTTCGTTTGGTCGAAGGATGGAACGAAAGTTTATTTCATTCTAGGTACAAAGATGGATTCAATTGCTTCAATTAATATAAAAGACGGAGCTATTAATCCTATCAATTCTGATAAACTTACATCCAAAGCGGACTTGACTCTATCTCCTGATGGAAAAAAACTACTTTATACAGCAGGAAAAGAGGGAACTACAAACTATACAGATCCAGATAAAACAGATGTAACCGACATTGATTTAACTAATACAGAGAGCCAGTTATTTGTTGTGGATATGACAGCTGCTGAAGTCCAATCAGTTGCATTAACAACTACACCAGACAATAAAGCATTTCCTGCTTTCTTACCAAATGGAAATATTGTCTATACAAGCTATGATGCAGACGGAGTTAAATTACCAATTCTTAATGTAATTGGTGCTAAGAATGCTATTGCATCATTAGTAACAGGTAGGGATATTGCTACAGCTACTGTTTCTGCAAAAGGCAAGCTAATCATTGTAGTGAATGAAAAAGATGGTTTACACACTATTTATGAAGTAAATACAACAAGCTTGGCAATAACGAAATTAGCTCAAACAAAATTAGAAATTTCTTCAGTGTCTGTTGCTCCTGATGGAAAACGAATGGCCATTACTGTTCCAGGTCAAAACGGCGATCGTGTAATGGTAATAAACAACGGACAATTTGAATCAGTAACAAAATAATAAAAAGTATACCACTTAAAAGGAGAGAAAAATCAAATGAATTTATTTAAAAAGATAACAATGGCTTCTATGGCTCTTGTAGCTACTGTAGGTCTATCAGTCGGTTCATTATCATCAACTGCAAATGCTGCTGGGGTTACTGGTAAAGTGGTAATTGCAGGTTCTACGGCATTACTTCCATTAACACAGCAGGCTGCAAATGAGTTCAAAAGATCAAACCCTGGTGTTAAAATTTCTGTTTCTGGATCATCTTCCATTGCAGGTCCTCAATCCGTTAAAAAAGGTTCAGCAACAATTGGAGCTTCTGACTGGGATGCAACGAAGTCAGTTAAAGGTTTCAAAGCATTTACTGGATTAAAAGCTTACAAGGTATCTGTTACACCATTTGCTACTATTGTAAACAAGTCAAACAAAGTTACTAATTTATCAACTTCTCAGCTTCAAAAAATCTATAGCGGAAAAATTACCAACTGGAAACAAGTTGGTGGTAAAAACGCTGCAATCGTTGTTGTTAACAGAAAGAGTGGATCTGGTACCCGCGTTAATTATCAAGCTAAAGCTTTAAAAAATGTTAATTTTATGACAAAAGGTAATTATAAAGAAGTTGGTAAAAGTGGAGAAATGTTGAGTGCTGTAGATGCTAATGCGAATGCAATCGGTTATGTCGATTTAGCATATGTAAAAGGCAATGTGAAAGCTGTAAGTTTAAACGGTGTAGCAGCAACTACTACAAATGTTATTAATCATAAGTATCCTGTTTGGGAATATGGTTATTTGTTAACAAAGGGTGAAGCAAAAGGTGCTAACGCTGCATTTATTAAATATATGCAAAGCAGCAAATTCCAAAATGGATCTTTGAAAAAATTGAAGTTCATTCCAATTAGTGCTATGAGATAACTCTTAGTTCCCCCTAAGAGAATCATATTAATGCCAGCCTTAATAGGCTGGCATTAACTTAGTTAAGGAGGATTTATGGGTATTTTAGAAAAAGAGCTTCAAACGCTGCAAAAACCCTTAAAAAAACATCGTTTGATGGATCATTCGGGTGCCAACTATTTCAAAAATAAAACGTTTAAATTTTATTCTCTTTTAAGTGCATTGATTTTAGGTCTTGTACTGCTTGCTATTATTATATTCATTGGAAAAACAGGCTTGCTTGTTTTTAAAGATGTTTCATTTAAAGAATTCTTTTTTTCTACTACCTGGGAACCCGACCAAGGAAAATTTGGAGCGGCTATTTTTATCATAGGTACAATTGCTTTAACCGCTTTAACAATGGTTATGGCTGTGCCATTATCACTTCTGCTTGCTGTATATATTGTCGAAATTGCTCCAGCATGGCTTAAGCGAATCATTAGACCGGTTCTCGACTTACTTGTAGGTATTCCATCTATTATATATGGCTATCTGGGACTTACTATTCTTACCCCTTTTCTAAGGGATATTACAGGTTCTGTTATGGGGGATGGACTTTTAGCAGCCGCTGTTACTTTAACCATCATGGTCCTGCCGACTGTAACAACTATAAGTGACGATGCCATTTCTTCTGTTCCTTCTGAATTAAGGGAAGCGAGTTATGCTCTAGGAAGTACCCGCCTACAGTCCGTTCTTCGAGTAATCCTTCCGGCAGCAAAATCTGGAATTATGACGGCTGCTATCCTTGGAATGGCAAGGGCAATCGGAGAAACAATGGCTGTTGTAATGGTTATTGGGAATACAGCTCAGTTTCCAGAAACGCTTTTCACACCAACAGCCGTTTTAACAAGTAATATCGTTATGCAGATTTTAGATGTTGAATTTGATTCAACCTGGAACTATGCCCTTTATATGATGGCATTTATCCTATTAATTGTTTCAAACCTTATGATCATTATTGTGAGAAGGATTAGGGCAAAAGGAGTTTAAATGATGGATTATTTTAATATAAAAAATCAAAGAATTAGAGGGATTAACAAATTTAAAGATAAAGTATTCACTTATTCCTTATGGTTTTTTTCTATTCTTATCGTGCTGTTTATTCTGGCGATTCTATTCCGGATTATATCAAAGGGTCTCTTTGATATAAATTTAAAATTTTTACTCGGATTACCAAGCGAAATTGATGCAGGTGGAGGAATTGGGCCATTTCTATTAAACTCCTTCTATGTATTAATCATTTCGTTAATTATCTCTCTTCCAATTGGAATTGGTTCAGGGATTTATCTGGCAGAATTTGCCCCGAAAAACCGTCTAACAGAATTTATCAGAACAAGTGTAGAAAGTCTTGCTTCTGTTCCTTCCATTGTCTTTGGTCTGTTTGGGTATGTTTTATTTGTCGATGTTTTTCACATTGGTTTAACCATACTTGGAGCTGGGGTGAGCCTCTCTCTATTAAATCTTCCACTCATTACACGAGTGACAGAAAATGCAATTTCTACCGTTCCAAGAGAATTAAAAGAAGCAGCCCTTTCATTAGGTCTTACCGAATCTAAAACTATTACTTCAATTGTTTTACCTGCCGCCCTTTCTGGTATTATGACGGGAGTTAGCCTTGCAGCTTGTCGTGCTTTTGGTGAGTCCGCTATTATTCTTTTAGTTGGAGGTACTAGTTCATCAGGGGAAATGTGGGATTTCAGCCTTTTATCACAGGGAGGGACATTACCAGTCCATTTATGGTATATACAATCTGAAGCGTTAGTAGAAGATGCAAAACAAATAGCTGACAAATCAGCTGCTGTTTTAATGCTAATCGTCTTATTGATGAGCGTAACTTTTCGAATACCAGTCTGGTTATTGGATCGAAAACAAAGAAAAAGGTAATTTATGGGGTTCCTTAAAACAAGAAGGTATTCATTTCGGCAGAGGATACGCACTCGGAAAACCACACCAAAAATACAATGCTACTAATCAAATAACGGGTTGGATTTAATTTTAATGGGTAACTTTCACGGGCACGTAGACACCTTCAGGATTAGTGGGGCTTGGGAAACGCAGC
>NZ_BCUX01000084.1 GCF_001591445.1 Neobacillus drentensis NBRC 102427 | reverse complement strand
ACGGACAGATTCCGCCTATTGACTCGAAAAACCCGAAAAGTGAAGAATTTGCTTTGCATAAGCGGAAAACCTCCGCTTATTTACCCCGAAACGAGCTCTATTTTGCATTTAACCGGAAAACCTCCGCCTATTTTACTTTTAATTTTACTGCTTACTCGATTAAGGACAAGATATCTTATTTAAAAAGGAGTTAGTTTTATATCAAAAATCCTTGATAACCTCATTTTGATGCAGAGATATCCTGATTTATTGTTCTTTCATTTTTCCAATTAACACTATTGTATGACTTGTGTGTGTCACATTTGGGCCTCCACTCATATACTAAGTTTGAAAAAGGATTAGATGTATGACATATGTGCACTGTCACTATATTGTTAAAAGGGGTAGGATAAATAAATGGATTACAAATGGATTTTAGCGATCGATGCCGGCGCATACGAAGTGAAAGGAAGAACGAGGGACGAAGTGTTTAAGTTTAGGTCAACAATTGGACCATACCGCCATCTTCATTTGACTAATTCAGATGGAAACTACATGGAAGAGGGCGACTTCATCGTTGAGTACGAAGACGAAAAGCTGTTCGTGGGGAATATCGCCTGGAGGGAATGTCATGCAATAAGAGAGCCGAGAGATATTTCGAAAGCGCACGAAGAAACAAAGATTAGGGTACTGGTGGCTGTACATCAGTATGGAAAAATGAAAGGAAACTATGTAGTGATTGGGCAGCCGATTCGAGGAATGGTGGATAAAGACAGGGTTAAAATTGAGAACATGCTGAGAGGGTCACACACAATCACGGTGAACAATGTAAAGAAAACGTTCCACATCGAGGATGTAAAAGTCGCACCTGAAGGGTCGGGGGCATACTTCAGCATGGAAGACAGGCCAGAAGAAATTGCGAACATCATTGACGCCGGAAGTGGTACCTTCAACTATTTAAGAGTGGAAGATGGCTACTTTATTGACAGGAAAAGCGGGACCCTTGCTTTCGGGGCTGAAACACACATGGATATGACAGAAAAACAAATGGCAGTGGCTATCCTGGCAGAAATTCGCGGCAAGTGGCACTTGTCTGAGCCGACGTTTCTTTGCGGGGGAATTGCTGAATATCTTCTCCCACATATTAAAGAGCATTTTAAAAATATCCAGCTAATCAAACCCGTCCTCTACCGGATGAACGGAGCCAAAGCATACAGTCCGCAATATGCCAACGCTTTCGGGTATTATTCTATGGGGAAAGCGGTCTTTGCTGATGAATGAACTAAATCGAAAGGTCAAGTCGGTCCCATTCAACCTTGATGACCCCTATGAAAGAGAGCTTCTAGAACATTGCAACCAGTTCATTCAGTTTGCCACATATATCAAACGCCTGATCCAACGAGATATGGAGCAGGGTGTCGGAGTAATTCGTAAAGAACATGAAAAGGCAGAAATGAGACAGGAAAAAAAGATCGACCCTTCGAAGTTGAAGAGCTTCGGTCTTTAACCCCCTATACGGGGTCTTTTTTTTTGGAATCTATACTTAGGGGGTCTATAACTATTACCTTTTCCACATTTTACCCCAAGGTTACTTAGATCAATTTTAAGGTGTCAGGCACCAAAAAGGCACCACAATATATTTTTTAAAAAGAAAAAAGTTTTTGTTGCAAGAGCGCTTACATTGGGTTTATAATGTGTATAAATCGATTTACTAAACCGATTTACTAAATCGGTTTATAGTAATTATTTTTCAAAAAGGAGTCTTCGTTATGAAAAATGTAATTGTCCCGTTAAATGCTTTTGATAGATTCGAAGTGTTGAAGAAGGGGCAAACTTCATTTATTCGGCTCATTGCCGAGTCTGGCGCATTTGGAATTGAGATTCGCCGTGAATTATTGTCGGAACAAGACCCGCCACTAGATATTTTGAGAAAAGAAATTGAAGCATATCAACTTTTTACCGTGTACTCGGCTCCGATTGAGTTATGGAAAGAGGATCACGGGTTAAAAGTAAAAGAATTAAACGAGATTTTTCAAGAAGGAAGAGCACTTGGGGCGAAATGGATAAAAGTTTCATTAGGTCATTTTCAAAAAGGTCAATCCAATCTTATGGAACTGAATACCTTTTTGAATCAGCACCACGAAATTCAAATGCTCGTTGAAAATGACCAGACGCTTCATGGCGGCAATGTCAATCAATTAACGTCCTTTTTTGAAAGCGCCTCCGAGCAGTCCACACGCGTTCAAATGACATTTGACGCAGGGAACTGGTATTATTCCGGTCAGGATGTGGATGAAGCATTAAGCAAACTATCACCATATGTCCAATATCTACATCTGAAACAAGTGGAAGATGACAATGGAGAATTCATCACTGTGCCTCTTCAAAAAGGTGGAAGACACAGCTGGGAGAAAGTCATGAATAGTTTTTCATCTGAAATCATTAAGGCCCTGGAGTTTCCTATTGAACCAAAGGAGAAAACAAAAGAGTTTATTCAGATGATAACGGAAAGTGAGGCATTAACATGGAACAGTTAGATATAATTACTTTTGGAGAAGCAATGGCCATGTTTATGGCCAATTATCCAGGCACTCTACATGAAGTCGACCAATTTACCCGCGAGCTTGCCGGTGCGGAAACGAATGTAGCGATTGGACTTGCCAGACTCGGCCTGCGCTCTGGTTGGGCAAGTAAAGTCGGAAATGATGCGTTTGGAAAATTTGTCATCGAAAGACTTAAAAATGAAAACGTTGACATCGACCATGTTTTAATCGACAAAAATTATCCTACTGGTTTTCAATTGAAATCGATGGTCCTAGAAGGCGACCCAGAGGTTCAATATTTCCGCAAAGGATCGGCAGCAAGCCATCTAATGAGCGATGATTTAAATGAAGATTATTTTCAAAGTGCCAGGCACCTGCATATGACAGGGATTCCTTTAGCACTCTCAGACAGTGCAAGAGCCTTTGCCAGGCACGCTTTATCTTTTATGAAAAAGAATGGCAAAAAGGTTTCCTTTGACCCGAATTTAAGGCCAACACTTTGGGCAACACAAGAAGAAATGGTAAAGGAAATCAACGAAGCGGCATTCCTGGCAGATTATGTGTTACCGGGAATTGCTGAGGGTGAAATCTTAACAGGTTCTAAGGTACCACGTGAAATCGCCTCCTTTTACTTAGAAAAAGGTGTTGAGCTTGTTGTTATTAAGCTCGGAGCTGAGGGAGCATTTTATAAAACAGCAACTGAAGAAGGAACCGTACGCGGCTTCCATGTGGAAAAGGTTGTGGATACCGTTGGTGCGGGCGATGGCTTTGCGGTTGGAGTCATTAGTGGACTTCTCGAAGGCCTCACCATTCAAGAAGCAGTATCTAGGGGAAATGCAATTGGTTCGTTAGCGGTTCAATCACCAGGTGACAATGATGGCTATCCAACCAAAGCAGAGTTAGAAAGATATTTGGAAAATAATCTACAGGGAGTGAATTAACATGAAACAAACGATTGCCAAACAACGGTGGCTCAGGCTGATTCCAATTGCTTTTATCACTTACAGTCTTGCTTACCTTGACCGTGCTAACTATGGATTCGGTGCCGCTTCAGGATTAGCAGAGGACCTTCACATTACAGCAGGTACATCATCTTTACTTGGTTCGCTATTCTTCTTAGGCTATTTCTTTTTCCAAGTGCCAGGTGCGGCCTTTGCTGAGAAAAAGAGTGCAAAGGTACTCATTTTCTGGTCATTGATTGCATGGGGTTTATTAGCTTCTTTTACAGGTATGATTACCAATATTAAATTATTATTTGTGATACGTTTTGCCCTTGGGGTCGTGGAAAGTGCCGTTATGCCATCGATGCTAGTACTTTTAAGTAATTGGTTTACGAAAGCTGAGCGTTCTCGTGCGAATACGTTCTTAATTTTAGGAAACCCTGCAACAGTTTTATGGATGTCGATTGTTTCTGGTTATTTAGTAAACTCTGTTGGCTGGAGATGGATGTTTATAGCCGAAGGTATTCCTGCCGTTATTTGGGCATTTATTTGGTGGAAAGTTGTCAATGACAAACCTAGAGACGCAAAATGGTTAACTGAACAAGAAAAGAATGATTTTGAACAACAATTAGCAAAAGAACAAGAAGGGATTAAGGCTGTTAAAAACTACAGCGAAGCCTTTAAATCCAAACCAGTTGTTTTGTTAAGTGCTCAATACTTCCTTTGGAGCATTGGTGTATACGGATTTGTAATGTGGCTTCCTTCAATTATTAAAGCAGCTCCAAATATGGATATTGTAAAAACTGGCTGGTTGTCTTCGGTTCCTTATATTTTAGCGATTGTTCTTATGTTAGTAGCTTCTTATTTCTCTGATAAAAAAATGAACCGGAGTGCATTTGTTTGGCCATTCCTATTAATTGGTGCGATCGCATTTTATGCCTCTTATGCGATTGGAACAGATCATTTTTGGATTTCATTTGTCTTACTCGTCATTGCCGGTGGTGCTATGTACGCGCCGTATGGTCCATTCTTTGCAATCATTCCCGAAATCCTTCCACGTAATGTGGCTGGGGGCGCAATGGCTCTTATTAACAGTATGGGTGCGTTAGGATCGTTTGTGGGTGCCTATATCGTTGGTTATTTGAATGATTCAACTGGTGGATTCGGTGCTTCTTATATCTTTATGGCTGGATCACTATTCCTTTCTGCCATCTTAACCATTTGGGCGGTAAAAGCTGCAAAAAAGGATAGCAGTCTGCCTGCTAACGTGAAATTGAGTGCTTAAAAAAGGTTAGCAGCTTTGGGAGTTTTCCAAGGCTGCTCCTTATTGTTTTTTCGAAAATATGAAAATATGAAAATATGAAAATAAGGGAGTTTTTTTAATGGGAGTAGAGGAAATTAAAAAACGGGCGGTTGTTGCAGTCATTCGCGGTGCTTCAGTGGAAACTATCATTCCAATGGCTCATGCCCTAAAAGAAGGCGGAGTCACAGCGCTTGAAATTACGATGGAAACTCCAAAAGCATTAGCCATTATTGAAAAAGCCGCCGATGTGTTTGGTGATGAAATTTTTGTAGGAGCCGGAACGGTTTTGGATGCGGAAACTGCCCGAGCTGCAATACTGTCAGGAGCGAAGTTTGTTTTTTCACCGACTGTCCGAAAGGAAACAATTGAGATGACGAAACGGTATGGGGTCATTAGTGTTCCCGGGGCATTTACCGCCACCGAAATTCTAACGGCCTATGAGTACGGTGCCGATGTGATTAAGGTATTCCCGGCAGGAAGTGTCGGACCTGGTTATTTTAAAAATCTAGCAGGCCCGCTGCCACATATTCCGTTAATGCCAACAGGCGGTATTGACATGGAAAATGCAAAGGACTATATCCGCGCTGGAGCGGTTGCTGTTGGTGTCGGAAGCTCACTGGTTAACCCGAAAAAAGCGTTAACAGATGATTATTTAAGGCTAATCACCGAAAATGCGAGAAAGTTGATGGAAGAAGTACAGTCAGCTCGGTAAGCATAAGAGGGGAGGATGACAGTAAGTGACAGGACTCGGTTTTTAACGGGCACTTTTCACTTAAGAGGTCATCCTTTTTTTGTTATGTGTGTTTCCTATTCGGACCATTACTGGAAAAAAACTAGATTTGCCGCTAAAATGAAGTCAGTGAACCAATAGGAAAGAGGAAGATAGGTATGGAAAAAGTAACAATGGCTGACGTAGCAAAAGTGGCAGGCGTATCAAAAAGTACAGTTTCTCAATACTTAAATAAACGATATGAATATATGGGGGAAAAAACAAAGCTTAAAATCGAAGAGGCCATTGAAGAGCTTGGATACCAGCCAAATTTTATCGCAAGAAGTCTAAAGCAAAAGCGTACCTCCATGGTTGGCATCATTGTGGCAAATATTACGCATTTTTTTTCAACAGAAATCAGTCGTGCCATTGAGGATTTTTGTCATACACATGATTTGCATGCGATCTTCTGTAACGCAGATGATGATCCTGAGAAAGAGAAGAATTATATTGAAATGTTAAGAGCGAAGCAAGTGGATGGTCTTATTATTTTTCCAACTGGTCAAAATAATGATTTATATAAAAAAATGATGAGTCAAGGCTATCCCGTTGTATTTGTCGATAGAAAAGTCGAGAATCTAGATGTGTTTTCTGTCATAACGGATAATGCCTATGCGACTTCGATGGCCGTGCAGCATGTCATTGAGAAGGGCCACCGGAATATCGCCTTTGTCGTGCAACCACTAAAGGTTAGTCCCCGAATCGATCGATTAGCAGGGTATAAAAAGGCATTAACCGATGCAGGTATTGAAATAAATTCGGATTATATTATCGAAGCAAGTATACCCGACATGAAAAACAAACTAGAACAGCTTTTTTCATTAGAGGTTAAGCCAACTGCACTCTTTGCGGCCAATGATCGGGTATTTATGGCGGTAGGGGAATTTTTAAAAGAGAAGGGAATCAAGCTTGGCAAAGAGCTGGAATTAATTGTATTTGATAATATCCCGTTCTCCCACTTGCTAGATTCGCCTATCTCTTTCATCGAACAGCCGGCAGCAGAAATGGGAAAAAAGGCGGCCGAACTGCTATTCCAACAGATCAATAAAGAGGACACACCTCCTGAAGTGTTTGTTTTTCCAAGCAGGATCGTGTAAAAGAGTTCGTTCGTAAGTGTTAGTGCCTGACACCATAATGGGTCAGGCACATTTTGTTCATTGAAAAACGCTTACAAATGGAGTATAATTTATTCATAAACCGATTTAGTAAACCGATTTATCTAAACCTAAATCAAAACCTATACCCTAAAAAAGGAGTTCGGATGATGAATATACAACTTGCTTTGGATCGGATGGAAATAGCTGAAGCGATTGAGTTAACGAGAAAAGTAGAATCTTCAATTGATTGGATTGAGGTTGGTACGTCACTAATTAAAGAATTCGGTGTGGCGAGCATCAAAGAGATGAAACAAGCATTTCCAAATAAACAAATTGTTGCTGATATAAAAACTATTGATAATGCTCGTTATGAATTTGAACTGTGTTTTGATGCGGGGGCAGATGTAGCGACTGTCATGGGTGTCTCTCCCCTTGTGACAATTGATGCCTGTATGGAGGTAGCTAATCGTTATCAAAAAAAGGTCATGATTGATCTGTTAAATACATCTGCTGAACAAAAAAGAGACTTAATGAAATATACGGATGCCATTTTTTGTGAGCACGTGAGTAAGGATCAGCAAGAGGAATTAGGCAGTCAAAATCATGGAACAAAACAAAGTGTTTTTTCAGGGTTCCAAGTGGCGGCAGCAGGTGGGATTAAGCTAGAATCAATAGGCGACCTTGCAAGGTCGATAAACCCGGCAGTGGTCATTATTGGCTCTTCGATTACAAAAGCGGAAAATCCAGCAGAGGCTGCGGCACAATTTAAACAACTTATTTTACAATTGGAGGGGAAATAGAAGATGTTAGTCATTCCTACAATATTGAAAGAAGTAGAAACAGTCCTGAGCCAAGTGGAACAAGATCAGCTTCAAGAGTTAGCTATTCAATTGCAAAAGGCGAAGCGGATTTTTGTCATCGGGGAAGGGCGTTCCGGCTTAATGGCAAAATCCTTCGCGATGCGTTTAATGCATTTAGGAGCAACAGTCTTTGTTGTTGGAGAAACCATCACTCCGTCCATTGAAGGAGGAGACCTTTTAGTAGCAATCTCGGGTTCAGGCACAACGAAAAACGTGGTTTGGACGGCTGAAAAAACGAAGTCACTAGGCTGTTCGGTAATGGCTGTGACCACAAACCCAGAGTCTCCATTAGCAGTGGCGGCAACGCAGATTCTTCATGTACCGGCAGCGACAAAATATCGCCGTGAGAATGAGTTGAAAACGATCCAGCCACTTGGTTCTCTATTCGATCAATGCGCTCATATTCTATTTGATACCCTCTGCCTGCTCTACAGCAAGCTGAATGAAGTTGACCATACACTAGCTTTCAGCCGGCATAGCAATTTAGAATAGGATTAGTTATGGTGCCTAATGAATGGTGCCTGACACCAATTCGGTAATTTCCGAATTGGTGTCAGGCACTCTTTTTTTCTTCAACGCGTCCTAGACTGTTAACCCTCGTTTATATTAGAATAACAGGGATGAATGGAGGAATTGAATAGATGTCTAATTTGCCAAATTGCCCGAAATGTAATTCAGAGTATACTTACGAGGATGGCAGTCTTTTTGTTTGCCCGGAATGTGCTCATGAATGGAATTTAGAATCAGAAGCAGAGACGGAAGACCAAAATATTGTTAAAGATTTCAATGGAAATGTTTTAACCGATGGGGACTCAATCACCATAATTAAGGACCTGAAAGTAAAAGGAAGTTCATCGGTTCTGAAAGCAGGTACAAAGGTTAAAAACATTCGTTTAGTAGATGGAGACCATAATATTGATTGTAAAATTGATGGATTCGGTGCGATGAGTTTAAAATCTGAATTTGTTAAAAAGTTATAGCGTCTCAGAAGTAATCGAGTATAAAAAATGTTAAAGAGCTTGGATTCCAAGCTCTTTTTCCATAATCACCAGATGACTCTAAAAATTCCCCATTTCCAGATGATAGTTTTTCTCGGTAAGAACTTTATGCAACTGCTCAATATGATCGTGATTTTTGGTCTCGACTGAAATTTCAATTTGGGCATAGCCGGGATAAATATCCTTGCCTATCCGATGGAGATTTACCGATTGAACGTTCGCATCCAAATCGGTTATCGAGCTTAAGACTCGCTGCAGTTCACCAGGTTTGTCTTTTAAGGTAATTGTAAAATTGGCATACCTTCCGGATTCAACCAAACCGCGTTCGATAATTCTTGAAATAAAATTCATATCGACGTTGCCGCCGCTTAACACAGCCACCACTTTTTTCTCTTTTATATTCGCCTTTTCATAAAGTAAGGAAGCAAGTGAAACGGCGCCTGACCCCTCAACTAACAGTTTATTCCTCTCCAAAAGCATGAGCATGGTCCTGGCAATTTCCATTTCATCGACGCTAAAAACATCATCCACGTATTTTTGGACGATTTCAAAGGGCTTGAACCCAGGTTTTTTAACGGCAATTCCATCAGCCATTGTCGGCGTGGAATCAACCATGACAGGTTTATTTTCAAACAAGGACTGCTTCATACTTGGGCAAGCAAGGGCTTGAACACCGTAAACTGAAATATGAGGATTTTGTTCTTTAACTGCCATCGCAACTCCAGCAATCAGCCCGCCACCTCCAATTGGGCAAATTACCGCCTCCACATCTGGCAGTTGATCGAGAATTTCTAAACCGACCGTTCCCTGCCCGGCGATGATCGCCTCATCGTCAAAAGCATGAATAAATGTAGCACCTAATTTTTCTTTGAGCTCTAATGCATAGGCGAGTGCATCATCGAATGTCGCTCCTTCTAAAATAACCTCCGCACCATATTGTTTTGTGGCAAGAATCTTACTAAGTGGTGCTCCTTTCGGCATGACAATTTTACAAGGGACACCAAGCATTTGACTGGAATAGGCCACCCCTTGTGCATGGTTTCCAGCTGATGCAGCGACAACTCCTTTGGCCAGCTCTTCCTTTGAGAGGGAATTGAGTTTATTATAAGAACCTCTAACTTTAAACGAGCCTGTCTTTTGGAGGTTTTCAAGCTTTAAATAGACTTCATTATGAGCAAGCTGACTAAATGTTTTGGAATAATCAAGGGTAGTGGTATGGACAATTCCCTTCATCTTTTCGCGTGCAATGATGATCTCATCGATATTCACATTTTTTCCTCCTCCGAACACCAAGTTCTACTATTTAGGATGTACTGGAGAAAATAAACTATGTTATAAAAGACCATCTATTTAAACAAAAAGGCGGCAGGAACATGGTCCTGCCGCTTCTTGGGCCTTCTAAATTATATTAATGAGAATGCAAACTGCTCTCTTCCATCCAATACGCTTCTCTTATATTAATCTGCTTACGAATTCTCCGGGTGACATCGATTGAGATTTCGCCTTCTTCGTACAAGTTCTGTATTTCATCACGTTCTGCTTGAAATGCTTTCACTCGTAATTCTCTTTGTAATTGTGTGTAGTGAGTAGAATCTGCGCCTTTTTTGGCTAGTTTTAATTTCATGATCAATTCGCTATATTCTCCGATAATAACTAAATAAATATTGGCAGTTTCAGATGTCATTTGATTCTTCAAATACTGAATAGCAGCTTTCGCCATGTTTACTTTTAGTCGGATGATTCTTTTTATTTGTACTTGGCGATGTTCAAGACGTTCTTTGTTATTTGGTAGAAAAAGATGAACAACCTGGTACAAACTTCTTTTAATCAAAATCCAAATAAACAATCTTCGATAGTGGAATCGGTTTGTAACCGCGAGCCTCATCCGATGAATATGCTCTTCAGACATATAAGTCATTTCACGGTCAATTTGTCCCTCTTTTTTCAATTTTTCGATGTAGTTAGCTTCTGCATCAAGGGCCTTCATCCGAATTTCAGTTTCTACTAATTTCAGCCGCTCGGAGTTTTCATCACTTACATCCGTAATGCGATTTCGGAGTTGTGTATATGTCGAAATGATGGAGACTGCTGCCCCACGATTCTCATCATTCATCAATTCACGAATCGAACGAATCGCGGAGTCAATCGTTCGGATCAGAGCGACGCGCTCCATTTCCTTACCAAGTTCTTCTGTGTTTCCTTTATCCGGCTTAGCGAGAATCGGCAAGAAGACGCTTGCTGCCAAAAGAGAAACAAGGATGACCCCAGCGGCAATAAAGATAATTAAAGAGCGCTGCGGAAAGGGACTCCCACTCTCTAGTACATAGGGAATCGTAAATGCACCGGCTAGTGTAACAGCTCCTCTTACACCAGAGATCGTAAGGATGCCAACTGCTCTCATAGACGGCATTTGAATTTGCCTTTTCAGCCATCCCCACTGCCAGGCAGCCATAATCCACAAGAAACGAAGGACAAATAGGGCAGCAGAAATAATGAAAATATACTTGCTCACCTGCCAATTATTAAACAGCGGGTCTTGAAAGATTTCACTGATTACATTCGGTATTTGCAGGCCTAACAGCACAAATACTAATCCATTTAAAATATAGATTAAAACGGTCCATGTACTTTGGGAAACCACTTGCAATTGCATGGCAGGGGATTGATCCCGATCTCGAAAAATGGTATGAACTATACCTGCGGTAACGACAGATAAGATTCCTGAAAGATGAAAATGTTCAACGATGTAAAAAATCACAAATGGGGTGAGGAGTTGGATAAGCATGTGAATTGTTACATCTTCCATCCCCAACCGTCGAATAAAAATTTTCAGTTGAATAATAAGAAAAGAAAGAATGGCGCCACCTGCGATGCCTCCGATAGAAATCACTAAAAAGCTCCAACTTGCATCAACTAAGGAAAAAACGCCCGTCACCGTTGCTGCAACGGCAAATTTAAAGGCAACTAAACCAGACGCATCGTTCATTAGTCCTTCCCCTTCAAGGACATGCATAATGTTTTGTGGGATCTTTACCCTACTCGAAATGGCACTGACAGCAACGACATCAGTAGGAGAAAGAATCGCTGCTAATGCGAAAGCAGCAGGCAATGGAATGGACGGGATAAGCCAGTAGATTAAGTACCCAATCGCATATACGGTAACAAACACAAGCCCGAGAGCTAGCAAAAGAATCGGTTTCCGTAATTTCCATAATGCTTGCCGTGAAACATTTTTCCCATCATGAAAAAGCAGGGGGGCAATAAATAATACGAAGAACAATTCCGGCGCCATAGGGATATGAATCCCTATTGGAAGTGCCGCAAGTAAAACCCCTAGTGCGATTTGAACCAGCGGCACTGGTATGTATGGCATAAAATGATGGATGAAACTAGACAAGCCGATTATTGCGAGTAGTAAAAGTGTAAGTAGAAAAAATTCCATTTCATGTCTCCTCTCCTAAGTATTTTGTGTAACAATGTGAATTTTCAACACATTAAAGAACCATTTTCTATTTTTTGAAAAATAAGCGAACTGTGGCGGGCACTGCCATCATAATTGGTTCTGAGGTAATCATAGGAATCCGTGTATGGTGCCTGTAAAGAGTGGAAAAGTGGTTCAGCGGTAACTAGTGGAAGCGACAA
>NZ_BCUX01000083.1 GCF_001591445.1 Neobacillus drentensis NBRC 102427 | reverse complement strand
CTATTATGTCAATATAATAATATATCTTTTTTTCATCACTTTTTGCTATAAAATATGTTCGGCTAAAAGCGACTTTCTTATAGTATCATCTTCGATTTATTTATGCAATAGGGAGATTTACTTTTTATAGAAAGTTTTTGTATGAAAGCATTTTTGATATACTGTGCACTGAAGCAGAAACTGAGAACCGTCCCCTTGCTTTCTGAAAAAAATTATAGATTAATTGTAAGATATTTCTATATGAGTATCCCCATAGCTAAAGCTAGGGGTTTCGAAAGAATAGGCTTCAAAGCCGCATTGTCTTTACGAGGGCTACCACAAGTCCCGCTACTACATCAGGCCTAGGCCTTCAGCTTTGCCTTTCTTTTCTTTATAATGATTATTTTTCGTGGAGATTGGAGGAACTGTTTTCTCTCCAGGCCTTCGAAGACATCCTTGGTATGCTTACGGACAATATTAAAAGCCCCATTCACATCCGCATGGATCAAAATCTTAGAACCTTTGATTTTGTAAAAAGAACGGCTCCTTCTATACCCGCTAAAATTAATATGGTATTCTTCTCCGTAAGTTGGGATCGGGTCATGATTCAAGAAACTAGACTTGGAGGTATAGCTTTCTTCTCGGACAATGACTTGAATTCCATATCGTTCTGCTTTGTACCGAATCATTGATATGAAAGTGGCATATGGGATTTGTATGAAGGTTTGTTTATTCGTCTTTTGCATATCAACCTCCATCTTCCAACCCTCATTTTTTCCAATGATGATCGTATCAATGATTCTTTCTTGAGCAATCTCCACCACTTTTACACTGGCTTTATGTAAAAAATCCATGACTCGATTGTTTCTTTTTCGATCTAAGGAAATTAATCTTGTTGTGTTAAACTTCCCTTCCTTTGGTCCTTTTCCATTTCGAAGGATACTCATGTATTTGGCTCTTAATTTGTTATAGTATTGATTGATTGATTTTAACCATTTGCCCTTGATAAGCAGAGGCATGAGCCCCGTGTTATCGATGATAGTTGCCAGGTTATCTACCCCCAAATCAATACCCATTACTCGTTTCGGCTCAAACACCCACTCATTTACTTGTTTTTCTGATCGTTTGATCTCCTTTTCCACTTCACTTTTAAAAACGACTTCCATGACATACCGAGAATAGGACGGGACAATCCGCACTTGTTGTAGTTTGCCATCTATATGTGCGATTTTTCCTAGTTTTAATGTAAGAGGAGTTCCTGGTAATGAAAGCGTATCTCCACTTTTAATTTTAGTAATTTGATTGGTTAAATAACAGGTTATACGTCCATTCTTCTGTTTATACTTAGGAATCTTTGGTTTTCCTGAAAAGCTAGTAGGCTTGGTTTTATATTTCTTTGAGGCTTCAAAAAAGCTTTTCCAATCATCATATACCTTTTTCATGGTTTGTTGATTGGATTGAGAGGGCATAGAAATGTAATCGGTTTGTTTCATCACTTTAAAAAGTGCTTCTACAAAGTTATAGGGAAGGAATGCTTTCTCTGGATGGGGCATTTCAAATATCTTCGGTTTTGGCTTCAAAACATGACCATTATGATCAACTTTTTTAGGCTTAGATTTGGCTCTCTCAAAACTTTTTTGACGAATTTTATTCATTTGAGGTAAATGGTCTTGAATATCTGTTAGAACTTGAAGTTGATTTTCATTTCTTGTTTCTTTTTTTAAAGCTGTGTAAACCTGTCTAATATAGTAGTTGGTAATATTGTACAAATTTTTCGCTTTAAAACAGAGGGAGTCACAGTAGTCGAACAATTCATGTTCCGAATGAATTTGTATTTTATAGGATCGATACATTTCGTTCATCCCCTTCAAGGAACAAATGTTCTACTTACATCTCCATTATACCAAAGGATTTTATAGAATGTATAGTAAATTACCTACATTATCCTAAAAAAAAACGAACAAAAATACAGCTTATATCCCCATATCTAAAGCTAGGGGTTTTACGCTACTTTTTGATAATCAAGCAGGTTTCTTGGATAATAATGCTTACTCTAATACCCATGACAGCTGCTCCACCTCCATTCTATCCTTTGTGTTCATCTCTTTTATCTCCTTTCGTTATCTTATGTAATGAATATAATAGAGTTTGGTGAAATCTTGGTGAAAAGCGGAAGCTAGTAATAAAGTTTTTTATTTTTTGGGGTTTCGGAGAGTAAAGCGGAGACTGCCATCCCTGGGGCAAAAAAAAAGAGAGTTTCCCCAGCATAAAAAGTAGTGGAATCCTCTTTTTAGTTAATTTATTCGCAAATTTTATTATTTTTCAAGCTACATCCCCTTCAATTTGCCCTATAATCGGAGAGAAAAATATTCTATCGGCGAATTATGAGGTTCTATCGGCGGATTTTCATGTTCTATCAGCGGATTTCTGAGTTCTATCAGCGAATTTTCATGTTCTATCAGCGAATCCCAAGTTTCTATTTGCAAAGAAATAAATTTACAAAATCAACAAATATTTATGTAATGAGTCTTCAAAAATATGTCATAAGTTCCAATAATCATGTCGTAAGTCTCGTAAATAGAGAATTTCCATTGTATAGAAAATAGAATGGGTGTCCATTCTATTAGAAAAGGCATGCCAAAAGATTGCTAGAGGAGAAGCTGGATGGGTTACATGTGTTTTTTCAAAAATAATAGGTAAGGGGAATGAAAATGAACAATCTAACTAATATTTACAATGAACTTACTGCGATTAAAACGTCGGAATTAGAGAAATGCAACAATGAGCTCAATAACAATCATAATGAGACTGTAAAAAAAGCATTAATGGTATATAAAATAGAACTGCTTGAATGCTTAGATATGTATGACCACTATTTGAACTCCTAATGATACCCAGGCTATTCGATGCCTGGGTATTCCTTTTTTCATTATTTCTATAGAAGGAAAGTAAAAAAGGGGCTTGGTAGATTTTTGTCGAAATATTCCATATACAACTAAAGCAGAGGAGGAATATGGTCGATGAAAGCAGAACACAAAGCCTATACACTGATTGGTCCTGACAGAAAACCATATCAGAGCATAACTCCAGGGACTCTTGGAGGAAATCGCAAAGGTAAAATATATGGTCGACTGGATTGTCGAGCAGCAATAAGTGCCATTGAAAAATGGGGGACCACCAAAGAAAGAGTATTTTTTGCGGATGAACAAACAGCGATTGCTGCAGGGTACAGACCATGTGGTTCGTGTATGCGTGAGAAGTATGCTATTTGGAAGGAAGAAAAACAAAAAGAAGGTAAATGAGGGTGAGGTCAACATGTACCAGGCATTCATCAATGGAGTTAATTTATCCTATGACCGAATGGGCAGTGGCGAACCACTGGTCCTCATTCATGGGTTAGGCGAACAAAAGGCAGGTTGGAAATTCCAACATCGTTTTGCAGACCATTTCGATGTTATTATTCCTGATTTACGGGGATTCGGGAAATCCAAATGTCCTGAAGGCGAGGAAATATCCATTAACGCGTTTGCTAGAGATATTGTGAGCTTATTGGATCAGTTGGCGATAAAAGAGGCGCATATACTTGGTTTTTCCATGGGCGGAATCATTTCGCAAGAGATTTATAAGATTTTTCCTGAAAAAGTAAAGTCTTTTATTCTAGCAAGCACTATTTTCTACATTCCCGCCTGGCTTGAAAAACTATTATCACTGAGCAATAAAAAATATGCCAAGATGACCGTTGAACAATTTAAAGAGGAAGCGACATTGCGGTGCCTTTATGATAAAGGCGATGAGATGATTCAAAAAGTTATGCCGAATTGGTCTAATCATTTAGACGGTTTTCTGCCATCCTGGAAGGCATGTATACATATTGATTACCGAGAAACGTTGAAAAATATAAAGGTGCCAACCCTGATCATTTCTTGTCAAAACGATAAAATTTGCCCTTCCTTCATGCAAACAAGAATGCATAAATTAATACCGAATTCAAGGAGGTATTTGATTAAAAAGGCAGGGCATGTGGCGAAAATTGAAAAGAATGAGGAATTTAATAGGGAGGTACTAAATTTTCTGTTGGAGCTTCAAAGGGAATTTCATGGGGATGATTTACACGACCTTAATAGAGCTTTATAACCATCCAACCTTCCCCCATCGCCCCTTTGGAAGGTTGGATGGTGGAAGTCATATATAAAAATTGCAACCACTTAAGCTAAGAATAATTTTTATTAAAAATGTCATTGTTAAAGCTGCACATCATAAAGTTTATTGGCCAAGTTCTCGATGAATTCAAGCTGAACGAGTTGCTGCCGCCAGCGCTCCGGAATCATCGATACACCGTAATATGCTCCAGCTAATTGACCATAGATGGCTCCCGTTGTATCGGCGTCATTTCCCAACTTAACAACTTTCAATAGCCCCTCACTAAAATCTTCAGTGTGGTAAAAAGCCCAGAGAACAGCTTCTAGGGAATGTACAACATACCCACTTCCAATAATAAGCGGTGGTTTTCGATCTCTATAGGAACCCTCAGCCACTTCTTTAATCTTAGGACTCAAAGGTCTTCCCAGTTTATTTTCTACAAAAGAAACAAACTCCTGAGAAAGAAGATACTCCTTCGAAAAGTCATTGACGGCCCCTGCAATCAACCCGCCGAGGTAAAAACAGGCATCAATCGCTTCTTCAGCCTGGTGGGTGGTTCGTGAGCTTTCGCCGGAATAATTGATCGCCCGTTCCATATCATTCGACCAAGCCAAAGGGACGGGTGCTAATCTCATAATCGAACCATTTCCTGCTTTAGAGGGATCCGCTGACCCACTGTAGGGCACCCCTGTCTTGAGATATTGACTCAACGCTTCTCTCGTCGCGATGCCAATATCAAAGCATTCCCCGGTGCTGCTCAAATACCCTTCTTGATACCAGCGAGTATAGCGCTCCATTTGATCGGCAGCATCAAACCCTTTGCTTTCAATGATGCTTTCCGCCAGGCACAGAGCCATCGATGTATCATCTGTCCATTCCCCTGGCTTTAAATCAAAAGGGCCGCCTCCCCGCATATCACTCACCGGTTCAAAGGAACCTGGGGGACAGAATTCAACAGCCGCACCCATGCAATCTCCAACGGCTAATCCAATTAGACTTCCTAGAAATCGGTCACTTTTCTTCATATTGCCCTCTCCTTCATTAAGCATTAGTATTCGGAACTCACCTCTTTATCATTCTTCGTCCTGAATGAATCAAATTTAATTCTAAAATAATATAACAACAAGCCGCTGTATCTCGCCTAGGGTTCCACTCCGCATAATGAGGTAAAAAAAAGGGATTCCCAATTAATATCCAACAAATGTCGTAAGTTTTGTAAAATATGTAGTAAGTGTCCGAAAATATGTAATTAGAGTCTTGAAATATGTAATAAGATCCGAAAAATATGTAATAAGTGTTCGGTTTTATGTCGTAAGTTCCAAAATGCCTCAATTGTGGCACTAACGCTTATATAGCGTACTTATCAAATCGATAAATCCTCCGTATGTCGGCACTTAGGGAAACTGCTGCAACCCAAGAATTCCCCCCGCTTTCCTGTCCTTAGGACCATGGGACTCCCACATTTACTACATGTCCCATATGTATTACTAGGAACAGCTGTAGTAAGATTTGATGGTTCTGTGCTTTCACTAACAGGATTTAATACCAGTATGTAATTAATTAACATATCTCGGTCCACCAGCCGAACATTGCCCTTTTGAGCCAAATCTTTAGCCGCTTTGGTAAAATAACGATTCGAAACTACCCAAGCCTCATCCGCCTTATAATAAGATTTTGCCCCGATTACTTCTTGAACTGCTTTTATGCCTACATCCTTCGAATACCGTTTTGCTTGAACAACAATCTTTTTTCCATCCTTATTAAGCAATAGATCTGCCCCATAATCACCGCTGGCATTCGTTACTTCTGCCCCGTACCCCCTCGATTGATAAAGTTCCTTCAAATAATACTCAAACTGAATGCCATCCATCGAATCAATATCTTTAATTCCAGATCTTCTTAACCGCTCTTTTTGCTTATTATTTTGTAATACAACTAGAACAATCATCAATACTATGACCGCTCCTACGATCCACAGTGTTGCATTGAGCGATTTGGTAAGATACCCGGCGGCTCCGGCAACCAATAAAAGTATCGATGTCATACCCGATTCAAATTCTCTTTGTTGTTTTTTAGTTTTCCTTTTACTCATACGAAATTCCCCCACTAGTTAGCTATCCATTATCCAGCCCCCATCATTCTACCATTTATCACCAGCAATTAACTGACCATTTTTGGTAAAATTCGACGGATATCTTCGTAACTACTGACCATGGGGCCGTTTCTTTTGCCTGCGGCACTACCCTCTATATGTTGGTTCCCATGTTCAAGAATGGAGTTTACTTAACCTTAACTTGATTTCTCATAAAAATAAAAATAGGATATATATACAAATCAAGTTTTATGAATACAATCTATAGTTTAAAAAAGTGAGAGGATGGTTTCCATGGTAAGGGTAAAAAAGAATTTTACTTCTGTTTTAAGCATCATACCTAAGATTCTCCAGGTGTTTTTAAATATTTCTCTCATTTCTTTAGCGATTATTTTATCGATTTTACTCATTAAGGAATTAATCATTTTCAGCCATATTTTGTTAGAAAGTGGCAGCGATGATTATAAACTTTTTCTGGATAATATCCTCATCTTCTTTTTATATTTTGAGTTCATTACGATGATTGTTAAATATTTTAAGGAAGAATACCATTTTCCGATTAGATACTTTATATACATTGGCATCACGGCAATGGTAAGAATTATTATTGTTGATCACGAACAGCCGGTGAATACCATGCTTTATTCCCTTGTCATCTTAATCCTGATCATTGGATATTTTATTTTGAACTTAACTCCTCGCGACCGGCCTGATAGTAAATGGTTCTTTAAAAAAAATAATGTTTGAAGCCGTTAAGAGGAACTCCAAAAGGACAGCTCCCATCACATTAGCAAAATAAAAGGAAGCAGGCACATCTTTATGAGAGATGTATCTGCTTCCTTTTTAATCTGAATTATTCTAATCAATTACTACTTCGTTTCATATCCATTCGGATTTTTTTCCTGCCATCTCCAGGAATCCTTGCACATGTCCTCAATTCCTCTTTCAGCCGTCCAACCCAGTTTATTTTTAGCCTTAGAAGGGTCTGCATAACAAACCGCCACATCACCAGGTCGTCTCTCAACAATTTTATAAGGAACTTTCCTGCCTGAAGCTTTTTCAAAAGCAGCGACCATCTCTAATACACTATAGCCCGTTCCAGTCCCAAGGTTAATGGCATCCACGCCATTAGATAACATGACTCGCTCGAGCGCCTTTAAATGGCCCAACGCCAGGTCAACGACATGAATATAATCCCTTACACCCGAACCATCCACCGTTGGATAGTCACTGCCAAACACTTGTAGTTCTTTCAACTTTCCTACAGCTACCTGAGTAATATATGGCATCAAATTATTCGGGATCCCATTCGGGTCTTCCCCAATTCTGCCGCTCTCATGGGCTCCAATTGGATTAAAGTAACGCAATAAAGCAATGCTCCAGGAATTATCTGCTACATATAAATCGCGCAATATCTCCTCTATCATCAGCTTCGTCCGGCCATAAGGATTTGTGGCACTTAGCGGGAAGTCCTCTGAAATCGGCATCCGCTCAGGCATCCCATACACGGTTGCGGATGAGCTGAACACAAGATTCTTCACTCCATATTTCTTCATGACATCACAAAGAATCAGCGTGCCGGTAATATTATTATGATAATAATGAAGTGGAATAGCTACGGATTCTCCAACGGCTTTTAAGCCTGCAAAATGGATGACAGCTTCTATCGAGTGGTTTTGAAACACCTCTTCAAGACCCCTTCGATCCAGCAAATCCACCTCGTAAAACGTAAAATCCTTTCCCGTTAACTCTTTCACTCTATTTAATGATTCCGGCTTACTGTTCGAAAAATTATCTAGAACAATAATTTCATAGCCTGCTGAAAGCAGTTCCACACAAGTATGACTACCAATATATCCAGCACCGCCTGTTATCAAAATAGCCATTATTAAAACTCTCCTTTATTAAACGCATACTCTTTTATAAAAAATAATGCCCTATACAATATTTTACACTATTCTTGTTATACATAAAAATATTTATAGGAGGGTTCTAATTATTTCCTTAAATTTAGACCCTCGAACACTGTGATAAGAGTCGAAAAATATGGTATAAGTTCCTAGAGATTGCGGAAATTCCCAATAAATATCCAGCAAATGTTGTAAGTTTCGTATTATATGTAATAAGAGTCATAAAATATGTAATAAGATTCAATAAATATGTCGTAAGAACCGAAGAATATGTAATAAGTCCCCAGAGAGCACGGTGATTTCAGATTCGTGAAGAGTCTGGAAGGAAATCGATATCGAATGGTGTTTCCTGTGCCAGTTACACCACGAAAATTGGTAGAAGATTAATAGGTTTTCATCCCTATCGAGAAATGCCCTGGTTAGCATAACTTCTCCAGGGCATTTTGGTCATCGGGGCGTGATAGGCACCGGGTCAAGCAATCATTTAAACGAACAGTTTTATTGAAGAGGCTCTATTTCATTAATATGAAAGCGAAAATCCTTCTGACCTTCGCTTGTATTTTTCACTTTTAGTTTCCCTTCATATAATGACACCCCTGTTTTTAAATCACGAATGGAAATGGTATGGCCATTATTGGTTGAATGGATGATATATATTTTCCCACTCATTACCTTTATATAGGGGGCACCCTCATCTTCCTGATTATAAGGTAAATTAAATGACAGCTTTTTACCCCATTTCCCCTTTTCGATATCATACTGGTTTACTTCTAAACGACCCGCTGTCTGAGATGGAATAAAGATAGTGGAATGAAAGATCGCAGAGAGGTCACCCAGGGTTCCACGGATTTCATCCGGAACCACTAATTTTTTCAACTGATTATTTTCAATATCGTACACCATGACTTCATTGGTTACTAATTCTGGTGCACCGTCCAATATCATTTCACCCTCAGCCGGAACCTGTTTATCTTCATAACTCTCTGTCTTAAACAAAAGGTACTTTTCTGATCCAATCGAATTAAGATCATTGACCAGGATAATATCTGACCAGCCATTCTCTACCGCCGGTGCCGTATGAATCATTTCATCCTTCACTAATTTTTGTTCACCCAAGTTAATCGTGTATCCATTCAGATCATTTCCGCCCTCTGATCGAAACCCACGTGTAATCACCTTTAAGTTACCTTCGATGACTTGAACATCGAGAACCTCTATCCAAGAGTAAATTCCTTTTTTCGGCAAAGCTAACTGGATTGAAGTAGTTTCTTCTGATTTTTTATTTAAAATCTCAATATCAAAATTCTTCGCCTTTATATTGGCGTATACTACTAGATTTTTATTTTCATAAAAGTAATTGGGCGCTAATTCCTTACCGCGCATAAAAGTCCGATGCTGTTCTATTAATTTTTTTAAAACAGGCACGGTGTAATTCCTTTTTAGTTGTTGAAACAGAGATTGATTAGTTAGATTGGTTGTTTCTTTATTTGAAATTTGAAGTGTTCGAAATAGGTTACCAACGGTATAATCACCATAAAAAATGACATTTTCCACTTCATCTTCATTCCCGCTTAATTTTTCAAATTCAACATTTACATTTCCTTTGGCAGCCAAACTAGATTGTATATAGAACGTTCCAATAACCATCACCGTAACGATGCAAACCGAGATAATCTTCCAATATCGTTTCATTTTAGTGCCCTCCTATTAAACCCTTACTTTTTTCGTGATGAGGAAATTCCCTGTCCATACGGCACCCATTAATACAATGAAGCCCGTTGCTAATTCCATGAAAAATAGTTCCAGTGGGTAAAAGTAATTTCTAAGAATAAACTCATTCACTAAAATGGGAGCTAAGAAAATTAGTATAGAAGCGGCGCTATAGAGTATCCCGTAGAACACCCCTTTGATGCGAAAAGAACGTTCAAATAAAATAGCCGTAAAAACAATCAATACCGCAGCCATTCCACCACCATAATAAAGAAGAAATTCACTAAATGTAGTTGGAAACATGATCATTAAATTAGGTTCTTTAATTATTTCATTCAGCGAGAGATTGGCAAGCAACTCATTCGGAACGATCCGCAGTAACATTTGATTTTCGATCGGTAATAATAGGAGCTGCAAGGCTACAATACCTAACATCAATAATAAAATTGTGGTCGCCTTTGCTAAATAGACATGAAGTCGGGCAATCGGCAGCATGAGCAACCGATAAATAAATGTATTTTTTCCAAGCCAATCCCGATACCAGATAAAAAAGACATAAATGATTAATACCGCCAAACAAAGGCCAATCGGTCCCAAAAACCAAAGCGTTTGAGAAATATTATGAAATGAGAAAGTGCCATTTTGTTCGATAAACTTACTCATCGGCATAGATGCCTCGTAAATCATTTTATTTGCTTGATTGACATAGTCTCGTGATACAACAATCACGCCAATTAATTGGGAAAGAATCGTAATTCCGATTAAAACCAGAAATAGTTTCCAAAAACGATTAAACTCAAAATTGACCAACTTCAAATAACGACTCATGCTTTATACACCTCTCTCATGACATCGATGACCGATTTCCCTTCACTTTCTCTGACCTCTTCGGTATCGAATTCCTTTAACACGACCCCATGATCAATTAACACGACTTTATCAATTAGATGTTCGATATCATTAATTTCATGAGTCGTGATGATGACCCCACGGTTCTCAATAAGATGGCTCGTAAAGACCTCAGCAATTTGCTCCCGGCTAAAAATATCAATCCCTGAAAAAGGTTCATCCATTAAAACATAATCCACATCCATCGCTAAACCGAGCAAAAGGTTCACTTTTGCGGTATTGCCTTTCGAAAGTTCAGAAATGCGATCACTTTCTTTCAGCTTGAAAAACTGGAGAAGTTCGCTTGCCCGTTCTTGATTCCAGCAGTCGTAAAAATCAGCCATAAAGGTAAACGCATCGCTAATTTTCATTTGCGGAAGCATCGTAATCGTATCAGGGATAAAGGTAATTTTTTCATAGCTCCCTTTATGAATTTTTTCACCATTTATTAATATTTCACCACCATCAATAGGGGTTAAGGCCATAATCGCTTTCATAATAGTGGTCTTCCCCACGCCATTAATGCCAATTAAACAAGTAATCTTCCCTTTTTCAGCCGTAAAGGAAACTCCATTCAACACATTCTTCCGACCAAATTTTTTCGTTACCTCTTTTACTTCAATCACATAAATCCCCCCTATTCCCTTTCATACGTGTTCTGCACTAAAGTCAAGGCCTCGTGTAAAGGTAAATTGATGGACCGAACAGAATGAACAAAGGCATCGACTGCCTCCAGAATCAATTCCTCTCGTACCATTTTCAACACCTGCTCATCCTTCGTTATGCGGCTAGGCAAATTCCCTTCGGTAAAAATCAACCCTTGTTCCTCCATTTCTTTATACGCACGCTGCGCCGTATTCGGATTAATCTTCAGCTGATTCGCTAGTTCCCTTCTGGATGGAATCTCTTGCCCCGGTTCAAAAAGACCTGTGGCAATTTGTTCTTTAAAATGACGTATCACTTGTACATAAACAGGATCCCGATTGTTAAACTTGACATCCATAGACCCAACTCCCAAAACATAATGGCTTCCAATTCGCTGTATTATTAGGTTAATACAGTTCTTGCAAAAACAAGCAGATTCCGTGTACCTTATTCCAAAAACCTTTATTGTATTAATCACTTAATACAGTATAGGCAGACTAAAAGGGTTATAATCACGGGTAACCACTTTGAATGTATTAAGCGGATAATACACCTGATAAAGTGTATTATACATATAATACACATTGAATGCAATATGGATTATCTGGTTTTTCGTGGGTTGGATTTATTGCCTTCGACAGGGTGGTCGCTTCCACTAGTTACCGTTGGATTGCTTTTTCCCCTTCGACGGGCATCATGGACTTCGTATGCTTACCGTTCTGACGCTTTTTCTCCTTTGACGGTCAGCATTGATCTCCTATGCTTACCGTTCCGACGCTTTTTCCCCTCGCCGGGCATCATTGACCTCTTATTCTTACCGTTCCGCTCACATTTCCCCTTCGACGGGAACTAGTCAAACTTTAGATCATCTTCCGGTATTAGACGCTTAAGCGAGTTGGATAAATAGGCGGAGAAATTCCTCTTAATTAGGAAATAGCACTGAAAATAGCTTAATTAGACGGAAGGATT
>NZ_BCUX01000082.1 GCF_001591445.1 Neobacillus drentensis NBRC 102427 | reverse complement strand
TCAAATAAACAAATAAAAAGACTTGTAAGCTGTATAAAAGCTTGCAAGTCTTTTTTTATGGCATTTTTCTGCGAAATTGATCGTTATCTGAGATCCTTTTTTCTTATGATGAAATCACCTTTATTAGTGATAGGTCAACTAAGTAGTATAAAGGATAAATCTCGCCACGGGGACAAGAGATTGTCCTTTGTGAGCCCTATGAGGGACAAAACTCGCTCGAGAAGCAAGAAATTTGTCTTTCATAAGCCCCATGAAGGACAAAACTCGTTGGAGGAACAGGAGATTTGTCTTTCATAAGCCCCATGAAAGACAAAACTCGTTGGATGCACAGGGGATTTGTCTTTCATAAGCTCCATGAAGGACAAAACTCACGGCAGGTAGAAGAGATCTGTTCTTCATATGCCATAAACAATATAGTTTACGAAAATAGAATTTTATATATATACCTACAAAACTATTTACAAAATATATGTTTACCAATTCTTTTGATTTGTGGCCGACTCCATATCCAACCACTTGTTGCGGTATCTGGATTAAAATAGTAGATCGCTTCGCCGCTAGGATCCCAGCCGTTGATTGCATCCATAACTGCTTTCTTCGCGGTTTCATTTGGTGTTAAATTTATCTGTCCATCTGCGACAGCAGTAAAGGCCCCCGGTTGATAGATGACACCTGCAACCGTATCAGGGAACGATGTGTGGCTGACTCGGTTCAAAATAACCGCTGCAACGGCAACCTGCCCGGTGTATTCCTCTCCCCGTGATTCCCCGTAAACCGCGTTTGACATCAATTGAATATCATTTTGAGAAAAACCGCCCGGTACATTACCAGAATTGTTCCCTGATGATCCGGGCTTTTCATACTTTGTGGCTTTAACAATAGCGGCCTTTGTGTTTGCCCCAACAACTCCATCGACAGGCAGACCGAATTTATCTTGGAAGTTTCGAACGGCCCAGTACGTACTCCATCCAAATACACCATCTACCTTACTTGTATAAAATCCGTTATATTTCAGACGTGACTGTAACTCAATGACGTCTTCTCCAGTAGACCCTCTTTGCAGCACTAGACTCGTAAACGCTTGTACATCCTTACTATGTTCGTTAGTGGTTATTAGCATAACAAATACAAACATGATAATTAGTGCGATCTTGAAGAAAACTCTTCTCTGCATACACGACATCCTAACTCATTATTCCTATATGGATATATTCTTCCAATTAGCCCTCCAATATATTTACTGTGAGGTCTTGTTTATTTACCGATCCTCTGTATTATTGTTGGGAAATGAAATAGTCGCCCATAATAGCGGCAATACTTTTATTTTTCTTCTCTTCTATAAGAAAGTCTTACTTTATTTGACAGTTCGAATAATGTTTGTACCGACTGGCTGGTAATAGATTGACCGAGGACGGAAAAGTTGTGCAGTCGCGGTAAATGAAAAGGCGCTTCATTGACCGAGGAGGGAAAAATCGCACTGCCGCGGTAAATGAAAGGGTGCTCCATTGACCGACAAGGGATAAATAGTGCTGCTACGGTTAATGAAGAAGGAACATTGAGATGTTAAATCGGGAAAAAAGTAAAAAGGAAGGACGATTATGATGAGCATAATCGTCCTTCCTTAAATCTTTTCTTATTTAAGTGCCTTACTAACCTTCAGTTTCTTGCCTTTAATCGTGGCATTCTCCATTGCTTGTAGGACAAGAGCACCCTTGCCGTTAAGAATATCGACATACGTCATTTGGTCCTGAATCGTGATGATACCAATATCATCGGCTGTCACTCCAGGTATTTTGGCAATGGTCCCAACAAAATCAACGGCACGCATCTTCTTCTTTTTGCCCCCGCTGAAATGAAGCTTCATGATGCCTTGGTTAATCCGTGCCGTTTTATTATTACGAACGACGCGTCGTCCGCTGATTTTTTCCTCGAAAGCGTCTTTTCCTTTAGCCACTTCCTCGGCCTTAGGAGCGTCCATTTTAGGGATTTCAAAGCCAATATACCGTTCAATCGCTCGAACGAACTTTCCTTCATAAGGGGTGGCAAACGTAATTGCTTTTCCCTCATTCCCAGCACGGCCGGTCCTGCCTGTTCGGTGGACATACCCTTCTTTTTCCATAGGAACGTCATAATTGATAACCAAGGTTACATTATCAATATCAATTCCTCGTGCAGCAACATCTGTTGCGATGAGGTAGCGGAAATTCCCCATTTTGAAGCCATCCATCACCGCAAAGCGATCTTGCTGCTCAAGTCCCCCGTGGAGTCGTTCACAGGAATAATTGGAGGCCTCCAATTCAGAATAAACGGTATCGACATGTTCTTTGGTTCGGCAAAAAATTAGACAGCTATCGGGGTTCTCTACGACGGTCACATTTTTTAGCAGGGAAAGCTTGTCCTCCTCTTTCACTTCAATTAACAAATGCTCAATCGTATCGGTCGTAATCCCGGTAGAGGCAATTTCGATATTCACAGGATTTTTCATATATTTGTGACAAAGCTTTTCAACATCTTCAGGTAGGGTAGCTGAAAAGACCATCGTGACTCTGTCCGAAGGAAGCTCTTTGATGATGGATTCGACGTCGTCGATAAACCCCATATTAAGCATCTCATCTGCTTCATCAATAATAAGATATTTTATCTCGTCAAGTACTAGGGTTTCTCTGTCGATATGATCCATGACACGTCCAGGTGTCCCAACGACGACATGTGTTTTTTGCTGCAATTCTTCCTTTTGCTTTGAAAATGGTTCCTTGCCATAAACGGCCATTGCCTTAATTCGTTTAAACCGGCCGATATTCGTAACATCTTCGCGAACTTGTACAGCAAGCTCTCTAGTTGGGGTAAGAATTAAGGCTTGGGGCTTTCGTTCCTCCCATTCGATCATGTCGCAAATAGGGATGGCAAAGGAAGCCGTCTTGCCGCTGCCAGTTTGCGATTTTACAACCAGGTCTTGATTTTCCAATGCTAATGGGAGGACCTCCGTTTGAACCTCGGTCGGTGTGTCGTATTTTAAAATAGCAAGTGCTCTTGTGATTTCATCACTTAAATTATAATCTGTAAAACTTTTTTCACTCATGTATTAAACCTCGTTTATTTGTATTATCCGGCTTATCTATAGGATTTCTCACAAAGAAATATCATATGCATAATCTGAATATGCTTCATTATACTTGATATACGGAAAAAAACGAACAGTCACTAGCACTGGTTCGGCTATTAATTCGTATGAATACCGTTTTTTAGTCAAGGAAAAGGGCTCATTCTCCCACACTCATTGGGAAAATATGTTATGAAAAAAGGTACCTGACACCAAAAGTGTTTCTGCATCTGGTGTCAGGCACCTTTTTGTTAAAAAATATTATTGTAATGTGACATTTGTCATACCCTGTACATGACACCTGCTACTAACACGGACAAATTCCTTCGTTTATACTTTTGATATACGAAACAAAGAAGGAAGGGAAATCAATAAAATGACTACACAAAATACGAAAACTCTAAAAAAACAAATAGCTCCCTTTGAACAATCAACGACAAAAGAAAGCGTATGGCAGATTATTAACACTGTCGCACCGTTTTTTGCCTTGTGGTACCTTGCCTATTTAAGCCTATCCGTTTCCTATTGGTTAGCATTAGTTCCTATTGTGGTAGCAGCGGGATTTCTAACGAGGATTTTCATCATATTTCATGATTGCACCCATCACTCCTTTTTTAAAAACCGCCAGGCTAACCGCATTGTTGGGACGGCCATGGGTGTATTAACCATCTTTCCGTTCGATCAATGGGGTCACGAACATTCGGTTCACCATGCGACAAGCGGGAACTTGGATAAACGCGGAACAGGCGACATTTGGACGCTAACCGTGGATGAATATTTGGCAGCACCACTTAAACTACGTTTTGCCTATCGCTTTTATCGCAATCCATTGGTCATGCTTGGTATAGGACCAATTTATGTGTTCCTGTTAAAGAATAGATTTAACCGTAAAGGTGCTAAAAGAAAAGAACGTAACAACACGTATTTGACGAATGTTCTGATTGTTGCCTTGATTAGCTTACTTTGTTGGGCAATTGGATGGCAGGCATTTCTATTAGTACAAGGCTCAATTTTCATGATTTCAGGAGCCGCAGGTATCTGGTTGTTCTACGTACAGCACACGTTTGAAGATTCTTATTTTGAAGAAGATAAAGAGTGGGAATATGTGAAAGCAGCAGTAGAAGGCAGTTCTTTCTATAAGCTTCCAAAAATTTTACAATGGCTCACAGGGAATATTGGCTTCCACCATGTTCACCATTTAAGCCCAAGAGTGCCTAATTACAAATTAGAAGAGGCTCACAAAAATACACCGCCGTTACAAAAAGTACCGACCATTACTCTTGCGACAAGCTTACGTTCACTTCGTTTCCGTTTATGGGATGAAGAAAGAAAGAATTTTGTCAGCTTTAGAGAAGTCAAAGCTTTAGCTAAAAAAAGGTTTTCTGTTCAAGTTAAACCTGAAATTTAATGAGATCATGACAGGCAAACTCCCCTTCATAATAAGGGGAGTTGTTATTTACATAACAGCTGCCAGATAAGGAGAGGACATAGATGATTCGAATTGTGATTGCTGAGGATCAGGAAATGCTGCTAGGAGCAATGGGTTCTCTCCTCAATTTGGAGGAGGATATGGAAGTGGTCGGCCAGGCAAGCAATGGGGAAGAGGCACTTGCGCTCGTGCACCAATTGCTGCCGGATGTTTGTATCATGGATATCGAGATGCCTGAAATGAGCGGACTGGAGGCAGCAGAGGCTTTAAGTTCCTTTGGCTGCAAGGTCATTATCTTAACAACCTTTCCCAGAAGAGGGTATTTTGAACGGGTCTTACAAGCTGATGTAAGAGGGTATTTATTGAAGGATAATCCGAGTGAAGAATTAGCAGGCTCGATTCGAAGCATCATCGATGGACAGCGCATATACAGTTCCGAACTAATCGATGAAGACTCAATCGATTGCGAAGCAGATTTAGAAGTATTCCAAGCGCAAGGTAAAAGACCGACAAAAGTTAACACAGTCAGAAATTACCTGACTACCATCCTAGATAAAATGAAATTACCAACAGGATAAAAAAATGGGTGTCAGGCACCATGTGAAATATTCACATGGTGCCTGACACCTTTTAAATTTCAATAATAATCGGGAGGATCATTGGTTTTCGCTTGGTTTGGGAGAATACGTATTGCCCGACTGATTTTTTGATGTTTTGTTTGATGACGTTCCATTGCCGGATATTCTCACCTTGCAGGTCATTAATGGTTTTCTTAGCCAGGCGATTGATTTCTTTTAGGAGTTCATCCGAGTTTCTTGCGTAGACGAAACCACGGGTAATGGTGTCAGGTCCGGAAATAATTCGTCGGTCTCCCTTATTAATGGTAATCACAATCACAAGCATTCCATCTTCAGAAAGTTGCTTTCGATCGCGTAAGACAATTTCCCCAACATCGCCAACACCCATCCCGTCCACATATGTATCCCCAGCGGGCACAGACCGAGTCTGACGAGCCACTTGGTTTTCCACATCGACGACATCCCCATTTTTAATAATGAAGGTATTTCCCTTTTCTACTCCCACGGACTCAGCTAACAAACGGTGGTGGTGAAGCATTCGATATTCACCGTGGATTGGAATGAAATAGGTGGGATTCATTAAGGTAAGCATCAGTTTTAAGTCTTCCTGGTAGCCATGACCGGAAACATGCATCCCCGTGGTACTTCCGGAACCATAGATTACTTTGGCACCCAATTGAAACAGGTTGTCGATAATCCGAGAAACATCCTTTTCATTTCCAGGGATTGGAGAGGCAGCTAAAATAACCGTGTCGCCGGGATAAACGGAGACATCACGAAAATTTCCGCTCGCCAGGCGGGAAAGAGCTGCCATTTGCTCCCCCTGACTACCTGTACAAAGGATGACTACCTTTTCAGGTGGAAGTCGATCGACTTCGCGTGGTTCGATGATCATCCCCTCTGGCATGGTTAAATAACCACGTTCAATCGCAACAGAGACCACATTTACCATACTCCGGCCAAGAAGGGCTATCTTTCGATGGGCCTTGATCGCCGCCGCAACCACCTGTTGAACTCGATTTACATTCGATGCAAAGGTGGAGATAAATATTTTCCCGTCCGCCTTCATGAAGGCCTCATCCAAATGGTCACCAATTATTTGCTCAGTAGGTGTTAGTCCTTTACGCTCAGCGTTAGTACTTTCAGATAGTAAAACCAGAACACCTTGCTGACCGATATTGGCCATTTTATGAATATCTGAATGTTGATTATTCACAGGTGTTAGGTCAAATTTGAAGTCTCCCGTATGAACAACATTACCCTCAGGTGTATGAAAGACAATGCCGAGACAATCAGGAATACTATGGCTGACTCTGAAAAAGGAAACGGCTACATCTCCAAACTCAAGTTTTGAATTAGTGTCAATCGTCATGAGCTTGGTGTTTCCATGGAGTCGATGCTCATCTATTTTTAATTCGATGAGACCGAGAGTAAAATGGGTAGCATAGATAGGTATATTCAATTTTCTAAGGATATAAGGTATCCCGCCAATATGATCCTCGTGCCCATGGGTCACAATTAAAGCGCGGATTTTCTCCTGGTTTTCTTCTAAGTAGGTAATATCGGGAATAATCAAATCAATTCCTAATAAAGTTTCATCTGGAAACTTACCACCGCAGTCAACGATAAAGATATCGTCTGCGTATTGAACCACATACATGTTTTTACCGATTTCATTGATTCCGCCCAAAGCGAAAATAGATAATGTCCTATCATTGGTTCGCAAAGTTTATATCCTCCTTATCCCAAGTAAATAAGGTTAGTATGCCCCTTTGGATGGACATTATCGGGAGGAGGGAGCTGAAATTTTTTTCATATAAAAAGAAAAGCTGTCAAACCACCTTTTAATGGGAGATTTGACAGCCATCTTCATCTAAAGTTTTGCTGTGATTTTGCTAGCTGGAAGAACAGCTTGTAATGCACTTTTTTCTTCATCACTTAATGGCAGCAACGGAAGGCGAAGCCCTCCAACATTAACACCATTGATATTTAATGCAGCTTTCACAGGTGCCGGGTTTGGTGCAGTAAATAAAGCTTTCATAATCGGGAGAAGACGTCGATGGGCACTAGCAGCCTCTTGGACTTGCCCATTTTTAAATTGATGAATCATTTCTTTCATTTCATTCCCAATGACATGGGATGCAACGGATACCACTCCGGTTCCGCCAATCGCTAAGACCGGCAAGGCTAAGCCATCGTCCCCACTATAAAGAGAGAAATCACTTGGTGTTTGGCTAATAATTTCAGCCATAGCATCAAGGTTGCCGCTTGCTTCTTTTACGGCAATAATATTAGGAAGCTGTGAAAGTCGAACAATTGTCTCTACAGATATATTGACTACACATCGGCCCGGGATATTATATATCATGATCGGTAATGATACGGATTCAGCAATCGCCTTGAAGTGTTGATACATACCTTCCTGAGATGGCTTATTGTAATAAGGGGCAACAAGCATAATCCCATCAACACCTGCTTCTTCAGCCTGCTTTGTCAAGCTGATGGATGCTCTGGTGTTATTTGAGCCGGTGCCGGCGATAACTGGAACTCTTCCATTGACAACATCGACAACAAATTGAAATAAAGCAACTTTTTCTTCAGACGTTAAGGTAGGTGATTCCCCGGTTGTACCAGCAACAACGATTCCATCCGTACCGTTTTCGATTAAATAGTCTACTAAATTTCTCGTGGCGTTAAAATCAATTTCACCATTTTGATCAAATGGCGTAACCATTGCAGTTAATAATTGGCCAAAATTCATCTTTTCTCACCCTTTATATAAATTTTTTGTAAAATTTAGAGGTGGGTAAGGCCCTTCATCATATAACGCAAAAAAGCAACAACGAGGGTTCGCTGTTGCAGTAGAAACATAAAAGTAGTTCCCGTGCGTAAGATAGCCCTCCATACAGTTTCCTATATGACAGTTCTGTATTTTTTCAATAGCAGAACCAGCTTCAAGACCATGAGATTCATTGAAGCTTCGGCAAATTCCCCTTTTCACAATCATCATTAGATCTCATTATCCTCATATTGTGTACTTATGGTCTTTGCGCCTCTATCCTCACTTCAAAAAACTTGAAGTAAGAAAATATTTAATTGACTGTAAATATATCAGAATATTCCTGTTTGTTCAAGAGGAATTGGAACTTTTCTTGAAATTGTCAACAAATTTCAGCCATTTCTAAACGCTGTTTTTCCTTTTCAACTTCTAAGGCAGATACGATGTAGGCAAACCCGTTCAAACAAAAGTAAATAACATTCGATTGCACCTGTTCCTTTTCACCTAAATAAGTATTTATGATTATGCTGAAGGAAAAGAAGACAACAAAGGATAAGGCAATTTTATTAAAAATTATCATATCTACCGACCCCTTTAATTAGGATTCTTATGATAATCATATTTGCTGTAAACTGGTTTTATGTCTGCCTTGAGAGAAGCCGGTTTTGGAAATCAATTCGTTTCAGGTGTTGGTTGGCGCATAATCGTCCTTCGCGGCTTTTCATTCTTCCCGTGCAGGAAGTAGTAAAGAACAATCGTTGCAAGGGCAACAACCCCCAATATAACATATAGAGTCCTGTAGCCTGTTAATGGAATGATGAATCCAAGGATATAGGGACCGAATCCAAGCCCTGCATCAAGAAAGATAAAGAAGGTAGACGTTGCTAACCCCATCCGATGGGGAGGAGTCACTTTAACAGCTACCGCCTGGGTGCTTGACTGCATGTTCCCGAAACCAAGACCAATTAGAACACCGGCTAATAATAAGGTAGCGCTCATATTTGCTAAACTTAACAGAAACAAGCCAATCGCAAAGATGACAAGGCCGGGATACATAATATAGTTTGCACCCTTCAAGTCCATTAAACGTCCAGTGATGGGACGAGATAACAAGACAGCAATGGAATAAACTAAGAAAAAGAAACTGGCAGCACTCACTAGGTCAATTTCGATTGCATAGAAGTTAATAAAAGAAAGAACACTGGAATAACAAAAGGAGACTACCAGTGTAATAAACGCGATGGGAAGTGCTTTTGGCTCAATATAATTAGATATCTTAAATCCTTTTGTTTCAGTTGGTTGGACCAATCCTTCCAATTGTGGCACATCCACGAAGAAGGCGGTGATTAAACTAATTACCCCTAATACAAGAGAGAAAATAAAAATCATTTGATAATCAGTATGCTGGGTCATATATAGACCAATGAAAGGGCCAATTGCGGTGGCTAATGTTGCACTCATGCTGAAATAGCCGATACCTTCCGCTTTTCGAGTTGACGGAATAACCTGGGCCACAATCGTACCTGTCGCTGTGCCGACCATTCCCCCTGCAATCCCATGTAGTAAGCGAGTGATTAGCAGGAAGGTAATACCCATATTCACAAAATATAAAAGTAGCGTCAAAATAAAAAAGATGATCCCAATGAATAACGTTTTCCTACGGCCAATTGACTCGATAAATCGGCCAATGACCAATCGTCCAATCAGCGACCCAACAATAAAAATCCCGGTGACAAGTCCTGCTTGACTTGTAGAAGCATTAAATTCATCAACGGCATAAACACCGATAATGACGATTAATAAATAAAAAACTAAAGTTACTAAAAAATTGACCCCGGAAACAATCGTAAAATCCTTTGTCCATAGTTTAGCTCTCGGTTGATTCACTTTTAAAAACCCCCTTACTTAATAATATTATTGCGAATTTCACTCATAATACGGATGGCCTCGAGCTGTTCTCGCTCTGAGACTCCTTTTAAAATGTCAGTTTCAAATTGATCAATTGTTACACGGACCTCCGCATATACCTTTCTCCCCAGCTCTGTCAGCTGTGTTCTCTTTTCCCGTTTATCATGGCTCGGAACATGCTCTACATAGCCCAGTTCTTCCAAGCGAGTCATGGTACGGGTGACAGTGGGCTTCTCAACATAAAGATAATGAGAAAGTTCCACAAGAGTTGCCGAGCCATAATTGAATAAGTAGTAAAAAATCGACCATTGCGCTCGGTGCAACTGATGCTCGGCTAGATGGAAATTAAGTTTATTCTCAAACGGCCGGTATAACATCAATAATTGGTGGAAGAATTTTTGAGAAGTATTTATTTGAAACACCCCTTGTAAAATAGTTAGCTAGAGTAATAATTACCTTGGGTAACTATAATAGTGTAACAAATTCATATTAGAATGTCTAATGCCACAAGCGGTAGTAAACTAATCAAACGTTTGATTAAAAAGGGCTTAAGCCTTGGTATGCATGGCTTTCAAAGGGAATGGGGTATTTCTGAATAAACTAATCAAACGATTGATTAAAATGGGTTGAGGTCTTGGTATATATGGTTTTATAAGGAGGGTGAATTTTTTTTTGAAAAAAATTAATCAAACGTTTGAGTAAAAATGGAAGTGAAAATACCCAAAAAAACTAATCAAACGTTTGATTATATTGGCTTGAATCCTTGGTATGACTAGCATTTACCTGTTTGGTTTTACCCGAAAGAGGGTTATTTGTTATTCCGGTACAAATACACCCCGAATCCCAATGTATCCCTGCCCCATTTCAAATACGTCCGGCGCCATGTTCGAATCCGATCCAACATCGCATCGTGATCGGGATCATCAGGGTTCTCAAGACAATAATTTTCGACAGACATGGAATAAAGCCATTCATAATCATCCCAGTCATCTTCATTGGCGACATAAGACCAAAGCGGGATTAATCCTAGTTCCTCGCCAGTCTTAACGGTATCTGCATGACTTTTACATTCTGACTCGTCTGCACCACCAAGTGCTTCTAAATATTCAGGACTCGGGGTTTGCTTCCAATAGCCTTCACCAATCAAAATATAGCCATTTTTCTTTACTAGGCGCTTTAGTGTCTCTAGAGTTGGTTCAAGTCCGCCTAATGCGTGAGTAGAACCGATACAAATACCAAAATCATAGCTATCAGGCTCATAGCGCTCGACCGATGCAGTAGCATCATTGACGATAAATTCAATACTGCCCTCGGGAATTCGGCTGCTTGCCTTTCGCTTTGCTTCCTCGATGGCCCCGTCATACAGTTCTATTGCCGTAGCCGATGATTGATAGTTTTCTACCAAGCGAATCAAAAGTTCACACTTTCCTGCCCCGATATCTATTACTTTATCAGCTGCTCGAGGAGATACGATGTCAAGCATCTTCATGAGCTTTGTTTCACTGATTGGATTGCTAAAGGCATGATTGCGATGGGCAATTGCTGAAAATTTGTTTCTATCCATATGTATAGGGCTCCTTTTCTACTCTAAGTTTTAGTGGATTATACCTAATACTATACTATTTCATTTATTATCTTTTTTAAAAGAAAGTCAACTTTATTTAATAAGATTAATCGTGCCCTTGAGCCCGGAAAAATGGAGGGAAAGGTAACGATTAGTTGCATTACCAATCACTATCCTATTTAATATAAACGTGACTCAAAAATTTAAATAAAATGAGGTAATTCATTTGAAAGCACTAATGTTTAAAGCATTTGGAGGGCCTGAAGTCCTCGAATATGGTGATATAAAGGAACCTGTTATAGGTCCGGATGAAATATTGGTAAGCATGAAAGCAATTGGTTTGAACTTTGCTGATATATATAGAAGAAAAGGAAACTATCATCTTGCGGGGGAGCCACCCTATATTTTAGGGTATGAAGGGGCTGGAGTCGTCGAAGAAACGGGAGCAAATGTCCATGGAATCAGTGTTGGTGACCGAATTGCTTTTGCCGACGTACCTTATGCGAATGCAGAGTTAGTGGCTGTTCCTGTAGAAAAAGCAATCCCACTTCCTGAAACCATCTCATTTGAGCAAGGGGCATCTGTGCTACTACAAGGTTTAACCGCTCATTATTTAACAAAGGATAGTTATCCCGTGAAAAAGAATGAGATTGTGCTCGTACATGCGGCCGCAGGCGGTGTCGGGCAGCTTCTTGTTCAAATGGTGAAATTACTTGGCGGTAAGGCAATTGGTTTAACTTCCTCCGTTGAAAAAGCAGCTGCAGCAGTGGAAGCGGGTGCTGCTAAAGTCTTCTTATACAAGGATGATTGGAAGCGACAAGTGCTCGAGGCGACGAATGGTAAAGGCGTCGATGTGGTCTATGAGTCAGTAGGGTCTACCCTTCAAGACAGCTTTGAGGTGACTCGCACCGGGGGAACAGTTGTATTTTACGGTATGGCAGGGGGAGATCCGGCATTGGTTGACCCAAGAATGTTAATGGATACCTCCAAAACTCTGACCGGCGGAGATCTATGGAATGTACTTACCTCCCGAGAAGAACGAGTAGCCCGTTCAAATGAGCTGTTCCAGTGGATGGAGGAAGGGAAAGTTAAGGTCTCTGAACCAACCGTCTTCGCACTGAGCGATGGTCAAGAAGCACACCGATTACTGGAAAGCCGTAAGAGTATGGGGAAAATTTTACTAATTCCCTAAAGAGAAGGTGCTATACTTGGTGCACCAAACTGGCTTTCGCGATCGGAACGGGCGCCAAAAGGAGCACTATGATGCCCGTCAGCCGTGAAAAAATGGTTGGAACGGTAATCAAAGGAGCAATATGGTGCCTGTCATTGATTTTTATAAGCTGATCGATAAAAAGCTGCTGATTTCCGTAGCTAGGATCAGAGGGTCTGCACCTATCTGTTGGGGGGCGGC
>NZ_BCUX01000081.1 GCF_001591445.1 Neobacillus drentensis NBRC 102427 | reverse complement strand
GAATACAAATTGCTAGACTGCGAACCATTTTTTCTTTCTGTTTCATAAACGGAAAGGATTCCTAATTCCTTTGCTTTTAGAATCATTCGTTTAAAGGTAGAGCGGGAGATTCCATTATCTTTGTATTCTTGGTGAATGGCTTTTAAAATGGTCCCAATTTTCGCATTGCACACTCCGGGTATTTTGGCAGAAAAACGAACCAGCCGCTTCAATCCCACCAGGGCTCCTTTAGAAAAGTCATGCTTGTGCACTGCCAACCACATCTCGATATGAGTATTCAACTCCTTGAGCGAACTAAATTGCGAAAACTGCTCGAATCCTTCAATATTGCCAGATTTTAAACCTGCCATTTCATACACCCTTCCACCGCTTTTTTGTGCTATATCTAATCGCAAGTTAACGATCTCTGCACCTCTACGATATCGGGTTTAACTGCTTAAATCGAACGGCTAAAATTCACATTTGGAGCCATTTTTGGAACGAAACATGCCAAAATGGGGGTCAAAAGTGATTTTTGAAGCCGTTTTTTGCAATTTAAGCTAATTTTGATATCATTTTGCATCCTTAACACTGAAGGGGTGTTCGTACCTGATTTTGATATCCTTCTATATTCATTTCTGTTAACTAGGTTTACTAGGGGAAACTCAAGTATTAGGCCGCATATTTGAAGGGGGGAAATCTAATTGAGCAACTCGCCTGGATTCCTTTTCATAAAATGCATTGTTGGAGACATCTATCGACATTGTTTTCATGTGTTTAAAGGGATAAATCCAGTCATAGTGGGTATTGAAGCATGTTTTAATCAATCGTTTGTGTAATAGGGAAAGGAGGGAGAATTTATCAAATGAAGGAGGTTCATAAGAAACCAGGGGATTTTTGTGGAAAAGTGGGGAATTTCCTGAAGCCGTCCCCGACAATCTTCGTACTCAGTTGTTACGGAGAAAGCTTATAAATCAGTACTAGTAGCTGTTTTAACCAAACGTTTGAATAGTATAGCCTATTTGGAATTTGGTCGAACGGCTGTCGATTCGTGACAAAAGTGGTTTGAATGGTCTATATCTCCTATTTCCATATCATATTCCTACAATATATTTATGCCTTAGGGAAGACTGAATCAGATATATCAAGGAGTGCAGCCATTCTAATCAAACGTTTGATTGAAAGGGAAACATGAAGAAAATGGTCGAGGTTTGTCGATAATCTTTCCATTTTAACCGTCTTCTTGGCGGTTTTTTTTTATGAACGATGCATCCGTTCAGATTGAACAGGTTTACTCTATCATTCTGACGTTAAGATTGGTTCAAGATTACACAAAGAGATACTCCCGTTGGCCCGAGCAATACCCTAGAATCCCCGCTTCAAATAACAAGCGAAGCTTCGTCCCTACTAATAACGACTGCGCCATTTCGACCACCTCCTTTCACCTTCTATATTTGGGTTTAGAGGGAAAAAGGAAACGGTCTTTTACAGTTAATTTAAATAATCTCTTTGGGGCTAGATGAATTGGATAAATATTTTGTTTACTGAATTTATTGATTATTTTTAAGATTATATTGATTTCTAATATTTAATATACTAAAATAAGAGAAACAAAACACATATAGGAACGCTGTTCCTATTATCGGAACGCTACTTAAGAGGAGGGATGTGGAATTAAATGAGCCTTAAAACATTGGATAACGCCTTAGAACTGCTTGAGTATTTTAAGAAAAAACCATCCTGGGGAGTCAGGGAACTTGCAAAAGAAATGGGATTCAGCCTGACTGTAACACATCGATTATTAACCACTTTTAAAAACCATAGCTATTTAATATTAGATCCTGAATCGCAGAGATATGAGCTTGGGTTAAAGTTTTTAGAATTTGGTTTTCTTACAATGGATACGTTGAAATTTAGAGATCTAGTTTTTCCTAATATGGAGAAATTAGCGAGGGAAACGGATGAAACTATTTTTTTAACTTGGTTAGATGGATATGAAGGGTTAAGTATCGCGATTGCCGAAAGCTCCCAAAGTATAAAATTTGCTTTTGAAGTTGGAACAAGAAAACCATTGCATTCAGCTGCTTCAAATCGAATTATCTTGGCCTACTTACCTGAAGATGAACAAAATCAGATACTAAGTGGGAAGCTTGAAAGACTGACTAATCAAACAATCACTGACCCCGAGGGGATTAAAAAGGGCCTCCTAGAGATGCGAGAGCAAGGCTGGGGCTGCACTTTGGGTGAAACGACAACAGATGTGGTGGGAATTGCGGTACCGTTATTTGACTATACCAATAGAATAATTGGTTCGTTGACAGTTGCAGGCCCAGTCTATCGAATACCTAAAGAAAAGGAAACTGAAATTCTAGCGTTATTGCTAAAGGAAAAGGAAATAATTCAGAATAATATCAATAAACTTGGTTTAACGTATTCACAAATAAAAAAATGTTTATAAAGGGAGGTATCATAATGAAAAAGAAATTGTCTATGTTTGTTACTATTTTCATGGTCGCGATATTGATTATAGGTTGTAGTTCGAAAGGTACAAGTGGTACGGGTAAGGAAAGTAATTCATCAAGTAAAAATGTGACCAGTAAACCTGATCGACCCTTTGTGTATGTAGCGCAGCAGGTAGTGGGATCCGTTGACCCTGCTAAACATGTGGATGAAACGGAATTGATTGCTGTATTAAATACATATGACCCGCTTGTCTATCCAAAGGTTGAGGAAGGTTCAATGGAACCGGGTCCTCATATTGCAGAATCATGGAAGGTTTCGGATGATGGGAAAGTATATACCTTCAAAATTAAAGAAGGTGTGACGTTCCAAAGTGGAAATAAATTGACAGCAAAGGACATCGTGTTCTCCGTTCAGCGGATGATGGCGATTAAACAAGGATTTTCTTGGCTGTGGAGCGGGGTGTTAAACCCTGATAATGTAAAAGCTTTAGATGATTATACGGTTGAGTTCACATTGGATAATGCGTATGCACCATTTGTTTCCACGTTAACGCAATTGTTTATTGTTGATAGTGCAACAATCTTAGCTAATAAAGAAGCAGGTGACTTCGGAGATAATGGCGACTATGGTCAGAAATATCTTGAAAGTCATGTAGCAGGTTCAGGCCCTTATTTGTTAACGAAATGGGACCGTGGATCACAGCTCACGTTTGCAAAGTATGATAAGTATTGGAAAGGCTGGTCCGAAGGGAAAATTGAAGATTGGCAAATGAAGATTATTACAGAGCAGGCAACGGTTAAAACCATGCTTAATTCTGGCGATGCCGATATGGTTCATCAATGGTTAACGGTTGATACGTATAAGGAGTTCAGTAAAGCAGATGGAATTGTTGTGGACGAACAGCCAAGCGTTCAGTTGCAGCACATTCCAATTAATACTCAGAAGGCTCCAACGGATGATATCAATGTAAGAAAAGCGATTTTAACAGCTTTTGATTACTCGGTCGCAACAAAGCAAATTTTAGGAGGAGCAACACAAGCTCAGGGACCTGTTCCTAATTTAGTGCCGGGGCACAATGATAAGGTAACTGTTTATAAAAAGGATATTAAGAAGGCAAAGGAATATTTGGCGAAATCAAAGTATGCTGGTCAAGACCTTGAAGTTGAATTTATGTATTTATCTGATACTCCATCGCAAAGACAACTGGCACAGTTGATCCAAAGCAACCTAAAGGAGATTGGCATTAAGGTTAAGTTGATAGGTGGACCATGGACACAGGTTACTGAAGCGACAGCTAAGGTGGAAACAACACCACATATGGTTGTTATTTCGGATACATTAAAATATCCGCATGTGGATAGTCATACGTATGGAATCTACCATCCAAGTGCACACGGTAGTTACCGTTCTTCAAGCTGGTATGATGATCCAGCAACGACGGAAGTTTTAGAAAAGGCTAGAAAATCAGTTGACGTTGATGAACAAATGACCTATTACAAAGAAGCTCAAAAGTTAATTGTTGATAACGCTCCTTCCATTTATATAGCAAATCCTAATCATCGGATTGCTTTCAGGGACTATGTTAAGGGATATAAATATGTAGGGATATTAGGATACGATTTAGGATTCTATTATTTATCAGTAAAATAAGGAATACAGGGGAGTGAGAAGGCTGTATTAGCCTTCTCATCTTCAATCATTCTTTAGTAGGAGGTGCGAAATGAAAGAATTTATTATTAAAAGAACCTTGCATATCATACCCGTTCTCTTGGGATTATCGATTTTAATCTTTGCGCTATCTAGAATCATGCCTGGTGACTCGATTCGCTTAAAATTAGGGCCAGAAGCAACACAACAACAAATTGAAGCAATGGAAGAAGAAATGGGACTAAATGATCCATTACCTGTTCAGTATTGGAATTATATGAAAGGTGCCTTCCAAGGTGATATGGGAATGTCACTACAATCCAATCGAAATGTGGCCATTGATATATTCGAAACATTTCCGGCAACCTTCGAATTAATTATCATTGCGATGGCCATTTCAATAGCAATCGGTGTACCGCTAGGGGTTATTTCAGCCGTTCGAAAAGATAAATGGGAAGATCATTCAACAAGGATTGTCGCTCTTTCGGGAATTGCCTTGCCGAAATTTTGGGTGGCAATCATGCTGCAAATTGTCTTTGCCTATTGGTTTTCATTGCTGCCCGTGGTAGGACGAGGGGAGATTGCACCTACTACCATTACAGGGTTGCGATTACTTGATAGTTTAATTACCTTGAACTTCGATGCTTTTATTACGAGCGTCAAGCATATTATCCTTCCTTCGATTGCATTATCGATTGCCACAACGGCGCAAATCATGCGACTAACTCGTTCCAACATGCTTAATCAATTAAATAAGGATTATATTTTAGCCGCACGTTCATACGGTTTGCCAAAAGGAATGATTGTTTATAAATATATGCTGAAAAACGCCTTTGCTTCGACACTTACAATTATTGGATTATCCTTTGGCGCCTTACTAGGCAACGCTTTTTTAGTGGAGGCTGTATTTGGCTGGCCGGGGATGGCTCAGTATGGTGTGCAAGGTGTCATTTATAAAGATTATAATGCGATTGTTGGTGTAACGCTGGTCATAGGGGTAGCATTTGCTGTCGCGAACTTAATCGTTGATGTGTTATATGGAATCTTAGACCCAAGAATTAAGTATGATTCGTAGGTGATGGATATGAAAGTAGCAGAAAATAATAGTCCAGTAGCAAATATTGATGGTATCTCTATCAAAAAAACACGTTCGGAAGAAACAAAACGGGCTTGGCATCGAATGAAGCGCAGTAAATTAAGTTTGGTTGGATTGACTATTGTTGTCATTATCATTCTTACTGCTATCTTTGCCCCGTGGATTGCCCCTTATCCTGATCATGCCTCTGGGAAGATCTTCTTTGATAAAATGAACCAACCGCCAAGTCTTGAACATATATTTGGCACCGATGAAGTAGGACGGGATATCTTTAGCCGGATTATCTTTGGTGCCCGGATTTCTCTAGTATTAGGTTTTACTGTTTTATCGATTGCGATTGTGATTGGTGTACCACTTGGCCTAATTGCAGGCTTTTGGGGTGGACGGGTTAGTACCATCATTATGAGGACAACGGATATTTTCCTTGCTATTCCCTCTCTTGTTCTCGCATTAGCAGTTGCTGCTATTATGGAAGCAACATTAATGAATATCATGATTGCGATTTCTTTTGGCTGGTGGCCATGGTTTACAAGGCTTGTTCAAGGAGAAGTGCTTAGTTTAAAAGGGGAACAATTTGTATTAGCCTCTGAAGGGCTGGGGGCGAGCAAATGGCGAATTGCTTTTACAGAAATCCTTCCCAATTGTGTTTCAACTATTATTGTTAAAGCCACGTTAGATATGGGCTTTGTTATTTTGACAGGAGCCAGCTTAGGATTTTTAGGGTTAGGTGCACAGCCGCCAATTCCCGAGTGGGGAACAATGATTGCAGAAGGAAGGGTCTATCTTCCGGAAATGTGGTGGCAGGCAACATTCCCAGGACTGGCAATCTTAGTAACCGTTTTAGGCTTCAATTTATTAGGTGACGGCTTACGGGATGTCTTTGATGTGCAAGTGGATAAAGAGGGGTGAACAACATGAGTGTGAAAAGTGAAGCCTTGCTGGAAATTAAGGGTTTGAAGGTGAATTTTAAATCCTTTGAGGGGACTGCGCAGGTCATCAATGGCGTTAGCCTTAAAGTTAATAAAGGCGAAGTGATATCTTTAGTAGGCGAATCAGGATGCGGTAAATCAGTTACTGTTCGTTCTATATTAGGTTTAGTACCTACCCCTCCAGCACAGTTTACCAATGGTGATATTACATTTGAGGGTCAAAGCCTGTTAGGTTTAAGTGAAAAGGAGTGGCAAAAAATTAGGGGGAAAGGAATTTCGATGATTTTCCAGGACCCGATGACCGCTCTGAACCCTGTTTTCACCATTGGACAGCATTTAATAGACGTGTATATGTGGCAGGGAAAAAGAAATACACTTTTTACTTCGATGAAAGAGAAAAGAGAGCTGCGTAAAAAAGGAAGAGCTAGAGCGATAGAGATTTTAGAAAAGATGAGAATTCCAGATCCGGAGGGAATTCTTGAGCGTTACCCTATTGAGTTAAGCGGAGGAATGAGACAGAGAATTATCATTGCTTTGGCCCTGATTCATACGCCAAAGCTGCTAATTGCGGATGAACCTGGAACTGCACTCGATGTATCTGTACAGGACCAGATTTTAATAGAGTTAAAAAGATTAGTTGAAATGGAAGGCATTTCAATGATCTTTATTACGCATAATCTAGGGGTCGCACGAATGATTAGCGATCGTGTTTATGTCATGTATGCAGGGGAAGTGGTTGAGGAAGCGACAACGCAAAGTCTGTTTAGTCAATCCTATCATCCTTATACTCAAGGACTACTAAGCTCTATTCCGAAATTGAACGGTCAAATGGGCGATGGCATCGATGGCAGAATTCCTGATTTTTTAAATCCGCCTCAAGGCTGCCGCTTTTATGACCGATGTTCGGAGCGAATGGACCATTGCAGCCTAACTCCGCCAAAATTACAAACATTATCTGATGGCCGGAAAGTGTCCTGTCATCTGTTTGCTGAAGAGGTGGTGGGAATCCATGGATAACTATATTTTGCAGGTGGAAAACCTAAAAAAATACTTTCCTATTAAAAAGGGTTTCTTTAAGAAAAAAGTGGGTGACGTAAAGGCTGTTGATGAAATTTCCTTAAAACTAGAAAGAGGAAAGACCTTAGCCATTGTAGGTGAATCTGGTTCGGGAAAAACAACCTTAGCTAAGTCTATCATGCGTTTTTATGATTTAACTGAGGGAAAAATCCTGTTTGATGGGAAAGATATCACAACCATTAATGAGCAAAAGTTGAAAAAGCTAAAACAAGATATGCAAATGGTTCATCAAGATCCAACCACTTCTTTAAACCCAAGGAAAAAGATAAAAGATATATTAGAGGCACCATTACTTATCCACAATATGGGTGATGCCGCATCAAGGTTAAAAAGGGTGAAGGAATTAATTAATATTGTTGAATTACCTGAAGAATTTTTATATCGGTATCCTCATTCTCTAAGCGGCGGCCAAAAGCAGCGAATTGGGATTGCGAGAGCATTAGCATTGAATCCTAAATTTATTGTGTTAGATGAGCCAACTTCTGCTTTGGATGTTTCTGTTCAAGCAAAAATTATTACTTTGTTGAAAGACCTACAAAAAAAGTTCAACCTTACTTATTTATTTATTACCCATGATTTGAGTTTAGTTCGAAACTTTGCAGATGATGTAGGGGTTATGTATCTTGGAAGTATTGTTGAGTATAGTGATGTCGAAACCCTCTATACCCACCCACAAAACCCTTATACACAATCATTGTTATCGTCGATTCCCGTAGTAAGTGATGATGAACAATCGATGTTACCAAAGAAAATACCTTTGACTGGGGAAATCCCGAGCCCAAGCAATATGCCAACAGGCTGTAAATTCCACACTCGTTGTCCGTTTGCGGAGGATATCTGCTTGACATCTCCGGCTTTACTTGAGACAGAATATGGCTCGTTCACCCGTTGTCATTTAGTGGAAAAAATAAATAAACAAAAAATAGGGGTGTGAGAGATTGTATATCGTAGATAAATTAACGAAGGACCTAATTGAACCATTAGTGATTGGAGGCTGTATTCTCGGCGGCGGCGGCGGCGGTTCCATGAAAAGTGGAAGAGAATTAGCTGAACTTGCTTTCGAATTAGGAACACCTACGTTTATCCAATTAGATGAACTGAAGGCTGATGGAGTGGTGGTTACTGTATCGGGCGTAGGGGCTCCTGCGGCTAAGAACCAATATGTAAAACCTGTCGATTATTTGAAGGCGATTGAGTTATTGGAGAGCACATCAGGGGTAAAACCTTGTGCGTTAATGACAAATGAGAATGGGGGGGCAGCATCTGTAAATGGTTTATTACAGTCTGCAGTAACTGGGATTCCCATCTTAGATGTTGCTTGTAATGGCAGGGCCCATCCGACAGGGATCATGGGATCAATGGGGTTAACAGAATTAGAGGACTACGAATCAATTCAAGTTGGTGTTGGAGGAAAAAAAGGAACAGCAGCTAGGGTTGAAATGGTGGTAAAAGGAAATATCCAAAGTTGTTCTAAGATGATTAGGCAGGCGGCTGTTCAGGCAGGCGGGTTGGTAACGGTTGCTAGAAATCCCGTTTCGATTGATTATATTAAAAGGAATGGAGCAATAAATGCCATTTCACATGCCATTGAAGTTGGGCTGGCGAATATGAATGGAACGACTCCTGAGGGAAAAATAGCTAACGTTGTGTCTGTATTAGGCGGGGAAATCATTAATGAAGGAACTGTAAGCTCCTTTGAATTAACGACCATTGATGGATTTGATGTGGGGAAATTTACATTAGAATCAGTATCAGGCACATATGATTTAACATTCTGGAACGAATATATGTCAGTCAATAATCATAAAGGTGAGCGGATTACCACATTCCCTGATATGATTATGACATTTTCAGAAAAAACAGGATTCCCTGTTACTTCGTCTGAATTAGCCGAAGGCGATCAGATAGTAGTTATAACCGCACCTTATCAAAACCTAAGATTAGGCGGCGGAATGTACAATGCTAAAAATTACGAAATCGTTGAACAGGTTCTGAACATAGAGATACTTTCCTACATTGAATCATTAGTAGGCCCAAAAAAGTCTTCGCTAGTAAAATAGTAAACTATTAAAATTATGAGGAGGAAGAAATTATGTCATTAAAACATGCAATGAATATTCTGGATTTATTGGATGACCCAAATGCAAGCGGGGAACTGGTTGTTGATTTATTTAAAGATTATGAGCATGTTGCAGCCACTTCAACAACGGTTTATGGTGAAGCAGGTTCAACAGATTTTGTTAAGATTATTATTAAAGGTACAGATGGAAAATCAACTGGTGGACAATCGAAAACATTAGGCATCGTCGGACGTTTAGGCGGAATTGGGGCAAGACCAAGCAGAATTGGTCTTGTATCAGATGCTGATGGGGCCATATCTGCGGTTGCTTCTGCCATGAAATTAGCGGATATGTCTAAAAAGGGTGACCGTTTAGCAGGAGATGTAGCCATTACAACGCATATTTGTCCGAATGCTCCTACTGAACCTCATGAGCCAGTTGACTTTATGGGGTCTCCAGTGGATATTTTAACGATGAATCAGCATGAGGTACTCGAAGAAATGGATGCTATTATATCCATTGATACAACAAGGGGCAATCAAGTGATTAACCACCGTGGAATTGCATTGTCACCTACAGTTAAAGAGGGATACATTTTAAAATACAGTAATGATTTATTACGTATTATGTCAATGACAACGGGTGAACATCCAGTGACGTTTGCCGTAACTACCCAAGATATTACACCTTATGGAAACGGCGTCTATCATGTTAACAGCATTTTACAACCAGCTGTCGCTACTGATGCGCCAGTTGTAGGCCTAGCGATTACAGCTCAATCAGCCGTTCCTGGCTGTGGGACAGGGGCAAGTCATGAGGTAGATATTGCTCAAGCCGTTCGATTTTCAATAGAAGTAGCAAAAGAATTTACTGCAGGAAAGACTTCATTTTATGATGAACAGGAATTCGAACACCTAAATCAATTATATGGATCAATGAAAGTTTTCCAAACTCTAGGAAAGATCCATGCTAATGACTAAAAAAATCGGTCTTGTTACGATTGGTCAATCACCACGTGTAGATATGACACCAGAGATGGAACCATTTTTAGGTGATGATTGCTCATTTGTGGAAGCTGGAGCCCTTGATGACTTAACGCTTGAAGAAATCGAAAAGCTGGCACCTCAAGAGGGAGAAACTACTTATGTATCAAGGCTAAGATTGGGGAGCTATGCCAAACTTGAAAAGTCAAAATTACTGCCTTTCGTGCAGGAGAAGATAATAAAACTTGAGGAGGAAGTATCCAGTACAATTCTTGTTTGTACTGGAAGCTTTCCAACACTTACACATACGAAACCATTGCTGTTTCCTGATAAAATTTTAATGGGTATGGTACAAAGTGTTATCGGAAATGGGATGTTGGGTGTAATGGTTCCGTTACAAGAGCAAGAAGGAGTATTAACAGGAAAATGGGGGAATGTTCCTCATGTCACGGCGAGCGCAAATCCTTATCTAGAAGAAGATGATTTTGTAACACCTTCACTTAAACTAAAAGAGTCAGGTGCGACGATTATTGTACTGGATTGCATGGGCTACACAGAGAAACATAAAAACATTGTTAAAAGGACAACGAATCTTCCAGTCATCCTTTCAAGAAGTGTCGTTGCCCGTGTAGCAGCTGAGTTATCATAATAAGGAAGTTTATGTTAAAGTAGGATAGTAATATGGACAGGGGTAGAGTAGAGTGCCCAAGGGAATGGAGATTAGATCCCATTCCCTTTACTCATTTTCTTAACTTCAAGCGGCACAATAAAATGAAAAACTATCCGTATCACCCCAAATGCGTTCGAAAGTGTTCCTTTTTCAAACGCAAATAAATGAAATTTGGAGGTAAAAGATGAGCCAATTAATTGAAGTCGCAAAATCAATCTTGAAACATAATTTAAACATCAAAGAAAATGAGCGTATTTTGATTGTTACGGATCCTGAATCATACGAAATCGCCGATGTGTTTTATCAGGCAGGTATAAATTTAAGTAATGAAACATTGTTAATGAAGATGAAGACAAGATCCAAATCCGGGGAAGAGCCTCCCCGAATGGTTGCTGAAGCGATGAAAACTGCGGAAGTGGTTCTTTGCATTACCCATCATTCCCTTACCCATACAAATGCTCGAAAAGAAGCCTCTCGAGAAGGTGCCAGAGTTGCCACGATGCCGGGAATTACTATGGATATGCTTCAAGAAGGGGCAATCACGGCTGACTATTTAGACGTTGAGCAGTTAACCGCCCATTATTGTGGTCTGCTCGATGCAGGCGAGAGTGCTACGATTGAGAAAGAGAATATGAAATTGACGTTTTCAATAAAAGGAAGAAACGGGATTCCAAGCACAGGAGTTTTTCGCGAAAAAGGTGAATCAGGTAATCTTCCATCCGGAGAAAGTTACATTGCTCCCATAGAAGACTCTGCTAATGGGACCATTCTTGTAGATGGATCCATTGCTGGAATTGGTGTCCTTAACGAACCAGTAACATTAACAGTAATAAACGGAAGACTAGTAGATGCTACTGGTAATGAAGGAAGGCAATTACTAGATCTGCTCGGTGATGGGAATGGAAGAATTATTGCGGAGTTTGGAATCGGAACAAATAGGAAGGCGCGCTTGACAGGAAACGTCTTAGAAGATGAAAAAGTATTTGGAACAGTCCATATCGCATTTGGCAGCAATAAACCATTTGGAGGTACAAATGAGGCCGGTGTTCATATCGATTGCGTCATTAAGGAACCTATTGTTACAATTGATGGAAAAAAACTTTCGTTTACATAATAATTTTGGAGAAAGAGGGGAGTCTTTCCATCCCCACTTTTTGTTAGTTGAACCAATCGGGCTTTTATGGGCAGTTGATTCCCCACTTTTATTATCTATATTAGTAAGAAAAGTCTTGAAGTGGGGGTCTTACTGCCCGTTAATGCGGGATCAAAAGTGATCCTGCAGTGGCTCTAGCTACGACATTTACTGGATATTATTGCGAATTTCCACAATCTCTAGGTACTTATTGCATATTTGCTGGAACTTATTACATATTTTGCGACTCATACTACATATTTTCCGGGACTTACGACATAGTATCGGACATTTACTACATATTTTACAACACTTACGACATTTGCTGGATAATAATTGGGAATGCGTTGAATTCTATCTCATTAAGCGGAAGATTTTCAAATATTTACCCACGAACCAAATATTATTTCCTCATCATTGGAATCATACTTCTCATGGAGTGCATCGTGAAAATGTACGCAAAATTTATGGTCTAAAATTCCATAAAAATAGGCAAATGGATTTCTGATATTGTTTTTGAACTTCAGTTTCCGTATGAGCTGCTTAAAGGATTGGATAGCGATATCTAGGATGTGAGCGGGATCAAGTTCTGATTGGTAGCTTGATGCAGCGATATTCGCCATCCTCCAATACTCTTCGATCGTCTTTGCTTCAGGAAAGAAGCACTTGACCAACTGAACAAACGGCTGTGGAACTCGGTCACTCACATAGGTGTAGTCTAATTCGGACGGTTCTTGTATACGTTCTTTTTT
>NZ_BCUX01000080.1 GCF_001591445.1 Neobacillus drentensis NBRC 102427 | reverse complement strand
GTACAAAAGTGACTCACGAGCTAATGGCTCGTACTTTTTTCGTGTCGCATTGTGACGACGCTTTTTATAATAGCACGTACTATCTATCAATAGCAATACTTTTTTAAAAAAACTTTCCAAAAAGAGTGAAGCCCTCAAATTTGAGGGCTTCATTTCATCAATTAAATCTGTCTCCAAGGGCTGCGGACAACATTTGTTTGATTACGATCTGGTCCAACAGAGAACGTAGTTAACGGTATTCCTGTCAGTTGCGTGACACGCTCCACATAATGGCGTGCATTTTCAGGTAATTCATCTAATGTTTTTACTCCCGTAATATCCTCAGTCCAGCCTGGCAGTTCCTCATAAACAGGCTCACACTGTGCCAGAACCTTTAAACTGGCAGGATATTCAGTAATAAGTTCACCTTTATAACTATAAGCGGTACAGATCTTTAAGGTTTCAATCCCCGATAATACATCAATTGAATTGAGGGAAAGGTCTGTTAAGCCGCTCACACGACGTGCATGGCGTACAACAACACTGTCAAACCAGCCAATTCGGCGAGGTCGGCCTGTTGTCGTACCATACTCCCGTCCAACTTCCCGAATCTGATGGCCGATTTCATCGTGCAATTCAGTAGGGAATGGACCATCACCAACACGAGATGTGTAGGCCTTGCAGACTCCGACCACATGAGTAATTTTAGATGGTCCGACTCCTGAACCAATCGTTACTCCACCAGCAACAGGATTAGAAGATGTAACAAATGGATAGGTACCTTGGTCAATATCTAACATAACCCCTTGAGCACCTTCAAATAAAACCCGTTTCCCCTCATCCAATGCATCATTAAGGACAACTGATGTATCACAAACATATTGCTTAAATTGCTGGCCATATTCATAATATTCGTCAAGGATTTCTTCTTTCGTAAATCCAGTTGTTTCATAAATACGTTCAAACAAGCGGTTTTTCTCTTCTAAATTACGAACAAGCTTTTCTTCAAAAACATCGCGTTCCAGCAGGTCAGCAATTCGGATCCCGACACGCGCAGCCTTATCCATATAGGCAGGTCCAATTCCCTTTTTAGTCGTGCCGATTTTATTAGCGCCTTTACTTTCTTCTTCCACTGCATCCAGTTTTAAGTGGTAGGGAAGGATGACATGGGCACGGTTACTAATGCGTAGATTATCGGTTGTAACGCCCTTTTCATGTAAATAAGCAAGTTCTGTTACAAGCGCTTTTGGATCAACAACCATTCCGTTTCCAATGACACAAACCTTTTCTTTATAAAAAATTCCTGATGGAATTAGGTGCAATTTGTACGTTTCCCCGTTGAATTTAATGGTGTGGCCTGCATTATTACCTCCCTGATAACGGGCAATTGCCTCGGCATTTTCTGAAAGGAAATCCGTGATTTTACCTTTTCCTTCATCTCCCCATTGCGTCCCAACAACTACTACTGATGACATATAAGGCACCTCCAAATTATATACGCTTTACTGTTTTCCATAGACCAGTTTACCAATTTTTATAGCAAATAGCAAACCAAACACGAACATTTATATAAAAATATATTATTATGTTCGTAAAATATTATTATAGAAGTCTATCAAAATCCCAATTTGTAAATTTAGTGGTTTTTCCATAAAATAGAATTATAGTTTCTTAAAATAATGAATAGGATGTGGAATATGATTATTAAAACCCGGCAAGAACGATTGGAAATAACAATCTTAAGGTCCTTAAATGCACGAATGAGTTTATCAGATAAGGAAGTTACTAACTACTTAATTTTGAAAAAAGGATTCGAAGGGGAGCAAAAGAGTGATGCATGGTTAGAGGGACTTTCCGAGGATTGGCTTATTATTCATGATTTATTACTTGAATATAACAATTCCAAATTTCAAATTGATACGTTACTTATATCCCAAAATAAGATTTACCCTTTGGACATAAAGTATTTTGAAGGTGACTACTATGTAGAAGGTGATAAATGGTATACGTGTATTAAAAAAGAAATAAAGAACCCGCTTCACCAATTGAGTCGTTTTGAAATTATGCTCCGGTCCTTACTCGACGACCTTGGTTATCGTTATCCGCTGGATTCATACCTTATTTTCAATAACCCCGAGTTTCATTTATATCTAACCACTGTAAATACCTCTATTATCTTTCCAACACAACTGAACCGTTTTTTGAAAAAGTTAAATGCTAATGCTAAACCTGGGAAACTGAATAAAGGTCATCTGAAATTAGCCGAACAACTTGTTTCGCTGCATCTTGTAGAGCCGCCTTACCCGCGCTTACCTTCTTACGGCTATGGTCACTTGGTAAAAGGGATTCTTTGTCCACAGTGCTACTCCTTTTTTACTGACCTTTTAGGTGGGCAGCTTGTTTGTAATAATTGTGGCTGGAAAGAAGAGATAGAATCAGCAGTTTTACGAAGTGTAGCTGAATTGCAGCTACTATTTCCTGATCAAAAAATAACCACAAAGGTAGTTCATGAATGGTGTAGGATTATTAAGTCGGAGAAGACTATTAGGAGGATACTTGGTAAGAATTATAAACTAAGTGGACACGGCAAATCTGCAAACTATGTTCTACCGAATGCTTAAGTGCATCAGTTACCCATTTTTTAATTACTGTTACAATTGAAATTCTATAAATAAGGGGGCAGAGGAGTACCATGCTTCCTTTGATTACCGTTTTCCCTATTTTTCAATCTCAACGGGGACCATACGACGGCTATGGTTACCATTGACCCTCTTTTTTTCCCTCAGCGGGCATCATACTAGCCCTATGGTTACCGTTGACCCTCTTTTTCTCCCTCAGCGGGCATCATACTAACCCTATGGTTACCGTTGACCCCTTTTTTCTCCCTCAACTGGCATCATACTAACCCCGTTGACCCCTTTTTTCTCCCTCAACGAGCATTAGTCTCTCACACTAGTTACCGCTCCACCATTTCTTCCACCCAGCAAGTGCACTAATCCTTCGCAACCAACAATAACGAAAAAGGCTAGCCCTCAAAAAAAGCGGGCTAGCCTTAATTTATGCACCTGGAGGATCGTTATACCGTGTCTCGAGGTTGACGAACTTGTTATATTCCTTCACAAACGCTAATGAGACCGTTCCTGTTGGGCCGTTACGCTGCTTGGCAATAATGATTTCAATAATATTCTTATTCTCGGATTCTTTATCATAGTAGTCATCACGATACAAGAAGGCTACGATATCGGCATCCTGCTCAATCGAACCGGATTCACGGATATCGGACATCATCGGGCGTTTATCCTGACGTTGTTCCACACCACGCGAAAGCTGCGAAAGTGCAATAACAGGGATCTTTAATTCACGCGCTAATTGCTTTAAAGAACGTGAAATCTCGGAAACTTCCTGTTGACGGTTCTCACCGGAGCGGCCGTTTCCTAAGATTAGCTGCAAATAGTCGATTAAAATCATCCCTAAACCATGCTCCTGCTGCAGACGGCGGCACTTAGAACGGATATCATTGACTCGAACCCCCGGAGTATCATCGATAAAAATCCCCGAATTCGACAGACTTCCCATTGCCATCGTTAACTTGCCCCAGTCGTCATCCGTAAGGGAACCGGTACGAAGCCGTTGCGCATCAATATTTCCTTCCGAACAAAGCATACGCATGACCAACTGTTCAGCACCCATCTCGAGACTGAAAATCGCAACATTTTCATTTGTTTTCGTCGCAACATTGGCTGCGATATTCAAGGCAAAAGCGGTTTTACCCACGGAAGGACGGGCACCTACAATGATTAAATCATTTCGCTGGAATCCAGCCGTCATTCGGTCCAACTCCGCAAATCCAGTCGAAATACCGGTAATATCACCGACGCGGTTATGCATTTCTTCAATGTTATCATACGTCCGAACAAGCACGTCTTTAATATTATGGAATGCACCGGCATTCTTTCGCTGTGCCACGGCCATAATATTTTTCTCAGCTTCACTTAACAACGCCTCAACTTCATCTTCACGGGAATACCCGTCGGATGCAATGCTCGTTGCGGTACGGATTAATCTTCTAAGTAATGATTTTTCTTCTACTATTCTCGCATAATACTCAATATTTGCAGCTGTCGGAACTGAGGCGGCTAATTCCCCTAAATAACTGACTCCGCCTGTATCTTCGATCAGTTTGGCAGCAGACAGCTCCTCCGTTACCGTTACAAGGTCAACTGCTTTCCCTTGATCATTTAGTGAAAGCATCACATTAAATATCTTTTGGTGGGAAGCACGATAAAAATCCTCAGGAATTAATATTTCTGAAGCTAAAATTAAAGAGGAGGGTTCTAGAAAAATTGCCCCTAAAACAGCCTGTTCGGCCTCTATATTTTGTGGCGGCATTCGATCCGCATATAAGTCATTCATCTATCAAAAACCTCCTATCATGAAGAGGATGATTTATATAAAAATTCAAAGTCATAAACTATCATATCCGGAAAAGAAAAAAGTGACCAGCTAATACCGATCACATGTCGTTGATTACATTTTATATTCTATCATGTTCCACAGCGATTTCGCACTGGGAAAATTTTTATTTTACTTAGGTTAAATTTATTATTTTACTTCGGTTACGGAAACAGTTAGTGTTGCGACAACTTCATGATGAAGCTTAACTGGAACCTTTGTGTGGCCAAGCGTACGAATGGCATCCGCTAATTCCATTTTACGCTTATCAATTTTAATGCCATGTTTCTTTTGTAATTCTTCAGCAATCTGCTTGGTTGTAATCGAGCCGAATATGCGGCCGCCTTCACCGGCTTTAGCAGTTAACTCAACCGTAATTTGATCCAAGACTTCTTTTAGTTTTTTTGCTTCAGCTAATTCTTCAGCGGCAAGCTTTTCCTCCTTCTTCTTAAGTGCATCCAGCGTACTGATATTTGCGTTATTAGCTTCCTTCGCTAAGCCTTGTTTAAGTAAAAAGTTATGGGCATATCCATCAGCCACATTCTTTACTTCACCCTTTTTGCCTTTACCTTTAACATCTTTTAAGAAAATTACTTTCATTCTTTTTTCACTCCTTCAAAATATTCATCAATGGCTAGCTTTAATTTACTTTCCGTTTCTGCGACCGATAAACCTGATAGCTGTGTAGCAGCGTTCGTCAGGTGCCCTCCGCCTTTTAAGGCTTCCATAATGACCTGGACATTGATGTTTCCAAGTGACCTTGCACTGATGCTAATGACCCCTTCGCTGCGCGCTGAGATGACAAAGGAAGCAAGGACCCCGTCCATCGTTAACAAGGTATCTGCCGCTTGGGCAATAATTACTTGATCATTAAACTCATTTTCTGATCCTTTGGCAATGGCAATCCCATCGCGGTAAAAGTTTACAGACTCAATTAACTTTGACCTTCTGATATATGTATCGACATCTTCTTTTAAAAACTTTTGGACTAGGATGGTATCTGCTCCATGTGCTCTTAAATAGGAGGCCGCATCAAATGTCCTTGATCCTGTTCGTAACGAAAAACTTTTGGTATCGACGATGATTCCTGCTAACAGGGCTGTTGCTTCAATCATTTCAATCTTCCCGCGTTTCGGCTGATATTCGAGGAACTCGGTGACTAGCTCCGAGGTCGACGAAGCATAAGGTTCCATGTAAACAAGTAATGGATTAGCAATAAAATCCTCACCGCGGCGATGATGGTCAATGACAACTTTATGGTCAATTTTATTAAGTAGTCGTTCTTCAATGACCATGGAAGGTTTATGAGTATCAACGACAACAAGTAAGGTTTTATCCGTCGCGATTTCAAGTGCCTCATCTGATCCAATAAAGTGGGAGAATAATTGCTCTTGCTGGCGAATCTCTGTCATTAACCGCTTGACCCCATTGTCGATTTCCTGCATATTGACAACGATGTAGGCCTCTTTCTGATTCATTTGCGCCACTTTATAAATGCCAATGCCCGCACCAATTGAGTCCATGTCCGGATTTTTATGGCCCATGATGATCACTTTATCGCTTGCCATAATTAAATCCCGTAAGGCATGTGAAATCACTCGTGCTCTTACTCTTGTACGCTTTTCAATCGGATTGGTCTTACCGCCATAGAACTTCACCTTGCCATTTGAAAGTTTAATTGCCACTTGATCGCCGCCTCTGCCTAAGGCTAAATCCAGGCTCGATTGTGCTAAAACCCCTAATTCCGGCAGGGAAGAAACACCAGTTCCGACGCCAATGCTTAAGGTAAACGACACATTTTGCTGGGAGGTCATTTCTCTGACATCATCAAGAATCGTAAATTTACCTTTTTCCAACTTCTGTAGAATTTCTTCACTAAATACAGCCATAAATCGTTCCGATGAAATTCTTTTTAAAAAAATGCCATTATCCTGGGCCCATTTATTTAGGATAGATGTCACCAGATTATTGATGCTGCCACGCATCTGATCATCCATTCCCTGGGTAAGATCATCATAATTATCTAAAAAGATGATTGAAATGACAGTCCGGTCATTTTGGTACATTTTCTCGATTTCCTTTTGTTCGGTCACGTCGAAAAAGTATAAAAGCCGTTCCTCTCGTTTATGAATGACACGGAATTTCCGTTCATGAAGCGTGATAATTTCTGTTTCCACCTCTTGTTTAATTAACGGAATCAGTGTATCCGCAACATCATACAGTGACCTTCCAACCAAGGTATCCTCATCAAAACAAGAGGCAAGAAACGGATTGGTCCATTCGATGTAATACTCATCATTAATGAGCATAATCCCGATTGGCATCTCCATCAGAGCTTCTTCGCCGACTCTTTTAACCCGGTAAGAAAGGGTCGCGATGTACTCTTCCATTTCTTTTCTTTGGCGACGGTCCACCACAAACATGTAGTATGTCGGGAAGAGCATGATAAACAGCCCGGCTGCACTTATGGTCCAATTATAGAAGGACAGGGCAATGAGCACTACCACTGTTACGCCTATCAACCCATAAAAAGGGTAACGAATCGACCGTTTTTCTAAAAATGCAGGCAAAGTTTTCAGCTCCTAATCGTGATTGTTACTCTTTCTTTTCAAATTGCTTTCGAAAATTAAAGCCTAAATCAGTAATGCCTAATAACATTATTATATAACGGACTATTGGAATCATGAAAGTAAGAATTACTACTAGCACACCAAGTCCCTTTGCAACTGACTTTTTGTAGAAAATAAAAAATAAAAGCGCCAGTCCCTGAAGCAGGATAAATGTCTCTAATATGTACCGGGCGTTAATTAAAGCAGAATATAAGTAAGTTCCCTCTTGCGGGTGAAATAACAGCATCATCCCTAATGCAATTAAATAATACCATAAAAGGCTTTTTGGCAGGGCAAGATTGCGAAAACTGCCCCATGGCTGAACATTTACACCAAACCTTTTGGCGATTGGGAAACAAATCCACTGGGTGATAAAAGAAGACATAATCGAAGCAAAGATCAACGCACTAGGTGCAAGTGTTACCATTTGCTTAAGCATTAAGGCATTTCTCTCTTTTACGATTTTCAATTGGTCTTCTCTGCCCATTGCTTTAAGCATTTCCTCTGAGTTTTTAACCGATTCATTTAACGCTACAGTCAGTTCATGGATAATATCCATTTTCATAAAAGCAACCATGATAACATATGAAATCACGATCCCAGCCATAAAGGTAAGCGAACTGGCTATTAATATAAACGTCCGGCTCTTGCCCTTTTGAAGCAGATAGCCAATAACTACACCTGCTGACCCGTAAATAAACGTTAAGCCAACTCCCATTAAAGAGCCTGCAATAAACGAAATAATAATGGCAGCTACAAAGAAGGCTGAAATCATTTTCAGATCATTTTTTGTAGAAAACATCAGAAACGGCAGCGGCAATACCAAGTTTGTAATCACCCCGAGGGGAGGTACAAAAATGGTTACTAGTAATAGTGCTACAAGGGCTGCCAAAAGAATTGCACCCTCTGTAAGCTTGCGTACATCTTTCACTACTTCACCCCTATATATTAAAGCTACTCTTTATTTTAACGAGATAAGCGGTTCGATACAACCCAGAGTATAACAAAAAGGCAGCAGGGAAGACCCTAACTGCCTTTTTACATCTATTTTTTATTCACCTGCAACAAATGGAAGTAATGCCATTTGACGTGAACGTTTGATTGCAACTGTTAATTTACGTTGGTATTTAGCGCTAGTACCAGTTACACGACGTGGTAAAATCTTCCCACGTTCAGAGATAAATTTCTTAAGTAAATCTACATCTTTATAGTCGATGCGAGTAATACCGTTAGCTGTGAAATAACAAACTTTACGGCGTTTTGCGCGACCGCCTTTACGTCCTCCTGCCATGAAAATTCCCTCCTTTTTCATATTGATGTTATCGTTCATTTAAGGTTGGTTAGAATGGAAGGTCGTCATCGGAAATATCAATTTGACCATTACCTGCAAACGGATCTTCATCCATTCTTGTATAACCTTTATTCGTGTTTTGATTTTGACGTTGATTCTGATTACCGCCGCCATATGGATTACCTTGTGGTTCCATAGGAGGAGCACCGTTATAGTCGTTGTTCCTTCCGCCACCAGAAGAGCCCTTAGGTTCTAAGAATTGAACATTATCTGCTACAATCTCAGTGAAATACTGACGTCTTCCATCTTGCTCGTAAGTACGAACTTGAATTCTGCCGTCTACTCCTGCTAAACTACCCTTTTTCAGGAAGTTCGCAACATTTTCAGCAGCTTTACGCCAAACAACAATGTTTAAAAAGTCTGCTTCACGTTCACCTTGCTGATTTGAAAATTGACGATTTACTGCAAGGGTAAAAGTAGCAACAGCAGTGCCATTAGGTGTGTATTTCAGTTCAGGGTCTTTTGTTAAACGGCCAACAAGCACGACACGATTTATCATCAGAATCAACTCCTTTTGATTTGGTAAAATGTTCCACGTGGAACTTTTTACCAAGAAATTTATAATTTATTATTAAGCTTCTTCTCTAATTACTAAATGGCGAATGATATCTTCGCTGATTTTTGCAAGACGAGAAAATTCTTGTACTGCATCAGCTGAAGATGTTGTTTTAGTGATTTCGTAGTATCCGTCGCGGAAATCGTTGATTTCATACGCTAAACGACGCTTACCCCAATCCTTTGTTTCAGCAGTTTCCGCACCGTTATCAAGAAGAATTGTGTTAAAACGCTCTACTAAAGCTTTTTTAGCTTCATCTTCAATATTTGGGCGGATGATGTACATGATTTCGTACTTATTCATCACAGTCACCTCCTTTTGGTCTAAACGGCCCAATTGGGCAAGGAGCAATTATTCATTACTCACAAGTTGAAATTATAGCATAGTTATTTAACAAAAGCAATCTCATTCACAGGAATGAGATTTTTTCGATAGCACATATAATATGAATGTTGATTTCCGCTCCAGGCACTTCGCTTTCCGCGGGCGGTTCGGGGAGCCTCCTCGTCGCTAAAGCGACTGCGGGGTCTCCCCTGTACCGTGCTCCCGCAGGAGTCTCGTGCCTTCCGCTCCAATCAACATTGTGTCAAAATGAAAACGGGCTTGCTTTAAAGTTATACGTTAAAACGGAAATGGATGACGTCGCCGTCTTTTACTTCGTATTCTTTGCCTTCTAAACGGACTCTTCCAGCCTCTTTTGCTGCTGTATGACTGCCAGCTGCTAATAAATCTTCATATGAAACGGTTTCTGCACGAATGAAGCCACGTTCAAAATCAGAGTGAATGACTCCGGCACATTGCGGTGCTTTCATTCCTTTTCTAAAGGTCCATGCCCGAACTTCTTGCACACCTGCTGTAAAATAAGTCGCTAAGCCTAGTAAGTGGTAAGCCGCACGGATTAATTGGTCAAGGCCGGATTCTTCAATTCCTAACTCTGACAAGAACATTTGCTTTTCTTCACCTTCAAGTTCAGCAATTTCCTCTTCAATTTTCGCACAGATTACGATGACTTCTGCATTATCAGCAGCAGCAAATTCGCGGACCTTTTGCACATATTCATTATCAGTAGGATCGGCAATATCATCCTCACTAACGTTAGCTACATAAAGAACAGGCTTGATCGTTAACAAATGAAGCCCTTTTACCAATTTCGTTTGTTCTTCGGTAAAATCAACTGTCCGCGCTGGTTTCTCGGCTTCAAACGCATCACGGAGCATTGAAAGGACCTCGAATTCAGCCGCTGCTTCCTTATCTTTTTGCTTTGCTAACTTTTCGACACGGTTGATCCGCTTTTCAACAGATTCCATGTCAGCCAAAATCAACTCCAGGTTGATGACTTCGATATCATCGATTGGATCAACTTTACCGGATACATGGGTAATGTTATCGTCAGCAAAACAGCGGACAACTTGGCATATTGCATCTACTTGACGGATGTGGGAAAGAAACTTATTTCCAAGTCCTTCACCTTTACTTGCACCTTTAACAATCCCGGCAATATCGGTAAATTCAAAAGCGGTGGGAACCGTCTTTTTCGGTTGAACAAGTTCCGTTAACTTTTGTAAGCGGGCGTCAGGTACTTCGACGATTCCGACGTTCGGATCAATCGTACAGAAAGGGTAATTGGCCGATTCTGCTCCTGCCTGGGTAATTGCGTTAAATAAAGTAGACTTACCAACGTTCGGTAAACCTACGATACCAGCTGTTAATGCCATTTAGTTCACTCCTCAAAAAAATAAAATCTATTTTAAATTAAAATTAGTTCTGAATATTAAAAGACAAGTCTTTCACAATTATAGGCATTCTTATAGAAAAAGACAACTGCCGCTTATTGGCGGCAGTTAGTTTATTTTTTCAAGATTGACGAGACAATCATACAATGTACTGCCTAAACCGTTATCTGATGGACGGCTTGAGGTCAGGTTATTAACCGACCCGCCGAACCGCTTCCAGATGCCTTCATCGATATTAATCGTGTCCGGATGGGCAGAGGCTGCTATCGCAATATAGCCCTTTACTTCGCCGCGGTCATTCCATACCCTAACCAAATCATCCTTTTGCAAGCCAAGACGATCCGAAATATTTCGGGCAACCTCCACCTTCACTTTTGGTGCCGCTGTGAATAGATGATAGTTCTGTGAGTGATTGGAGCGCAAAGGATGAATGGTCAGCAGATTATATGGATATTTTTCAGCAAGCTGTGGATTTGACCACTTTGACTCTTCAGGTACAGCTAAGGTTAACGGTTTTTGACCAAACCGGGCCGTAAATTCAACCTTACCCGTTGGAGTTTTAAACTTGCGGTCCTGCCAGGGGATCGCTTTTACCGGCAATTCTAATGTATGCTTTTCGATTAAGGCTTCAAGTGATAGACCCTTTGTTTCCAATGCTTGAAAGGCCATTTTAAGGAATTGCTTTCTTGTAAAATCAAAATCTGCACCAAAGCCAAGTCTGTTTGCCAACTCGGTCCAGATCCATAAATCCGGTTTCGCTTCACCTGGTGCCGGGACAAGTTGAGGACCATAATTAACATAATGGTGATACATCGAGGAATAATAAATATCCTCTTCCTCAAAAGCAGTGGTTGTCGGTAACACGTAATCGGCAAGTTGTGCCGTGTCGGTCATAAATTGTTCGATTACCACCAGTGATGCTACTTTTGAGAAGGCCTCCTCAACGACCTTGGTGTCAGGCACCTGAGTCAAAGGGTTCCCACATGTCACAACAATCATTTGAATTTCCGGATTGATTGCATTTAATACTTCTTCTGCTTGCTCCATGATTGAGAATTGCCGAGAATTCTGCCTGCGATTAGGAAGGGTTAACTCCTCAAATACAAAGCTTTGCCCCACTTGAAGGTTGGCATAGTTGGCGCCGCCACCCGCCATACCAATATTTCCGCTCACGGCAACAAGTGCATCAATGAAGCGTATCGTATTGCCGCCGTTCTTATAGCGCTGCAGGCCAAGTCCCATAAAGGTAGACGTTGGTTTATCTGCATAAATATGTGCTAAATTAGTCATTACTTCACAAGGCACTTCAGTCATTTCACTAAGTTTTTCAATTGTAATGCTGCCCAGCAGCTGGACTACATCCTCAAAGCCAATCGTATATTGCTCAATAAAAGCATGATCTTCTAATCCTAAGCGGAGCATTTCTTTGATAATCCCCGCTGCTAATAATCCGTCCATACCAGGTTTTATTGAGATATAGTCATCGGCAATTTTCGCGGTTGCATTAAAGACCGGGTCAATGACAATGAGTTTAGCTCCACGCTTTTTTGCTTCTAATAGCTTTTCATATAAGTGCATATTTGTTCGGGCGACATTTCGTCCCCAAACAATAATATTTTTACTATTGTTTAAATCATTAGGTTCATGGCTGTGTGCATCACCAAAGTCCCACTTTTGTGCTTCAATTCCTGCTCCCCAGCAAAGAGAACCATAGAGCTCGGTGACACCGCCATAGCAATTAAAAAATCGCTGATCGAGGTTTTTCAATAAACCATTATTTGCATAGTCATGACTGTGCAAAACAGCAGTAGACCCGTATCTTTCTTTAATTTCGATTAACTTAGTAGCGATCTCATCAAGTGCCTGCTCCCAGGAGATTTGTTCAAATGTACCGTTTATCTTTTTTAGTGGATGCAATAAACGTTGCTTAGTGTTTGTCCTGGCTTCAAGCATCCGGCCTCGCCCACAAATTTTCCCCCGGGTAATCGGATGGGAGGGATCTCCTTCGACCTGAGTTACCCTATTGTTTTCGACAGTTACATTGAAACCGCAGCTATCCCAGCAATTTAACGGACAAGCAGCCTGACGAATTTGTACCAATTTCTCCACCCCCTATACGGAAAACTCTATTTCTACTTTTCTTATAAATTTGAATACTGTCTGG
>NZ_BCUX01000079.1 GCF_001591445.1 Neobacillus drentensis NBRC 102427 | reverse complement strand
GGTTTTTTGGGTCAATAAGCGGAATTCCTCCGTCTATTTAAGCAATTTTTAGCGATATTTCATAAATAAGAGAAATTTCTCCGCTTAATTATCAAAACTTGCTGATTCCCTCAACTTGGTCCGCCCTTTTACCAAAAGCAGGTACAAAATGCAGTACAAATTGAGCTACATTTTCGATTGCATTTTCATGTTTTGCGACAGGAAACGGAACCCGTTATCTAAAAAGGTTGTCTTTTTGTTATCCAATTCAAAAAACAATAACAACAGTAAAAAAGTACGAAGTGTTTGTAAAGAATTTACGAATAGACATACACCCAATTGCCAACTGTTACATAATATATTAATTAAGATAACAACGAAAAGATTATTCGAAAAATTGTATACAAATAAACACATTAGGGCAGAATGGATGTATGGAGGTGGAGGGATTGAGCTCATTTTTAGCACAAGATTATCATGAGGAAACGTGCGTTATTTGTGAAAATCAAAAACCAAAAGGCATACATCTATATACTTCATTTATTTGTATGGAATGCGAAAATGATTTAATACAAACAGATACAAAGGATCCGAAATATAAATATTTTCTCAAACAACTGAAAAAAATAACTACACCTGAAATTTTTTCATAAAAGTCCTTAAGGGCTTATTTTTTTTGCAATCAAATGAGAATGTATAGTTATTTTTTGTTAGAATGAAGTGACCTACCAAAATTGCGGGATTACCCGCAGGCCATTAGAGCGGCAAAATCGATGAAACTCTTTATAAGGAAGTAAACAAATGAGCAACCAATTAAAAACACCCTTGTATGATGTTTTAGTCGACCATGTAAAAAAAAATCCTATTTCTTTTCATGTCCCCGGGCATAAATATGGTCAAATAAATCAGCATCAAGCAAATCGGTATTTTAAACAAATTTTACAAATAGATGCGACGGAGTTATCAGGTTTAGACGATCTGCATTCGCCGGAAGGGGCGATATTTGAGGCTGAAGCATTATTAGCCAGCCTCTATCAAACCAAAAAGAGTTATTTTCTTGTCAATGGCTCGACCGTAGGGAATCTGGCCATGATTATGGCTGCCTGTGTTGAAGGTTCAAAAGTTCTTGTCCAACGAAATTGCCATAAATCTGTTTTAAATGGTTTAAGCTTAGCAAAAGCCGATCCCGTGTTTCTCGAGCCGGAATTTAACCGGGAGTGGAAAGTTCCAGCGGGTCTTCGAATAGAAACGGTCAAAGAAGCTATGAACCTATATCCCGATGCCAAGGCACTCATTCTGACGTATCCGAACTACTATGGCATGGGATGTCAATTACAAGAAATAATCAAAGAAGCACATCTGTATGATATCCCTGTTTTAGTAGATGAAGCCCACGGACCGCATTTCATCCTGGGAGCTCCTTTCCCGCCCACAGCCCTTCAATTGGGTGCAGATATGGCGGTTCAATCAGCGCATAAGACGCTCCCCGCGATGACGATGGGATCGTTTTTACATGTGAATAGCTCACGAATTAATCATAATAAGATAAGGGAATACTTAGCCATGTTCCAATCAAGCAGCCCCTCCTATCCGATCATGGCATCACTGGACCTGGCACGAAATTATTTAGCTACCTATACTTCAATCGATTTGAGCTTTCTACTAAATGAAATCCAACGCTTTAAACAGGAGCTGGCGGACATCCCGGCAATCAAGGTGTTAGAGTATCCAAACGTGAACGGAGATCCGCTGAAAATTACTCTTCAATCCCGTACTGGATTAAATGGTTTTGACCTCCAAAGAAGATTAGAAGAGGTTTCTATTTATACAGAATTAGCAGACCCATATAATGTTCTATTTATTTTTCCTTTATTAAAAGAAGGACAAAGCTTTCCAGTAAAAGAGGCCATCCTGAAAATTAAACAGGCACTGGCTGGTTTACCATTAAAGGACTCCGAGGAGATACCAGAGCTTGCTAGTCAAAACATATCAACGTTAGCGATCCCATTTAAAGACATGGTCAATTTAACGGTAAAAGAAATAGAGATAACAGCTGCACTTGGTGAGGTATGTGCTGAAACTATTATTCCTTATCCCCCGGGTATCCCATTGTTAATAAAGGGAGAGCGGATAACAAAAGATAAGCTCAGTCAACTTAGCAGGCTCCTAAGTTCAGGAGCAAGATTTCAAGGAGGCTCCTTATTAAAGGATGGCAGGATAAAGACTTTTTTGACACCATGAGTGATAGATACAGTTTTGGAGGTTTTTGTAGATGACTAGAGGAATATTTATAACATTTGAGGGCCCGGATGGTGCCGGTAAATCAACAATCATTGATATGGTTGCTAAGCAGTTTGGAAATGTACTGTTAACGCGTGAACCCGGTGGGATTGATATCGCGGAGCAAATTCGAGCCGTTATATTAAATAAGGAAAATATCGCCATGGACCCTCGAACAGAAGCACTGCTCTATGCTGCGGCAAGAAGACAGCATTTAGTTGAAAAGGTGAGGCCGGCCTTGGATGAGGGGAAAATAGTCTTATGCGACCGGTTTGTTGATAGTTCATTGGCCTATCAAGGCTATGCACGCGGGTTAGGGATTGAAGAAGTGTTTGCAATCAATCAATTTGCGATTGAGAACTTGATGCCGGAATTAACCATCTATTTTGAGATCGAGCCAGAGTTGGGCTTAATGCGGATTAACAAAAATAAAGGCAGAGAGATCAATCGATTAGATTTAGAAAATCTTGAATTTCATCAAAAGGTTAGTGAAGGATACCAGCTATTAATCAAGCGTTTTCCAGATAGAATTCGTTGTGTTGATGCCTCTGGTACAGTGGAAGAGGTTTTTCATGAAACATTAAAGATAATAGAAGAAAAATTATCCCAGTAGAAGCCTTCCCTGTAAGGCTTTTTTTTTCAAAAAAGAAATATCAGCCTGCCCCAGCCATTACGAATGTAAGGAACCCAGTTACCTGTTATAATATAGATAATAGCAAAACTAGAATTGGGAAAAAAGAGAGGGTGGTTCGGATGAAACTAATCATAGCTGTTGTACAGGATCAGGATAGCAATCGCTTATCAAAAGCACTAGTAGATAATAATTTTAGAGCAACAAAACTAGCCAGCACAGGTGGATTTCTGAAGTCAGGCAACACCACCTTTATGATTGGTACTGAGGATATTCGAATTGACCGAGCCCTTCAGATTATTAAGGAAAACTGCAGGTCCAGGGAACAGTTAGTTGCCCCTGTTTCACCAATGGGCGGGAATGCCGATTCGTATGTCCCATATCCCGTGGAAGTCGAAGTTGGCGGGGCTACAGTATTTGTCCTTCCAATTGAGCAATACATGCATTTTTAAGCATCGTGTCTAAGGGTAAATTTTATAAAGTAAGTGAGTGATGAGCTTGGTCAAATCATGGGAACAACTAGAAGAGCTTCAACCAACTGTGTTAAACATGCTAAAAAACAGTTTAGTGAAAAATCGAGTGGCCCATGCGTACCTTTTGGAGGGAATTAGAGGGACAGGTAAGAGGGAAATTGCGCTGTTACTGACAAAGTCCCTATTCTGCGAGTCCATCATTGATCAATATAAACCCTGTGAGGAGTGTAATAATTGCCGTCGAATCAATCACGGCAACCATCCTGATGTCCATATGATTGAGCCTGACGGGTTATCGATTAAGGTTGAGCAAATCAGAAGTTTACAGGTTGAGTTTTCTAAAAAGGGAGTAGAATCTTCGAAAAAAGTATATTTACTTGTTCATGCTGATAAGATGAGTGTCAGTGCATCTAATAGTTTGCTGAAATTTCTAGAGGAGCCAAATCCCGGGACCGTTGCCTTTCTGTTAACTGAACAATCGCAGAAAATTCTTCCAACCATTTTATCAAGGTGCCAAATACTAACATTTCATCCGTTATCTCCACAAGTTATGATTAAACAATTGGTGGAAAACGGCGTAGAAGCGCATAAGGCTCCGTTACTTGCTCAATTGACCAATAGTTTAGATGAAGCTCTTAAATTAAATGTCGATGAATGGTTTGCACAAGCCCAAAAAATAGTGGTAAAATTATATGAGGTGTTGAAAAAAAATCCATTAGAGGCTATGGTAACACTTCAGACAGAATGGTTTCCACACTTTAAAGAAAAAGAACAGATTCACCGTGGTTTAGAACTTTTACTTCTTATTTTTAAGGATTTGCTATATATACAATTAGATAGGCAGGAGCAAATTGTTTTTCGAGAGGAAAACGGACGGCTGCAGCAATTTGCATTGCAAACATCTGGACGGCGCATATCGGATCAAATGTCAGCTATTCTTGATGCAAAAAGAAGGCTTGAGAGGAATATGAACCCTCAGCTGATGATGGAACAGCTTGTGTTAAAATTGCAGGAGGGATCTTCATTTGTATGATGTTGTAGGAGTACGCTTTAAAAAAGCGGGGAAAATCTATTATTTTGATCCAGGGGACCTCTCCATAGAAAAAGATGAGTTTGTAATTGTCGAAACAGTTCGTGGAGTGGAGTATGGGAAAGCAGTCATCGCTCGTAAGCAGGTTGAGGAACACGATGTTGTCCTTCCGTTAAAAAAAGTGGTTAGAATTGCTGACCCGAAGGATAAAATGATTGTGGAAGAAAATAAGCAGGCTGCAAAAGAAGCTTATGAAGTTTGTAATGAAAAAGTGAATGAGCATCAGCTAGATATGAAACTAGTCGATGTTGAATATACATTTGATCGCAATAAAGTCATCTTCTACTTTACAGCGGATGGAAGAGTTGATTTCCGTGAGCTTGTAAAGGACTTAGCAGCTATTTTTCGGACGAGAATTGAACTACGTCAGATCGGTGTCCGTGATGAAGCGAAGATGCTTGGCGGGATTGGTCCCTGTGGACGAATGTTATGCTGCTCCACCTTTTTAGGGGATTTCGATCCAGTTTCAATAAAAATGGCAAAGGATCAAAATCTCTCATTGAATCCTACAAAAATATCCGGTTTATGCGGCAGGTTGATGTGTTGTTTAAAATATGAAAATGATGAATATGAAACTGCTAAAGCATTGCTGCCTGATTTAGGGGAAGTTATTGAAACTCCACAAGGCAGAGGAAAAGTAGTAGGATTAAATATATTAGAGCGGGTACTGCAGGTTGAACTAAAGGAACAGGATCGAGTTCTGGAGTATACCTTGGAGGAAATCAATAAAGAAGGTGCCTTTTCTATACAATCCACAGATTAACGAGGTGGAAGCCGTGGATAAAAAAGAAATATTTGAATCAGTAAGTAATATGGAGACACAAATTGGCCATCTTTACCAACAGCTGGGGGAATTAAAGCAGCATTTAGCCGAAATACTAGAAGAGAATCATTATTTGAAGCTTGAAAATGAACATCTGAGACGCCGTTTAGATGTAACAACTGAAGCGGAAAAAAAGATAACAGAGAATAAAAAAGGGACCGTCCAGTCCGAGTCTCCCGGTGTAAAACCATTTGATGTTGGGGAAGGCTATGATAATCTCGCCCGTCTTTATCAAGAAGGGTTTCATATCTGTAACCTGCATTTTGGAAGTTTACGTAAGGAAGGCGATTGTTTATTCTGTCTTTCATTTCTTAATAAGAAATAACCTTAAGAGGCTGACAAAAATCAGCCTCTATTTTCATACATACAGTTAGAGGTGATACTTTGGTCCACTTAAAGGAAGATGAACGATTGGATTATTTGTTAGCAGAAAACTTACGGATTATTCAAAGTCCATCTGTTTTTGCCTTTTCGCTTGATGCCGTGTTACTCGCAAGATTTGTCTATGTTCCTATTCAAAAGGGAAACTTAATTGATCTTTGCAGCGGGAACGGTGTGATTCCTTTATTTTTAAGTGCGCGAACGAAGGGACAAATAACCGGCGTTGAAATACAAACACGGCTTTACGATATGGCAGTAAGGAGCATTGAATATAATCGACTGGAACAACAACTGCAAATGATTCACGGCGATATCAAAGATATTCCAAAACAGCTGGGACATGGAAAATTTGATGTCGTCACATGCAATCCACCGTATTTTACGACCGCATCAAAGGAAGAAATAAATCCGAATGAACATCTAGCGATTGCCCGTCATGAAATCCTTTGTACCTTAGAGGATGTGGTTAAAGCGTCAAGCCAATTGGCTAAACAAGGCGGTAAAGTAGCATTTGTGCACCGCCCTGGACGACTGTTGGATATTATTACGCTGATGAGGCAATACCGGTTGGAACCGAAACGGATTCAATTTGTTTATCCTAAGAAAGGCAAAGAAGCAAACACACTGTTAATTGAAGCCATTAAGGATGGCAGTCCGGATTTGAAAATAGCACCGCCGTTATTTGTCTATAATGAAAACAATGAATACACACCAGAGATTCGTGAGATTTTATATGGAGAATCATAATCACTATTTTTATGTCCTAACCTGTAAGGACGGCAGCTTATATGGTGGATATACAAATAATCTTGAGCGCCGGATTAAGCTTCATAATGAAGGAAAAGGGGCAAAATATACACGGGGCAGAGGTCCATTGGTACTTACATACTCTAGAAGCTTTGAAACGAAAGGAGATGCACTTAGGGCAGAATACAATTTCAAGCATTTAACGAGAAAGAAAAAAGATGAATTTTTAATGAGAGAATTAGGTGATACGTATGTGGCAGCAAAAAAGCTTTGAAAACGAAGCAACGAAGGGAATTTTATATCTTATTCCCACACCCATTGGTAATTTAGAGGATATGAGTTTCCGTGCAGTTCGATTATTAAAAGAGGCAGACTTAATTGCTGCAGAGGATACAAGAAATACAAAGAAGCTGTGCAATTACTTTGAAATTGACACACCTGCGGTAAGCTATCATGAGCATAATAAAGAAACGAGCGGCGATAAATTGATTCAGAAAGTAAAGGAAGGGTTAAAGATAGCACTGGTAAGTGATGCAGGCATGCCTGCGATTTCGGATCCCGGTTATGAACTGGTAGCAGCAGCCATCCGAGAAAAGGTGACAGTCGTCCCATTACCAGGTGCAAATGCAGCCCTTACCGCATTAATTGCCTCCGGTTTAATATGCCAGCCCTTTTATTTCTTTGGATTCTTAAATCGGAACAAGAAAGAGAAGCGAACGGAGCTGGAAGAAATCAAGTGGCAGTCGGCAACGTTAATCTTTTATGAATCACCACATCGTTTAAAGGAAACATTAGCGATTATGTTGGATGTCCTCGGTAACCGGAAAATTGCTATTTGCCGGGAGTTAACAAAAAAATATGAGGAATTTATTCGTGGAACGATTGAAGAAGTCATTGCTTGGACCAATCAAGATGAAATCCGCGGTGAGTTTTGCTTGATTGTTGAGGGTACAGACCAAGAGCAGGAGGAAGCTCCAAGCTGGTGGCACACTTTAACACTTGAGGAACATGTCAATCACTACATCTCGGAAAAGAATATCCCATCTAAGGAAGCAATCAAACTTACAGCAAAAGACCGTGACATGAATAAACGAGACGTATATCAGGCCTACCATGTTGAATAAATAAAAAATGCTCCAGCACTAAAAATTGTGCTGGAGCATTGTATTATTTTACTAATTCAAAGTTGTTTTGGATTTCTTTTAATAACTGTTCTGCACCTTCACGGCTAAGAATTAATTTACCGCCAGCAAGAGTTAAATTATCATCAGATACTTCTCCAGTTACTTGGCAAGTCATATTTGGCTTGTATTTCTTTAAGATAATACGCTCATCATCAACGTAAATTTCAAGAGCATCCTTCTCAGCGATACCAAGAGTACGTCTTAATTCGATTGGAATAACTACACGGCCTAACTCATCAACTTTACGAACAATACCAGTAGATTTCATTTTTATTATCTCCTCTCACATTTGCACTTATTTTTTCTCTCTCTATTTATTCGTCATTATTCGACAAAATTTTCATAACCTAATAATACAAGAAATTCCCAAATTCGTCAATTACTTTATTTTGAAAAACATTTATAAATTTTTCTATTATGATGATTGTTGATATATCAATGTTTTTCTGAAAATTTACTATATTTAACAGGCATAAATATTATTGTTTTTTTAATAAAACGAATGAATGACCTGGTCTAATTCGACATATTTCTACATAATCCATTACCAATGAACTATATATATTTCGGAGGAGGAAAGGCAATTATGGGTGTAATAGGAAAAAATTAAAAAATAGTGGAAACACGTGAAAGAGTGCCTTCTTGCACAAAAGTTGGTTTTTCGGTATATTTTGAGGATAGAAGCGAGAAAAAAAAGGCAATAATGGATAAATAGAGCTTTGGACTCGCAAACCAGCGGAGGGATTTAGATGGAGAAAAAATTGAAGACTTTTTACCTAACGACACCGATTTACTATCCTAGCGGTAATTTACATATTGGGCATGCTTATACAACCGTTGCAGGCGATGCAATGGCACGTTATAAGCGGATGCGCGGCTATGATGTTATGTACTTAACAGGTACGGACGAGCATGGGCAGAAGATTCAGCGGAAGGCGGAAGAGGCAGGGATTACTCCGCAGCAGTATGTCGATGGAATTGTTGATGGGATTCAAGAGTTATGGAATAAACTTGATATTTCCTATGATGATTTTATTCGTACAACACAGGAAAGGCATAAACAAGTTGTTGAAAAAATCTTTGCAAGACTTCTTAAGCAAGGAGATATTTATCTCGATCAGTATGAAGGCTGGTATTGTACACCGTGTGAATCCTTCTTTACTGATCGTCAGCTAGTGGATGGGAATTGTCCGGATTGTGGTCGTCCGGTTGAAAAAGTGAAAGAGGAATCGTACTTTTTTAAGATGAGCAAGTATGTCGACCGCTTATTGGAATACTACCAGGCAAATCCGGATTTCATCCAACCTGAATCTCGTAAAAATGAAATGATTAATAACTTTATCAAACCCGGCTTAGAGGATTTAGCTGTATCAAGGACAACATTTGATTGGGGCGTAAAGGTGCCTGGAGATCCAAAACACGTTATCTATGTATGGATTGATGCACTGTCTAACTATATCACAGCACTCGGGTTTGGGACTGAAAATGATGCTAAATACTTAAATTATTGGCCAGCAGATGTTCATCTTGTTGGCAAGGAGATTGTTCGTTTCCATACGATTTATTGGCCAATTATGCTAATGGCTTTAGACCTGCCACTACCCAAAAAGGTATTTGCCCATGGCTGGTTGTTGATGAAGGATGGAAAAATGTCCAAATCGAAAGGAAATGTCGTTGATCCGGTCACTTTAATCGATCGGTACGGACTCGATTCGCTTCGATATTATTTGTTAAGGGAAGTACCGTTTGGGGCAGATGGTGTTTTTACGCCTGAAGGATTTGTTGAAAGAATCAACTTTGACTTAGCTAATGATTTAGGAAATCTTTTAAATCGTACCGTCGCCATGATCGAAAAATACTTTAACGGAGTGATCCCTGATTATTCCGGGTCTGTTGGTGAATTTGATGCATCGCTGTTACAGATGAATCTGGATACAGTAAATAAATATGAGGAAGCCATGGAAAAAATGGAGTTCTCTGTTGCCTTAACGTCTATTTGGCAATTAGTCAGTCGGACCAATAAATATATTGATGAAACCAAACCTTGGGCATTGGCCAAGAATGAAGAGAATAATGGGGAGCTTGCAAGCGTAATGGTTCATCTCGCTGAATCGTTGCGAAGAATTGCAATATTACTGCAGCCATTCTTAACACGTACCCCAAATGCCATCTTTTCACAGTTAGGCATTCACGAAGAAACTCTTACAGTATGGGAAAGCCTTGCTGACTTTGGCAAAATTCCAAGCGGAACGAAGGTTGAAAAGGCTGCTCCGATTTTCCCTCGGCTCGATATTGCTGAGGAAGTAGAGTTTATTAAGACAAAAATGCAGGGTTCTGCTTCAGTTGTTGAAGTAAAGGAAGAAGGAAAGATAGAAGAAAAGCCGGAAGAAATCGACGAGATTGCTATCGATGATTTTATGAAAATTGATTTACGTGTAGCAGAAGTGGTTCATGCTGAGCCAATTAAAAAGGCAGATAAATTGCTTAAACTGCAACTTGATCTTGGCTATGAAAAGCGTCAGGTGGTTTCGGGCATTGCTCAATATTATAAGCCGGAAGAATTAGTGGGTCGAAAGGTGATTTGTATAACCAATCTGAAACCAGTGAAACTTCGCGGTGAACTTTCACAGGGAATGATCCTGGCAGGTTCAAAAGATGGACAACTATCGCTTGCGACTGTCGATCAAGCGTTACCGAATGGTTCCAAAGTAAAATAAAGCTTAATAACTTTACAAGAAAAGCGCCTGCATTAAGGCGCTTTTCAATGTTACACGTGGAACATTTTTCGTGATATTTCTATTTATTACTTGGTTTTTGTTGAATCCTGGCATTTCTACAGACTATTAAAAAATGTTAGCGAAAAATAAAATTGTTTTTGAAAAAAATGGTGAAGGAGCAAAACTATGCTATTTGATACTCATGCACATTTAAATGATGACCAATATAACGAAGATTTAGAAGAAGTGATTACCAGGGCTCAAAGTGAAGGGGTCACGAATATGGTTGTTGTCGGATTCGATCGGAAGACGATTCAAAGGGCAATGGAATTGGCTGAAAACTATGAGTTTATCTTTGCTTGTGTGGGCTGGCATCCGGTTGATGCCATCGATATGACTGAGGAGGATTTACGTTGGATAGAGGAATTAGCTGCCCATCCAAAAGTTGTAGCGATCGGTGAAATGGGTTTGGATTATCACTGGGACAAATCCCCAAAGGATATTCAAAAAGAAGTCTTTCGGAAGCAAATCAGGCTGGCTAAAAAGGTTAACTTGCCAATTGTGATCCATAACCGCGAAGCGACCGCTGACATAGTGGAGATATTAAAGGAAGAAGGGGCAGAAGAAGTGGGTGGAATAATGCACTGCTTTAGCGGCAGCCCTGAAGTAGCGAAGGAATGTGTAAAGATGAACTTCTATATTTCGCTAGGGGGACCTGTTACCTTTAAAAATGCTAAAAAGCCAAAAGAAGTAGCCGCAGAAGTCCCACTAGACAAACTTTTAATTGAAACGGATTGTCCCTATTTAGCGCCTCATCCTTACCGTGGGAAAAGAAATGAGCCTAGTTATGTAAAATTAGTAGCTGAACAAATTGCCGAAATAAAAGGGTTGACAATGGAAGAAGTGGCAGAGGCAACGACACGAAATGCTAAAAAATTATTCGCCATAAAATGATAGGGTAATTTGTCGAAGTTGGCGGAAGCTTGTCTTTTAATTTAATGAAAACAAAAAGTTCTACATGTCTCCTTTTCTACATAGGATAACCGTGTCGATAAGTTTCTCTTTGCAATCTTTTGAACTTTGTGCATAATTAGAAATACCTTCGAACAGTATGCAAAGATTAACAGCCGACAGCATGGTTCATTAATCTCTCTAAGAAAAGGAGGCGTTTTTCATCGTATTCAAACACATGAAAAACCTGTTTTCCAAGTCTTTGAGCCGGAAGACATTGACCATTGCTTTTGCTAGTTTCGTAGTTTTGCTGACAACTCTTGGAATTCTTTATTATGAAGGGTCAAAGAAAACTGTTGCCATTACTCTTAACGATCAGCAAGAGGTCGTAAAAACACATGCAGATACCATCCAGGAATTATTAGATGAAATCGATGTATCTACCCGCTCACAAGATTATTTGCAACCGAAAGCGAGTACAAAGGTGAAGGACCACCTGAAAGTCGTTTGGAAGCAAGCGAACATGGTTCACATTGTCAAGGACAACGAGAAAAAAACGATCTGGACGACAGCAGGAACAGTTGCTGAACTCCTAAAAGAGCAGAACATTGTTTTGAGCAAACATGATCAAATCTCACCTAGACCGCAAGCAGCAATAAAAGATAAGATGGAAATTGGATTAAAAAAGGCAATTCATCTTACATATGCTGATGGCGGTAAAAAGCAACAAGTTTGGTCCACTTCGGCTACGGTCGCTGACTTTTTATCACAACAGGGGATTAAGCTAAATACATTAGACCGAGTTGAACCATCATTAACAGAAGCCATCCCAAAGGATGGTGCTGTTAACGTCATTCGAGTAGAAAAAGTCACCGATGTAGTGGAAGAACCTGTTCAATTTGCTGTAGTAACCAAAAAGGATGATCGTTTAGAAAAAGGGAAAGAAAAGATGCTTACCAATGGAAGAAAGGGTCGAGTTTCTAAACAGTATGAAGTCCTGCTTGAAAATGGCAAAGAAGTTTCTAGAAAATTAATAAGTGAGCAGAAGATTGCAGAAAAGCAAGATAAAGTTGTGGCTGTCGGAACGAAGGATATAGCGTTACAAGTTTCCCGGGGTGCAGACGAGTCGGGAAAAGAGTTTTACGTTACTGCAACGGCTTATACAGCGTATTGTAACGGCTGTTCAGGTAGAACAGCAACGGGACTTAATCTCCGTGCCAACCCGAACATGAAGGTAATTGCCGTTGACCCGAGGGTAATCCCGCTGGGGACGAAGGTGTATGTTGAAGGTTATGGCTATGCTGTAGCTGCTGACACAGGAGGGGCAATTAAAGGATATATCATTGATTTATTTATGCCTTCTAATCAAGATTGCTATCGCTGGGGACGTAAAAAGGTTAAAATTAAAATTTTAAATTAGTTACCATTTTGCAGAGGGTCCTATCCTCTGCATTTTGCTTTTTTCGTAAATTTCTTTATACTAACATCGAATACATATCGGTAACATGCTTCATCTTTTTCTTATTTTATTGTATGAATGAGTTCAATAATATAGACGATGGACATTACAAAAATGTTTCATATTTTTTACAATTTTTAAAAAAGTAATAAGTTCAAAAGTTTGAACTTAGATTACTGTCTAGCTCCAGCGCCCAACGGCTAGTGGACTTCGC
>NZ_BCUX01000078.1 GCF_001591445.1 Neobacillus drentensis NBRC 102427 | reverse complement strand
GGGGGCGTTCTTATACTACAATTTGTGTAAGACCATTACTACAAATGGTGAAAAAAAACACCAGCACAGCGAATTGGAATCGCTGATAAGGTGTATGACTGGAACAATATTATTTATAAACGTTAATAAATATTTAAGCACTGCCCGAGGGCAGTGCTTAATTTCTCGATTATTAATATCCTTTATCTACTTCTATTTTCTCCTGTAACCCGCCAAGCTCACGGATTTCAAACGTTCCAATTTTGCCTTCTTCTGAAAGAATCGCCATTCCTTTTATTTCGTGTTGTGATACTTTCCCGTCGTTGTTTGTATATTCTACCTGTGCGATAAAGTGATAAAACTTGGGTGAGTTACTATTCTCACTTTTAGTCACTTGTATATCACTAACTTTCATTTCATAACGAACTTCCTCCAGTTCAGTACTTAAGTGGAACTGGAAAGCTTGATTAGTAGGAAGAAGCTTCTCAAACGCATTATCCGTAAAATAAGGTTTGTATGTTTTTTCCACAAATTCTTTGTAAGCATTCCATTCTGGTGTACCATCGGGCGAAGCACCGATTTCGCTTCCAGGAGGTTTGCTCATTAATTCATCCATTTTCTTCTCGATGTTTTTTTGGAGAAGTATGTATTCTTCATTAGGAACCGTAAATTCTGATTCAAGAACAGCACGAACTGCTTCCTTATTTTTATCATCTGTTGAAATAACCACTTTTTCTTGGAGTTCAGGCTTTTTTTCCGAACAACCTGTAAACAGAAAAAACGAGCTAATTAAGAAAAAGATGCCTCCTATTTTTTTGATTTGTTTAAAACCCATACTAATTCCCCCTTGGTAATTTAAGTTGCGTTCAAATTATACTGTTTAGTTAATTGTAATACGATATAAAAACTGAAGAGTTTCATTTTTCTATCTTTTACTTATTTTCACAAAACGACCAGACTCCCTTTTTTATATTGTTATTCTCAGGTCAATTTACTGAAATAGAAAAAGCACCGCTTTTTGATACAAACCTTATGACAGATTTGCTACCAGTTGCGGTGCCTTTAGTTATACAATTTTAATGGCATTTTGCGGTTTTGTACTTCATAACAGAACCCGTTACCTAATTTGGTTCTTTTTTTATGATTGAAATAACAACAATATTGTTTACCATTGCCATTCCAAAAAAAGAAGTTTGTGAATAAATGTTCTTAAACTAAAGGGTGCGATACTTCTAGAAGGAGGTCGCCTTTTTCCTTTTTGCAGAAGAAAGATTGTGAAACTTTGTACTTAAGCTGTCGGAGCAGAATAGTTCAACAAGGTTAATGATTATTTATGGTAAAATATCACAAAGAATGGTTGTTTAATTTATAGGGGGTATTTAAGTGCAAGAAAACAAACAAGGTCTGTACTTCAATGTGATTGTAGGTACAATCGGAAATATTCTTATTGCCATAGCCACAATGAAGTATCTGGTTAAAGAATATGATATTCTAGGATACGGAATTATACTTTTTGGTTTTGTATTAACGAATATTTATATCAGTGACTTAGAAAAAAAAGCAGGAATAAGAAGAAAATTTACTTTGATTAGAGTTATTAGTGCAATCTTAAGTTTACTTATTTCTGCCCTATATTTCTTTTATTACTAGTTATTTCTTATTCAATTAACGGGTGCTTTAGTGAAATAAGATAATACAAAAAAAGCTTAGAGTTGAAATTAACTCTAAGCCTTATTGACTGTGAAATATATTGTGATTTGTGTTGTGAAATATATGTTATTTGCTGTGTGAATAGGTCTGTGATTTAACGTTTTGCACCTCACAAGTAAACCCGTTAGGAACAGTTGAAAAGGTTTTTTCATCCTATTTTTTCTCCATAATAACCAATAAAACACCAATAAGAATCAGGATGGAGCCCATCCAAAACGTTACACCTATCTTCTCTCCTAAAATAACCCAACCGAGTAAGGTCCCAACCACGGGTTGAAAGAAGAAAAATATCCCTCCACTAGAGGCATTGAGCATTTGTAATCCACGATTCCAAAGTAGAAATCCGCCTGCTGTTGAGACAATACCCAAATACAAGACTCCTCCCCAAATGGTCGGGTGAGTCAGTTGAGAGATATTCATTGCGTGTAATCGAGGCAAAACAAAAGGTGTTAACACGATTAGGGCTACCAAGATGGAATAGGTCGTTACCACAATTTGTGAATAATCACTAGGCACAAGCTTTATGAGTACCGACATGAGAGCCCAGGTTAAAGCAGCAATAATTAGTGATATCCCACCAAGTGTACTGGAAAAGTCCACATGACCGACTCCAACAATGAGAAAAACCCCAATCGTCGCTAAACAAACGGAGAGTCCCTTTTTTAACGTCAACCGTTCTTTAAGGAGTAAGCGAGCAAAAATAACCATAAATGCTGGTGTTGAAGATGTAATGATAGCTCCCATTTGTGCGGAGGACAGCATGGTCCCCGTTTCCTGTGTAACAATTGAAAGGGCGTTACCAACGAGACCAATGGCTATGATTAATAAGATATGTCGTTTATCGATTCGCCATTTTTGTCGTGTGATGAAGCCGGCAACGAGAAGTGTGGCAATAGCCACTAAATAACGCATCCACACAAGTTCCAGTGGGGGAATCACCGATACTACAATTTTAACAACAACGTACATCCCGCCCCAAATACTGGATGCTAAAGCTAAATATATAGAACCTAATAAGCTGTTTTTCAATTTATATGCCCTCCGTTTTTTAGTTAGGTCGAAATTGCCCTTACGGAGAGATGTAGTCACCTTCACCCCATTAAGAGCAGAAGAGAGCTACTGGTACATCATTTTCAAATAATGGAATCCTATACATTTTCATTCACCTCAAGTCCAATCGATCTACAATTATCTGTGATTTATTTTAACAGAATATTAAGATTATTAACATAAAATTGATGGACGAGCGTATAATCCAAAACTTTACAATTGACAAAATGAACTGTAACGTTTAAATTTACAGTATAGAAACTGTAATGTTTTTTGTTACATTTAAAAGTGTATAGATCAAAAAATGCACGTCAGGAGTGTGTAGAAGTATGGTGACTCTATATACCATACCAAGCTACGCTTCTCTAGGAATTTTTAATAGGAGGAAAAACGGATGATTGAAGTATTTGTGAAAGTAAATTTTAATGATCAAAACTACCATACTAACGTGATTGTGAAAAAAGATATCACATGGGAAAAAATTAAACGAATAGCAGAAGAACAGGTCAAAAAACAGTGGGGCATATAAATCAAACCTGCTTACCATGAACCAATAAGCTGAAGTCTTGACTAGCTTATCTGTAATGTTTACTATTACAGAACGTTATTAATTTTTAAAAAAATGCAGACCATAAATGTATTAGTAAATATAGATGAAAAGTTGTCTTAGGAGGCAAGCTCATGAATAGTGATTTTACCCTTGCCATTCATAGTTTAACTTTTCTTGCGTTACAGACGGACCGCATGTCAACTAGTGAGGCCATCTCTGAAAGTGCTGGCGTCCATCCGGTACGTATACGAAAAGTGCTAAGTTTGTTAAAAAAACATGGATTTATTAAATCAAAAGAGGGAACAGGCGGCGGATTTATTTTTGTGCTAGATCTAAGTGAAGTGAATCTTTGGGATATCTATAAGATTACCTCAGAAGGTGCACTAAAGCCAAAGTGTCCAGATTCCAATGAAAATTGTATTGTTGGAGCGAATATGGAAAGAGTCCTATGTAGCATTTTCTTTGGTGTGGAAGAACACATGGGAGAATATTTAAAGGAGTATACAATCAAAGAAGTTGTTAATCTTGTAAAATAAGCGGCAATAACCGGTTTATGGCTACTGAATTCTTTCTTTGAAATGTAATAAAAAAAGTTACAGTTAAATCCCATATCCTGCAGGGTGAAACTTAAATTAATTCAAGAAGGTGAAAAAAAGCATGTTCTCAAATAATAATACTATATTAAAAACAGGTGATTGGATTAAGGCGGAATCATGGGATGGAGAATTAATAATCGGTTATATTGAAGCTCTATCTAGTATAGATGGAGTATTGAAGGTAAAGGTAGTTACAAGTGACAATAACCAAACGGTTGGCAAAACCATACCTATTATAAGCCAACAGGTTAAAAAGCTCCCTGTTTCAAATGTAACCAATAAGGCACAAATTGAATTTCTCCTAGACTTGGCATTATTAACAGGGGATAAGGAATGGTTTCTGGCGCTTTCCTCGGAGTTAAACGCAATGAAGCAGCTTGTTAACGGAGTCCATAGCGAACAGTGACCATCATGTTCGCATAAATGAGTGCTTTGATTTCATTAACTTTGACTTAGCAATTGACCTCATTATTCTGATGGACATAAATATTGTACAATTGAAAAATAGGGTAAAAACTTCTGTCAATTGCAGTGCCGCTATGAGTACCAATTTTATTGATCTTAATAAGTTGGTTGAAAATAAGCTGCTGATTCCCGTATCTAGGATCAAGAGGGTCCGCACTTATCGGTTTGGGGATGAGGCTGAGGCTAAGCACCCGAGCTGATAAATAGACGGAAAAATTCCGCTTAATTGGTAATTATTATTAAAAAGGGCTTAAATAGACGGAGAGATTCCGCCTATTGACTCGAAAAGCGTGAAAATGGGAGATTTTGCTTTGCATAGTCGGAAAACCTCCCCTTATATCCCCCGAAAAGAGCTCCATTCTGCATTTAACCGGAAACTCTCCGCTTATTTTACTTTTGCTAGCTCCTCGATTAAGGACAAGACATCTTATTTAATAAGGTGTAGGTTTTATCTCAAAAATCCATGAGAACCTCATATAATTAAAGCCCCACTTATGGAATAGATGAAGTATCATTACGCGTCTTTTCGCTCTTTTTTAATTTGGTTAATAGTTATCATTAAACCTGTTAATCCCGCAGCAAAGGAAGATGGGATACTCCACGCAAAATAACTCCATCGCCCTGTAAGCAAAGATATGAAGAGAAAAACAATGGGAAAACTCACTAACACGATCAAAAATTCATATTATCTTAACTACTTCAAATACGTAGTGTAAAATAAATAGGGAGGAGTGGAAGAAGGAGTAGCAGAGTTCAAGGAATGACAAATTCAAAACAAAATAAATTCAAAACAAAACAAAATCGGAGGAGTAAAAATGGCAAAACCAAACCTGTGTCAAAGCTGTGGCATGCCCATGAAAGTGTCAAGTGAATTTGGAACCGAAAAGGATGGAACACCGTCAGAAAAATACTGTCATCATTGTTACCAAAATGGTGAATGGAAGCATTCAGATTTAACATTCGATGAATTTTATGCATTAAGTTTAAAAAAGTTTCAGGAATCAGATATGAATCGAGTGGAGAAATTTTTTCTCAATAAAATGTATACAAAAAAATTCTTAAAAAAATTAGAGCGCTGGCGCTAAAATACAAAGTTGTTTAGTTCATAAAAATGTAGATGAAATTAGAACTCAGGTGGTTGGAAGCTATTATATTTCCTAATCAATAGTTATAGTTAACTCTAGTTTCTGCTTAAAAATTAAAATTTTAACTCTACACCGTTTTCTATATATATTGTGTTATCTAATCCGGTTTGGTTTTTCAGATATTCAAATACATTTTTTGCTATGCTTCTGATCGTCATGCTCAGACCCAAGTTATCAAACACGCGAGCATAGCAGCGGATGATTAACTTATCAATATCTGTGAACAAATGATAATAGACGGTTTCTTTCTGTATTTTCAAAAAACAATGGATAAATAGATATTCATCTGTTGGTTTTATTCCTTTTATTGATAGTACCTTTTGAACGATTCGTTTTATTTCCTCCAATTGATTCTCTGTTAAATTTATTCTCATAACGTTTCACCGCCATATTTTTGATGAGTATTTCATCTAGTTTCATTTTTAATAAAGATCATGGGAGTAACTTGGAAAAATAATGAAGATCTATAAGCTAAAGAATAATTTTAAAGGGCTAAAAAAGGGAACACAATTCTATTTGATTGCTGAATCTGAATTTATCGGTGTGAAGGATTTTGTTTTACGAACCAAAGATTTAGCAGTCAGGATTTCTATTAATGAAAGGGAGATGCATAGTAATTTTATTCTAATGCAATATCTGTGAACAGTATGAACAATTAATTCTATGGAAAAAAGTGACTCCATTCCGATTGTATCAGATTTCAACCATTTGTTCCTTTTAAGTACTTCTAAATAAATTTATTATAATTTATTATGTTAACTAAGGCATCTACTAACGAAACATGAAAGTAGATGTCTTTTTATATTTAGTAAAAAGCACAGGATAAAAAAATTTTATAAACCTAATACAAACAAATGCAGGATTATTTCCTCCATATTTGAGCTTATTTAATAGACTAGAAGCAAAAATAGTATTGCAGGGGTGAGTAAATGCGGTTATGAGACTTGACGGTGACAGGCGCCGAAATAAGGAACAGCTGTTTATTCAGCTGTCTTTTTTTTGATGAAAGAAGGGTACAAATTCACCTTTCCATATTAACTAATGCGATGTATCTGTCTGAAATTCTCGTTAAAACCCACGCAATCGCGTAGCGATTTGCGGTGGATTCATGAATACCATACTGGAAACCTGTGAATTTTGGGGTCACCGTCCCCTGGAAAACATAATTTGAAATATTAAATTTTCAAAATCTAGTAAATTATCAACATATTTAGACAAATAGTAGAAAAGAATATATACTTATTATCAGGAAAAAGCATGAAAAGAGGAGAAATAATGGATATAAAACGTCATAATGTCGATTTTGGTAATTCTATCTTTCAAACCCTTGTGGATGGTTATTATTTTGAGGTTCCTACAAATGTAGTAGAAATAACGAAGGAAAAGGCAGACGGCCACTATCCGTCTACTTTTAATGATTCCCAATCTCTTCTTCAAAACATGCTCATATCAACGAAGATAGACGGTGTAGAGAAATATTATCTGGTGGGCGATTCAGCGGAAAAACAGGTGTTAGGAAATATTCATATCAACAAGCTTCATGATAAAACAGAATCCGAGATTCCATATGTGATGTTCCTGGCTTCAGTGGCCTATTACAATGTATTAAAAGGTAACGGCAAAGAAGATAACAGAGTAAACATTCATTATTTTTCAACCATGCTTCCAATTTGGTTACTCAAGAAAACGAACAAGTTCAGTGATATGCAAAATAAAATGGCAAGCCGATTTGAAGGGGAGCACCAGGTAGCGATTTTAACTCCAGGATTAGAAAGAGTTATTTCCATTCACGTCGAAACAAGCAAATGCCGGATTGAAAGCGAAGTTGCTCGTTGGGCAATTAAAAAAGATTTTGATTTACAGGATCGTGAGGAAGCCAATTCATTAAATAACTCTGAAACCCTAATTGTGGATTTAGGGGGAGGGACGGTTGATCTTGCCTTGCTCCAAACGGGACTTCAGGCTCCTAAGAGCAGGGATTCATTGAACTGCTTTGCAGACATTTCGTACTTAAAGCATATCGATAAACTCAGAAGTGAAAAGTTACTTGAGTATTTTGAGGATGTTCGCTCACTTGAAGAATTCATTATTGTAAACATTGAGAAAACAAAAATGGAGCAACGGGATGGAAATAGCGGTAAAAAAGTAGATCTTACTGAGCAAATTCATGAGTCATTAAGGGAGTACACGCAAAATTTATTAACGAAAATGGAAAACACCTTCCCATCTCCTAAAGATAAGGTCTATAAATATGTTTATATAGGTGGAATCGCTGGGATACTTAAATGCTTCATCGAGGAATCGATTGATGCAAGGTATGGCGTAGAAATTAGAGAGCAAAATCATCTATTCCTACCTGATTCAAGAAAGTTAAATTTGTATGGACTAGAAATTTTAAGCAGACATGAAACAAACGCTGTTTTCGCATAAGAAGGGGAGAAGAACGTATGAGCAACAAAGATAATCATCTTGGTGATCAGTCTGCTTTCAGAGTAAACAATATGGATTCACATCTGGGTGCACAGATGTTTGCACCATTTTACGCTCTTTCAAACTTTTTTTTAACGGCTGCTAATCTCCAAACGGATGTGTTCAGATTAATGAATATGGAATCAAGAAGTAAAAAAGAACAGGCAGGGTTGACTTTAAAAACTTCGAAAATTTCTCCAAAGGTGTATTCATTTCTTGAGCAAAAGGCACAAGCAAATGAACTGGAGGATTATATAACGAAGCTTGTTGAGCAGGATATGGATAAAGTTGAAAAAGAAGAGACAATAGATACACTTCGTGAAGAGTTTCTAGGTAAGATCAACCTACTTAAACAAGAATTTGCCTCCCGTTTAGATGTTGGTCGTATTGAGGTGGGATCCGTTCAAACAAACGAATTACAGGATTTTGTAACGAAACTCGGTGAGCAAAAGTTAGATAAGGATCAATTCCAAACGTTGATAAAAACCCTTCGCAGCGAGTTATTAAGTGAGATTAACTTACTTAAAAATGATCTTATTGTTCGTCCAGTTGATCCTGCTAATCCAAGTAACACAAAGCCCGTTGTGGAACAAGCTAATGATGTGAACGATTTGAAAGAAGGTCAATTGCTCGAAAGTGATCGAGTTACAGGGACTATTAAAGAAGTCATAGATATGGATTTTTAAAATATAAAGTAACAGAACAATTTTAAGGGTCAGTCCCCAGGTAAGCTAAAGCTTTAATGTACCGGGGGACTGACCCCGTTTTTTGCTCTTTATCAATCTACGCATCTGATTTAGGTACCTGGGTGTTCGTAACAATGCTAAGATTGTTTTCTGACCTGCTCTTCTTTTTGTTGACCAAATGCAAGGATAATCCAGTAAATAGAAAACCACCGATAAAGTTCCCAATGGTTACAGGGATTTGATTCCAAACCCACCAGTCCGTAACCGTGATATCTGCTCCCATGAGAATCGCTGTGGGCAGAACAAACATATTTACCACTGCATGCTCGAATCCATGGGCAAAAAATATAAATACGGGAAGCCACATGGCCGCGATTTTTCCGATAACAGAGCTGGAAACAAAGGCCATAAAGGCACCTAAGGTAACCAGCCAGTTACACAAGATTGCTTTTGTTACGGAAAGGATCATTCCATCACTGCCTAAGCTTTTATAAGCGATTGTTTTTCCTTCCGCTACAGCAATGATTTTTTCAATCATCACTCCATCCGTCACATGCCCAAGCTTCGTTACAGTAATATAAAATAAGATTCCATAAAAAAAACTGCCCAATAGATTTCCAATAAATGCCCAGTAGAAGTTATAAAAAACGTCCTTACAAGAGATTAATCCTCTTAACCTCGCAAGTGGCAGCATAGCAAAATTTCCCGTTACCAGTTCAAGTCCTAACAATAAAATCAGGACAAATCCAACAGGAAATACAAAAGCCCCGACAATACCCAGCTTTGTTTCCGTCGCAGCCGTAAAGGCAAGTGTGGTTGCAAATCCCAAATATGCACCAGCCAGTCCTCCCTTTATTAATAAATCTTTTATAGACAAGGACGCTTTATAGGCACCTGTTTTTGCAACATCCTCCACCAACTGCTCAGGTTTAATATAGTCCAAGCATATCACCTCAATTTTGTTTGTAAGTAAGCCGTAATCATAAACAGAGACAGCTCCAATTCAGAAGTTTAATAGGGTTTTTGGGAAGCGGTCATATTTATAATAGCTGGGTTACTGGCTATTTTTCATTCCGACAAAAAAGAGTTTGCAAAAAAATGAGATGAGTAAAAATACGGAGATGAGCATGAATGAATTTCCCAGTTGAAGCTGCTGCTCTGTTAAATAATTATTGCACAAACGGATCGGTGAATTGGCGTAAAGCCACCCCATGACAAAAGACATTGAAATCACATTCGCCCAAACAAACCCTTTGACCGTTAAATGAAGGCGTCCCCAGCTTAAGGCAAGTGGAAAACCAATCAATAAAGGGACGGTTATAAACTTTATCGTTTCAAAAAAGGCATGGTTTAGAGCAGCATCAATCGACCGCGGCAGGATCCAATAAATGTTAGCAAAAGTAACAATGAGTAACCCAGGGATGCCATATTGATTGTACCTGGACAAAAGGGGGGACATTCGCTTTCTAAGTCCGATTCCAAGAATATAGCCAGCCAAAGCTAACAAAGGAATTTGTATAAGCATTTGTCCAATCATCGATTCTTCTAAACCATGTCTAATTGGCGGAATACTTAAAACCAAAACCAATCCCAAGCTTATAATCATTCTTTTCATTCGGTTTCTCCTTTAAAAAGAAAGGATTTGTTTAAGTTCATTGACAACTTGATTGGGAGAATTATAATCAAATATTTTGATTAATTGACCTTCTGGATTAATTAGATAAAAGGCGGCATTATGTTCAAACTCATTCCCAACTGGAATCACAATGACACCTGATTGCTCTAATAATAAATCTAACTCCTGTTGATCAGGAACACGGACCATTCTCCAATGGATGCCATCAGCTTGAAACATCTCTCGGTGTTGTTCTAAGTGATGGGATGTATCTCTTACCGTGTCAAAACTAATACTTAATAGCTGTAGTTGTTCACCTAAAATGTTTGCAGGCAGCTGGGAATAAATACTTTGAAAGTTCATTTCAACGACCGGGCATACATCTCCACAACTTGTGTAAATGTAAGTAGCTAGAATGTATTTTCCATGAAAATCAGAAAAGGTAAAAGTTTCGCTCTTACTATCCTCAAATGTTACAGTTGGAACGGACGGTGTATTGGTTAATACATCTATCCTTCGGGCTTGTTCTGCCGTAAAAGCTTGAAAATGATCGGTGCTGTAAAAGAGGATCACCGTGCCAAGAATGGCAATTCCAATCGCCATACAAATACTTTTTCTATCCATGTGTGGACGGCCTAATATCATCGGATTGATTTATTTTCGAACCAATATTGCTGGAATAGGATATAAACCGAACGAGAAACAAAAGGAAGGTAATCATTACAAAGGTTCCAAAGAAAGCAGCAACCACATCTGCAGGAATCCATTCTGGAAAATGCTCAGCCCAACGCCTAGGAGCACTAGACTTTCCAGAAAATAAGAAGGAACCCGATAATCCTAGGAAAGCAAGGATATAGAGCCATAATGTTAGATAGTCTAGCTTATTATCGATTCTTCCGCCTTCCATTCTTGTCAGATAATACATGAATCCTAAAATCATCGCACATGCGCCTAAGCCCATGTACATATGAAAATGCCCAGGGACCCATTTCGTATTGTGCATCACATGATTAATAACAATTGTTGCATCGATAATTGCCGGGACAACGCCAATGACCCAGCCAAACATGGAGAGGTAGAGGAAGCTTGAGGCAACGTCCCACTTAATCCCCGAACGATAGACAATCATCAAGGCTCCAAATGCCGTTACCACTAAAACAGGAAGTCCATTCATATAAGAAAGCACTTGGCCCATGACGATCATCCACTTCGGCATAACAAAGTCCATGAGTAAATGGTGAGGGTAAACAATAAGGGTAAATAGTGTCGACATATTCCAGGCGATTAAAAAGATTTTATTGGACTTCCATGGACGCCCGGTGTATCTAGGAAGTAATTCATAGACCACGATGACCCCCATGTAAATAATCGAGTTGGCAAATACATGTCCGAATGCATAAGTTAAGTTTTTCGCAAGGAGAGGATCAATGGTAAAACTCGGTACAAAGACGTTGATCAGGCTCATCGATAGGAGGGCAGCACCAGTAATAAGGGCGATAATATCAACAATGCATACCATTGTACTTGCGACAACAGTAGGAGGAGGGCCGAAGCCTTTTTCTTTCCCAAGTATTTGTGGCCAGCCGAGCGAAGTGGCAAGGCTTCCATATTGCTTAATGATCGCGCGGGCTGCTTCTAAAAGAAGAATCAAAAATCCAGTTCCAATCACAAGCATTCCGCCAAGATATAGCGCAGCACCTGTTTTCCCCCACATTCCTCCGGATTGGGCGGGTAGAGGGTATAGAAATGTCCATGCACCTGCAAAATCATAAGCAAATATTCCCACTAACACCATGGCGACACCAACTAGAAATAAGTAAACATTCAAACGAAAAACCGCTGTATTTAGAGGAACATACTGTTTAAGAAAATACCAGATGATACAAGACCCGGCTAATGCAGAAACGCCAATCATTCCAGTACCATGAATCGTCATTATTTTATAGAACATGATTGGATTCAGCTCAATTAGTTTTCCCTGTCCAAGAAGCATCACAACGCCAAAAATCATCATTAATAGCAGGATGACCCCAGAGAAGACCAGTGGAAAAACAACGGCCTTTTTCGTTTTAGAATCGATTGCTACATGTAACGTAGTAGTCATCAGAATTCCCCCCCAATAGTCCATTATTCAGTAACTTTAATCTCACGTTTCATCAGATGATGGGCCATTCCACAATACTCCATACACAGAATGGTGTAGGTTCCAGGCTTAGTGAATTTATAATACACAGTGTTTGTGTATTCAGGCATCGCTTGGGTTTGAGCAACAATAGTCAATTGGTCGTCAAATAAACCGAAACCATGATTCACATCTTTACTGGTTACATGAAAAGCAGCATAATCCCCAACCTTCAAGGTGTCCAAAGATACATCAAATCCGAACTGTATTGCCGTTACCTGAACATCGACAGGAGTTTCTTCTGCTTCAGCCCCCTCAAAAGGCAGGTCCTGAAGTGTAAAATAAGTGGCTGCCAACATCACTGAAAATACAACGACAAACCAAACACTCCGAATAAAATACCCCTTCGTTTGAATTTTTCCATAATCGACTCTTTTTCCTGACTTCAACAATACGGTGACAAAGATGAGAATGACAAAAACACTAAAAAGTAAAGTGATCATCCAGGATGCCTGTTGATACATAAACCAAACCCCCTTGTTAGAATTCAAATTTATGCCTGAACAAATATGAGATTGAGAAAAGAAGACTCTCCATTAGATTAAGCGAAAATAAAAATCATTACCGTTAAATAAATCACGCTTTTTAAAGAAAATTCAGAAAATACCAAAAACAATAATCTAGTAAAGAATAAAGGAGGCGTCGTGAATGAAAGTAATTCTAAACTTCGGTACCTGACCCCCTTTTCTTGAAACCCATCGACAAATATCTACATAAACCTGCTATAATAAAAGCAATTAAAGAAGGTGGTGAGAATGATGGAAAAAACACTCAAGTTGATATTGGACAAACTTGATAACTTGGACCAAAAGGTAAACACAATGGATCAAAGATTAACAACGGAACAAAAAAGACAAGGGGATCTCTTATATCAATTAATTAATACAGTAGCAGCCACGAATATAAAGATTTCCGAAACAAATGAAAGAATGGAAGCCTTAGAAACTAAAGTAGACACTGTTGTAGATGATGTAAAAGAAATCAAAAATTCTATGGCCACCAAACATGACCTTGAATATTATGATCTGATGATTTCCGAACACTCCAGGGAAATTCACAAGTTGAAAAATAGCTAAAACTCTCCATAAAGAAGCCTCAATAATAACCTATTTCAATATATTAAATTCCCCGATCCTACTTTTAATAAAGAATCGGGGTGTTTGTATTTCATTAACTTATGTCAAATAAAAAAACTACTCTTTTTAATAAATAATAAATTCCCATTATAGGAAAAATGATAAAGGAGGTGTGTCCAATGAATATCACCATAACAGAAAATGCGGCAAAAGAGCTAAATAACAAAATTGGTGAAAAAAACGGATACTTAAAAATTCAGACCGTAATGGACGGG
>NZ_BCUX01000077.1 GCF_001591445.1 Neobacillus drentensis NBRC 102427 | reverse complement strand
CCCGTTAGTTGCATAAGAAAATCAACATCAATATTTAACAGAGCAATTTTCATAAAAAAAGTGCTGATCCAATAAGGATAGCCCCATTCATTTATTCTTGCATTTTATAGTTATATTTCTTATTTACTTCACTGGCAATAGTCTCTAAAAAAACATCGACTGTGATCTTCTCAATATGTCGAGTATACCAAGCAAGTTTTGCACCTTTACTTATTCCGTTGCATTGAACTTTTAAAGGCATATACCCGCCCATTTCTAAAGAATGATCAAATTCTATAGATAATTGATCACCGTTTGGGCATTCAAGTAAGACGGTATATTTTGGATTCTTATTTTCCGTTTTCAATTTACCTATTTTTATTTTCGCTAACATCTTTCTTTCCTCCCTAGGATAATTATTTGTATCACTAACTTCATTCCTTTCATTTAAATATATCTAATACATATTAATTCAACTATAAAAGAGAGAATTCCTTTTAGACCATTAATTACCTAACATTTTATAACGTACCTTCTCGAGCTAACCTGCTTCGTTAGCTCAATAAGAAAACGGGATCGCCGCAGCCATCCCGTCTTTAACATAAGCACCCGTTAGCTTAAGTGTTTTTCGTCACAAAAAGAATTGTTTATATAAATCTTTTAAGAAATAATTCAGAAAGAATGTAATTCCACTGCAATTTTATTACTCGCTATCCTTTCCTTTTTCGGTTAGCAATTTCCAAATTGCCCATACACTAAGAATTAACAAAAGAAAAGATGTGGGTGCACCGGCATATTGTACTTTTACACTAGAAACGAGTTGAATTATGGAATAAATTAGACATACAAGAGAAAAAATCAGAAAAATTGCATTAATTATATAATGTTCTTTATTCATAGTCATCACCTAATTATTCTTTACTTTGTTATCTTGCATTGTCCAAAAATTAAACTACAATTCTTAATAAATTTTACCACAAACATCCATTACACTTGTTGAACTAACCTGCCACGTTAGCAGAACAAGAAAAAAGGGATCACCGCAGCCATCCCAATCTTTAACGCTTGCCCCCTTTAGTTGAGTAAGGATTATCGCTTTCGACAATATTAATATATGATATAAATAAATCCACCTATTAGAAATATATAAGCCATCACTAATGATTCTTCAACTTCTTTAAAGTCTTTACCTTGATTAATGATTAGGAGGAAGATTCCACAAATAACCATTTCAATACCAACCAAATATCTCCCCATTTCATACCTCCCAAAATATATACTGCTAATTTAACCTATTTGCCCAGTTAGTGAAACAAGAAATAAGGGCTGCCGTAGTAATCCCATCTTTTACATAAGCACCCGTTACTTTAAGTGTAAATCTTCACAATCTGTTTCGTAAATCTAATAAGCAAATTACATTTTGCCCAATTTAAAAACAAGGCTTGTCCAATAAGAACAAGCATTTAAGTAATCTAATAAAATGTTACTAACTAACCTCGTACATTTCTTTATTACCTTCATTATAAGGAGACAGTAGAACATGAGTATCATAAATGGTAGGGATTTTATTGAACGTTTAAATAAAATGGAAAATGAAATTTGGTTTGATGGTGAAAAAATCAAGGGGAAAATTTCAGAGCATCCTGCCTTTAAAGGAATTCTTAAGACAAAGGCTTCCCTATATGATTTGCAAAATTCTCAAGATATAAAAAATGAGATGACTTTCCTTCTGCCAGAGAACCAAAATACTATTGGACTATCTTACTTACAGCCCAAAACGAAAGAGGATTTAAAAAGAAGAAGAAAAATGATTGAACATTGGGCAAGACACACTCATGGAATGATGGGAAGAAGTCCTGACTATATGAATACGGTTATAATGAGTTTTGCCTCCTCCACTGCTTACATTTTAAAAGGAAAAGAAAATTGTTTTCCTGAAAATATTCAATCAGTATTTGAAAATGCTCGGGAAAATGACCTTACCTTTACCCATACCTTTATTACTCCTCAAGTAAATCGATCCGAATCATATTTTGAAAACACTAAGGAACCAATCTCCGCTAAAGTCATTGAACGAAATGAAAAAGGGATTGTCATTAAAGGGGCTCGCCTTCTGGCCACGCAAGGCGGATTAACAGATGAAGTTTTTGTATACACAGCACCACATCGGTTCCTGGACCCCGAGGAAGCTTTTGCCTTTTCCATCCCTTCCAATACGAAGGGATTAAAGTTTATTTGCCGGGAATCGTTTGTTGGAGGTGAATCTTTTTTTAATCATCCACTAAGTTCTCGATATGAAGAAATGGATTCCATTGTGGTCTTTGATCATGTATTAGTACCATGGGATCGTGTCTTTTTTTACGATAATGTGGAGGCATCGACGGATTTCATGCTCCATAGTTCCTTTCACCACTTTGCAACACATCAAGTACTGATTCGACAAATAGTGAAAACAGAATTTATTTTAGGGGTTGCTGAACTGTTAGTTAATACGATTAATGTAAGTGGGTTTCAACATATTCAAGAAAAACTCTCCGAAATCATCATTGGTCTTGAAACCATGAAAGCACTTTTAGAGAAAGCAGAAAATGATTCAGAAATGGATGAATGGGGATTTATGCGTCCTAGTATTATTCCATTACAAGTGGCTAGTAACATCTTTCCTAAAATTTATCCCCGTTTCAGCGAAATTATACAAATAATTGGTGCTAGCGGAATGATATCGTTACCAACGGAAAGTGCATTTGATTCCGAAATTCGTTCAGAACTCGACCAATATCTTCAAGCAGATGGTATGAATGCTGAGAACCGTGTGAAACTTTTCCGTTTGGCATGGGATCTTACGATGAGTTCTTTTGGTACAAGGCAAACCCAATATGAAAGATACTTTTTTGGTGATCCTATTCGATTATCCAGTAATTTATACAAAAGCTATATAAAAGATAAACATGTTGAAGAAATTAGAGGATTATTAAATCAAAAAAATTAAGAGTGTCTTATCAAATTTTCAATACAGTATCCTCCAATTATAAAAATCTTCCTTTCCTTGATTTTATTTAAAATTCTAACTGTTTCTCCTGTTGCGAATTTTCCCATTGCTGTTCGAAATTGACGATCATCCATCTCTATCAACCTCCCAAGTTTATTTGGGGTGGAAGCATGGGGAAGAATCTTGTGCTTCCAAAAACATACTTTAGCCAAACCGTCCTCATGGATTCACCAAGACATTCTTTAACTCAATTCAATCTTTTGCTACTACAAGTCTTATCATTTCAAACAACAAGAAGTTAAATAATATCCAGACACCGCCATAAACATATCCCCCCACAATATCACTTGGAAGTACATTTGTAGATGCAATATTTACAATCGCTAGTCCTACTAATAGGACTAAGCCAAATAATGGACCAAATATAGCCAGATAATTTTTGGTAGTATGACGAACAAGCAAAAATAAACATGTTCCATAAATAATGATCAAAACGGTAGCATTAAAATCAGGAAAATTCTCGGAATGAAATTTCCCAACAAACCCAAAAGATTGAAGATATGCAAATACTTTCAACACCGTATCATGAAAAGGTTTGGCTCCCGCTATTGAAACTGTAAGTAAAAGATATTCAAGCCCTCTGTTACGTCCCTTGCTCCAAATTCGGATTATGGTTACTGCTATTATGGAACCAAGTGCTATTGTGGATTGAAATATTATAAACCCCTTCATCCAATTCTTATTAATAGCTGAATGAATGATGTATTCAGTCACTTCATTAAACTCGTTAAACTCATTATCTAAATAATCTTGTGACATTCCCAGCATCAATGTGACCATACCAATTAATATTAAAGTAAGGAACGTTAGAAAAATCTCAGTTGCTCTAATCGTCTTAAAACGCTGAATCAAGCGTTGTAACAAATGTATAAAAAATACTTTGATTTGAACTTTATAATACCGATAGGCAAAATAACCTATGATCAATAAAGCAAAAACAATAATGAATACGATAAAATATTTACTAGCTGCTTGATGGAAGCTCTCCCATTGCGGGCCCAATACTTTCCCCAAAGTAATAAAACAAAGTCCCCATAAAAAAGCACCTGTATAAGCAGGAATGATAAATCTTCGAAAAGGCATTCTAGAAATGCCGGAAATATAACCGGTAAAATGTCTAATACCTGGTATGAAATAAGCAAAAACAAGCAATTTACTGCCTGAGCGCTCAAACCAGGCGGCTGTTTTATTATATCTTTCTGGACCCATATGAATAAACTTTCCATATTTTTCAATAAGTTTATATCCTCCAGCTTTCCCAATCCAATAGGTTACGGTAATTCCTGCACCAGCTGAAAGAAAGACTGTCAAAAGTGCTAAAATGTAATTCATTTTTCCCTGATAGACAAAGTACCCGGCGTAGCTCATTAAAAACTCACCGGAAATGGGAAGTGCCATGAGTTCTAGAAAAATCCCTATAAATAATATTAGATAACTATGCTGTTCAAATAAATTGATTATATATGACATCTAGATGCCCCCATTTTTTATAAAAAGAAAACTCTAAAGTAAAGAATCCCTCACTTTAGATCTACTTCTAATGTAGCATGATAAATGCAAACATTTTCTAAATTAATGAATTCTTAATCGTGAATTAAGGGAAACAAAAGGTTATGAAAAAAGCTAAACCAATTGGGATGGTTAATAGCTTTTAACAAAGCAAATTAAATTAAAGTTTTTTTACTCTAATTGGACTTACCATTAGAAGAGCCAGTATTAAGGTAATCCACGCATTGGAATATGAAAAGAACCCCATACCTGCCAAAGGTAACCCGGCAGCTGGAATAGGTAATCCACTAAAATACCCAATGGTTGGTTTAACATTGAACTTAGCTAGTCTTAATGCCCCCATTGTTGGAAATAGAATAAATGCCAAAGAGGTTAGAATCGAGGGAGCTGCTAATGTATGAAATAAAAGTGCTGGTGCCACTCCAAAACTAACAATATCAGCTAAGGAATCCAATTGGACACCTAATGCACTGTTCACTCTTAATTTTCTAGCAACCCTTCCATCCACAAGATCAAAAACAGCAGAAAAGAATATTAAAATGGCCGACACCTCTAAAAAGCCACTCATATTACAAGTAATTGAAAGAACACCGCACAATAGATTTCCAATCGTAAATAAATTAGGCACAGACTTTACTATCGTATTAAACAAGTTACTCCCACCTGACAATTAAGAATTTCCCTCTTTATATAACATACCCACACAATTTTATGAAATAGCAGGAGAAATAAATTAATTGTTTTTACATATCCTTTTTCACTAGACTGCCCCGTCACTTGAATAAGGAAAAGCCACAGATGGAAGGTTCCCGCAACGCATCTAAATGAGATTTACTTGTTTTTTTTATATAAGAAGATGGATTCTTCATTGAGTGACCAGTGGTACTTAAAATAAGCGGAGATTTTCCGGTTAAATGCATAATGGAGCTCGGTTCGAGGTATATAAGCGGAGGATTTCCGGTTAAGCAAAGCAAAATTACCCATTTTCATGTTTTTCGAGGCAATAGTCGGAATCCTTCCGTCTATTTAAGCTATTTTCAGTGCTATTTCTTAATTAAGAGGAATTTCTCCGCTTATATACGAAGAAAAGATTATTTAATTAATTCATTTATCGAATAAATAAGTTGCATCTCCTCATATTAATACCAAAACAACTAGAAGGGATTACAACTATGAACAAAGATACCATTAATCTTTTAAAGGAATGCAATGCGGGGTGTAAAAGCCGTTTTCCCTTTAGGAAACGGCTTGTTTTTGTTATCCCTCTAAGGTTTGATTTTGTGTTTTGTCTTTTATTGAATTAAATTTTAAAGAAGAAGTTAGTATGATTACCATACTCCCTACTCCAATCCAAACAAGGGTAGATACTTGAGAATTCCAAGATAATCCATTTCCGAAGAAGAACAACTCTCGTAGACCTTGTATCATAAATCGCATGGGCAACCATGAGTATACCCAATCATGATAAAATGGAGACATCATTTCCGGAGCCATGGAAAGCAATGGTGCCCCAAAGAATAACAATAGGGCAAAAAGAGCGATACTTCTGATTCCCAACCACGAAAGTACAGCTGAAATCATGAGGAAAAAGCTAAAGGAAGTAATCGATAGGAATAAAGCTGTATCCGTAAACTGTGGAATATGAATTCCTACCATCCTATCGGCCAGCCAAGTTAATCCAAAGCCAACGACTAGGGCGACAATGGCCCCCATTAATATTTGACCTATCTTTGCGGTAAGGTTCTCTTTCCGATTGGTAATTGATAATTTACTAACAGCGATAAAGATAATTGCCGCACTTGCCAAGCTTGCTATCCATAATGGCTGAAATAAGGAAACAGGCGAATTCCCATTAGCACTATTCGTACCAATTTCGTTAACATTTGTTACTTTTTTTATAATCGGATTTGCTAGACCTCCAGCTTGCTTAGCTGTTAATGTTGCCCCTTGCTTTTCAAAACCATCAAGCAGTTGTGCACGAACACTGTTATTCATATTGTCAATTACCCCGTTTAACAATTGTCCTGCCATTGTTGAAGCCATCGTGTTCATTCCTTGATTAATAAATATCTGAACTTCAGATGCTGAAGGTGTTGAAGTCCGTAAAGAAGCCTGTTTAGCACTGAAATCTTTCGGGATTACTAATGCTGCGTAATATTTTTGATGATCTAATCCTTTTTGAACATCCTCTGCTGTTTTAACTTCTACCCACTTCACCGCTGGTTCTTCATCCGTTGTTGTTTTTGAATTTTTTTGTATCATTTCAACAATGGTTTGCCCCATATTCATTTTCGGTTGATTAGGAATTTCCACTCCTACATCCTCATTAACAATTGCAATCGGCAAATTTTTCGGTTGAGGTTGAACCGATGGAAATAATGTTAGTGAAAAAATAAAAACCACTGCCAATGCGATAATTGGTGAAACTAATAACAGTTTGTTTTTGAACATATTTTATCCTCCCTGATTTTTTGTTATAATAACGAACAACCTGTTGTTTATTATATTTTAGATTTTATAATTGAATTCGTTTATGTTCAATAATCAAATATGGCAGATGTGTTCGTTACGGAACACCTTTTATAAATGTGTTGGATAAAATTAAGGAGGAGTTACCTTGCGAGATAATAATTCAGATTTACGGGTTATTCGGACAAAAGAATCCATCCGAGATGCGCTGGTAGAATTAATCGATGAAAAGGGGTTCGAAGCAATTACGGTAAAAGACATAACAACTAGAGCAAAAATTAATAGGGGTACATTTTATGCCCACTATCAAGACAAATATGATTTAATGACGAAATTCGAAGAAGAAATCATGTTTGAAATGTCCAGAATCGCAAAACAGAACTTTCCAGGTGTTATTGCTGCACTAGGAACCAACTCACCAACTTTAGCACCTTTTTCTCTTGCAGTTTCATTATTTGAGTATCTTAATGAAAATAATGGTTTTATGAAAGCTGTGTTAGGTCCAAAAGGAGATTTATCATTCCAAACAAGACTGAAAGATTTTATGTGGAAAACAATATACGGAAATGATGTAAACGCAATTATCAAGGAGGAAAATTTACTTGTTCCAGGACAATATTTAATATCTTATATTGCTTCTGCACATATAGGGGTTATTCAACAATGGTTGAATAGCGGCATGAAAGAATCCCCTCAAGAAATGGCTCGTATTCTATCGACCATTACAGTTAATGGTCCCCTCTTTGCAGCCGGGTTAAAAAAATAAATTAGTAAAAGGGGCAGTTCCTAAAAAAACAGGTACTGCCCCTTTACAATTTATATGCTTCTTAAACTAAATACTTTATCCCAATAACCCGAAAATGCAATCGAAAATGTACCCAAATTTGTCTTGCTTTTTGTAAATGTTTTTGCAATTAAAAATAAAATGTCACTGGAAGGTGTATTATTACTTTACGTCACCATTAGTTTAAGTGGATAAGTTTCCAATTATTAAGGGGTCCCGCTGCTACTTAATCAGGAACGTCTCCCCTTTTTCATCAAATGCATGCTTAAAATCAAATGCAAAAGGAGTGGGTCCATTTTGAATATAATAGTTATGTCTCTTGAAAGCCCCCTCCCAAGAAACATCCTTCGCCTTCTCTGTCCACCACACTACATATGAAAAGTGTTTCTCTTGATAAGGTTTCATCCATCTGCTCCTATTTCGCAACGCTTGGCTGTGCTTCCCTGAATAGGTAAAACGATATAAGGATTGAAGGCTTTTCCATACCGTTAGGGTCAAAACAGGGTAACCATTCCCTTTAGCTTCTTCAGGGAAAGGCACTCCGTCTGATGAAAACTCCTCAATTAGATGTCCCGATACAGATGCCTGACGCATTACTTTATATCCCATTTCATAAAATTCACGAGAAGCAGGGTGGTCATAGGGGTGATTTAGCCTTCCGACAGTATAGATTGAAACTAATGCCATAAACAGCCCCCCCATCTATAGTCTTTTCCTAGATATATTCAAGTAAAGATGTGAAAATTCCTTCTTTCACTAACCTGCATCGTCAGTTCAATTGTACTTATCTGCTTAATTGTTTCACTTTCAAAGGATTTTTTTCCTTGCTTACTTTGATAATTTCACCGATAATACTGATGGCAATTTCTTGTGTGGTTTCCGCACTTATTTCCAACCCGATTGGGGAATAGACCTGTTCCAACTGTTCTTGTGTAACTCCTTCGCTTTTTAATTTTTCAAAAATGGTTATGACCTTGCGTTTGCTGGCAACCATCCCTACATAGGCAATCGGAAATTGCAGGGCTGTTTTTAAGACTCTATCATCCCCATCTTTTGTAACAATGACCACGTATGACTTTTCATTTAGGTTGGCTGCGCGTAAGGCCTTTTCAATATCCTCATCCACAAAAAGGTTCGTCGCATTCGGAAAGCGTTCCTTTGTACAATAACCCACGCGATCATCGACAATGCAATAAGGATATTCAAGGGAATCAGCAAGCTGAGATAGCGCAAAGGCTAAATGACCGGCACCAGCCAAAACAAGTTCTGGCCTGCTTGTATAGACTTCAATAAACACCCGCAATGTTCCGCCACAACTCATCTGTATTCCATCTTTTGCATGTCTATTTAATTTGTATTCAACGATTTTCGATTTACCGATTTGGAGAGCTTGAACACTCTCCTCGATGATATAATGTTCAGCCAAGCCCCCTCCAACCGTTCCTTCAATCGTACCGTCACGATATACAATCATCTTTCCAACATGCCTGGGAGTTGAGCCCTTTGATTCAATGATCATGGCTAAAGCAAAGGTTTCGTTTTGACGGTTCAGCAAGGCCACTTTTTCCATCAGTAGCATGAATTAGCTCCCCCCTTTTTTTGAAAAAATTAATTCGCTTGATATTGTTTCATACTAAGAAAATAACGTAACAGATTTAAGGCGACGGTTTTTCTGTAAGTCGCCGTGGAGCGTTGATCGTCGATCGGCCGAATAATCTTATCGAAGCCTGCCACAACCTGCACGATGTCTGCATCGGCTAATGGGATGGTTTTTCCAACTAACTTCCTTTCAATATCAATGGAACGAACCATTGTTGGTCCGACTGCCCCGAAGGCAAAGCGAACATCTTCGATTCGAGCCTCATTTATTCGGATATATCCTGCAAACCCTACTTTGGCAATGGCATCTGCGTTGCGGTTGCCAACTTTTTCAAATACGACATATGCACCTTCTTCTAATACGGAAGGCAAGATAATTTCAGCCAAAATCTCATTTTGATAACGTTGTACTCGTCGCGGACCTTGAATAAAATCGCTAATCTCAACGATTCGATCACCAGTGACGGAGCGCAACAGAAGCTTTGCATTGTACACGTATAATAATGGCAGGGTGTCCCCGGCTGGAGAGGCGTTGCAAATATTCCCGCCTAATGTCCCTCTGTTTCTTATTGCCGGGGCCGCTATGGTTTTAATGGCGTTCTTTAATGATACCGGGATTAACGGATGTTCAAGTAATTCACTATAGGTACAGCAAGCCCCGATGTGAATATCCTTATGATTTTGAAAGACTTGCTTTAATTCGGAAAGATGATCAATAAAAATAAGCGGTTTTGGCAGTTTCAGAGGTACGCCCCTTCCACTCTTGTGAAGAACCATGATATCCGTACCGCCGGCCATGATTAGACAGTCTTCGCGATTCAATTGGCTCAAAGTTTGTTCTAGTCGATCAAAGCGATACGTAGCCGTCATTTTCTCTACCATATGCCGTCACCTTTTTTAGCTGCCTGATTGATCGCATCAACGATCATATTGTAGCCCGTACATCTGCACAAATTTCCAGATATACCTTCACGTATTTCGGCCTTTGACGGGTGAGGATTTTTCGATAACAAGGCTGCACTTGCCATAATCATCCCCGGGATGCAATAGCCGCATTGCACTCCCCCGGCATCGGAATAGCTCTCATCTAAAATCTTAAATTTTTTCGTTTCAAGTATGCCTTCTATCGTTTGAATTTCGGCTCCGGCAATTGAGCCAATCGGAATCAGGCAGCTGTTTTGCAGGAGGTTATTCACAAAAACACTGCAGGCTCCGCACTCCCCTTCACCACAGCCTTCCTTTGTTCCGATTAATTCAAAATCATCTCGTAATAAGTCTAGTAATCTTGTAGTAGCGGGGGCGTTCGTTTCTTCCGTTTTTCCATTGAGTGTGAATTTAATCAACCCTCTTCACCTTCTTTCATCCATAGACTTTCAATAATGACTTCCGGTGTGATGGGAATTTGCTGAAAAGTAGTGTGAAGGGCATCCTCGATTGCAGCCTGGACTGCTGGAGCACCGCCGATTAATGTCAATTCACCTGCGCCCTTCGCTCCGTATGGACCATCTGCATAGGGGTTATCGAAGACCTTGCTTTCAATTGGAACAACATCCAATGAAGTCGGCGGTCCATAATCCGAGATGCTTTTTTGTTGAATTTTCCCTTGCTTTGACGTCATCTTTTCTAAATAACCGTATGCTAACCCTTGAGCCAATCCACCATCAATTTGGCCTTTCATAATCCGATCATCGATGACCTTGCCTACTTCATAATTGCCGTATACTTTTTCTAATTTTACATTTCCTGTTAACGTATCCACTTCCAACTCTACGAAATTCACACCCCATGAATAAGCCGGGTAGGCATCTCCAGTGAAGGTTTTTTCGTCCCAAGGAATCATTTCACGGTGAACATAATGCTCAACCACTTCCTGGTCCACCCCTGATTGCCACTGAGCCTTTAATTTTTTTGCGGCCCGTTCCAGCAATTTCCCAACAATCATCGTCGTCCTCGAGGCTACGGTCGGACCGGAGTCGGGAACCACTTTTGTATCGGGATAGGGGTACAAAACATCTTCATATGGGAGGTCAAGTTCTTTGGCGACAATTTTACACAAAGTCGTCAAAATGCCTTGTCCCATATCGGAATTGGAGATTTTCAGCATAACTATGCCGTCTTTTGATTTAACCAGCTTCACCGTTGCTTTAATATGATCTCTTTCACCACTGCCGGTAAATCCACAGCCGTGCAGGAACAGTGAAGTTCCGATGCCCTTTTTATAGCGCAGATTTTGTTGATTGAAACGCTGAAATTCCTGTTTTTTCTTTTTGTATTCTGAGGTCTTGAGGAGGTCCTCAATCATATCCTCTACCAATATTGGGTCACGGAATATGCCTTTAGTAATGGTGGGGTCTCCTTGTTTAACGAGGTATTTTCGTTTATATTCAAGCGGTTCGATGTTTGCCAGTTTACTAAGATGTCCCAGATGGCTTTCGATTCCGGCAAAGCTTTGTGGGGCACCGAAGCCTCGGAAGGCGCCATTCGGAACGGTATTGGTTTTTAAAACATATCCTTTTGCATGAAAATGCGGAATTTTATACACACCGGCACTGTTTATTAAGGCGCGTTGCAGCACGACAGAACTCAAACCCACATTCGCTCCGCCATCGAGAAAGATCTCAACAGACAGGCTCAAAATATTCCCAACCTTATCAAGGGCAGTTCGATAGTTGAGTTTGGCCGGATGCCTTTTCGTGGTAACCACCATATCCTCCGAACGGTCGAAGACGAGCATCACCGACTTTTTGACTGCTCTTGCCGCAACAGCTACGTGACAAGCCATCATCGAAGGAAACTCCTCTTTGCCGCCAAAACCTCCGCCGGTAGGGCTTTGAACCACTCTGACTTCATCGTCACCACAGGCTAAAGCGCTGAGCAAGGCATTTTTTATATAGTAAAGACATTGCATCGATCCCTGGACTTCAATTTCATCATCCTTATAGATGGCGAGCATTCCTTGTGGCTCAAGATAGACATGCTCCTGATAACCCGTATCATACTCTTCTTCGATGATTTGATGGGCTCCCTGCTCGATCGCTGAAACGGTCTCTAAGCTTTCCCCGAATTCATAGCTTGCCATAATGACCCCGGCTGCAGATTTTTGTTTGATCGCTTCGTCCAACGTATAGATAGCCTGATGTTCCTCGATAATAACCTTCACTTCCTTTAACAAACTGTAAAGGATATTCAGGTCTTTTCCTACGAGCATCAGAATCGGCTCACCAATATAATTGACCCACTCATTGGCAAAAATGGGCTGATCTTCTTTGATAATTTTGACAAAATTTGGTCCTGGGATATCCTCTGCGCCAACCGCTTCATATCCTTCCGGAAGGTTTGGTAATTGGATGGATATGATTTTCCCATAAGCAACCTGAGACCGAACCAAAACACCATATACCATATTTTCCACTTTCACGTCACTTATATAGGGCAGCTGGCCTGATACTTTACCTGAATGATCCTTTTTGGGTACTGAGGTACTTATGTCTTTGAGACTCATTGCAACAACACCCTTCGACTCATTTTTTTCAAGGGGACATTTGACGAAAAGAAACCTCTTCCTACATTTTTATAAATGAGAAGGATATTTTATGATTCATTTTGATTAAAAGAATTTCGTAGTATTTAATTATATTTTTATTTTGGGAAACTTTACCTTCAAAAAATAAAAAAGGTAGCAACTGGCTACCTTAAAAAAATTATACGCTAGTCTTTATTTTTCCCTTATTTTTTAGAGTGATGGTGAAAAGGAATGGTGATCCTAATCAGAGCTTGATTCATCATCAGCTTGGTCATACACCAGTTACTTGCGGTTCACTATTGTCAGTGAACGTATTTCTTGTAAGTGTTGCTGTGCCATTGTTAAAATTTGCTATAGCTCCACCACTCGTAGCGGTGTTGCCCGTAAACGTACTTCTTGTAATGGTTGCTGCTCCAGTATTTGCAATAGCTCCACCAACACCATTCGGAGCACTGTTATTAGTAAACGTACTTCTCACAACGATAAGTGTGCCATCATTTGTTATAGCCCCGCCATTACCAATCAAAGCCCTGTTGTTAGAGAACGTACTATTTGTAATATTGACTGTACCAGAAAAATTCCCTATAGCCCCACCAAAATTAGCGGCGTTGCCAGTGAACGTACTATTTGTAATATTAACTGCACCTAAATCCTGATTCGTTATAGCGCCGCCAACATTAGCGGTGTTGCCAGTGAACGTACTATTTGTAACATTAACTGCACCAGAATTTCTATTCGCAATAGCTCCACCAATATTAAAAGCAATGTTGCCAGTGAATGTACTATTTGTAATACTAACTGTACCGGAACCAAAATTTGATACAGCTCCACCAATCTGAGCACTGTTGTTAGAAAACGTACTTCTCACAACAATAAGTGTGCCATCATTTGAAATAGCCCCGCCTTCAACAGAGGCAGTATTTTGAGAGAACGTACTATTTGTAATGTTAACTAGGTCATCATTTGCGATAGCTCCACCATTACCAGCCGTAGCGCTGTTACCAATGAACATAGTATTATTTGTAATATTGACTGTACCAGAAAAATTCCCTATAGCCCCACCAAAATTAGCGGTGTTGCCAGTGAACATACTATTATTTGTAATAGTAACTGTACCGGAAACCTTATTTGCTATAGCACCGCCAGAAGTAGTAGATTTGTTGGTTAAGAACGTACACCTTACCACAGTCAATGTGGCACCATTATTAAGGATGGCCCCACCACCTTCACCTGTATTATCATTTCCATTTTGGAAGGTTAGGTTATTGAGTGTAACTGTGGTAGTCGCACCGCTAATAGTAAAGATACGCGTAGTACTACCGCTGATTGTTGGACCAGGGCCGCTTATGGTTATGGTTTTATTAATATTTATTGGACTGAGTAAAGTAATGGTACCAGATACAGCAAAGTTAATGGTGTCACCTGGATTTGCTATTGCAACAGCATTACGAAGTGAACCTGGACCGCTATCATTGGTATTCCTGACCGTAATTGTTGACAAATTATTCATCTCCTTATTTTTATTCTTGTGCTTGTCCTGATTTTTTCTAGGACTTGTCCAGAATTATCCTATTCAAGGAGATGCTAAATTGTGACATTGTTTGACCCGCCTCTATAAAAAAGACACGAATCCCCAATTATCTTCTTTTTACTCAGTAATCTTACCTTACTCCTGTCTTTAAGTTATGACACCCAGAAATAAAAAATAGCCGATTCCCAAGTGGAATCGACTTCAAAAATATTTCTTCAACAAAAGCCCCC
>NZ_BCUX01000076.1 GCF_001591445.1 Neobacillus drentensis NBRC 102427 | reverse complement strand
TCTCACAAGTAATCCCGTTACTCGTTTACTGAGTAGGTTTTTTATTTTAATGATACAAAAAAAGACTCCCATAAGAGAGTCTTTTATATTTTGGTTCTTATTATGCTTTACGAACGTTAGTAGCTTGGGGTCCACGTTGACCTTGTTCTACTTCAAAAGTTACAGCTTGACCTTCGTCTAAAGATTTGAAACCTTCGCTTTGGATAGCTGAGAAATGTACGAATACATCGTCCCCTGCTTCGCGTTCGATGAATCCGAATCCTTTTTCTGCGTTAAACCATTTCACTTTACCTTGTTCCATTTGTTGTTTCCTCCTCGTGTGCTGTGCACACATTGTGTTACTATCCTTGCTCAGTTCTTCAAGACAGAAAGTTTAGCACTTATTATCCTACCAACTAACAAAAATAATTCTTCTTTACTATAACAGATAATCTATAGAATTGCAAATAGTTCTTTTGAACAAAATCCTATAAGGCACTTTCTGTTTTGTTCTTTACTCGTATTGCCGAGAAATTATGCACACTTGCAAATATTCCCGTAATAAAGATTGTAATCAAAACCGGCAGCAGCCAGCCGAGTCCATTTTTATAAAAAGGCAATACTCGTTCATAAAATGAAACAATAGGTGCAAGCCACCCGAAATATTCCATTCCAATCAGGTCGCAGAAGGTTTTAAATCCATCGATAATACTGATTAGAAAAGTAACAGAAATGGCAGCAACATATACTAATCGCGAATGGTTAAACAGTTTCGACAAAAATGTCAACAACATCAAAGCAACTGCCAAGGGATAAAGGAACATTAAGACAGGAATGGAATAATTAATGATATTTGATAAACCAAAGTTTGCGATTACAAACGAGACAAGCGAAAATATAAGCACCCACATTTTGTAACTAACTTTAGGAACCAGTGTATGGAAGTATTCACCGCAGGCTGTCATCAAACCGATACTCGTTGTAAGACAAGCGAGAAGGATAATCACGGACAGCATAACCGTACCAACAGTTCCAAAATAATAGAAAGATGCCTTCCCTAGGACGGGACCTCCCGTATCAAAAAGTCCGAATGTGCCAGTGCTCGTCGCCCCTAAGTATGCAACGCCAACATAGATGATTCCAAGAAAAATTGTTGCAATCAGCCCAGATTTAGCAGATGCAATAAGGATCCCGCGTGTAGAAGTTATCCCCATCGCACGAATCGAATTGATAACGATAATTCCAAATACAAGCGACGCAAGTGCATCCATCGTGTTATAGCCTTCCATAAAGCCTTTCATGAACGCCCCGTTAGCATAAGCCTCTTGCGGAGCTTCAATCGAACCAAGTGGTTTAACAATTACCATCACTAATAATATAAAAATAAGCACAATGATTGCTGGAGAAAGAATTTTCCCGACACGATCGACAAGCTTGGCCGGGTTTAATGAAAACCACAATGTCACAATAAAAAACAAGGCGGTGAAAACAATTAGGCCAATTTGACCATACCCTTCATTAACAAACGGTGCGATACCAATATCATAGGCCACTGCACCCGTCCTTGGTGCCGCAAAAAATGGCCCAATCGTCAAATAAAGAAGTGCTGTAAAGATAATCCCATAGAGCGGGTGAACCCTGCTAGCCAGCTCCTCTAAGTTTTTGCTGCCCGATAACCCCATCGCCAGGATCCCTAGGAACGGCAACCCTATTCCTGTAATTAAAAAGCCGGTTACTGCCATCCACACGTTGGATCCTGCATTTTGGCCAAGTGCTGCCGGAAAAATTAAATTCCCTGCCCCGAAAAACAAAGCGAACAGCATTACTCCTATAACGAAATACCTTGAAAATGGTAATTTATTCTGCATGTGAGTTACTCCTATCTTGATGTAATTTTTATTATTTAAAATATTATAAAATATATTTGATATATTCTGATAATAATAATACTATCCTATAGAAATAAATTCAACTTATTTTTGTGATTAGTTAGATAATTCCAAAAGGATAAAGAAGCATTTCCGTGCCATCTTATATAGTTTTCTGCAAAACGTCGTGAAAAAAATGTTCTTCATTATTAATCATAATACTTTTTTAGAAAAATAAATTTCACTAAATGCGAGCAACCATTGACCGACTGAGAACATAACCTCGTGGGATTTTTCTCAAAATTAAATGAACTAAAAGACCTTTGTCAGTTTCAACAAAGGTCTTTTGATTTTATTGATTACTATTCAAAAACAAACTTTTGAATCGTCTTTTGCCCATCATCATTTTCCTTATATAAAAATGAAACTTGTTCGCCTTCCTTCAATAATGGTAATTGCTTAATCGCATTCTCCGTTAGCTGGAAGGCTACCTTCTTTCCTTCCATATCGATTTCAATTGTATGAGGATCTATTTGACCAATGAGTACACCGGTTCCTTTGCTATAAGCATTATTAACAATCAAGTCGGTCACTACTTTAGCCTCCTCTTCTTTTGCTGTAAGGAATACCTCTATTTTATAGCGGCCATTGGGAAGATCTGAAATCGTAAAATCTTTTCCGATTTCTTGATTACTATCTAACTCTATTTCCTTCATCACTTGCGTTGACATGACTTCATCGGAATATTGTTTTACTTTTTTCCCTTGTAAATCGTAGACAATATAATCAACCTCTAATCCACTAGAAAATGTTAGTTTTTGTGTTTTGCCTGATAGATTTTTAACCTTGTAATGGATAATCATTGTATTATTCTCGGCTTTTGTTTCAATCGTGGCATGCAAGCTAGCCGCAATCTCGTTCTTAGTTGGAGATTCCTCCTTAGTGCCTTCAGCGGTACCCTTTGGAGCAGCAGCACCCCCACCACAGCCTGATAAAAGGCCAATCACCAATGCTGAACTAATAATAGGTACCCATTTATTGTTTCGCATTTCCATCCGCCCCTTTTCCAAAAGGAAATTAGTTGGTCTTAGCCATATAGTCGCCGAAAAGAGAAACAAAGTTACACCTTTTATATAATTAATTGTTTCCGACCCTTTTCTGCAGAAAAAAGTAGCCATAAATATAGAAACATCCTATATTTATGGCTACTTTACTTAATTCGACTTTAATTCCTCTAATAAAGGAAAAAGTTCTTCCAAATGAGTAATCTCGTAAGAAGGAATAACTTCATTTCTAACTTTGTCATGACGGTTAATCCAAACCGTTTTGATTCCTGCTCGATTCGCGCCGAGAATATCTGTCATCAGATTATCTCCTACCATTAGGACCTCATCCTTCTGCACAGACATAAGGTCAAGGGCATGTTCAAAAATGGTTGGATCAGGCTTCCCTCTGCCAAAATCCCCTGAAATAACAATTTGATTAAAATATGGTACGAGTTCCGGCGTGATGTCTAGTTTTGTTTTTTGAAGATCTGGTGAACCATTGGTTAACAGCAAAAGCCGATAATCTTCTTTTAACCGATCAAGAATTTTAAAGGATTCTTCATAGACAAATGGCAGCTTCCTGCGCTCTTGTGGAAACCGTTCTGCTAGTTCCAATCCAAAATCTGTGTCATCGACACCCATTGCTTTCAATCCAGCCGTCCAGGCATCTTTACGGTAGGCAGGGACCATTTCCTTCATTTTTTTAAAATCATCATGATCATCTAAAAAATTACCCCATAGTCCCTCAAACGGATTAATCCCAATCATTTGCGTAAACGGGTAAAATTCATAGGAAGTATATAGATTTCTAGCAGCTTCTCGAACTGCAACTTCTAGTTGTTCCGCGTCAACTCCGTATCGTTCCTCTGCCACTTTACATGTGGCAACAAAGGCTTCCTTCACACTCTTTTGATCCCAAAGCAGTGTATCATCTAAATCAAAAAAAATCGCTTTAATCATCGTGACCTTCCCCTTGTATAAAAGATATTTTTACTAGTTTACCATTTAAAAAAATGAAAATATATGATTCTGAATTTTTTATAATTTTTTTAGGGAAGGAACCACCAAAAAATGCAGTTTGCACCGCTTCCATTTAGGATGAAATGGTTAATACATTGTTTCTCGATGTAAAATCATGTAGCTCTGGGTCGACGATTACATTATTTCCGACAACCATTAAATGGTCATTGGAATCTTTTGAGACGATAATAACCCCATTCTTAACTACCGTTTGGCTTCCGATGACGGCATTTTCAATCCATGCGTTCTCTCCCACAATGGTATTGGGCAAGATGACTGCGTTCTTAATTCGTGCCCCCTTACCAATCTTCACCCCGTTAAACACGACGGAATTTTCAATCGTACCACATATTTCACATCCTTCACTCAATAAACTATGATGGACCTTTGCAGATTTATCCAGAAATAACGGGGGTGCATTACTTTCGACGGTATGGATTCTCCATTCAGGATTCTTTAAGAAGATGTTACTTTCTTTATCCAAAAGGTCTAAATTGGCATTCCAATAACTATGAACGGTGCCGACATCCTTCCAATAGTTATTGAAATAATAGGCATATAATTCCAATCCTGCCTTTAGCATTGAAGGAATGATATCTTTACCAAAGTCTCGATGTGTCAATTCCTTTTCCTCGTCTTGTAGCAAGTAGTCCTTTAAAACAGACCATTTAAAAATATAAATACCCATTGATGCTACATTCGTGGTTGGATGTTGCGGCTTTTCCTCAAAACCGATAATTTTATAGCTTTCCTCATCCATTTTTATCAGGCCAAAGCGACTGGCATCTTCCCAAGGAACTTCAACGACGGCAATGGTACAGTCTGCATTCGTTTCAATATGTTGCTCAAGCATTAAAGAATAATCCATTTTATAGATTTGATCAGCCGATAGAATGAGAACATGCTCAGGCTTTTGCTGTTCGATAAATTCAATATTTTGAAAGACAGCATGTGAAGTCCCTTCGTACCATTCTACCCCGGAGCTATTTCGCTGAAAGGGCGGCAAAATGGTTAGCCCCCCATATCGATTATATAAGTTCCAATAGCTGCAAGACCCGAGGTGTGAGTGCAATTCATAGGGTCTATATTGCGTTAAAATTCCTACAGTCTCAATTCCGGAATTCTTACAGTTACTTAAGGCAAAATCAATGATCCTGTATTTCCCGCCAAATGGGACTGCGGGTTTAACTATTGATTTTGTAAGCAGATTTAATCTTGTTCCCCTTCCGCCAGCCAATAGCAAAGCAATCCATTTTTGTTTTTTCATTGTTTCCCTCCTCGTAAAATTAGTCATTCGAATGAAATAGTCGTTGACACTTCCTATACTCTTATTATCTCCGATTTCTTCCATTTTTTCGGTGAACCTGTTACATCTTTGTGAAAACAAGTAGGTTTTTAATCGACACAAAAAGTAGGCAAACTCTAGATTTGACAACATTTGTCGCAGCTCCTTTTGAAACATTTTCTCATCAAAAAAACCTGCCATTATTCGACGATGGTACTCGTCGTTAAAATGGCAGGTTTTTAATAGGTTAGAGCTAATTTAATATCCGTTTTTCCCCTTCAATCGCTTTGATTGGATTTATATCTTGAGTAAATTCTAGAGTTCCGATGTACTTCCCGTTCTCATCGCGAACCGCAAAATAGCGAATGTATACGTACTTATCCTTGAACTTTATCCAGAAGTCCTCACTCTCTTTTTTGCCAGCCTTAAAGTCTGCCAGCAATTCCTCTACCACATGAACACTTCTAGGTGGATGACAGTTTTGGACGGTACGGCCAATGATCGCTTTGGTCCGGGCAAAAATCCTATCTTTTCCATGTGAAAAATAGCGAACCACATCATCCTGGTCGATGAAGGTGATATCGACCGGTAAATGGTTTAGTAGCAATTCAAGCTGTTTTAGAGAAAGAATGCCGGTTTCCATCTTTATATAGCCTTCAGAAATGGCCTTTTCTTCTAATGCTTTTCTTTCAGGCTTCCATTCAACGGCAGGTACGATTAAACAAAAGCCAATTTCGTCACTTTCGTGGGCAATTTTGACCCATTCATCTTCGGTTAAATTTTTTAATGCCATTGGGAAGAGAATGTTTTCTTCTTTATAGATCATCCCGGCTACTTCTTGTATGACATAATTAAGCACCCCGACGACCGCCTGTTTGTCGCCCTGATAATGGGTTAGTTTTTGTCTGCCATCCTTAATTGCATCTCGGATAAAATCATCGATGCGCCACATATTTGTTGTTGGCCCGTAAATCCCGTACTTTTCTAAATAGGGAAAAATCAAATTTTCTTTCCGGCTATAGTGCTTGTCAATATCAAGCAAAAGATTGATATCTTCGATTAATTTATAGATATTATCTGTTGAATCTTCCATTACAAACTCCGCTAAATGCACTTGAAGACTGGTTGTTAACAGTTTACCTAGTTCTTGATTTTCGAGCATAAAAGTATGAACAGGATGTCCTGGCTGGTCTTCAGGTCTTCCGTTTTGATGGGTTTCTTCTTTAATTGTTCCTTGAAAAATAACTGAATGCTGCTTGTAGATTCGCTGGAGTTCGTCGGCAGTTATACTTCCCTCTTCTACAAAATCATGCTGCAGCTGCGTAATTTCATCGACAGTTATTTTCCCGATAAACGCGTCAAAATGAGCTTTTACTTCATCCAAGTTTCTTCCATTATGAAGATCAACAAATAGTTGCTTTAATATGCTTAAGCGTTCTGTATTTTCACTAATTAGTTGTTCACGGTTATTAATAAATTCACTCATATCAGGATTCTCCTTCACTGTTGCAAAATACTTTTGATATTTATTCTCATTAATAACTTAACACTTCCAAAAATGTTTGTTTGTGATTAACATCATTAGTAACAAGGTAATTGTGAAAACTTTATGGACGAAGGATTATTCTTTTAAACACAAAATGAACAGGGGGTGAACCTACCCTGTTCTGCACTGACCGACCTATTTATTGTTTTCATCATGAAATTTCTTTTGAATCAATATCAAGCCTTCTTTCTAATTTTCTAAGCAAATATGAAAATAACAGAACGAGAGCTAAGTAGTAGATTCCTACCACCATATAGGTATCTAATTGACGATAATTCGAGGCCGCTTCACTTAAACCAGTTCCCCATAAATCGGCCATCCCCACATACGCTACTAAGGATGAATCCTTTAACCCAATAATAAATTGATTGCCTAGTGGTGGAATAGAAAATTTGAAGGCCTGTGGTAATATTATTCTCCTCATGGCAAGTGGATAGGTCATACCAAGTGACCGCGCTGCCTCCATCTGCCCCTTATCTATGGATTGAATGGAGCCGCGGAAAATTTCAGCGATGTAAGCACCGTTATGAATGGCCAAAGCTAAAGCACCTGCCCAGAATTGCGAAAAGGTAACAACGGAAGCAATTCCAAAATAAAGGATAGCGATTTGCACAATCAAAGGTGTACCACGTATTAATTCAATATATATAGTCGCAAGTTTATATATCCATTTATTTGTAGAAATCCTAAAAAAAGCCACAACGAGTCCGATAAGAGACCCAATAATAAGTGAAGTTATCGTAAGCCTCAAGGTAAGAAGCGCCGCGGAAATAAATATATCGTAGGTGTCCAAGAAGATTTGAACGATGATTAACACCCTCTCTACTATTTAGTCAAAAGGGTGCCTGACACCCTTTTAAAACTCCTAGTCTCCTAAAATACTGCGACCAAACCATTTGTTACTAATTTTCTCGTAAGTTCCGTCCTTAATAATTTCAGCTAGGGCCTTATTTAACTTATCGAGCAATTGTTTATCTTCTTTTCTGACAGCGATCGCCTGGTCATCATGTGAAAGCGGCTCGCCAACATCCTTGATCTTTATTGCCCCGTCCTTAATAATCGGAAGCCCTACCATTTGGTCTGTAATAACAGCATCTAACCTTCCTGTTGGAAGATCCATAAGTGCCGTAATGTCACTATCATATTCAGTCACATTTTCCTTATCCGTGTTTTGCAGTGCCAGTTCCTTGTAGGTGCTAGCCTTGACAACTCCGATCTTCTTCCCTTTCAGGTCCGCAACAGATTTAATCGATTGATTATCTTTTGAAACAAATATCTGCGCACCTGACCGGTAATACGTATCGGTAAAATTCACCGATTTTTTACGTTCATCTGTAACAGTCATACTTGCTAATATGGCATCAAATTTCTTTGCCTGCAATCCTTGAATAAGTGTTTCCCAAGGGTTTGTAACCGCTACGGGCTTCATTCCCATTTTCTTAGCCAGCGCTTCTCCAATTTCCACATCGAAGCCAGCTAGCTTCCCATTGTCTTTATAATTAAACGGCTTATATAACCCACTCATCGCATATTTGAATTCCTTCTTGTCACTTCCATTGCTTTTTTCTGTACTACCACACGCTGTTAAAACGATAGAAACAAAGAACAATGAAACAAACAGTCCTGCAAGCCAACTTTTTTTCATAATAGTAACCCTCCATATTTTTAAAGAATACTGTTTAAAAATTGTTTTGCTTTGTTATTTTGCGGATTGATAAAAAATTCGTTTGGCGGTGCCTCTTCTAAAATCTTTCCATCTCCCATAAAAACCACCCGATCAGCTACTTCCCTAGCAAAGCCCATTTCATGTGTGACCACAACCATCGTCATACCTTCTTGTGCCAACTGCTTCATAACCTGGAGAACTTCTCCGACAAGCTCCGGGTCCAGTGCAGAGGTCGGCTCATCAAACAGCATAATCCGTGGTTCCATCGCAAGCGCACGAGCAATTGCTACGCGCTGTTTTTGACCGCCTGAAAGATTTTTTGGGTAAGCCAATGCCTTATCATTTAATCCAACTTTTTTGAGTAAAACCATGGCTTTTTCCTTGGCCTGAACCTTGTCCATCTTTTTAACGTGTAATGGTGCTTCCATTACATTCTCGAGTACATTCATATGAGGAAAAAGGTTAAACTGTTGAAAAACCATCCCGACTTCTTCACGAACTTTGTTAAGATTGGTAGTCGTTGGAATTACCGTTTTCCCTATTAACCTAATTTCCCCCTGATCGAACATCTCGAGAAAATTAACACAGCGGAGCAACGTACTTTTTCCGGAACCACTTGCACCAATAATGACCACTACCTCTTTTTCAGCAACAGAAAGATCAATGCCATTTAATACAATGTTTGAACCGAATGACTTAACAAGGTTTTTAACCTGAATCATGTCACCCTCCTTTTTGTGGCAAGATTGTTATTTTCAAAAAGTTAAATAAGAACCTGTTGATAGTTAATCCTATTAAATGAGAAATGAATATATTCGTTCATCGAGGTTATTATTGGAAAAAGGTAGAAACCATAGTGTAATGTCTACCTTTTTTTCAAGAAAAAGTAACACTTAATTCTTAATTGCCTTAAACTCTGTCACAATTTTGACAACATCTTTAATTCATGATATATTTATCTCGAATTAAGGATAAATAGTTTTAAGATAATATTTCATAATGAATTAGAAAATACTTATAAAATAAGCCTTTTTAAAAATATAAGTTTTCATTAAAGGCAATTGGAGGATACACAATGAATGGATTAAAAGGTATGCACCACGTAACAGCCATTACGAGCAGTGCAGAAAAAAACTACGAATTTTTCACGGATATATTAGGGATGCGCTTAGTTAAGAAGACCGTTAACCAAGACGATATTCAAACCTATCATTTATTTTTTGCCGATGATGTTGGCAGCGCTGGGACCGATATGACTTTTTTCGATTTTCCCGGCATTCCTAAAGGGGTTCATGGTACCAACGAAATTTCAAAAACTTCCTTCCGTGTCCCAACTGATGCGGCGATCGAATATTGGGTGAAACGCTTTGATCGTTTAGACGTTAAGCATACGGGCATTAAAGTACAATTTGGTAAAAAAACACTTTCCTTTGTTGATTTTGATGACCAGCAATACCAATTGATTTCTGATGAAAATAATCAAGGGGTGGCAGCAGGGACTCCGTGGCAAAAAGGACCGATTCCATTAGACTATGCGATTACTGGCTTAGGACCGATTTTTGTGCGTATCGCTAATTTTGATTACTTTAAAGAAATGATGGAAAAAGTTCTTCTATTTAAAGAAATTGCAAAAGAAGGATCGTTTCATTTGTTTGAGGTGGGTGAAGGCGGTAATGGCGCTCAGGTAGTTGTTGAATATAATGCGGTTCTCCCTCAAGCGCGACAAGGCTTTGGCACGGTCCATCATGCGGCATTCCGTGTCGACGATCGTTCTGTTTTAGAAGAATGGATTGGTCATATGGAAAGCTTCGGATTCCAAACATCCGGCTTCGTCGATCGCTACTTTTTCGGATCACTTTATACAAGAGTAGCACCGCAAATTCTATTTGAGTTTGCTACAGACGGACCCGGATTTATGGGAGATGAGCCTTACGAAACTCTAGGCGAAAAATTATCTTTACCACCATTCTTAGAACCAAAACGGGAACAAATCGAGAAATTAGTTCGTCCGATTGATACCATCAGAAGTACAAAAGAATTTATCAAAGAATAAGCATTGACTTAAAGATATTTTGCAAAAAGAGCGTAGCCATTCGGCCACGCTCTTTGTTGATTTCAACAAGAAAATTTTCTATTTCCTTTAAGTTATTTATTTAATTCATTCCATTGTTTTTCAAAATTGATGAATGGATCAGTTTCTTTCTTTATAATCACTTTCTTGTTACGATTCCAGTTTTTATAGACAAGATAGATCACGTAAGCAGCTCCAACACCGATGATTGCTGGAATATTGTGAAGTGATGCCAAGAGGACAATCACCCCAATAATCCCTATACCAATCTTCCAACCGGTAGATTCTGCTTTTAAAAACTGTTTATAGATGAAATATAGAAGCACTAGACTAACAAGCAGCGCGACCATTGGACCGATTGTAATGAGTAGGATGATGGCTGCAATTCCTCCAGCTACTAGTAAACCGAGTTTTTTCATTGTGTTTTCCTCCTTCGTTTATCTTGATATCATTTTACCTTTTTTCTTGAAATAACATAATTGCGCTTAAGCTTGATTCTTAACTCAGTCCTAAGACGTAGAAAGGTCAGTCCCCCACTACCCTAGTAGTGGGGGACTGACCCGGAATTCTGGAAATTATCATGTTAATCGGCATATATAAAAAGCTTATGACCATCCGAAACCCAATTATCCTCTTTAAGATAAACACCTCCAACCCAGCTCCTTCAAATCGTAACAAATCGTAACATTTGCCTTAGATTCTCAAGTAAAGATATTGTCCAACCCTTCGCTGGTCTAGGGTTTAGCCTTCTTACGAACACCTATGTCTTTCGGTCTCTTTCCTGAGCACACCATAGGGCAGGAGTTACCCGAGCTACCTTTATCCTCTTACGGCAATCCTTCCTTAGGAATTTTCACATTCAAATGAATGTCCGTACTAAAATAAAGGCTTGAAGTGACAGTAATCTAACCTTGTATCCAAGCATAATAAATAAAGTCATCGATATACCAATGTAAATACTTATCATGGTTTTGATACGCCTGATTTTTTACGGTAGAGAACCATGCTTGCACTTTCTTCCAATGTTTAAATAAATCACTTATCTGATGTCCCTTTTTTGCTTCCTCAGCAAAAAGGACTGACATCAACTGGTGTGGAATTTTTTCTTTAAAGCCCATGGAACGCCGGGCTAAGACGAGGGCAGCACTTTGATGAATGGAAAGTCCATACGATTTTTGGTATTTCACTCTTCCAATTAATGAAGTATAGTAAGCGGGAACGTGCACAAGAAATACTTCTTCTTTTATACCTTTTGAAATAAGAGTTGTAATAATCTTTCGATAAACAAAGTTACTGCTCCTACGGTTGAATGTTGTATTTTTGCTTAAGTCATTTTTGAAGTGTAAATCTTCGATGGCCAGAGTTTCGATTCCATTCGACTTAACCCACTTAATTGCTGAAGTAACCGCATTTCCTAAAATCCAATCGCGCTTAGTAGCAGGAACACTATTGACATCATTCATCCAAAATACTTTACTTTTACGGAAATTTCCGTTGGGATGGACGATGGTGACGGCTAAATTGTCTGGGTTGATATCAATACCTGCACAGCCATTTGAGAAGTTATAAGAGGTATTTAACTTTTGAATGAAGGTTAGATGAACATAATATTTTCCGTCTTCTCGTAAGATTCGAACACTATAGGCTTTTCCACTTGAAAGGTTGGTATGAATCGACATGATGTATTTTTCGGGGAATTGAACGATAAAACATAAACGGTCATTTCTTTTGGAGGATAAAGGATTTAACACGTCCATCTCTACGGAACGGTCTTGTAAATAGCTTAATTTAATATTTTCATTTCCGCCTTTGGAGACCTCACCGCGTGAAAAAAGGGCGTTGGTTCGTGAATCCATCCACTCTTGCTTCGTAATTTTATGTTTATTTAAAAGGGCTAGCCTTTTCTTCGTTCCATCAACCACTTTAGGAACACTGCCGTTTTCAATGTGGTATTGATAGTAGTTCATTTTCTTGGATAACTTCTTAATCCGGGACTGCTTATTCAAAATAAGATCTTCTTTATTTGACAGGGTGGATTTTTGAAGTTTTTCTATTTTCTTTTCGATTTTTTTTATCGAGGTTTTATATTGCTCAATATACAAAGGCAACAGTTCCTTTTGGGAAGAAATTGAACTTTCTGCTTCAAGAAAAGCATCCCTCATATAGCGAGAGTTATTCAAAAAGAGTGGTTTTGCTTTAGCTACTGCTTGCTTTCGGTTCAGTCCATCAAAGATGCGCTCACGCAAAAAACGTTTCGCAGATTGAAACTTACGCATGATTTCGTCCAGGATCATCGACTCATTCATACATGGATTTAGAATAATGCCCGTATAAGTTATCGCCTGTTCATTCTCTTTCTTTGACATCTTGGCCCTCTCTTTCTAGCTCTGAAAGCGTCCTTTTATTTTTTTTGAACCTCTTTTTCCATATAATCTAGCAGAAAAAGATGGCCTCCACTTGCTTTATAAACCTTAATATCGCCTTGTTCTTTCCAGCGCAATATGGTTGTGCGAGTAAAATTTTAAAAAATCTCGTGCCTGTTTCTGTGATAAAAAAATAGACATAGGAGATCACCTCTATGTCTATCATACTATTTATCAAGATTATTTCCATAATATTTATTGTAAAATTTATTATATTTTGGAATGTTTTTCCAATAACTATTAGTACCATCAATCACGTTCCATACGATCAAACCATCCCTTTTGTTTACCTAAGATTGCTAAACCATAGGATGTTAACTTAAGCTTGGATATGGGGGTAGGATTAAGGTAGTTAGGTAGTGGATAATCACTTTCCAACAATGGATACGCTCCATTCATCATCTCATTTAGCATGGCAGCAAAATAAAGATCACTTATTCCATCGTTAGTTCTATGGTAAGTAATAAAATGAAACAAATCCCCAAATGAGCATGTATTTTTATCAAGATAGTTTACTACTAAAGTTTCTACTTCATTTAGCCCCGTATGTATAGAAGGAAAGTAGCTTAAGTGAGATTGTAATGCTTTTTTTAAAAAAGGTAATTTTTCTTGCGATGAAGCCATCCATTTTTCAATCTCCGTGGGATTCTCGGATGTATATGCTCTCCAGCCTGTAATAGCTTCTTTTATTTGCTCATCTGTTATTGATTGTTTCTTATTATCATAAAGTTCTTCTAATTGTTGAATAGATAATTGCCCAAGTCCATAAAACGGTTCTATTCCTTGATACTCATTAATTGTCACCATGGATAGGTTCTTAAACTCTTTTTTTGATAAAACATTTAGCAAATACATTAACATCGTTTGATCATATCGATCGTGCTCAAACCAGAGTACAAGCTCTGTCACTCTTGGGGTTTCATCAAGATATCGAATTTGGTCTTCACAATTCTTAATAAATAAACTAGAAGGAATTGCTAATTTTTTTTCAAAAAAGTCGGCTCGACGTTTAATCCAATTGTCCTCTGAAATATCTTCAGATAGCGGACCAAAATCATACATTTCGCGCCAAACAAGAACAGCTCCTGGAAGATTTCTAATCTTGCTGCCCACCACATCTCCATTTGCAATGTGAATCATGAAAAAACCTCATTTCTAGTCACTTTGTTGGTGCCTGACACCATAATATCCGCTCCCCGGGAATTTGCTTGCTGTTACACCTATTACTAGCACTTTTATCGTCTTTTATCCAGTATAAAACCAATTTTATCACGGAAGAGCACGGGAATTTAAGTATCCTATATCTCAATTAATACAACCTACTTAACTCGATTTCGCCTTTTCATAAAAATAAATTGCTTTACATATTTATATTTTTTTCATATTTGCATAGAATAATATGTTGCTAGGTTAGGTGTAAGCATAATAAGTTATACAAATGCATATCGTTTTAAGACGGGAAAGGAGACGATTGAATATGTATAGTACCGGAGTAAACAAAAAAATCGAAAGTATTGCCCATCCCAAGGTCCAAAACATTGTAAGGTTATGTGTGGAACAAGGATGCGTGTTCAAACCCCATCCAAGTAACCCTAAATTAGTGAATTTATTTGATCCTGTATTACGGAAAAATATCATTGGTGACATTAACCTTTTAAGCGAAAGAGGATATTTCACCCTGGAAGTCGAAAATGGACGCTTCAAAACGTTTAGAAATGAAATTTTGGGATTGGATATAGATCGATCAGATTTTGAAGATAAGGTATTAAGAAGACTGAAGCGGTAGTTTTTGATGTTTTGGGAGTGGAATAGGGCGATGATTCTTTGAAATCATTGCCTTTTTTTGTGACCAGTGCAAGCTTTTTTCCTCTCCCATGGGCACAATTAAAAACCACAGTGAATTACATACAAAATCTGCGTATACAAAAAGGACAACCTTTTTCAGATTGTCCTTTTCTTGCCTGGCAACGTCCTACTCTCACAGGGACGCGTGTCCCAACTACCATTGGCGCTGAGAA
>NZ_BCUX01000075.1 GCF_001591445.1 Neobacillus drentensis NBRC 102427 | reverse complement strand
TCAAACGTTTGGTTAGTTGCGTATTTCGATTTATATCTTTAGGAACAGAAGGTGGGATTGGCAGAGTGATAGGAAGTAAGCTTCGATACCCTCCTGCCTTTGCTGCATTTGCAAACACAGCCTTGGCACATGAATAAAACTACTGAGAGCTTCAAACAAGGTCTACTTTTTTTTAGAGTTAGGCTTTTTTTCGCGGTTTATGTCAGTTTTGAATACTGTGTGTCATTCGATAAAGGAATTTTCAGGAAAACCTCGAATACATACATATAATGCCCAAAATAGGTATAATCCATCCGAGGAGGAGTCACCTTGTCTAATGAACAAATGAATCCGATGATCGAAAAAATACTAGTAAACATCGAAAAGGTTATGATTGGAAAAAGGGACGTGGCTGAACTTAGCTTGGTTGCCCTTTTAGCTGGCGGCCACGTGCTCTTAGAAGATGTACCAGGCGTAGGGAAGACGATGATGGTCCGTGCGTTGGCCAAGTCGGTGAATGCCAACTTCCGCAGAATTCAATTCACACCCGATTTACTTCCGTCCGATGTCACTGGAGTGTCCATATATAATCCAAAGGAAATGGAATTTCAATTTCGGCCCGGTCCGTTAATGGGGAACATCATTCTCGCCGATGAAATTAATCGGACATCCCCGAAGACGCAGTCGGCGCTCTTAGAAGGGATGGAGGAAGCAAGTGTAACAATTGATGGGGTAACCCACCGACTGAACAAGCCTTTCTTTGTTATGGCGACGCAAAATCCGATCGAATATGAAGGTACATATCCGCTTCCTGAAGCACAGCTTGACCGCTTTTTATTAAAAATGAAAATGGGTTATCCGGACTTGCATGAGGAAATGGAAGTGTTAAACCGAGCGCAAAAGATTCCGCCGATTGAGGATCTATGTCCTGTTATTGATCTTGAAGGTCTATTAACCTTACAAAGCGAAATCAAGGACGTCTTTGTCGATGATACGATTAAGCGTTATATTGTCGACATCGTCAACCGCACGAGGGGCCACGGCAGTGTCTACCTAGGTGCCAGTCCAAGGGGATCCATCGCCTTAATGAAAGCAGCACAGGCCTATGCTTACATGTTCGGCCGCGATTATGTTCTGCCTGATGACATTCAATATTTAGCTAAGTTTGTCTTGTCACACCGGATTATTTTAAAGTCAGAGGCGAAATTTGAAGGGATATCAGCCGAAGAATTGGTTAATCAGGTGGTTGCCAGGGTCCCTGTTCCCATCAAAAGGCTAGTGAGATAAATGAAAAGGCTCCCGAAACTATTAAGAAAAGTGTGGAAGGTCATCGTGCTGCTTTTTTTGATTTTATTAACCTTCTCCTATGCGATGTTCCAAGGGGGATTTGTCAGCTGGTTTTTATTTTATAGCTTTTTACCTTTTGCGATTTATTGTGCCGCCTTATCTTTCTACCCCTTAAATGAACTTGAAGTCGCAAGAGTCTTGCAAAAATCAGATTATAATGCGGGGGAACCGTTAAAGGTGGCGGTTTCAGTGAAAAGGGCAAAATCCTTTCCTCTCTTTTATTTACTGATCGAAGACCACTTAAGTGATTCCTTGAAATTGGCCAGCCAACAAAAGAAATCAAAAGCACTTCTGTTACCAGGGTTGAAAAAGGAATTTTCTTATGAATATGTCATTGACGAGGTGCCGCGCGGGGAACATTTTTTTGAATCCTTTACGCTTAGAATCGGTGACCCGCTTGGATTATTTGAAAAAGAAAAACGGTTTACGGTGGAGGACAAAATCATTGTCTATCCAGCATATTCTGAGCTTATGTATCGGCCATTTGAAAACCAATACGATCAAGGGCTGACCGCTTCGAGAGAACGAGTGCAGCGAGATACATCGATGGCGACTGGGGTAAGGGATTACCAGCCGGGTGACCGATTCTCGTGGATTAACTGGAAAGCGTCAGCGAAACGAAACATCTTAATGACAAAGGAATTCGAGCAGCGGCAATCACATGATGTGTTTGTGGTCATGGACTGTGCACCGGATAAGCATTTTGAGCCTGTTGTATCCTTTACCGCTTCACTGCTCCGGGCGATTTTGAAAAAAGGGGCCCAGACTGGTCTTTTTACCATGAGCAACGAACGGGCATCGTTCCCCATCCGCGGTGGGGAACAGCATCTCCAGCAGTTGTTTTATCATTTAGCAAAAATAGAGGCAAAATGTATCACACCCTTTGCCAAGGTGTTAGATACTGATGGCCTTCTCATTCAACAAACTACGGTTTCGTTTATGCTGGTCACCGCACAGATTACCAAGCCCTTGGTTGAGAAAGCGAGTTTTCTTGGGCAGCGAAAAGGAGGAACGATTACTCTTTTTCTAATCAAAGGGGATAAAGAATCCACGTCGGAAAACGAACGGTCGCTCATCGCCATTGCCAATGCACGTGGCGTGCGGATTGTTATGGTTCATGAAGGCCAACACCAGGCAGCCTTTTCGGAGGTGAACTTCCTTTGATGAAAAGAGATTATCCTTCATTTCTGTTATATACGTTTGGTTTTCTATTATTATGGGAATGGCTGCGGCCGGTTGAACAATTAACGGAAACAGATCATATTGAAACCTTTATTTTCTTCCTGATTCTTGCGTTTGCCCTTTCTTTTTTACAGTTAAAATGGATTTGGCAATATAGCCTTAAATTTATCTATATCTTATATTCTATAAACCGCATCCACTTCGAGGAAGGATTCTTTCAGGTTTCCTGGTTTAAGGAATTTTTTGCGGATCTGATTGATAACATTGGAGTGATAGCTGCACGGAACTGGAACGATCTATCCAATGAGTTCCGGACTCTGTTGTTTTTTATCCTGCTTTGGCTAATGGTCTATTTAATTCATTATTGGCTGATAAACCGGAAGCAAATCTTTATCTTTTATTTTATGACATTGATTTATATTACAGTATTGGATACGTTTACCCCTTATAGCGCAAAAGCGGCGATTGTCAGAACTGTGGTGGCTGGTTTTGCGGTGATGGGGATGCTGACGTTCTATCGGATTATTCAGAGAGAGAAAGTGAACACTGAGCCAACTTTCCTGCGGAGGTGGATGGTTCCGCTGGCAGGAATGATTGCTTTTAGTGTGATAGTTGGAATAGCAGCACCAAAAGCAGCCCCGATATGGCCGGATCCTGTCCCATATTTAACAGCGAATAACGATAAGGTTCCTGAGCTGGATGCTCGTGATGTGCATCGTATTGGTTACGGAACGAATGATTCCGCTTTAGGAGGCCCATTTATAGGGGACAAAAACCCGGTTTTTAAATATGAAGCGAATGGAAAAAGCTATTGGAAAATGGAAACAAAGGATGTGTATACCGGCAAAGGCTGGCTTACATCCGGGACTACGCCGATTTCCTTTCGTCAGGAAGACCTGGTTCCTGTTTATTCATTGCCTAAAAATGTAGAGACCATTAAGGAATCGGCCCGTGTGTTAACCCATGTAAATTATAATTACAACTATTTTATGTATCCTGCCGGAATTAACAAAGTCTTAAAAACAGAGCCGCTCGATTCAGAGGGAAATGATTTTCAAGTCGATACCACCAATGAGAGAATCAGCTTTTACAATCATGAAAAAGCTCCTATAGTCCCTCGGGTTTTTACAGTAGAATATGAAATTCCGAAGTATAAAGCGAAAGACTTAGTGCAAACCACTCGATATGATCCGACAAGCATTAACGCTAAGTTCTATGAAAAATATACCAGACTGCCTGAGGAGCTGCCGCCAAGGGTCAAAGAGCTAGCAGAACAAATTACCGCCTCAAAAACAAACTGGTTTGATAAGGCGAAAGCAGTGGAAGGTTATTTCGGGAAATCGGAGTACACCTACGACCAAAAAAATGTAGCGGTGCCTGACACCAACGAGGATTATGTCGATCAATTTTTATTTGATACCAAAAGGGGTTACTGTGATAATTTTTCATCGTCGATGGCTGTTATGCTGCGAACACTGGGAATTCCAACGCGTTGGGTTAAGGGGTTTACAGGCGGGGATTTCCTCCAATATAGTGATGAGACATCAGGGGTCCAGGTTTATGAAGTAACCAATAATAATGCCCACTCTTGGGTGGAAGCTTTCTTTCCAAATCAAGGCTGGGTCCCATTTGAGCCAACGAAGGGTTTTTCGAATGAGATCACCATCAATTATGAAACAACAGGTAACTCATCTAATAATCAGCAAACGAGCACACCACCGGTGAAAAAGCCGAAGCAGGAGGAGCTTGATAATACCAAGGCCCCAAACGATTCGAATCCATTCTTCGATATGAAAAGAATCTGGGCAGATACAAAATTGTTTTTGAAAAATAACTGGCAGCGGATGATTTTACTTTTACTCCTCTTTGCCGGAGTGGCAGCGATTTTTTACCGCGTTCGCGGGAAGTGGATTCCATATTTCTTGTTAGTAGTTTATCGATTCAAGAAAAAGGACGACAACCTAGGGGCTGCCTACGTAGCCTTATTACAACAGTTTGATCGCTACGGCTTAAAGCGGAAGGAAAATCAAACGCTAAGAAGCTATGCCCGCTATATTGACTCCTTTTTTTCGACGAGCGAGATGACCCGGTTGACCGTGATTTACGAGAATTATTTGTATCATCAGACCCTTCCGAAGGGAACATGGGAAGAATCGCATGAATTATGGGAAAATTTAATCAAAAAAACAATTGCTTGACCAGAAAAACGACCTATTGTTACAATATGTACTATTCAATTGTCTAGCGTCAGCAACTAGCGGACTTCGCTATAAAAGTTGTGTGCGCTTTTCAAAATAGGTACGTTTCCTTCATATATCCTCGATGATATGGATCGAGAGTCTCTACCGGGTCACCGTTAAATGGCCTGACTATGAAGGCAGAATTTTTTCTGTGAGCAATTATTACGAGAAAACTAGAATTCTGCCTTCCTGAGATTATGGAGGGGAGAATTCTAGTTTTTTTTATATCATTTGTTGTTAAGGTTAATAATAATTATATTCTTAGAAAATTGGGGTGGATGCTTTGTCAGGAAAGCACGAAATGATTATTGTATTAGATTTTGGGAGTCAATATAACCAGTTAATTACCCGTAGGATTCGTGAATTTGGGGTATATAGTGAACTGCATCCGCATACCATTACAGCAGAAGAAATTCGCCAATTGAACCCAACAGGGATTATTTTCTCCGGCGGGCCAAACAGTGTGTACGATGAAAATTCCTTCCGTTGTGATGAAGCCATTTTTGAAATGGGTCTGCCAATCCTTGGAATTTGTTATGGGATGCAATTAATGACCGTCCATTTCAATGGAAAAGTTGAAAAGGCAAACCAGCGTGAATACGGAAAGGCAACGATGACGCTGCAGCATGAATCGTCGTTATTTAGCGGCCTGCCTAAGGAGCAAACCGTGTGGATGAGCCACGGCGATCTTGTAGTGGAAGCCCCTGAAGGATTTACTGTGGATGGCACGAACCCAACCTGCCCGATTGCAGCGATGAGTAATGAAGAACGAAAGCTTTATGCTGTTCAGTTTCATCCGGAAGTCCGTCATTCAGTCTACGGGAATGAATTGCTGCGAAATTTTGTTTTTAACGTTTGTAAAAGCACTGGCGATTGGTCAATGGGCAATTTCATTGAAATCGAAATGGCGAAGATTCGCGAGCAGGTTGGCGATAAAAAGGTGCTTTGTGCACTAAGCGGCGGTGTCGACTCGTCTGTTGTGGCTGTGTTAATTCATAAAGCTATTGGTGACCAGTTAACCTGTATTTTTGTAGATCATGGCCTTCTTCGCAAAAATGAAGCAGAAAGTGTGATGAAAACTTTTTCAGAAGGCTTCCACATGAATGTCATCAAGGTTGATGCGAAAGAACGTTTCATGTCGAAATTGGAAGGCGTTTCTGACCCTGAGAAAAAACGGAAAATAATCGGCAATGAGTTTATTTATGTGTTCGATGACGAAGCGACGAAACTCGAAGGGATCGACTTTTTAGCCCAAGGAACACTTTATACCGATATCATTGAAAGTGGGACAGCGACGGCTCAGACGATTAAATCACATCACAATGTCGGCGGTCTGCCAGAAGATATGCAGTTTACATTGATTGAACCGTTAAGCACCTTGTTTAAAGATGAGGTTCGTGCGCTTGGAACAGAGCTGGGCATTCCCGATGATATCGTTTGGAGACAGCCTTTCCCAGGCCCAGGTTTAGGGATTCGTGTGTTAGGGGCTATTTCAGAGGATAAGTTGGAAATTGTTCGTGATTCAGATTGGATCCTTCGTGAGGAAATTAAAAAAGCCGGCCTTGACCGAGAAATTTGGCAGTATTTTACCGTACTTCCGGACATCCGCAGTGTCGGGGTCATGGGGGATGCACGAACGTACGATTACACCATCGGTATCCGTGCCGTGACTTCCATTGACGGGATGACTTCGGACTGGGCTCGAATTCCGTGGGATGTGTTAGAGGTCATTTCGACACGCATCGTGAACGAAGTAGCTCACGTTAACCGGGTAGTGTATGACATTACCAGCAAGCCACCAGCAACGATTGAGTGGGAATAAGAAAAGCGGAAGCGCCCGTTTAGCGCTGGAGCTAGACAGGATTACCAAGCTTTACTAATTTACGAACGATTTTATTTTATTTTATAAAATCGTTCGTATTTTTTGTTTACAAGCTGTTTGTTTCCTGCTACAATAAAAAACGAATTAAGAGAATATAAATTGCATCGTATAATGTTGGGAATATGGCCCAAAAGTTTCTACCGAGCCACCGTAAATGGCTTGACTACGAGGCAGTGCTGTTAAAAAACGAGGTATGCCTTCCTCTGTTTTTGCACATGCCTAAAGTCACGCTCCGGTAGAAAAATGCCAGAGCGTTTTTTGTGTAAAAAAAAGAAAGATTCATAGGGGGAAGACATAATGAGAAAGTATTTTGAGTTTGAGAAACATGGTACGAACTATCGCCGTGAGTTTATTGGAGGACTAACCACCTTCTTAGCAATGGCTTATATATTAGTTGTTAACCCATTAACCTTATCGCTAGCATCGATAAATGACTATCCGGATGCGTTAAGAATGGATTATGGTGCCGTATTTGTGGCAACAGCACTTGCAGCTGCCATTGGATCGATTGTCATGGGGCTGCTCGGGAAGTATCCACTTGCACTAGCACCGGGAATGGGCTTGAATGCATTCTTTGCTTACACGGTTGTATTGGGAAGCGGGATTCCTTGGCAGCATGCCCTTGGTGCCGTACTGATCTCAGGTGTATTTTTCTTCTTACTAACACTAACTGGCCTTCGTGAAAAAATAATTAATGCGATTCCGATTGATTTAAAGCACGCAGTTGGTGCTGGGATTGGCTTGTTTATTACATTTGTCGGATTGCAAAACGCAAAAATTATTGTCAATAATGATGCAACACTTGTTGGTTTAGGTGATTTAACAGCGGGACCTACCCTTCTTGCTATTTTTGGAATCGTCGTAACTGTAATTATGATGACAAGGGGTATTAATGGAGCCGTATTTTACGGAATGGTGATTACCGTAATCGTTGGAATTATTTTCAACTTAATTGAAATGCCGCATAAAGTAGTTGATTCCGTTCCAAGTGTAGCACCGACCTTTGGTGCAGCCTTCTCTTCGTTCGGTGATAGTTCTTTTTACAGCACAGCCATGCTGGGGATTATTCTTACCTTCTTGTTTGTTGATTTCTTTGACAATGCAGGTACACTTGTTGCCGTAGCGAACCAAGCGGGAATCATGAAAGATAATAAGCTTCCTCGTGCCGGACGCGCGTTAATTTCTGATTCGATTGCCACAACTGTCGGTGCAGTTCTTGGTACATCAACAACAACTTCTTACATTGAATCATCGGCCGGGGTTGCTGCCGGAGCTAGAACAGGATTTGCAGCCTTAGTAACAGCAGGATTTTTTATCTTATCGCTATTCTTCTTCCCGTTATTATCGGTCGTAACAGCACCGGTAACAGCACCTGCGTTAATTATTGTTGGGGTGTTAATGGTATCTTCATTAGGGAAAATTGATTGGAAAAAGTTTGAAATTGCCGTTCCGTCTTTCTTAACAATGATTGCAATGCCACTTTCATACAGCATTGCAACAGGTATTGCTGTTGGATTTATCTTTTACCCAATCACAATGTTGGTGAAGGGTCGGGCAAAAGAAATTAATCCAATCATGTACTTCTTCTTTGTCATCTTTGTTCTATATTTTATCTTCTTAAAATAATTATTAAATTCGGGAACTGTGGGCTGCTACAGTTCCTTTTTTTGTTGCTGGATTGGAAAATATTCACAAAGTTTTCTTAATTTCGAGCAGGGAATTACAAATTTCTCCAAATCACTTAGGTATGATGGGGAGTGAAAGGAGTGGTTAGCGATGAATATGTTAACCGTTGGTGAGTTACGAAAGAGCTTTGGTGTGATTGCTGCAGTCAATGGTGTGTCTTTTGCGGTGGAAAAAGGGGAATCGTTTGGACTTTTAGGTCCGAATGGAGCCGGGAAATCAACCATTATTAATATGATTACCGGGTTATTTCCGCCCACCTCAGGTGCTGTACATATGAAGGACATCGATGTCATCAAAAATACAAAGCAAGCCCAAAAATTGATTGGCGTCGTACCACAGGAGATTGCCTTGTATCAGAGCATGTCTGCGCGGGAAAATTTAAAATTTTGGGGAAGGATGTACGATTTATCGGGTAGTACGCTTGAGAAGAGTGTTGATGAGGTACTTGAGATTATTGGCTTAACAGAGCGGGCGAAGGATAAGGTAGAGACGTTTTCAGGCGGGATGAAGCGTCGTGTAAATATCGGTGCGGCCATCTTACACCGGCCGGAATTGTTAATCATGGATGAGCCGACAGTTGGTATCGACCCGCAATCTCGAAATCATATCCTCGAGACGGTGAAACGACTAAACAGCGAAGGAATGACGATTATTTACACCAGTCATTACATGGAGGAAGTCGAATATCTTTGTGAACGAATTGGAATCATTGATCACGGCGAATTAATTGCCTTAGGTACATTACATGAACTTAGGGAAACCATCGGTGATCATTCAAAAATTGTTTTAAGCTTAGATAATAAGACATCGAATCATGAAATCATTCCCCAAACGTTAACAGGACATTTTTTGGAAAAAGATATTCAACTGAATGACAACCAACTTATCATTTTTCATAAAGATCCTCAGTTCATATTAAGTGACTTAATTCAGTCGGTAACGAGTACAGGGACAAAGGTAACCTCTGTGGATATTATTGAACCCAACCTGGAAAGTGTCTTTTTGCATTTAACCGGACGGAGTTTGAGAGATTGAATAGGAGGGATAATCGTGACTTTCTGGTGGCTCGCTATTAAAGATTTACAGATTGTCGTTCGAGACAAAAAGGCATTTCTAACGCTGATTATGATGCCGTTATTGTTAATCGCCATTCTAGGAGCAGCCTTTGGGGATGTGATGAAGCAGGATGATGATGTGACTATAGAGAAATTCACACTAGGTATTGCGAATTTAGACAAAGGCCAGCTTAGTACTGTTTTAACAGATGAGGTTTTTACAAAGGCCTTATCCAAACAAATTAAAGTGAAATACTACGATGAAAATGGATTACGTGAAAAAATAAAAGATCATACACTTTCAGTTGGAATTATCATTCCAGCAAATTTCACAGCTTCGATGATGTCAGGTAGTGAATCCAAGGTGAAACTACTAACGGTACCGGACCCCGGCATCAAGGCAACGATCGTTCAAACTGTTATTGAGCAATTTTCTAACTCGATATCGATTGAGGTATTTGCAACACAACTAGCTCAACCAGTCAATGCGGGGAATCAAACTAGTGTCTTTCAACCAAAACCTTCTTCTGATGAAATCACACAGCCTCTCATCAAGGAAACAACCATCAATGCAAAAACTAAACCCGTGGAATCGTTTCAATATTATGCTGCAGCGATGGGTGTGATGTTTTTATTAATGACCGTGGTCCAGGGTGTTACTACAATGATTCTCGAAAAGGAACAAGCTGTTTATAATCGATTGCTTCTAACCAAACTAACCTTCACCCAATACCTTACTGGAAAAATGATCGGATTAATTATCATTTCGCTTGCCCAAGCCTTTTTGATTATTCTCGGAACAAAGCTGTTATTTGGAGTAGATTGGGGTCCTTCGCTTTCCGGTATCGCACTGATGACAGTGGGTTTTGTTTTTAATGCCTGTGGCCTTGGTATCTTAGCAGGCTCATTCATCAAAACAGAAAAAGCATTTAGCGTCGCGGGTATGTTTGCTACACAAATTATGGCTGCCGTTGGAGGAAGTATGGTGCCATTGTATCTTTTCCCTGATTGGGTTATTTCCATTACGAAGTTTTTGCCCAATGGTCTGGCATTGCAGACTTATTTAGACCTTATGTCGGGGGCAACCTTTTCTGAAATCCTGCCTGCTATTGCGGGATCAGTAGGGTTAGGCTTAATGTTTTTTGCGATTGGATTAATTCGCCTTTCATTAGAGAGGAGGGGGAGATATGCGTAAAACCTGGACGATTATAAGGTTGCAGCTAAAGGGTTTTTTTAAATCCCCTGGATCGATTGTGCTCATGTTTGTCCTGCCGGTATTATTTAGTTTGATATTCGGCGGAATGGTTGCCAATTCAGAAGAGAATAAACCACTGGTCAACATTGTTGCCAAACAAGACGAGAATAGCACAAGAATTGTTGAACTTTTAAAGAAGAATAACCATTTTGAATGGAAAAAGGTCTCATTTGCCCAAGCGAAAAAGAATGTGGCCGAACAGGATGCAATTGCAGCAGTGGTGATCCCAACTAAAATCCAGCAACGAATGATTGATAAGAGCCCTTTGTTCGATATTATTGTTCAAAGGAAAACCGAAGATTATCTAGCGTTGTACCCTCATTTACAAGGAACAGCAGAGTTAATCGCTGCCTCCTATCAAGCTGTTGGAATACAGGGGGAAGAGCTGTTTCCGAAATTATTGGAAGCGGTGGCTTCGAATCAAGGGATTAAGGTCGAGCAACAACTGCTCCAAGCGGATGATAGTACTCAAACGTCGATAAATCTAATGATTGTTGGTTTTGCCATCATGTTTATGATGTTTGGCTTATCCGGTGCAGCATCAACGATTTTGGATGAACGAATCGGTGGGACATGGGGGAGGTTGATGGTTTCTCCGGCTAGTAAGCTCCAAATAAGTTTAGGATATTTGTTGTCTTACTTTTTAATGGGATGGATTCAATTTGCGGTGTTAATGGCTGTGATGAATATCTTGTTTGACACTACTTGGGGAAATTTAGCCTATCTGATTCCATTTGCCTCGCTTGTAATTTTAACCGTTGTAGGTTTTGGTCTCATGATTGCTGGCCTTGTCAAAACAAAACAGCAGGCCTCGGCAATAAGTGCGGTATTAATAGTCAGTACCTGTATGCTTGGCGGTGTTTATTGGCCAATTGATTTCGTACCGGAGCTGATGCAGAAATTAGCATTAGCTGTTCCGCAAAGCTGGGTGATGTCAGGTTTTAAAGAAATAATTAGTGGAAGCTTGCATGTTGAAACACTGTTGAAAGACACGTTGGCATTGCTTGGATTCTCATGCTTGTTCTTCTTTATTGGTTTAAGAGGAATAAAATTCGAATAATTCTCCAAGTGGAATGACATGATGTTGTCGAACTTTGTCATTGACTTCGTGTTTTCTCTCTTTTATCCTTTAATTACGAAGGTTAAAAGGAAGAAGTGGGGAAAAGGGTATGGCACAGCTGAAAATTGAAAAGGTTTTAAATAATAATGTTTTGATTGCTGAACACCCTTCCTATGGAGAAGTTGTATTGATTGGCAAAGGATTGGGTTTTAATCGGAAACACGGAGACACGATTGAAACAGATTCAGTCGAAAAAATCTTTGTCTTAAAAAATGAAAAGGAACAAGAAAATTATATTAAATTGCTGCCTTTTATAGATAATGAATATTTAGAAGTGATTATCGCCGCTATTGATCTAATTAAGCAACGAACGAATGCGATGTTAAATGAACATATCCATGTAGCCTTAACAGATCATCTCATGTTTGCCTTAACGAGGGTCACGCAAGGGCTGGAAATGAAAAATCCATTTTTAATCGAGACGAAAACGCTGTATCGACATGAATACGAAGTGGCAAAAGATGTCGTCAAGCTAATCAACGATAAGACAGGGATAAACCTTCCGATTGGTGAGGTTGGATTCATCGCTTTGCACATTCACAGTGCCCTAACTAATAAAAATCTTTCTGATGTGAACCAACATTCCCAGCTAGTCAGCAGATTGGTTGACATGGTGGAAGAACAACTTGAAATAGTGATAGATAAAGAAGGAATCGATTATATGAGGCTGGTTCGTCACCTTCGCTTTGCTATTGAGAGAGTGATTAAGGGTGAGAAAGTCGATGAACCAGAAAAAATTTCTTCCCTCTTGAAAGATGAATATCCTGTGTGTTATAATCTTTCATGGAAGCTCATTAAAGTGATGCAACAATCATTAAAATTGAAAGTCTTTGATGCAGAAGCAGTTTATCTGACAATGCATTTGCAACGACTTCAAAAAAAATTTAAATAACAATTATTTTTTACGTGTTACTGATTCGATCAGGCATGAGTGAAAAATTTAATTGGATTGAAATTATGGGGTAATCTATACCCATAGATTCGTTCAGTTAGATTTTTACTCATGCCTTTTTTATTGGATTTTTTCGAGAGAATGTAACCGCTTTATGAGCTAAATGAAAAAATAGGAGGTATATTTTATGTTTAAAAATGCTTTTGGTGTTTTACAAAAAGTCGGTAAAGCACTAATGTTACCAGTAGCAATTTTGCCTGCTGCGGGGATATTATTAGCGATTGGTAATGCACTTCAAAACCCAACCTTAATTGACCTCGCTCCTTTCTTAGATAATAGTGGTATTGCTATGGTTGCGAAGATTATGGAACAAGCAGGCAGTGTAATATTCGGAAACCTGGCCTTATTATTTGCTGTTGGTGTTGCGATTGGGCTTGCTGGAGGAGAAGGTGTAGCGGGTCTTGCTGCCATTGTGGGGTTCCTGATCATGAATGCAACAATGGGTACTGCCTTAGGGATTGATGCAGATGCACTTGCTAAGCATCCACAAAGCTATGCATCAGTATTAGGTATTCCGACACTGCAAACTGGTGTTTTCGGTGGTATTATCGTCGGTCTGATTGCGGCATACATGTACAACAAATTCTTTGAAATTGAATTACCATCGTATCTAGGATTCTTCGCTGGTAAGCGATTTGTTCCGATTGTAACAGCTGCAAGTACAGTTCTTTTAGGATTACTAATGATTCTTATTTGGCCGCCAATTCAAACAGGCTTAAACTTATTTTCTACCAACATGGTTGATGCAAACAGAACAATAGCTGCGTTTATTTTTGGAGTCATTGAACGATCATTAATTCCATTTGGATTACATCACATTTTCTATGCTCCATTCTGGTATGAATTTGGTAGTTATACCAATGCCGCCGGCGATCTTGTCCGTGGTGACCAACGTATTTTCATGGAACAAATTAAAGATAATGTTCAACATTTAACTGCAGGTACATTCACAACAGGTAAATATCCGTTCATGATGTTTGGACTTCCTGCTGCTGCACTTGCGATTTACCATGAAGCTCGTCCAGAAAAGAAAGTGTTTGTAGGAGGATTAATGGCTTCTGCGGCGTTAACTTCTTTCCTTACGGGTATTACAGAACCAATTGAATTCTCATTCTTGTTTGTTGCACCAGTGTTATTTGGAATCCACGCAGTTTTTGCGGGATTATCGTTTATGACAATGCACTTATTAAATGTAAAAATCGGGATGACATTCTCAGGTGGATTAATTGACTATATTCTATTTGGTTTAATTAACCCGCAAACAAATGCTTGGATCGTTATTCCTGTAGGTTTAGTCTTTGCATTGATTTATTACTTCGGATTCCGATTTGCAATTCGCAAGTTTAACTTAAAAACACCAGGTCGTGAATTAGAAGAAGATGATGATAGCACCGTGCCAACTGGAAAAGCAGGCTCAAGTGATTTAGCCGCTAATATTTTAGATGCTATGGGTGGTAAGGAAAATATTGCTCATTTAGATGCATGTATTACACGTCTTCGTGTATCGGTACATGATAGTAAAAATGTTGATAAAGCCAAGTTAAAAAAACTTGGTGCTGCGGGTGTGCTTGAAGTAGGTAATAACATACAAGCAATCTTCGGACCGCGTTCAGAAACAATCAAAGGACAAATGAAAGATGTTATGTCTGGGAAGAGACCGCGTGCAGCTTCTGCTGATAAGGTGGAAAAAGATGCGGGACAACAGAATGGGGCTCCTTCAGAAGCAATACAAAAGGCGCGTGAAAATGAAGTATTTGTAGCACCGCTTAAAGGAGAAATAAAGCCGATAACAGAAGTGCCGGATCAAGTATTTGCCGGAAAAATGATGGGCGATGGTTTTGCGATTGTACCAGCAGAAGGAATGATTGTATCACCTGTTAATGGAAAGATCGTAAACCTATTCCCTACAAAACACGCGATTGGCATTTTATCTGATACCGGCCGAGAAATCCTCATTCATGTGGGTATTGATACGGTTAATTTAAAAGGTCAAGGTTTTGAGACATTAGTTTCAGAAGATGACATCATTGAACAAGGTCAGCCTTTATTAAAAGTTGATTTAAATTACATTAAAGAACATGCAACATCAACAATCACGCCAATTGTTTTCACGAACTTAGCTGAAGGTGAAAAAGTTGTAATTAATAAACAAGGACAAGTTGAGTTAAAACAAGAGGGTATCATTAAAATAACTAAGTAAGATTGAGGCCGGTCCAAGGTTGGACCGGCTTTCGTATTATTAATAGAAGAAAGTGGATATGGGGAAATTTATTTGAAATTTTTATTGACGTTAACTAACCTAAGTGGTAGTATATTAAAGCAGTCGTTATTGACGAGTTAATAACTCAATGGTGTTGAAAAAAACATCAGATAAAGATGTTGACAGCGAATGGCTGAAATGATATAGTTATAAAGTTGCTTCAAACGAAGTGACAAAC
>NZ_BCUX01000074.1 GCF_001591445.1 Neobacillus drentensis NBRC 102427 | reverse complement strand
AAAAATCCAAATCATCATAACACCTCCAAACTAACCAATAAATTACTTATATTATATTGCAAATTCAACTTTGTTTTACAATACTTTTAAACAAAACTGTCCGTTAGTACAATAAGAAAAAGGACTTTACCCTTCTTGAAGTAAAGCACCCGTAGCTTAAGTACATTTCTTCACAATATCTTCGTATTGTGTAATAAGAATAATGTTTACTTTACTAAAATAATGGAAACCATGTTACTAAAAACATTAGGATGAGATGTATGCAAAATATCTTTGAAACAGCTTTTGATTACTTAAAAACAACATTTGACACTGAACCAAAAGCACGCCCTCATATTGGTGAAGCAATGGGATGTTGGCTTTATTTCACCGCCTTAGCTGAAGAAGTCCCTGTACTTGAAGCTTCATTAAATACAACAACTGACGATGAATTAATTAATTTGTTAAATAAATCAAAAAATCTCGGAGAACATCAAATGAATCTCCTTAAAGGTTTTATGATTAATGAAGGAATTCCTTTATCTCAAGCGTCTGAATCTAAACCAAAATCCGATCCAAATAGCGTACCTTTAGGTGCAAAAATGACGGATGAGGAAATAGCTAATTTTATTTCAGTTAAAATTGCCACTAATATCGTTATGTGCGCTACAAACATAAGTCAAAGTATCCGTAGTGATATTGGTCTTATGTGGGCTAGATTCCAGGTAGAGAAAATGATCTTTGGATTGGAACTTAAAACTGCAATGCGTAAAAGAGGCTGGATTAAAGTTCCTCCATACTATTACACACCTGGGGCGCCAAACAATTAAGCTTGACGCTAAGCTAACGGGTGCGTTAGTTTAAGAAGAAAAAAATGCTTAATGCGTATTTGAACAATATCACGATATAACTGGAATGTAAAAGGTACATTTTTTCACAAAATTTATTTCGACTTAACATAAATATCTAATTTTTCTAAGTCTTAACATTCAGTCTAAATATTTTTTTGTAAGGCGATTTGTATATTAAAATGTGGGTAAAATAACAGGGGTACAACAGTTATTGTACCCTTGCAATTTGGGGTGCATTTGCCTATACAAATTTTAGTGTTATTTCTGCAAAAATCACTTTACGTCAATAAAAAATGAGTGTCAAATTCATATATAATTTGGCACTCATTTTTATTTACATTTTTAGTGTTTGCGATAGGTAATGGAACCCGTTAAGCTTTTGGTGATTCTTTTTTTTACAAAAAAAGACCCTCCCCAAATAAAATGGGAAGGACCTACTCTTACATATATTCCTTAACCTTAACAATCGAATTTTCCTGAGTCACGTTCCCTTTGCGTTTGAGTTTACCCCATCCAACGGTGACGCCCTTGATGGCCGAGAAGAGCGATTTTACCACCACATAGGTCATCAACTGTTTGTACAGGATTCGTTGCAGAAACAATGACCCTAGTGGTCTCGGACTTTCTTTCTCCAACCGAAAGGCATAGAGAGAAGTAAGGAGATCGAGCAGATAAAAAAGAATAAATCCAATCGTTGCTTTTTCAGGGTGCGGTTGAAAAAGGGCGATAATGAACAATAGATCTGCAATTGGCGAGATTGTTTGATAAATATATTGGAAAAGCCACATGTTTGGAAGAGCGATAAATCCTAATGAGTTATGTTTTTTATTAAATAAAGCTTCGCGATGCTTCCATAAGCATTGTAACGTACCATAGACCCAGCGGTATCGCTGTTTTGCCAAACTTTTAATATCTTCCGGCACTTCTGTATAGGCATAGGCCTTTTCCTCAAATTCAATCGTTTTCCCCTGGCGTAATAGCGTAAGCGTGATATCGGTATCCTCGGCCAATGTATCTTCTTGAAAGTAGCCTGCTTCTTCTACGGCCGTCTTTCGCCAAGCACCGATGGCACCAGGTACCACGGTAATGCAATTGAGTGCTGCAAAAGCCCTTCTCTCTAGGTTAAAGCCTGTTACATATTCGATATGCTGCCAGTTTGTTAGGAGGTTTCCCTTATTGCCGACCTTTACATTACCAGAGACCGCAGCGACATTTTCATTTTTAAAATGGTTCACTAGCAAGGATATTGCATTTTCAGCGATGAGTGTATCGGCATCAAGAGCGACGACGATTTCTCCGTTTGCTTCTTTAAAACCAAGATTCACCGCGGAAGATTTTCCCCCGTTAGGCTTTTGAATCAATCGGACAAGAGGATGGTTTGCATAGGTTTCTTGTACGACAACAGCCGTATCATCCTTGGATCCGTCGTCGATAATCAGTATTTCAAAGGCCGGATAATCGCTCGCCAAAATCGAATCAACAGTTTTGCAAATGACTTTTTCTTCGTTGTAGGCTGCAATCACGACACTGACAAAAGGAGTAAAGGTAGGATCAATTTCGGTCGCTTTATACCTTTTTACCTGCCTTCTTGAAAGGAAAACGAAGACAGCCATCCGCAAGATTCCGATAATAATTGCTGAGTAAAACAGAAAGCTTAATCCAGCGTTCCAGGCTTGGATGACCTTAAAAACGGCCTTGTCATAGACCAAATAAGGGTTGTCCTGATGAACAGGAGGCATGATTTGACTATTACTTTTTCCAATGAGATCAGCTACGGTGGTAAATGTATAGTCGCGCTGTTTGAGTTCTTTAATAATTATCGGCAAGGCTTTTACCGTGTTGGAACGGTCACCGCCAGCATCATGCATCAAAATGATATTTCCTTCAGGCAGCTGTTTTAGTACCAGCTTCACAATCTCATCCCTAGACAGTCTTTGCCAATCATCAGAGTCAATTAATTCACCGACCATGGTATAACCCATTTCTTGTGCTCGCACGATTGGCTCCAGTTCGTTCCTTGTGTTTGGTTCGGCATTGGCCACAAACGGCGGCCGAAAAAGTGTCATCGAATGACCGGTAATTTCTTGAAATAATCGCTGATTGGCATTTAGCTCCATTTTCGTTTGAAATGGTGTTATTGATGCCACCTCAGGATGGGTAAAGGTATGGTTACCAATTTCGTGACCTTCTTCATACATCCTTTTAACCAGTTCCGGATGCTGAAGAGCGTTCTCTCCGATGATAAAGAAGCTCCCTTTGACGTGATTCTTGTCCAAAATATCCAGTATTTGTGGTGTATAGGTTGGATCCGGACCGTCATCAAAGGAAAGGACGACTTCCTTTCCTTTCGGCTTACCATAACGAACCACTTCAGTTGGCTTTGCTAATTTACGATAGGTCTCAGTTTGAATCATCCCATTTGAATCCAATTGAAGCGTTCTTTTCCCTTTTTCTGATTGAGAAACAACGTTCAAAATCTCTCCGGCACCTGAATAGTGAACAGAGTTAGGGCTGGCAAAGGTTTTAAGGGCCTGGGATGGATCGTTGATTGCCTTTGGCTTATTGATATAATTCCAGATTGAAGGATCTTCAGAACCGAGTCGCCAAACCGCGATTCCTGTTGAGCCGTGATTGATCGCTAACTTCATTTGATTATAAAACGAAGCCGCATCTAAAAACCAAACAGTATGGTTTTTTCCATTTCTTTTATATCGTAAATAAGGGTTTTCTGTTTGTTGATTCCAATGGATTTGGAGGTTAGTTCCTATTCCTAAATCCATGATATCCCCGAAGCTAACTGTAGCGGCGGGCTGATTGGAGTTTTCCTCCCAGTCGTAACCGAAGCTTCCCAAACTGACAATCAATTTTTCAGAAGGAATCTTGAGCTGGGTTAAGTTTTCTTGCACCCAATTAGATGAAGCGACAGGTCCGGGTTTACTCATGGGGTAATGCTGGTCATAGAGCATGACAATCAACCGGTCCACGTTCGCTGCTAAAGACGTATAGTTAAAACTACTGTTATTCGGCGGAACATCCATCGTGACCAAGAGTCCCTGTTGATGAAATTCCTCATAGACATTTTTGATAAAATTAGTGAAATTATCTCTGTCATCTGGATAAATTTCTTCAAAGTCGATATTTATTCCGTCAAAGTTATTTGTTTTCACATAATCCAGCAGCTTTTTTATGAAAAGATCTTCCGCACCAGGCGTAACAAATAGCCGGTGCAGAACTTCGCCGTCCCATTTATTATTGTTAAAATTATTCACCAAGGGGAGAATCTTTATATTATGGGCTTTAGCCGAGGCAATAATCGACTTGTCCGTGCTTGTTTTCAGGGTAAGACCCGAAGTGAGCTGCAGCCAGCCAGGCACTATTGCTGTAATCGAATCGATATTTTTTTTAAAAGAAGTCTCGCTGTTTTTGTCCCAATTGACGTAAAAACCATACACCTCTTGTTTTTTGTTCCATTGCCCGCTATTTTTTGAAAAAAGTGGGGCAGGACTCGTTTTTTCCATTTGTGTGGCGAGCTGTTCTTCGCTGAAACTTGTATTAATCGGCTCAATCCCGCTCTTTGCTGCGCTGTTACTCAATTGCAGCTCAGGAAATTTCGGGTTCGTATTAAGACTTTCAATAAAAATAGTCGATACTAAAATAATTAAAATTGTAAAGCCTGCACTCATTCGTTTGATAATCGACCAGCGTCTGTGGGCAGAATCAAGGAAAACATGGTCCTGATTTCTCTCCCTCTTTTTCAACCCTAAATTATAAAACCAGTGGAAGAAAAAGTAGCAGACAAGGCCAATCAAGCCTCCAAGGGCTCCTGATACTATCGATTGCTGGAGCTGTATATTAGACTTGAGGTTAGCGAATAACCAGAAATCTTCTAATAGACGGAAATCCTGGATTGGTAAATGACTCATCTTTGGAATGAAAATGGGAATCAACGTGCCAAGGAATAAGGCGATGATATTCAGGCGCAACAAAAGGGAAATAACTAGCAATATGGGAATTCTTATACTATCAATCGGCAAAAATCCTAGAAAAAACCCAAGTGTACTAGCCACCGCACCAGCACTACCGGTGACAGGGGCAAATAATGATCTAACAAACCACCTAAAAACTCGATTCACGTGGACTCCTCCTATAGGTGTAATGGGTATAATATTATTTTAATAGATTGATTATAGGAGATTAATTTTCTAAAAAGTTATCTCGTGGAGCAGCAAAATAGATTTTTCGACAAAAAGTGACTATCTTCAAAAGCTTAGGTAAACATCTTAAGATTTTGGGGGTAGGCTGGAAAACTTCTATTAATTTTTATTTGGTAATTAAGGGATTATTTAATGACTATGGGGAGGAAAATGAGTAAACTTTATTTAGATTAAAGAATGGCTAAGCCTCCTCGCTTTATAGGAACAAAACGCCACTCAAACGATAGCCTGCTTATTGTTTGAGTTTTCTGTAATCACTGGTAAAATATAGAAAAGGAAAGAAAAGAGGATGTATCGTGTTAATAAAGTGGGGTATTGCACTTCTATCAGTTTTACTATTTCTAAGTGCCTGTGCACAAGACCAATCTCAAGAAAAGGATCCATCTAAAGAACAAAATCAATCCCTAAAAAAAGAGCAATCTTCAATAAAGGAGCTATCGTTACCAACTAAAACTATGAAAACTAAAGAAGGGGAATTCCCTGAAATTGGCCATATAGTCATTATTGTTGAAGAAAATCATTCAAAAAAACAGATTATTGGTAATAAGGAAGCGCCTTATATGAATTCTTTAGTTGCACAGGGGGCGAGCTTAACAAACTATCATGGCACTAAGCATCCTAGCCAGCCAAATTATTTGGACATGTTCTCTGGTTCAAATCACGGTGTGCTGAACAATGAGGTTCCAAAGTCTAAATTTTCCAAAGCCAACTTGGGAAGTGAACTTATTGAAAAAAATTATACATTTACAGGGTATTCGGAAGATCTTCCATCGGTAGGCTACAACGGAGAGGAGATGGGGGACTATGTCCGAAAACATAATCCTTGGGTTAATTTTACCAATCTACCCAAAGAGACAAATCAGCCACTAAAAAATTTCCCTAAAGATTTTACTCAACTCTCTACCGTATCTATGATTGTTCCTAATCAGCAAAATAACATGCATGATGGGTCGATTGAGAAGGCGGATCAGTGGTTACAGCAAAATATAGATTCCTATGTCCAATGGGCCAAAAAGAATAATAGTTTGTTGATTATCACTTGGGATGAAGATGATGGTTCCGAAGAAAACAAAATTCCAACCTTTTTCGTTGGACCTATGGTGAAAATGGGAGAATATAATAAGGAATTAAACCACTTTAATCTTTTAAGGTCAATTGAAGATATTTATGGATTAACACATGCTGGAAAAAGTAATTCTGTTCAGCCTATCGCAGGTATTTGGAAATAAAATAGAGCCCAGTGTCACCAATGGCAAGATGAAGGGTATGAGGAGAAATAATGGGACAGCCAGATAGATATATTCATGAACAACAAAATGAAGCATTGCATAAAAACACAGGGCTTTTGCGAGATTTAACGAGTCAAAATGTATCGTCTGGATTCATTTCTAGTACTCTAGTCATGACAGGTCCGGCGTTAATCATTTTGCAGGCAGCGGCGGCGGGGCATTTCTCTGATCAGCAGACTATTAATTGGATGTTTGCTGTCTATTTCTTTGGCGGGTTATTCGGGATTATCATGCCGCTGTTATATAGAATTCCTATCACGGGTGCTCACTCGATTTCAGGAGTTGCCTTTTTAGCGACAGTGACAGCTCATTTTACCTATCCCCAGCTAATTGGCGGGTATGTGATGTCAGGACTGATTATTTTTCTGATTGGAATATCAGGACTTTTTACTAAAATAATGAAATGGGTACCGAAAGAAGTCATTGCCGCGATGCTGGGAGGGCTGGTCACCAATTATGTGGTTCAGATTGTCCCAGATGTGAAGGCGATGCCTATCGTGGGTGGGGCAGCTTTGCTGAGTTTTTTTATCAGTACGAAAATCTCAAATCGGATTCCGGCCGTTATGGTCGCCGTGGTGGTCGGGTTTATTACTTTGTTTTTAACTCAGGATCTACATTCAGCTTCTAAAGGGATTGCTTTTTTCCTGCCATCCGTCCAGACGCCGGAATTTACGTGGATGGGGCTGATCACTCTTGGACTCCCGCTTGCCATGTTAATCCTAAGTAATGATGTGGCACCTGGAATCGGGGCGCTGGAAAGTTCAGATTTTGAACCTCCAATCCGGAAGATTGTTTCTTTTAGTGGTGTTTTTTCGATCATCGCAAGTTTTTTTGGTGGGCAAAGTGCGAACATTGCCGGGATGATGACCGCCATTTGCTCTAGCTCGGATGCCGGGCTGAAATCGAAGCGGTATATGGCAGCGGTGGTATCAGGGGTTTTGACGTTATTCTTTGGTGTCTTTGCGTGGAAAATTGTTCCTTTCATCCAATCGTTACCCGAGGCGTTTGTGTCGATGCTAGCAGGATTTGCATTGATGGGTGTATTAATCTCAAGTTTGCAGCAGGGTTTCTCCGAAAATAAATATCGGTTAAGTGCACTCTTTGCGTTCCTAATCGCATTATCACATGTATCATTCTTCCATATTAGCGCACCTGTATGGGGGCTGGTTGTTGGGGCAATCATTGCAAAGACAGTGGAAGCGTAAAATAGCTCAACTCGGAATTTATGGTGGGTTGATAGGCAAGTGGAGAAGTGTTTGGGCACTTCTCCTTTTTACTTTGGGAAGGTTTGTCAGTTGCCGGCATTCCTAAAGGTCTTTTTGATCGACGTTTAGTTCAATTAGATTCCCATCAGGGTCCGCACAGAATATTTGCGCAAAACCGCTCATGCCATTTGGTCTCTCTAACAGTTCAACATCCTTACTTTTCAACCAATTCAGCGTCTCTGAGTAATCCTGCACTCTTAATGCAAAATGGCCTTCCCTGCTGCTCAGGCGTTTATCTTGGCGAATCGTTTGTGATGTAGGAAGAACGATTAGATGAAGCTGTTGACCGTTTACTTCGTACCAGGCACCAGGAAAATCAAAATTCGGGCGCTGGAGTTCCTTTAAACATAAGATGCTGCTATAAAAATGCTTGGCGCGTTCTAAATTGGTAACCGTAAGACTAACGTGATGGAGCTCATTATAATGAATCACCGCAGTCATCCCCTTTCAAAATTTAATTCAATAATAACACAGATATCCAGGTTACCATTGTCTTTCAAAAGGTTCCGAAACAATCAAAAGACCAATTCCCTCTTTGAACTGGTCCGTAAATTATAATAATTCCCTTTTAATAATGTCATCGAACTTTTTTTGGATTTGGTTAACTTTGTTAAGATCCAGATGGTCCTCATCCACTTCTTCCATTTGCCACAAATTAATATCATGCTTTAATTCTGTAAGTCGATGCAGGGTAATTGTCTGTTGTTTGATCAACTTCGAATCAGCAATAATTCCCTCGTAGGCAATCAAGGCCGGAATAATCGCGCTACATAATGCTATTAAAATATTGGTCATTGGTTTAGTCAAGCCGATGTAGGTGAGATTGGTACTGGATAAGAAAGTAATAAAAAATGAAAAGATTATCGTAAGAACTTTAAGTTTCAAGGCCTTCCTTTTAATTTTCCTTATGTTATTAACGTAACAAATTACTTTCTCCTCAATATCCCGTCTAACATCATCAAGGTGATTAGTATTCTTCATATCATCCCTCCCATACCTTGTCTTATTATTAATAAGATATGTCGGATGAATAAAAAGAGTGAGGTTTATAATTAGCAGAGTCCTCCTCATTTTTGTACTTGAATTGGGCCTTTTGCTGTGTTGAGGTTCTTTGTTACCGTGCAGGTGGAAAAAGGGAGAGTACGGTAACATAAAGAGGCTTTAAGTGACCGAGCAGGGAAGAAAAAGAAGAGTACGGTAACATAAGAAGGCTTTAAGTGACCGAGCAGCGAAGAAAAAGAAGTGCACGGTAACTTAAAGGGGTTCTTAGTGACCGTACAGGAAGAAAAAAGAAGAGTACGGTAACATAAAGCGGTTCTATGTGACCGTGCAGCATGAAAAGCGTGATCGACGGTAACATAGAGGAACTCCTCTTAAAAAATCCATGGGTGAAGACGTCCTTCGACATGCTTTTCAGGCATTTAGAGTTACAAATTCAGGAGTGGTACGCCTGAAGACCACTTTCAATCAAACGTTTGTGTAAAAGGGAAACGTCGGGGAATGAATAGAATGATGTAAATTCAAGCGAAACCCATCTGATTTTGAGGAAATATAAGATATTTCCTGCGGAATATTCCCGCGTATATCGACTATTTCCCTGCGCGCATAGCAGGGGAAATTCTTATAAATCAGTATTTCCAGCGGTTTTAACCAAACGTTTGATTAGTATAGCATATAAGCAATTTTGTCGATTGGCCGTCGTTTATTGACTAATGTAGCTTGAAAGCCATTTTCAGCCTATTTTCCGTCCATCTTTCACCAATAAATTTATCAACTGAGAGGGATGAAGTCTTATTTATCAAGGGCTAGAGGTACATTTAATCAAACGTTTGGTTGAAAGGGAATCCTGTGGAAAATCCACAATATTTGTCAATTTCCCACCAAATTATTTTGATAAAAGCGTAAAAAACAATCAGTCCGCGCAAGGAACTGATTGTTCGTAATTCTCATTTTTTTATTTACTTTGTAGCGAGCAGTAATTTGCCAAAGCGTTTCACCGCTCCTGACAACGTGAATCAACATCTTCCTCTCCTCCTGTTTCACTTCAATAATGTAACTTATGTAGAAAAGAAGGATTGGGTTAATTGACAATATAAATTAATTGCACAGTTAGATTATTTCGTAAATATACTTAGCGATATTTGGTAAATAGATGCAGAAATCCCCAGACTAATACAGAGACCCTTTAATCATCTAGGTCCTTTTAATAAAATATATTATCTGAATGATTAGTTTTTCGTAATAGTATTGACAGTTTTCCAACATAATTATAAGATTACACTGAAATATATGAATCTATTAAAAGGGGTGAGGGGAGGATTAACTAAACTAGCTTATTATTACACTTCCCATTCCATAATAACATCATAGGTTCAAAGTAGGATTGAAAAATCCGGGAATAATTTTCGTTATTGAATTTTTATTTTTTTGTATTTCTTTGAAAGCGATTCCAAGTTTTTCAATATTGAATTTACGACCCAAAAACATCACGAGTAGGTTATGTGAAGAAACTGAGGGGTAATTTTTAAGGAGGAATTATTTTGGCAAAAAAGGTTTTGAAGGATTTCTTAACACCCCAACTGAGCGAGTTGCGGGAAAATGGCCTCTACAATGTTATTGATACGGTAGAAGGACCAAACGGCCCTATAGTTACAATCAATGGCAAATCATTAATCAATATGTCTTCCAATAACTATCTTGGCCTTGCTAATAATGAAAGAATGAAGCAAAAAGCGCATGAAGCAATCGAGGAATATGGTGTGGGGGCCGGTGCGGTTCGTACAATCAATGGTACATTGGCTATCCATAATGAATTGGAGAAAACAATTGCCAAGTTCAAGCATACCGAAGCTGCCATTGCCTTCCAATCCGGGTTCAATTGTAATATGGGTGCGATTTCAGCCCTAATGACAAAGAAGGATGCTATTCTCTCGGATGAACTGAATCATGCATCGATTATTGATGGGTGCAGATTGTCAGGAGCGAAAATTATCCGCGTCAAGCATCAAGACATGGACGATTTACGTCGAGTAGCGAAAGAGACAATTGAAAGTGGTTTATACGAAAAAATCATGTACATCACAGACGGAGTTTTTTCAATGGACGGTGATGTAGCAAAGCTTCCGGAAATCGTCGAAATTGCTGATGAGTTTGGGTTAATCACTTATGTAGATGATGCCCATGGTTCAGGTGTAATGGGTAACGGTGCTGGTACGGTTAAGCATTTTGGCCTCTCAGACCGAATTGACTTACAAATTGGGACCCTTTCAAAAGCAATTGGTGTTGTAGGCGGATATGTAGCAGGTACAGAGCAGTTGATTGACTGGCTGAAAGTCCGGGCGCGTCCATTCCTATTTTCAACTTCATTGACACCAGGAGATGCGGCCGCATGTATGGAAGCGATCCATATCATGACCGAATCGACAGAAAAAGTTGAAAAGCTTTGGGAAAACGGAAGATATCTAAAAGAAGGCTTAAAGAAGCTTGGTTTCGAAATAGGTCATTCCGAAACACCAATTACCCCATGCATCATAGGAAAAGAAGATCTGACCCAATTATTTTCACGCAGGCTGATGGAAGAAGGCGTTTATGCCAAATCAATCACTTTCCCAACAGTCCCTAGAGGTACAGGCAGGGTTAGGAATATGCCTACTGCTGCGCACACCAAGGAAATGCTTGATGAGGTTCTAGCAGTCTATGAAAAAGTAGGTAAAGAATTGTCTATTATCTAATTTACAATTTCACCAAGAATAACAGCGCTTAGCTTCAATTGAATAATAGTAAAAGACACTTCAGGAGGTCCGTTTCTTATGAAAAAAATTCTTATTACTGGCTGTCTTGGCCAAATCGGTTCTGAATTGACACACCGTCTCAGAGTAATGTACGGAGCAGAAAACGTTATTGCAACAGATATTCGCCATATTGAAGGCAATCCAGTCATCGAAGGTGGTACATTTGAAATCCTAGATGTAATGGATTACGAAGCAATGCTAGGACTTTGCAAAAAATATGAAGTTGACACTCTTATGCATCTTGCAGCCCTTTTGTCGGCAGTAGGAGAAGCAAAACCAAAATTCGCATGGGACCTGAATATGGGTGGCCTGATGAACGCCCTTGAAGTTTCCCGTGAGCTAAACCTGAAACTCTTTATACCAAGCTCCATCGCTGCTTTTGGACCAGGAACACCGGTAGATATGACACCACAGGATACGGTACAAAGACCAACTACTATGTATGGCGTCACAAAGGTATCCGGAGAATTGCTTTGCGACTACTATTTTACTAAATATGGTGTAGACGTACGCGGAGTAAGGTTCCCTGGACTGATTTCGTACAAGACTCTTCCAGGCGGGGGAACAACCGACTACGCAGTAGATATTTACTATGAAGCTCTTAAGAACAAGAAATATACATCTTTCATTGGCAAAGGAACCTATATGGATATGATGTATATGCCTGATGCAATCGATGCAATCATTCAATTGATGGAGGCCGATCCATCAAGATTGAAGCACCGCAACGCATTTAACATCACTGCCATGAGCTTTGAACCGGAACAAATTGCAGCATCCATCAAGAAATTTATTCCTGAATTCGAACTCTCATACAATGTTGACCCTGTACGTCAAGGCATCGCAAACTCTTGGCCAAACAGCATAGATGCATCTGCTGCACACGAGGAATGGGATTTCAATCCTCAATATGATCTTGACCGTATGACAAAGGATATGCTGGAAAACTTATCAGAGAAATTAGGCATTCCCTTTAGGGAGCTTGCATTAGCCTATTAATTACAGAGAACTGAATTAAGGGATAAGCTTACGTCTACAAAACTATTATAATCTATCCGCTCGAAAAAGACAATTGTATTTTTCAGGTGGACTGATTTGCAAGATTATGTTATTGTAAGATATCATCGCACGACAAAATTCTGAATAAAGGGATTATTTTCATTTTGCTTTCAATTTGACAATAACCAGTAAAGTGGGGGAATTTTAATGGCAAACAAGGAATTGAGCAGAGGTTTAAGTTCACGCCATATACAGATGATTGCTTTGGGCGGAACGATTGGTGTAGGTCTATTTATGGGATCTTCCAGCACGATAGGCTGGACGGGTCCATCCGTAATGCTCGCTTATGCAATTACGGGAGTATTTCTTTATTTGATTATGCGCGCCATGGGCGAAATGCTCTATTTGGAACCAAGTACAGGTTCATTCGCAACATTTGGCTATAAGTATATTCATCCACTTGCAGGATTTATGACTGCCTGGAGCAACTGGTTCCAGTGGGTAGTTGTCGGCATGGCGGAAGTTATCGCGATCGGCACATATATGCATTATTGGTTTCCATCTCTTCCTGCGTGGATTCCAGGCCTAATCGCAATGGTTATCCTTGGGGCGGCAAACTTTATTTCTGTTAAATCATTTGGTGAATTCGAATTTTGGTTTGCTTTGATTAAAGTAGTTACGATTGTATTGATGATTATCGCAGGTTTCGGTCTGATTTTCTTCGGCCTTGGCAACGGAGGAGACTCGATTGGCCTATCAAACCTTTGGAAAAATGGCGGTTTCTTTACTGGCGGAGTTAAAGGGTTCCTCTTTGCCCTAGCACTCGTTGTTGGTGCTTATCAAGGTGTAGAGCTTATCGGTATTACAGCTGGTGAAGCGAAAGATCCTCAGAAAACAATTAGAAACGCGATTCAAAGTACCATTTGGCGTATCCTTGTTTTCTACATTGGCGCAATTTTTGTTATTGTCACTGTTTATCCTTGGGATCAATTGCATGCAATTGGAAGCCCGTTCGTAGCAACTTTTGCAAAAGTCGGTATTACAGCTGCAGCTGGAATCATTAACTTTGTCGTCATCACTGCTGCCTTGTCTGGCTGTAACAGTGGTATCTACAGCGCAGGGCGTATGCTTTATACTCTTGGAGTCAATGGACAAGCTCCAAAAGTGTTTGCGAAGGTTTCAAGTAATGGGGTGCCTTTAGTCGGTACCATTGGCGTACTGATCGGCCTTGGCTTTGGAGTTATTTTAAGTTATATTGCACCGGAAAAACTGTTTGTGTACGTCTATGCTTCAAGTGTTCTTCCTGGGATGGTTCCTTGGTTTGTCATTTTGATCAGCCAAATCAAGTTCAGGAAAGTCCATGCTGATAAAATGGCGGCCCATCCATTCAAGATGCCTTTTGCGCCTGTCACTAACTATGTGACAATTGCCTATTTGGTAGCGGTGCTTGTCGGTATGTGGTTCAACGAGGACACTCGTATATCGCTGGTTGCGGGTATTGTGTTCTTGGCGATTGTGGTCATCAGCTTTTATGCTTTCGGAATCAACAAGCGTGTACCTGCAGATCTTCAAGAGGATCTGACAGAGCGGAAAGCGATGTAAACTTATTAATAGAAGAAACAGGAAAAAGGGGCAGTCTTCATAAACTGTCCCTTTTTTCATATAGAATGCCAAGTAACAGCCACCTATATTCTCCGTTTTTCATGCATGTACTTCATCCATTTCTTCAGCCGATAACAACAAATAAAATACCCAACACAGCCAGCAGCGGCCACTCCAGCTGATACCTCCCAGATAAGATTGTGTGCGGAGTAGAACCCAGCAGCTATTCCAGTAGCTCCAAACAGGGTTAATTGAAATAACTGTTTTTTCATATTTTCGTACATGGTAAATTGGAATTGCCGTCTTTGTTCGACTTCCTTTAATTGTTCCATTTTTAGAGGTGCATTTAGAAATTCGTTTACGGAATGGAAGATTTTAAAGACAGGCTGTGATTGAAGCCACTGCCAGACAAATAACCATTTATTATTCCCTTGTGTATGTAACCACTCCATAAATACTGGTTTCCCTAATTCCAGCAGTTCCGCTTTTGGCGCCAAATTGCGAATGATCCCTTCAATGGTTACAACCGACCGGCCTAAAAAGACAAAGCGGGTCGGAATCTGAATGGGTAATGATTGAATCAAATCGTTAATTTCCAATTTTAGCGCTAGGAGGTCCATTTCTTTTAAGTGTGCAGGCTGAAAGGTGATGAATTCCGCTAAGATTCGTTCGATCGTTCTAGATTCTGCCTCAGGGAGCAATACTCCTAACTGAAATAAGCATTCTACGGCCTTCTGATAATTTTTTGCAAGAAAGCTTTCGATTAATCCTTGAAAATAACCTGCATCCTTTTTGGAAAGTTCGCCGACCATTCCGAAATCTAGTAAAATAATTTTCCCTTCCATTGATACAAGAACGTTGCCTGGATGCGGGTCTGCATGGAAGGTACCGGGTTCCATCCATTGGGGCAAAAAAACTTTCAGCAGTCTTTGTGCCAATTCCTGTCGACTCACAGGTAACTGGCTGATGGCCTCGTTATTAGTCAGCCGTAATCCTTCGACCCAATCCATTACTAGTACGTTTGAGGTACTAAGTTCAGCATGCACCGCCGGAATTTGAACGATATCCATTTCCTTAAAGCGTTCCTTAAACGTAAGAATGGTGTTCAGTTCCTCTGAATAATCAAGTTCTCGTTTAATCACTTGTTTTACTTCTTTAAAGAGGACCTTAAAATTCATTAATCCTTTCGGAAGGGGAACTAAGTGATCAACCAGCCAAAAAACGATACTTAAAATCCGGAAATCAGTTTCGACAATCGAATCAATATTTGGACGCTTTACCTTAATCGCAACCTCTGTTCCATCTTGGAGCATACCTTTATAGACTTCACCAATGGATGCAGAAGCAATCGCTGTTTTTTCAATCGATTGGAAATGCTGCTGAAGGGAGTTTCCCCATTCCTTTTCTAAAATTCCCTCAATCTCGCTCCACTCGGATGGGGGAACTTTATCCGTTAAATCTTCTATTTGACTAATAAAGGAAGGTGGAAGCAAATCAGCACGCGTGCTTAGGATTTGTCCAAGCTTAATGAGCAAGCCTTCTAATTCGAACAGGGTTTGCCTGAACCGTGCTCCGAAACGCCCCCAAAGTTTATCCCACTCGGCTTGCGGTTTCCTAAGGATCTTATACCAATAAATTTGAAAGAAGATACCAAAGACCAAAGAAAGGACCTTCGACATCCGAACTAGCTTATTTTTGGTCTTCATTAGCCACTCCCTCTCATTTCATATGCCTTGCTCAATGGAATTTACTAGATGAATCTCTTTGATTATATATAAGTCTATTATACATAGATTACCATTTACGCCGAAGCATTTCAGTAATTTTAGTATAGTAAAAGTATTAGAGGTATCTTTTAGGTTGGATAAAGGGTACTTGGAATGATAAATCGAATAACCAGCAAAAGTAAAATAAGC
>NZ_BCUX01000073.1 GCF_001591445.1 Neobacillus drentensis NBRC 102427 | reverse complement strand
TTTTTTTTTTTTTTTTTTTTTTGAGCCATTCCGACATATTTCTCGGGAAATCACGCCTAACCTGGTCCCAAAAAGCAGATAATTGTCGACTACTTTATAGATGTTTTCATGTCCCGCTCCTGTATAGTTAATATAAGAGAGCAGACCGGAGTGGTGGAAATGATCGAAGAACTGAAAGCGTTTCAATTAGAGATTAAACAGCAAGGGCATATTCTGCCGTTACTGGAGCATATCGATTTACGAGTCAATTTAGTTAGTGAACTAACAACCATTCAAATCTTTATAAAGAATAATGAGATTTTCATTCTTCATGATAGCGATGCGACACAAAATATTCCTGAAATCTGTGGGGACCCTCAGGCAATCAAGCAGCTGCTTGAAGGGAAGGAAAGACTAAGAACTCTTGAACGAAACGGTCAATTAACTATTTCCGCTCCCATCCGCACTACATTACTACTAGAATCAATTTTCTATTTGACAAAGGCTCAGAAAAATTTTGCAAATATTATTTAATCAAAGCTATTGACTCGGAATTAAACTTGTTGTAAAGTTTTAGGTAAATAAATAATCTAATAATAAAAACAATTCAATAAACATCTTATCGAGAGTGGCGGAGGGACTGGCCCTTTGAAGCCCGGCAACCGGTTTTTTAACACACTAACACGGTGCTAAATCCAGCAGAGCATCAAAGCTCTGGAAGATGAGGAGAGAGACCCCCCTCTTCTATGAAGCGGGGGTTTTGTTTAATGAATTGTAAAAGAGGAGGAAGTAGTATGAGTGAAAATCAGAAAAAGTATCGTTTTGAAACCTTGAGTGTTCATGGTGGTTTATCTCCAGACCCGGTAACAGGAGCTCGTGCTGTTCCGATTTATCAAAACAATGCCTATCAATTTAAGAATACCGAGCATGCGGCAAACCTTTTTAGCTTAGCGGAGCCTGGGTACATATACACACGAATTCACAATCCTACTACTACCGTTTTTGAAGAAAGAGTCGCATTATTGGAAGGCGGCGTCGGTGCCCTAGCAGTTGCTAGCGGGATGGCAGCTATTACCCTTGCCATTTTAAATATTGCCGAAGCAGGTGATGAGATTGTGTCTGCTTCCAATCTCTATGGCGGAACCTATAATCTTTTTGCAGTCACGCTACCTAAATACGGGATTAAAGTGAAATTTGTAGACCCTGAAAATCCGGAAAACTTCCGCGCGGCAATTACCGATAAAACCAAGGCTGTTTTTGCAGAAACAATTGGTAATCCAAGCCTGCGCATTCTTGATATTGAAAAAGTGGCCGAGATTGCCCATGCGGCAGGCGTTCCACTAATTATTGATAATACCTTTGCCACACCATACCTGTGCCGGCCAATTGAACATGGTGCAGATATTGTCATTCATTCCGCCACTAAATGGCTCCTAGGAAATGGAACAACAACAGGTGGAATTATTGTTGATGGAGGGAAGTTTGATTGGAATTCACCACGATTCCCTGGCTTCACCACACCAGATGCAAGCTATCATGACCTAGTTTATGCAGAAGCACTAGGTGCAATCGCCTATATTATCAAAGCCCGTGTCCAATTGCTGCGAGACTTAGGACCGGCATTAAGTCCGCAAAATTCCTTCCAGTTTATCCTTGGTCTGGAGACACTTCATGTCCGCATGAAGGAGCATGTGGCTAATACTAAAGAAGTGGTTGAATATTTAACCAATCATCCGGCTGTGGAATGGGTTTCTTATCCTGGTCACCCATCGCACCCAGATTCTGAATTAGCTAAAAAGTACTTGCCAAAAGGTGCAGGTTCTATGGTTGTCTTCGGGATTAAAGGCGGTAAAGAGGCCGGGGCCAAATTAATCGATTCGATTACTCTTTGGGCGCATGTTGCAAATGTTGGCGACGCAAAAAGTTTAATTATTCACCCGGCAAGCACCACCCATCAGCAATTAGATGCTGACGGCCTGAAAGCTGCAGGAGTAACAGAGGATTTGATTCGCCTTTCCATCGGTATCGAGAATGTTGAGGATCTAATCGAAGATCTTGAGTCAGCTATTTTGGCTGCAACGGGTGAAACTTCATTAAAGGTAAATGCCTAAAAGCTACCAAAACTTATTTTTCCGAATATGAAGATATTTTCATTGACACCTCTTTTTATACGTGATACGATTGCTCTCGTAATATAATTTACTTAAACAAATTAACGTTTTAATTGAATATAGGATACTTGATGCTCTTATCAAGAGAGGTGGAGGGATGTGCCCGATGATGCCCGGCAACCGTCAATAGTTATTATTGAAATGGTGCCAATTCACACAAAGCGATTGCTTTGGGAGATGGGAGAAAGGATTATTTTTAATGATGCCTTTCTGCCTATGCAGAAAGGCCTTTTATTTTATTAAGATAGAATCTTTTTGTTATAAAAATCAAATCCTATATTATATTTAAGCGGTGTACTACAATAAAAATATTTCAGAATGTTAGGTAAATTGAATAAAAAGCAGGTGATTCCAGTGATTTCAATAAAAAATGTCCAGAAGATTTTCCCTTCTAAACAGGGGCAGCTAAGAGCCGTCGATGATGTGAACCTGGAAATTCAAGAGGGTGAAATCTTCGGGGTGATTGGATACAGTGGGGCAGGTAAAAGTACCTTAATCCGAATGTTAAATGGACTGGAGCTGCCAACCGACGGAACCGTAACAATTGCAGATCGTGTTATCTCTAAAATCAAGGGTGCTGAACTTCGAAAAGCACGCCAGGAAATCAGCATGATATTCCAGCATTTTAACTTACTGTGGTCGAGGACGGTGAGTGAAAATATCGCTTTTCCTTTGGAAATCGCAGGTATCAAAGGTCCGGAGCGACAAAAAAGAGTGAGTGAACTGATTAAATTAGTTGGCCTTGAGGGCAGAGAAAATGCCTATCCGTCCCAGCTGAGCGGTGGACAAAAGCAGCGTGTTGGGATTGCGAGGGCACTCGCTAACAATCCAAAAGTGCTTCTTTGCGATGAAGCAACTTCAGCACTAGACCCGCAAACTACGGATTCTATTTTGGAATTGTTAGTGGATATTAATAAACGGCTTGGTTTAACGATTGTTTTGATTACCCATGAAATGCATGTCATCCGTAAAATATGCCACCAGGTGGCAGTAATGGAAAGCGGAAGAGTCGTTGAGCTTGGTCCGGTGTTGGATGTGTTTAAAAACCCGCAGCAGCCGATTACAAAGCGATTTGTCCAGCAGGTAACGGAACCGGAAGAAACGAAGGAAACAACTCAACATCTGCTCGAACTTTATCCGCATGGTCAAGTGGTTCAGCTCTCTTTCATTGGAGAAGCTACCGAACATCCATTAATCACAAATGTTATCCGGAATTTCGATGTGGTTGTCAATATTCTTCAAGGGAAAATTTCGCACACGCAAAACGGATCATACGGAACATTATTTATTCACTTGGATGGACAAGCAAGCGAGATACAGAATGCCATTGATTATATTCACTCACAGCAAGTCGGCGTGGAGGTGATCAGTAATGGCTGATTTTATGGAAATGGTAAAGTGGGATCAATTAATGGAAGCAACAGGTGAAACCATTTATATGACTTCCATTTCAGTGTTTACGACTTTTATATTGGGATTATTCCTCGGTCTGCTATTATTTTTAACAGATAAAGGTAATATATGGGCTAATCGGTCTGTTAATGTTGTTATTGCCGGCTTTGTTAATATTTTCAGATCTATTCCCTTTATAATCTTAATTGTTTTATTAATTCCTTTTACAAAATTATTGCTTGGAACTATGCTTGGGGCAAATGCGGCCCTGCCAGCCCTAATTATTGGTGCAGCCCCTTTTTATGCGCGAATGGTAGAAATTGCACTTAGGGAAATTGATAAAGGTGTGATTGAGGCATCGCAATCGATGGGAGCAACACAAGGTCATATTATTTTTAAAGTATTAATACCGGAATCATTGCCGGCATTAATTTCAGGAATTACAGTCACAGCAATTTCGCTCGTCGGCTTTACAGCAATGGCTGGGGTCATTGGAGCGGGTGGACTTGGACATTTTGCCTATCTTGAAGGTTTTCAGCGCAATCGACCAATTGTCACGTTAGTGGCGACGATTGCGATATTAATTTTGGTTTTTATCATCCAATTTATTGGAGATTATTTTACAAAGAAAACAGATAAACGATAACAGGAGGAGTTTAGGTTATGAAAAAAGCATTTGGTTTTATTGTCATTGCATTATTAGCATTTGCCCTAACAGCATGTGGTGGTACTAAAAAAGATACTGCAGATAAGGCTGGAAAAGATGGAAACAAGAAATTAGTCGTTGGTGCATCTGCTGTACCGCATGCGGAAGTGCTAGAAGCAGCAAAACCTTTATTAAAGGAAAAAGGCATTGATCTAGAAATCAAAGTTTTTCAAGATTATATCCTGCCAAACGTTGCTTTAAGGGATAAAGAACTCGACGCAAACTATTTTCAAACACCAGGGTATTTAGACCTACAAATGAAGGAAAATAAGGACTTTGATTTTGTAAGTGTTGGTGGAATTCATAAGGAACCAATCGGAATTTATTCTAAAAAATACAAAAGCTTAAAAGACCTTCCAAAAGGCGCAAAAATTATTATGAGTGATTCACTAAGTGACCATGGACGTATCTTACCTATTTTTGAAAAAGAAGGTTTAATTAAGCTTAAAGAAGGCGTTGGCGCGAGTGCAAGAGTAGAGGATATTGTCGAAAATCCAAAGAACCTTGATTTCTCAACATTAATTGAAGCGAAATTATTAGCTTCTTCTTTCGATAGCGGTGAAGGTGATGCGGTCGTTATTAATACGAACTACGCATTAGAAGGCGGTATTGACATTGGAAAGTATGGAATTGCCTTTGAAGGCGATGACGTTGTACCGGCAAACCTTGTGGTCGTTCGTTCAGAGGACAAAGACCGAAAAGAAATCAAGACACTTGTAGAAGTACTTCAATCAAAAGAAATCCAGGATTTCATTCTTGATAAATACAAAGGTGCCGTTGTACCAGTTTCTGAGTAAACTAATAAATAGGAAGAAAGTCAGTGTCTATACACTGGCTTTTTCTATGGAGTTGGCGAAAAGCGCTATACATTTAAACGGTCATCCTGGGTAAAAATAGAAGGAACTTATGACGTGAATTATCTTGGCAAATTGCAAAAAAATAGGGTATGATTTTAATCGAGTGCTATTTATTTAAATAGAATCAGTCAGAATTTTCATAAAAAATCACTTTGCATTCTCATTTGAAACAAGCTTAATGAAAATAGATGGACTGTTTTTACTGTTTTAGAGTTGCTAATACATTTCATTTGTTATAAGATTGGAATGAGAATAAAATGAGAATAGAGTTATTGAATAACTCAATCTAAATGTACAACACTTTCTCTTTGGAGGTATAGATATGGCTGGATCAACGTTAACGATCAAAGATTTACATGTAGCAATTGATGGGAAAGAAATTTTAAAAGGTGTGAACCTTGAAATAAAAGGTGGAGAAATCCACGCAATAATGGGCCCGAATGGAACAGGTAAATCTACTTTATCTTCAGCAATTATGGGACACCCAAAATATGAAGTGACAAGCGGAACCATTACCTTAGATGGACAAAATGTTTTGGAAATGGAAGTAGATGAGCGTGCACGTGCGGGTCTATTCCTAGCAATGCAATATCCTAGTGAAATTAACGGCGTAACAAATGCCGATTTCTTACGTTCAGCACTTAATAGCCGTCTTGGTGAAGGAAATGAAATTTCATTAATGAAATTTATCCGCAAAATGGATAAACAAATGGAATACCTTGAAATGGACCTTGATATGGCTCAACGTTACTTAAACGAAGGTTTCTCCGGCGGTGAGAAAAAACGGAATGAAATTTTGCAATTGATGATGTTAGAACCAAAAATTGCTATCTTAGATGAAATTGACTCCGGACTAGATATCGATGCCTTGAAGGTCGTATCAAAAGGGATCAATCAAATGCGCGGCGGAGATTTCGGCTGCTTAGTCATTACACACTATCAACGACTTTTAAACTATATCACTCCAGACCATGTGCATGTAATGATGCAAGGCCGTGTAGTAAAATCAGGCGGAGCAGAATTGGCACAACGCTTAGAAGCTGAAGGATATGACTGGATCAAACAAGAACTTGGAATTGAAGATGAAACAGTTGGGCAAGAAGCGTAAGAGAGGGTTAGGAGGATTACAATGACAACTGAAACCAAATTACCATTTGATAAGGACAATGTTCGCTCCTTTTCAAAAGAAATGAGCGAGCCTGCTTGGTTTGAAGAGCTTCGTCTTAAAGCATTAGCTGAGTTCGACCAACTGCCAATGCCAAGACCGGACAAAACAAAGATTGATAAGTGGAACTTTACTCAATTCACTCAGCATACTGTAAAAAGTTCAGCCTATCCTTCACTTTTAGAATTACCGGAAGAAGTGAAAGCATTAGTTGACTTAGAGACAGATAATAAAAATTTATATATTCAGCGAAATCAAACTCCTGCCTTTTTGACTTTATCAGAAGAGCTAAAGAGCAAAGGTGTTATTTTTACAGATATATTTACTGCAGCAAAAGAGCATGGCGACTTATTGAAAAAGTATTATATGACACAAGCCATCAATGCCGATGAACATCGCTTAACAGCTCTAAACGCGGCACTAGTAAATGGCGGAGTGTTCTTATATATTCCGAAAAACGTGGAAATTTCCGAACCGATTCAGGCAGTCTATGTACATGATGACGTTGAAGCTAACTTGTTTAACCATGTCATTGTGGTCGCAGACGACAATAGTTCAGTAACCTATGTAGAAAATTATTTTTCAACGATGGAAACATCGAATACCTTAGTCAATATCCTGACGGAAGTAATTGCAAATGTGAATGCACGCGTGCAATTCGGTGCGGTTGATACGTTAGCTAAGGGAATTACTACCTATGTGAATCGCCGCGGAGTTGCCGGACGAGATTCTCGAATTGAATGGGCCCTTGGTTTAATGAATGAGGGAAATACCATCTCGGAAAACACAACCAACCTCCTTGGCGATGGTTCTATTGGAGATACTAAAACAGTTGCTGTCGGACGTGGCGAGCAAACGCAAAACTTTACGACAAAGGTTGTTCATTTCGGTAGACATACAGTCGGGAATATTTTAAATCATGGTGTTGTGAAAGAAAGTGCTACATCCATTTTTAATGGGATTGGTAAAATTGAGCATGGTGCATCGAAATCAGATGCACAACAAACATCACGAGTTCTTATGCTAAGTGAAAAAGCACGTGGCGATGCCAATCCGATCCTTTTAATCGATGAAGATGACGTCGTAGCTGGTCACGCAGCATCTGTCGGACGAGTTGACCCTGTTCAACTTTACTACTTGATGAGCCGCGGAATTCGCAAAGAAGAAGCAGAACGATTAGTTATTCATGGTTTCCTTGCACCAGTTGTTAATCAACTTCCAATTGAAGGAGTAAAGAAACAGTTAACTGAGGTAATTGAAAGGAAAGTCCGCTAATGAATATCCAAGATATTCGTGGTCAATTTCCAATCTTAGATCAAGAGGTCAATGGGAAGCCATTGGTATACTTGGATAGTTCGGCAACATCACAAAAGCCGCTCCAAGTAATCGAGGCTATTGAAAAATATTATCGTGAAATTAATTCCAATGTCCACCGTGGTGTGCATACACTAGGAACAAGAGCAACAGATGCTTACGAAGGTGCAAGAGAAAAGGTTCGTAAGTTCATCAATGCCAAGTCCACTCAAGAAGTAATTTTTACACGAGGAACGACAACGTCTCTTAATACGGTGGCTGCAAGCTATGCGGCAGCAAATTTAAAAGCAGGCGATGAAATCGTCATTACGTATATGGAACACCATAGTAATATCATTCCATGGCAGCAAGTGGCCAGACGTACAGGCGCCCAGTTGAAATACATTCCACTTCAAGCAGATGGAACGATTTCACTCGATGATGTACGTGCAACCATTACAGCCAACACAAAGATCGTCTCTGTTATGCAAGTATCCAACGTTCTTGGTGTCATCAATCCGGTCAAAGAAATTGCTCAAATTGCCCATGATCATGGGGCAATTATGGTTGTTGACGGGGCGCAAAGTGCTCCGCATATGAAAATTGATGTTCAAGATCTAGATTGTGATTTTCTTGCTTTTTCAGGACATAAAATGTGCGGTCCGACCGGCATTGGCGTTCTTTATGGAAAAAAACATCTTCTCGAAAACATGGAGCCAATCGAATTTGGCGGTGAAATGATTGATTTTGTACAATTACAAGAATCAACCTGGAAAGAGCTTCCTTGGAAGTTCGAAGCAGGTACACCGATCATTGCAGGCGCCATTGGCCTTGGAACTGCCATCGACTTTTTAAATGAAGTTGGCTTAGACCAAATTGCCGAGCATGAACATAAACTTGCTGCCTATGCGTTAGAAAAAATGTCAACTGTTGAAGGAATGACCATTTACGGTCCCCTTGATGCAGCGAAGCGGGCAGGATTAATCACCTTTAACTTAAGTGATGTTCATCCCCATGATGTAGCAACGGTGCTTGATGCTGAAGGTATTGCAGTTCGTGCCGGCCATCATTGCGCCCAGCCGTTAATGAGATGGCTGAAGGCGTCAGCAACAGCACGGGCCAGCTTTTACCTGTATAATACAGAAGATGATATAGATAAACTTGTTGAAGGACTTGTAAAAACAAAGGAGTATTTCAGCGATGTCTTCTAATAATTTAGATACACTTTACCGTCAGGTGATTATGGATCATTATAAAAATCCGCGTAATCGCGGTGTTTTAGAGGATGGCAACCATACCATTAATATGAATAACCCTACTTGTGGGGACCGCATTCAATTGACCCTAAAAGTGGAAAATGGAATTGTCGTCGACGCAAAGCAAGAAGGGGAAGGCTGTTCGATTTCAATGTCATCTGCTTCGATGATGACGCAAGCAATTAAGGGAAAAAAAATCGAAGAAGCGTTAAAGTTAGCGAAGATCTTTTCTGACATGATGCAGGGAATAGATTACGACGAAGACGACCTTGATTTAGGTGATATTGAAGCGCTACAAGGTGTTTGTAAGTTTCCAGCCCGCATCAAATGTGCGACTCTAGCATGGAAAGCCATGGAAAAGAGCCTAAAAGAAGAGGAAAAAGAATAGGATGAAATAAGGCATTTTTAGGCCTTATTCGTTTAAGAAATGGAGGAACACGACGATGGCGAAAAAAATGCCGGAAATCGGTGATTATAAATATGGTTTTGCCGATAAAGACGTTTCCATATTCCGATCTAAGCGTGGTTTAACATCTGATATCGTAAAAGAAATATCTAAATTGAAGAACGAACCACAATGGATGTTAGACTTCCGTTTGAAGTCGCTTGAGCATTTTTACAAAATGCCAATGCCACAATGGGGCGGCGATATGTCCTCATTAAACTTTGATGAAATTACTTATTATGTAAAACCATCTGAGAAATCTGAGAAGTCATGGGATGAAGTACCTGAAGAAATCAAGGCTACTTTTGATAAACTTGGGATTCCAGAAGCTGAGCAAAAATACCTTGCCGGGGTATCTGCCCAGTATGAATCTGAAGTAGTTTATCACAACATGAAGGTAGAACTTGAAGACTTAGGGATCGTCTTTAAGGATACAGACTCAGCATTAAGAGAAAATGAAGATATTTTCCGCGAACACTTTGGAAAGACCATTCCGCCAACTGACAATAAGTTTTCTGCCCTAAACTCAGCAGTTTGGTCAGGCGGTTCGTTTATCTATGTGCCACCAGGTGTGAAAGTAGATACACCATTACAAGCGTACTTCCGCATTAACTCTGAAAACATGGGCCAATTCGAACGGACATTAATCATTGTTGATGAAGGCGCACATGTGCATTACGTAGAAGGTTGTACAGCACCAGTGTACACAACAAACTCCCTGCACAGTGCGGTTGTTGAGATTGTCATTAAAAAAGATGCTTACTGCCGTTATACTACCATTCAAAACTGGGCGAATAACGTCTTTAACCTTGTGACAAAGCGTGCGGTTTGTGAAGCAAACGCGACTATGGAATGGATTGACGGAAACATCGGTTCAAAATTAACAATGAAGTACCCAGCCGTTATTTTAAAAGGCGAGGGCGCTCGTGGTTTGACACTTTCAATTGCGATTGCAGGTAAAGGTCAACACCAGGATGCGGGTGCAAAGATGATTCATTTAGCACCAAATACATCATCAACGATCGTTTCTAAATCCATTTCTAAGCATGGCGGTAAGGTAACTTATCGCGGCCAAGTTCACTTCGGACGTAAGGCAGACGGGGCACGTTCTAATATCGAATGTGATACATTAATAATGGATAACAAATCAACATCAGATACGATTCCATACAATGAAATCTTAAACGATAACATCTCCCTCGAGCATGAAGCGAAGGTTTCGAAGGTTTCTGAAGAGCAGCTCTTCTACTTAATGAGCCGTGGTATTTCTCAACAGGAAGCAACCGAAATGATCGTCATGGGCTTTATCGAGCCATTTACGAAAGAATTACCAATGGAATACGCTGTGGAAATGAACCGTCTCATCAAGTTCGAGATGGAAGGCTCCATCGGTTAATATTTTTGATAAAAAATCCCGCTTGCCGTTGTTGGCAGGCGGGTTTTTGCGTTGAAAATTAGGCTTACTCTTGGATGAGATCCACCAACTTGCGGATGAGTGCCGCCAATTTGCGGATAAGCTCATGCCACTTGCGACTACCCTCAATTGCCATGAAATTGTCGTTCTCACCTAAATATCTACCGCACCCATCGAAAAATGGATATGCTATTATTAATAGTTGGAGGTGAGTATTTTGATTTATATCGGCGTAACAGGCTGGGGTGATCATGACAGCTTATATCCAGGTCAAATATCCTCACGGGACAAGTTAAAGGTGTATGCAAGCCATTTTCCCATCGTGGAAGTTGATTCCGCCTTTTATGCGATTCAGCCTCAAAGGAATGCAGAAAAGTGGGTCCATGAAACACCGCCCAGTTTCCAGTTTATCGTCAAAGCCTACCAAGGGATGACTGGACATATGCGCGGGGAAATTCCGTTTGAAAATAAACAAGCGATGTTCAGAGCCTTTAAAGAGTCGCTCGAACCATACATAGAAACTAATAAATTAGCAATGACCCTCTTTCAATTTCCACCATGGTTTACGTGTACGAGAGAAAATGTCGAATACTTAAGATGGTGCAAGCATGAAATGGGTGACCTCCCTTGTGCATTAGAGTTCAGACACCAATCATGGTTCGCGCCTCAGTTTCGGTCGAAAACACTGAAATTTATGACCGAAGAAAACTGGATCCATAGTATTTGCGATGAACCACAATCTGGAGAAGGCAGCATTCCAACAATATTACAGTCCACCACCCCAGAGAAGGTTCTTGTCCGTTTTCACGGACGCAATGTCCATGGCTGGCAAAAACGAACAGGAGTGGATTGGCGTGAGGTTCGCTATCTTTACCGCTATAATCAACAAGAACTAGAAGAATGGGCGGATTCGATTCAAAAGTTAGCTAAGGACACTAAAGATATCTATCTCCTTTTTAACAACAACTCTGGCGGGGATGCGGCAGATAATGCAAAGGAAATGATCAAACTTTTGCATCTCGAATACAAGGGGCTTGCTCCACGCCAGTTGGATCTACTATAAACAGTTAGGAGAAGAAAACATGGAATGGATCTTAATCGTTTTTATCGGTCTTATCGCAAGCTCTCTTGGCTCGCTCATAGGATTAGGCGGAGGAATTGTCATTGTTCCCTCGTTGCTTTATTTATCCACCCTGCCAGCCTTTGGACATATAACACCACAGGTAGCAGTAGGGACATCCCTTTTTACGATGATTTTTACTGGCCTGTCATCCACCTTAGCGTATATGAAATACAAAACAATTGATTATAAAAGTGGTCTGATTTTTTTAATCGGAAGTGGCCCGGGTAGTATTCTCGGTGCATGGGTGACTGAAGGTTTACATATGAAAACCTTCAATATTTTTTTCGGACTATTTATTATCTTTATTTCGATTATTTTGCTGCTTAAGGACAAGTTAAAGCCTATACCTTATCGGAAGGACCGGGGGATTATTCGAACTTTTACCGATAATGTCGGTAAAACCTTTGAATATGGATATAACCCAATTGTGGGAGTCCTGATTGCCTTTATAGTGGGCTTTTTATCAGGAATTTTTGGTGTCGGCGGCGGTTCATTAATGGTCCCAACGATGATTTTGATATTTTTCTTTCCGCCCCATGTCGCAACGGCCACCTCGATGTTTATGATTTTACCAACATCCTTGCTGAGCTCGATTACACATATTACTTTAGGGAATGTGGACTGGCTTTATGCGCTGGCCTTGGTCCCTGGGGCGTGGATTGGAGCTAAAGTAGGGGTCTTTTTAAACACCAAACTTAAGAGTAAAACGATTGTGTTAATTTTACGGACGATTCTTATTGTTGTAGGAATCCGATTAATTTATCAAGGAATCTTTGGGTAGGTAGAGAATGGAAACTATACATATTTATCATACAAACGATATACACAGCCACTTAGAAAATTGGCCGCGAATTAAACAGTTTCTAGCAGAACAACAAGAGAGGCATCACCAAAATGATGAGGATGTATTTCTATTTGATATCGGTGACTTTATTGATCGCTGGCATCCTTTCACAGAAGCGACAAGAGGAAAAGGGAATATTGATCTCTTAAATGAGAGTCATTTTACCGCTGTAACGATTGGAAACAATGAAGGGGTTAACCTTCCCTTTGAAGACTTAAATGAACTTTATGAAAATGCTCAGTTTGACGTTCTGTTAGCGAATTTTTTTCAGCAAAATGGAAGCCGCCCAAGCTGGGTAAAGCCATATAAGATCTATCATTCGAAAAAGGGAACAAGGGTGGGTGTCATCGGTTTAACGGCGCCGTTTGCACATCTTTATGGTTTACTGGGCTGGAAAGTGACAGAGCCAATTGAAGAACTGAAAAAATGGATTGAAAAAGTAAAAGCAGAATCAGATGTAATTATTCTACTTTCCCATCTCGGACTTAATGTGGACGAATCCATAGCAGCTGAATTTCCTGATATAGATGTTATATTAGGTTCACATACCCATCATTACCTTGAAAAAGGAAAGCTAGTGGGCAGGACACTCCTTGGAGCGGCGGGTAAATATGGGTATTTTGTCGGTGAAGTAACCCTCAACCTAAACGAACAAAAAATCATTACCGCGAAGGAAGCTATTCTATATGATAGTAAAGAGCTTCCCGCTCTAAATCATGAGCAAGAACTAAGCGACGCTTATTTTAACAAAGGAAAAGCCCTATTAAATCAAAAAGTGACTACCTTAACTAATCCGCTCACTAGTGATATTTTCCATGAAACGGAGTTTTCACTGCTGCTTTGCAGGGCATTAAGGGAATGGTGTAACACGGATTGTGCGATGATTAATGCAGGGCTCCTATTAGGGGGGGTATCCGGTGAGGTGACTGTTTACGATTTGCTTGAAATCTGTCCCCATCCAATTAATCCGTGTGTGGTCGAACTAACGGGAAAAGAAATAGAAGAGATTTATTGGCAGTCAAAAGATGAGGGTTTGGTACATAAGCATATCAAGGGGCTTGGATTTAGAGGAACTCTCCTAGGGGTATTTGTCTTTGACCGAATCATCCATCACAAGGAAGTCATTTTCATAAATGGGACGGAAGTGGATTATGAAAAAATTTATACGTTAGCCCTTCCGGATATGTTTACATTTGGTCACTTTTTCAAAGACATTCTTCCTCAAAAAGAAAAGAAGTATTTCTTGCCGGAATTTCTTCGGGATATATTAAAATGGGAGTTACAAAAGTAGCGATGGCATGTAACACGCTTTTTCCCCTCAAATCATAAAGTGATAGAGAGGAAAGGAGTGTGGACCATTTGATTGAGCTTTCACCAATTGAAATAAACGGCCATACCTTTTTGGCAGTTTCCGTTTTGCTTCCGAAAACGACCTTGCTTGCGGTATCAAACGATAAGGGATATATCATGTGCGGAGCCTTGGATGTCGGTTTATTAAATGAAAAACTTAAGGACCGCAAGATCATTGCCGGCCGTGCTGTTGGAGTAAGGACGATTGAACAGCTTCTAAATGCACCGTTAGAGTCGGTAACATGGGAGGCAGAGGCGTTAGGGATCCACCAAGGCATGATTGGTAAAGATGCCTTGTTAAGAATGATTTAAAAAGCTTGCTCCATGCGGGCTTTTTTTATATTTGGCTGTTGATTTCCGTTCCAGACGCTTCGCTTTTTTTGGGCTAGTTCCCCTTTTCCAAGCATACATTTAGCTTGAAGGGGTGATTTTTTTGGCGAAGTTTCGCAGACGTCCTCCGAAGAAGGGGCCGTTGCCTTTCCGTTACGTGATGTTATTAACGTTTGTCTTTTTTCTTTTTTCAACTGCCACTGGATTATGGCTCGTGAATAAGGGGATTGAGCCAACATTAATGAGAATTGCTACTTCCGAAACCCGCAATATTGCCTCCCTCGTTATTAATAAGGCCATTACCAAACGGACGACGGATACGGGTGAGGGTAATGATGTCATTGTTATTTTACCAAGTGAAAATGGCAAGGCATCCAACGTAAAACTTAATACCGTTTATATAAACCGGGTCTTAGCGGAAACCACCGCGCAAATTCAAAAAAACTTAAAAGCAGCTAAAAAAGGGGATCTTGCTTCGTTAGAGCAGTTAACAGATGTAGAAATTGAAACGTATAATTCGGATAAGGAAGACGGGATTGTTTGGTATGTTCCTTTAGGTCAAGCAACCAATATCTCCTTACTGGGGAACATTGGTCCGAAAATCCCAGTAAAATTTCATGCGATTGGTGAAGTGGAACCAGATGTTAAAATCGAGACGAAAGATATTGGGATTAATAATACCTGGGTCGATGTTTCCATTCACATCGAAGTGTCTGTCCAAATCATCACCCCATTTGCTACGAAAATAACAAAGCTTACCCAAAGCATTCCAGTGGACGGCTCACTCATCCAAGGAGATGTCCCACAATTCTATAATAATGGCGGCGGAGTAAGTCCATCCATACAGCTTCCGGAAAAAAAACAGACTCAGGAAAAATCGAGCAATAAAAAATAGGACTATCCGCCATGGACAGTCCTATTTTTTGCGAACATTCATCCGCTCCATTCGCTTCCATTTGGCTAAATGCGGATAGGGGTCAAAGGACCACTCGGTCACACCGGTATCTTTGTACATCCCGTAATGTAAATGGGGAGGGAACTTACCAGACGTGCCTGGCGGGCCGTAACCAGAGCTTCCAACACCGCCAATCACCATTCCCGGCTCAACAATTTGGCCGACTTTTAAATCCTTAGCAAAACCGCTGAGATGGGCAAAATAATGATAGGTATTATTGATATCTCGAATCCCGATTCTCCAACCGCCGAATTTGTTCCAGCCCTTCATTTCGATGATTCCATAGTTCGTCGCGCGAACGGGGACTCCGTAGCCTGCGAAAATATCGGTGCCTTCATGAATTCTTCGGCCGCCCCAGCCGCGGGCAGATCCCCAAGTGCTTCGGTAGCTATGATTGCTCCGGATTGGCACTGGAAATACTTGTGAATCTAAATCAATCCGGCCGAAATGACGATAAATTTTTGCTTTCCCGGCAATGATACTAACTGTCTTATCGCGATGATAGTAATTCCATAAGCCGATTTTTATATTATCATGATCGATTCCGTATGAAAGAAGATAATTGGCAAATGCATACAGGACATCCTCATCATTTTTAAGACTTGCTTTTCCGTCTCCATCCCCGTCCACACCCTTCCCATCAAAAAACTGAATGATTGCCGGGTTCTCTGCCAAAGGATTTGGATTAGTAAGACCTGCCCATTCTTCCAGCCGAAAATAGATGCCGATTACGCTGTCCGGTTTAGGTAGGTCTCGGCGGACCTGACGGATACTTCTTTCGTATTGATCAATAGCCGCTAAGTAATACCAGGGAATCTGGGTAACCGTTTCAACCTTCTTATAAAGCTTCATTCTTTCTTGATATGGATCAGATTCGTTTGTTTTGGCTTCCGCATCCCTGACTGCGAATGAACTGGTGAAGCATAAGAGAAAGGTTGCGATGATTAGAACAGCCCGCACAAGAATCCTCCTTCCAAGTAATGTACAAGCTTAGTTTATGTTTTCTAAACCATTTCATTATGGTTAATAAATGGTAAAGATATTTTAAGGCAAAAACAAAAGGGCTTGGAACAGTTTCAAAAAACGTAGACTATAGTGGACAACAATAGACAATGGTATTATTTTGTAAATTTTTACATTTAATACTTGAAAGAGAGCTCAGAAAGTAAGATAATATATTTACGAACGATTGTTCTTATATTTATTTGGAGGTACAAAAATGATACAAACCTACCAAACGAAACTAATAAACTTCTCACTACATGATGGACTCTCATCATACATGTACCTTCATGAGTATGCAGAATACTTTAGCAGGCTGGAACGAAAGCTTTTTGTTCAGTCCCACATAAAAGGTGTTCCGGCCTCGAGTTTAAAAAAGACCTTTCTAACTCAATCTAGGATCACAGCTCGTCAATTCAATTCCTTGAGAATGCAGCTTGACGGAAAGGTTTCTTCCTTTATTGAAAAAAGAAAACTAGAATTACGGGAATTAGAATCCAAAACGGTTTACTTACAGAAAATTCTCGCCAAGAAAACCACCCAAAAAGATCAACTTCATCAAAAACTCAAAGAAATTCCACAAACCCATTCGTCTTTCTCTAAAAAAATAAAGAAATTTCGAAACCTTAAATTTTACCTCCATCAAAAAAAACGCAGGTTAAGAAATCTCCAACATAAAATTGAAAAACTAAAGTTGGATGAGTCAAATAACAAAATTCGCATTTGTTTTGGCTCGAAGAAGCTGTTTCACAAACAATTCTACCTGAAGGAAAATCAATATAAGGATCATCAAGAATGGAGAACGGATTGGCTTGAAGCCCGAAGTGGACAATTTTTAGTGATTGGCTCCAAGGATGAAACCCTTGGAAATCAGACAGCCACCTATGATTTGAAAAATACCCTGAGATTGCGCGTGGCGAATTACTTTGTAGACAAATATGGGAAGTATGTTGAATTTCCTGAAGTCAATTTCCCCTACGGGCAAGAATGGTTAGACAAGGCGAAGGTTCCTCATATGGGTCATACCCGAAGTGGACGGCCACAAAAATATTATTCATCGATCACCTATCGTTTTATCAAACAGAAAAAAGGATGGTATGTTAACGCAACCGTGGAAAGGGAAACTCCTAACGTAGGCACATCCAACATCAACGGACTCATCGGCATTGATGTGAATGCGGGGTTCCTTTCTGTTTGCGAAATTGATCGGTTTGGAAACCCCATCAAACACTGGAACATCCAAGTACCCATGTATAGCCGAAGAAAAGAACAGATTCTGGCTTCTATAAGTAATGCACTAAAGGAGATTCTCGACTACGCCGTTTTGGTGCAAAAAGATGTTCAAATCGAGAAACTGGATTTTTCGAAGAAAAAGACACAGCTCCGTGAAAAGGGTACAGCCTATGCCCGAATGCTTTCAGGATTTGCCTATTCCTCGTTCCAACAATTAATCAAAGGGAAGGCGAA
>NZ_BCUX01000072.1 GCF_001591445.1 Neobacillus drentensis NBRC 102427 | reverse complement strand
TTTGCCTTCGCTTCGATTAATTGTTGGAACGAGGAATAGGCAAATCCTGAAAGCATTCGGGCATAGGCTGTACCCATTTCTCGGAGCTGTGTCTTTTTCCTCGAAAAATCTAGTTTCTCTATTTGAACATCTTTTTGCACCAAAACGGCGTAGTCGAGAATCTCCTTTAGCCCATTACTTATAGAAGCCAGAATCTGCTCTTTTCTTCGACTATACATGGGTACTTGGATATTCCAGTGGTTGATGGGATTTCCAAACCGATCAATTTCACAAACAGAAAGGAACCCCGCATTGACATCAATGCCGATGAGTCCGTTGATATTGGATGTGCCCACGTTAGGGGTTTCCCTTTCAACGGTTGCGTTAACATACCATCCTTTTTTCTGTTTGATAAAACGGTAGGTGATGGATGAATAATATTTTTGTGGACGTCCACTTCGAGTATGACCCTTATGAGGGACCTTCGCATGATCTAACCATTCTTGTCCGTAGGGGAAAATGACTTCAGGAAATTCAAGATACTTCCCATATTTGTCTACAAAGTAATTCGCCACGCGCAGTCTCAGGGTATTTTTCAAATCGTAGGTGGCTGTCTGATTTCCAAAGGTTTCATCCTTGGAGCCAATCACTAAAAATTGTCCACTTCGGGCTTCAAGCCAATCGGTTCTCCATTCTAGATGATTCTTATATTCATTTTCCTCCAGGTGGAATTGTTTGTGAAATAGCTTCTTCGAGCCAAAACAAAGGCGAATTTTGTTCTTCGACGCATCCAACTTTAGTTTTTCTACTTTTTGTTGGAGATTTCTTAATCTGCGTTTTTTTTGATGGAGGTACAATTTAAGGTTTCGAAATTTCTTTATTTTTTTAGAGAAAGACGGATGGGTTTGCGGAATTTCTTGGAGTTTTTGATGAAGTTGATCTTTTTGGGTGGTTTTCTTGGAGATAATTTTCTGTAGGTAAACCGTTTTGGATTCTAATTCCTGTAATTCTAGTTTTCTTTTTTCCATAAAGGAAGAAACCTTTCCGTCCAACTGGATTCTCAAGGAATTGAATTGCCGGGCTGTGATCCTAAATTGAGTTAAAAAGGTCTTTTTTAGGCTCGAGGCCAGAACACCTTTTAGGTGGGACTGAACGAAGAGCTTTCGTTCCAGCCTACTAAAGTATTCTGCATACTCATGAAGGTACATGAATGATGTGAGTCCATTATGTAGTGAGAAGTTATTTAGTTTCGTTTGGTAGGTTTGTATCATTTTTGCACCTCCAAATAAATATTAGAACGATTGTTCGTAAATATATTATCTTACTTTTTAATCCCTCTTTCAAGTATTAAATGTTAAAAATATAAAATAATTCCAATGTCAATTGTTGTCTACAATCGTCTACGTTATTAACAACTGTTACAATCCCTTCTTCGGATCACGAACTTCAAACTTTGATTCTCGATTACAAACTGAATTATACAAAGAATATATGAATTGAATATGAACTTCCACTATAAACAAAAGGGTGTCAGGCACCGCTCGTGGACATTTGTCCACGAGCGGTGCCTGACACCCAAACATAACAGTCAAATAACCATGCTCAACTTGCAGATGGTAATTTAATTTCGACCATGGTTCCTTCTTTGCCGTTACTATTAAACGTAAGGCTGCCGTTGTGTTGTTTAATAATTTTATGACTAATCATTAGTCCGAGGCCCGTTCCTTTTTCTTTCAATGTGTAAAACGGCTCCCCTAAACGAGGGAGTAGTTCTTCTGGAATCCCGCAGCCCTGATCTTGAAATGCTATGATACACTCGTCTTCCGGCCCTTTTCGAAGGTTGATTTGAATTTCTCCTCCTTCTTTCATGGCCTCCATAGCATTCTTTAAAATGTTAAGGAAGACTTGCTTTAATTGATTTTTCTCACAAATAATAAAATAAGAGGATTCTTCAAACTTGAGATTAAATTGGATATTACTCATCATGGCCTCAGGAGCTAAAAGCACAAGTGTCCCTTCAATCAATTCTAAAACATTCGTCCTATTTAACTCCATTGCTTGCGGTTTTCCCAGCGTAAGCAGTTGGCTTGTAATGTTTTCAATACGATTTAGTTCACTTAGAAGCAATTCATCAATCGAACTATCTGCCCGTTTATAAAGCTGCATGAAACCTTTTAAAGTAGTTAGTGGATTCCGAATTTCATGAGCCACTCCTGCCGCTAATTCCCCGATAATTGATAGCTTCTCAGAGCGCAAAAGAATGTCTTCCGCCTTTTTACGTTCAGAGATATCCCTGCTGATAATCACAATATTCTCAATCAAGCCTGTTTCTCCCCTAACGGGCATGCAGCGGGACTCAAAATCAAGCCATCGTCCATCCTTGTGCATCATCCGGAATTCCATAGATTGCGATTCTTTATTTTCATACATCAGTTTGATCGTATTTTTAAACATCTCAACTTCGTCCGGATGAATTAATTCGTATTTTTCTAATCGTTCAAGCTCCTTGCATTGAAACCCTAAAACATTTTCATGTGAAGGGGAGAAGTAAATAATCGACTGCTCTTCATTCATAACGATGATGAGGTCTGAGGTATTCTCAGCGATTAGGCGATATTTTGCTTCACTTGCTTCTACCATTTTATACATATTTGTTAATTTATTATTTAATCTAAACAGCTTCACATATGACTCAATAAGTATTATTCCGATAAATAATCCTAACATCATAAATAGTACATACTGGAAGTGGAAGACTGGTCTATCCATAAATATTTTAAACATGAACACAATAAATAGATAAATGACAACATATGTCCCAAAGAGGACTACACTTTTTTTCACTGCCGTGAGACGTTTTGTAAACAAATGGATGACGGAAAACCCAATCATTATCATTGTCCAGCCCATAATAGCAGGGTACCAATGGCCACTTATCACTAGTCTTGTAAATAGAGAAATGACTCCTGTAATTAATCCCGCTACTGGCCCCAGGTAAGCAAAAACTAGTATCACAGGTGCATACCTGATGTCATAGGAATAGCCTTGCTGCTGGATTGCTAACAAACTAAGGATAGAGGAAACGACTCCCGCATATATCCCTACCCCAATGGATGAATGCTTAAATGGTTTATGTTTGGTAAAAGCCCCTAGTACTAATGGTGTACTTACCAATAGAGAAAAAATTGCGAGATTCATAATGTAGTCTAACAGGATCAACTTACTCCCACCCACTCTAAATGATGTTCAAAATATTCCCTCTTATCATAAACCAGTCCTGTTTCTAATTCCATACAAATTCTTATTGTAGGAAATAAAATCTGGGATTAAGTGCTAATTATTTTAATTAAAAATTTTATAATTTATTTGGATTTATTGGGCTGTGTAGCCGCCATCTAGAATGACTGCTTGACCTGTAACTCCTCTTCCTTTTTCACTTGCTAAAAAAACCGCATAATCAGCAATTTCTGTAACAGACAAGAGCCTTCTTTGTGGAATCAACGGGAAGAGCACTTCTTCAATGACTCGGTCTAAGCTGACATTCCTTGTTTTAGCCAATTCCGCCAATTGGTTTCTCACAAGCGGTGTATCGACGTAGCCGGGACATAAGGCATTTACGGTAATTCCGTCCGCAGCACCTTCCAATGCTGCGACCTTTGTTAAGCCAATGACACCATGTTTTGCACTATTATAGGCAGCTTTACCAGCAAAGCCGATGACACCGTTAATGGAAGCAATGTTGATAACTCGACCAAAGCCTTGTTTTTTCATGATAGGGAATACGTTTTTGATGCCAATAAATGGGGCAGTTAACATGAGTTTTATCAGTAATTCAAATTTTTCGGTAGGAAACTCCTCAATTGGTGATACATACTGCATACCGGCGTTATTGACTAAGATATCCAGGTGTCCGAATCTTTGATAAGCGACATGAAGACTATGTTTAAATGCTTCCTCGTCCGTCACATCGCATGGGGCCGATAACGCTTCAAATCCTTGCTCCCTTAATTCTGCAGCTACTTCCTCACTTTTATCAGCATTTATATCTGAAATTACTACCTTCGCGCCTTCCTGTGCAAAAGTTTTTGCTATTTCTAAGCCAATCCCACTTGCAGACCCTGTAATAAATGCTGTTTTTCCTGCTAATAATTTGTTCATACAAGTTTCCTCCTAATCAACTATTCTTCTATATTTACGCGTAATTCTTTTAGATAATCCCAATTACTATTACGTATTCCAAAAAGAAACGAGAAATTTTATAAAAGTAAAAAAGCATCAAAGATGTCTGTAAAACAAATATCTGAATACTTAATAAAATATTCAGATTAAGCATGCAAATTTTGAAATAGTACAATCCCCTATTCCTTGTCAGCTCTAATATAGCCAACTTCTTCCACTAGCTCTTGGCCCTGTGGTCCCTGCATCCAATCCAGGAACGGTTGGATAGTTCGCATTTTTTTGTTGTCCTTCACAGTAATCGCGTAGAGGGTTGCAGTAAATGGGTAGTTACCGCTCGCGATGTTTTCAGGACTGGGTTCAATCCCATTAATGGCGAGCAGTTTAATGTCTGAATTAGCTTTCATTCCTGTTGCAAAGAAGCGAAAGGAAAAACCAATCGAGTTATCGTAGTTTCGGTAGTCCGCCACTTGTTCGATAATCCCGCCCATTCCTTCCGGTACATCTTCTTTCAGAGGTTTCATGATAGGCCTGTCACCCATAATTTTTTCCAATAGTGTTTGGCTTCCTGAATTCTTAGGACGCTGGAAGGCAATAATTTTTTCATTCTTACCGCCAAGCTTTGACCAGTTTTTTATTTTTCCGGAGTAGATGTCTTTAATCTGAGCTACCGATAAGCTATCAATCTTATTATCCGGATTGGCAAAAAAGACAAATGCTTCCTTGCCAATTGGGGTCATGACAAGCTCTTTTCCTGCCTCATCCGCCATTTGCTGCTGTTCCTTCGAAGGCTCTGCACCGAAGTAAATATCGACATCCCCTGTTAAAAGCCGTTTATAGGCATAAATAGTATTGGTAAAAGCGACGACTTCTCTTACCTCTTGAGATACTTTTTCAATATTTTCATAGGCTGCATTCGCAAAGGCAGAGTAAACCGGGAACGCGGCTTCTGCTCCATCTAAAATAGGCATTTCACTTGGGTTTTTGATGGTAAAGGTTGAAGTAGTTTTTAGTTTTGGCAGGATATTATCTGGATTGTTCACTTCATAAGGCGATAAATCCGTACTAGAGTATCCTCCTCCATATTCAAAACCATAGGATGGCAGGACCGTTTGACTTCGGTGCCAATGAACAGCCGTACCCGTACCCATTGCAAGGACGAACACCATAACAACAGACAACAGCTGCTTTTTATCAATAGCAGGGAGCCTCCTCCCGTTCAACAAGGTAAAAAATAAACCTAAAACAAAGGAAAGCTCATAAGCTAACGGGGCCCCAAGAAATAATCTTCCCTCTCCCAAAAGTATGGCGATAAAATAGATGGGTGCATAGGCAAGATGAAAGATACTATAATACAACCAAGCATCTGCCCCGTAAAACCCGCTGCTAATCAGCATAAATACAGCCCACAGTATAGCTGTATAGGCGAGGGGAATAAGAAAAAGAATCAAATTCTCTGTTAATTTTTCCTGCTTCATTAGTTTCTTGCTAACCAGAAACCCAGCGAGCCCCCCAACGATAATCAGGACGGGCAATGAGACCAATAAGATATTATCAAACTGCATTAGTATCGCTAATTCTAAAAATGAGACTCCAAGTGGCACAATTCCAAAATACAATAATATGAACTTTAGTTTTTCCCCCATATCCCCACTCCTTTTTACCTCTAAAGTGATTAATCCGTTATATCGCATAGTGTAATTTTACACTTTTAGCCAATGTTTTACAATAGATTGGTATTAAATTCCCAAATTTGTAGGAGGGGGCGATTATATTAATTATTCATGAGCGATCCAATCCTAATGAAAAGAGACCCTTCCGCAGCGCGAAAAAGTCTCACTTACAACCTAGTTATACTAGCTTTAACTATTTTGCTAACATCGTTAATACCGTATCTAATAAAACATTGATCCCTTTTTCGCAATCCTCCCATGTTGTTAATTCTTCTTCACAGTGGCTTTTTCCGTTGATACTAGGTACAAACAGCATCGCTGTCGGAACGAAGCTGGCAATGAATTGCGCATCATGGCCTGCACCCGATACCATTCTTCGATTAGAATAACCGAGTGACGATGCCGATTTTTCTAGGAGCTGGCAGATTTCCGGCTCGAACCACACGGTGTCGCGCTCCCATAATTTTGTTGTTTTAACCTCACAGCCTTCATGTAATGAGGTTAAATTCGGAAGTGCCTCGATGAAGTTTCTAACCGCCCGGACAATCTCCATGTCTTTATGGCGTGCTTCAAGCGTAAATACGACCTTATTTGGAATGACCGTGTGGATGCTCGGGTATACATTCATTCTGCCAATTGTGAAGACCAAATCTTCATCTAAAACGCCTAACCGCCTGCGGATTTCGTTAATTAAGTTATTGGTGGCAAACAAGGCATCTTTTCTCATATTCATTGGAGTTGTACCGGCATGATCGGATTCCCCTGTTACTTCAATCTCATAACAGGCCATCCCCACCACACATTCGACGACACCAATCGAGAGAGCCTCTTTTTCAAGAATTGGTCCTTGTTCAATGTGAAGCTCCAATAGAGCCGAAGCCTCTTTCAATCGATTCTCCACCTCCCCTTCGAACCCGCTCGCTTTAAGGGCTTCCCCAAAAGTAACTCCCTCTGAGTCTATTTTTTTTAGCATAGCAGACTTATCAAATTTTCCGGATAGCACCCCTGATGCCATCATCGAGGGTTCAAACCTGGCACCTTCTTCATTCGTAAAGTTAACAATCGTAATCGGAATTTGCGGTTTGATTTGGTTCTCGACTATTGTTCGAACCACTTCTAAACCTGTGACAACCCCTAAGACGCCATCAAAACGGCCGCCTTTTTTTACCGAATCTAAATGGGAACCAATAAGAATTGGCGGTTTGTCTTCAATACCAGCCAGTGTTGCATACATGCAGCCCATATCATCAACCGTGACCGTCAGTCCTAATTCCTCACAGCATAAACGGAAGTAATCTCTAACCCGAATATCTTCCATAGATAAGGACAACCGTGTTACTCCATTGCTCTCTGTCCGGCCAAAGTTTGCAAATTGCTCTAATGTCGTTTTCAGCCTTTCCCCATTAATCACTAACTTTTGTCGTTGCATGATTAAACACTCCCTTTTTTTAATATGAGATTATCTGCAATATTCATGGGTAAAATAAATCTCTCGGAGTTGAAAAACGTAAATTCATTTGCAAAGGACTTACGAGTCAATCTGTATTTATGTAAATATTCAGTCAACAATTCAATTATACACCACGGACAAGACCTGTCATTAGACAAAACATCAAATCTTACCTACATATGGTTTTATCATTTGTATATAAAAAAGTGTCAGGCACCACTCGTGGACATTTGTCCACGAACGGTGCCTGACACCAAATTAATAGCAAACTATTAATCTATTTATTTTTTCTTTGCGTGTTTGCGCATGTCGAAGGCTACTGCGACGATGATGATTGCGCCTTTTACGATGAATTGGATGTATGGGCTTACGCCTAGGAAGGCTAGTCCGTAGTTGATTACTTGGAAAATCAGTACCCCTGTGATAACACCAGGGACGGTTCCGATTCCACCTGATAGTGATACACCGCCGACGACGCAGGCTGCGATTGCATCTAGTTCATACATATTACCTGTGTTGTTTGTTGCACTACCAACACGTCCAGCTTCTAGTGTACCTGTTAAGCCGTAAAGAAGACCTGCGATAGTGTAAATGATAATAAGATTTCTTGCTACGTTTACACCGGAAACCTTTGCTGCTTCTGGGTTTCCACCGATCGCGTACATATTTTTACCGAGTTGAGTTTTATTCCAAATTACCCAAATGATCAGTGATACTACGATTGCGTAGAAAATGAGATAGGGAAATTCATATTGGCCAATTTTTATTCCGCGTTGTGCAAAAGTCGTAAAGGCTTTGCTTAAACCACCAATAGGCTGCGCCCCATATGGCGGGCGGTCAAAATAAATCGAAGTTAGTCCGTAAACACCAATCATCATACCTAAGGTAGCAATGAATGGAGGCACGTGAAATTTTGCTACAATCACACCGTTTAATGCGGCAATAAGACCTGTTGCTGCCATTGCAATCACAATCGGAACAATTAAAGGTAATTCAGGCAGGTTCGGATACATACGATACGCATAATCGCCAGCCTGTAACATAGAAGCTGAGATTACCGCTGCAAGTCCAACCATCCTACCAGCTGAAAGGTCCGTACCTGCTGTAATCAGGATACCAGCTACCCCAAGTGCGATAATAATACGCGAAGAGGATTGACTTAAGATATTAATTAAGTTTGTCATCGATAAAAAGTCTGGAGAAGCAGAGACGATCCCGACAACAAGAAGAATTAAAACTACATAAATTACGTTATCAACAAGCCATTTTGAAAAGCTTGATTTTTTCGAAGCCTGAGTATTCATATCCATTCCTCCTAATACAAAGCTGCTAATTGCATGATTTCTTCTTGAGATGTTGAGGCAGTCTCCACAATTCCGGCTGCTTTTCCATTACTCATTACTAAAATTCGGTCTGTTACACCTAAAAGCTCAGGCATTTCGGAAGAAATCATGATAATTCCTTTTCCTTCTGCGGCTAATTGGTTAATAAGTTGATAAATTTCAAACTTTGCTCCTACATCAATACCCCTTGTTGGTTCATCCAGCAATAAAATATCCGGTTTAGTTAGGAGCCAGCGTCCAATAATTACCTTCTGTTGATTCCCGCCTGATAGACTTCCAATCGATGTCTTTTGGGAAGGTGTCTTTACTTTCATGGAATCAATCACCCACTGGGTATCATCGGCCACTTTCCGATCAGATAGGAAACCGCTTTTTGTTTTATATTGCTTCATGTTCGAAATGATTGAGTTAAAGCTAATGCTTAGTTCAGGGAAAATACCCGTTGATCTTCTTTCTTCCGTAACTAGGGCAAAGCCATTTTTGATCGCTTGCTGCGGGGAATGATTTTTAACAACCTTGCCATTTAATTCAATCGTTCCAGAGGTTAGCGACCTCATCCCAAATAATGCCTCTACAACCTCGGTCCGTTTCGAACCAACCAATCCGGCAATCCCTAAGATTTCGCCTTTTCTTAACTCGAAGCTCACATTTGAAAAAGAAGGCTGTGTTTCTGCCGTCAGGTCGGAAACCTTCAATATTAATTCGCCTGGCTTGTTTATTTTTTCAGGGAAGCGTTGTGAAAGGTCACGTCCAACCATCAATTTAATAATTTCATCGGTTGTCAGGCTTTTTGAACTTTTTGTCGCGATATACTGACCATCACGCATGATTGTTACTTCATCGGAAATCTTTAAGATTTCCTCCATTTTGTGTGAAATATAGATAATCGCCACATTCTCACTTTGAAGCCTTTTGATGATTCTGAACAGATGATTTACTTCCGTCTCTGTTAGGGATGATGTTGGTTCATCCATAACGATAATTTTGGAATGGTAGGAAACCGCTTTTGCAATTTCGACCATCTGCATTTCGGATACAGAAAGCGTACTTACCTTACTGCGTGGATCAATACTGATGTCCAGACTTTTAAAAATAGCTGCTGTATCCTGGTACATTTTCTTTTCATCGATAAAAATGCCCTTTTTCGGATAACGTCCCAGCCAAATATTATCCATAACATTCTGTTGACGTACCTGATTTAGCTCTTGGTGAACCATGGAAACACCGTTTTCAAGTGCTTGCTTCGAATTGGCAAAGGAAACTTCTTTCCCGTCAAAGAGGATTTTGCCCTCATCCATCGAGTAAATCCCAAATAGGCATTTCATTAACGTTGATTTCCCTGCACCGTTCTCGCCCATCAAGGCATGCACCGATCCAGGTTTTACTTTTAGGGAAACATTGTCTAAAGCGAGTACCCCCGGGAACCTTTTGGTTATATTAAGCATTTCTAGTAAATTAGTAGTACTTGATTCTGACATGAGCGAACCTCCTCTGAAACCATTTAAAAAAGTATGAGATGCTCTCTGGGATGCTTCTCAAACTTTTAAAGAGAGTAATAATTTTTTGTGGTATCCGGCTCCAATTATTGGAGTCTTACCCCGAACGAAGGAAAAGCGTCCGCTTTTCCTTTGTTCGAGGAGCGCCTAGAGGCTAATTGGCCCCCGGACAGGCGCTTCTGCTTTCTTATAGTCTAGCTGCAGCGCCTAGGGGCTCGGGGTCATAAGCCAATCCGTCAAGAAGGTTAAAGAGCAACCTTCTCGCCGGCTCGTCTTATGCCTGTCGCCCCTGGACAAGGCGCTTCCGCTTTCTTACTTGTATGCGTCTCTACCCACTTGGATATTATCTTTTGTTACCTCAATGTAAGGAACACGAACGGCTTTTTTATCGTCAAGTTTCCACTCAGTTCCGTCTAAAACATCCTTACCGTTAGCTGCATTTGCTGCTAAATCAATCGTTGCTTTACCTTGGTTTTTCGCGTCATTTAAGATCGAACCAACCATTTTGCCACTTTCGATCATTTCAAGTGCTTCTGGAATCGCGTCAACACCTACAACTGGCATGAACTTATCACCAGAGAAGTAACCTGCTTTTTCAAGAGAAGCAATTGCACCTAATGCCATGCCATCGTTGTTAGCGATAACGAATTCGATTTTATCATTGTATTTTGCAATCCAAGCATCCATTTTCTCAGTAGCCTTCATTGCATCCCACATTGCAGTATCCATTGCTAATTCTTCTACTTGGATGCCTTTTTCTTTTACAGTATCAATAGCAAATTTCGTACGTGCTTCTGCATCTGGGTGTCCTGGCTCACCTTTAAGTAAAACGTATTGAAGCTTGCCATCTTTATTTTTGTCATATTTATCTTTGTTAGCTTCCCATGCTTTTGCGATCAGTTCACCTTGAAGGACACCTGATTCTGAAGATGTGGTTCCAACATAATAAGCTTTATCATAGCCAGTTAATACCGTTGCATCCGGCTCTTTGTTAAAGAAGATAACTGGAATATTTTTAGCTTTCGCTTTGTCTACAATTGTTTGCGCTGCTTTTGGATCTACTAAGTTAATAGCTAGTGATTTTGCCCCTTTGGCAATAAGTGTGTCAACTTGCTCAATTTGTTTGGCTTGGTCGTTTTGTGAGTCATTCAACATTAGCTTTACTTTATCTTTTGCTGCAGTATCCATCGCACGGCGTACATAAGACATAAAGTTATCATCAAATTTGTAAATCGTTGCACCAACTGCTGGTAGAGCGTCGCCCTTGTCTTTTCCAGAATCCGTACCGCTGGTTGAATTACTGCAGCCTGCTGCTAATAGAATGCTAGATGCAACTGTTAAAGATAGAATTAAACCTTTTTTCTTTTTAAACATGTTGTCATTCTCCTTTTACTATTTAGTAAAGACTCTGGTAAGGCAGCATAACCGCTCCACTTAACCCTGGTGTAAGCCCTTACACTTATGGTAGCATCATGATACCGATTCCAATAGTTCAAAAATCTAGCATAAATTTGTGATTATCTAGACTTTTTTGTAAAAAGAAAAGCGGAAGTGCCCGTATAGCGGCGTATGGACTGGAGCACTTTGACTGAGATAAAAAGATTAATGTCTGCTAACAAAAAGGTAAGTCGAAATTCAAATCACTTTTCCCATTTTGTTTTTATTTGTTTAAAAGTAAGTTGATTATGGAAATTTATCTCGAATTCAAGACTCTCGAATTGACAATAATTGAAAGTAGATATAAAATAACATTATTCACATAAAAGTCACAATTACTTTAAGTGAGTAAAGTAAATTTATTAGGAAAAACTAAAATGATAAACCTTCAAGGAGGAATTCAAAATGGGAAAATTAGATGGTAAAGTAGCAATTATCACTGGTGCAGCACAAGGTATGGGTGCAATGCATGCACGCAAATTCGTTGAAGAAGGCGCGAAAGTAGTTATTACAGACTTAAATATCGAAGGTGCAAAAAGCTTAGCTGATGAACTTGGGGAAAATGCAATTGCAATTAAACTAGATGTTTCAAACGAAGAAAACTGGATTGAAGTTGTTGCAAAAACTGAAGAAAAGTTTGGGCCAGTTACTGTATTAGTTAACAACGCAGGTATTGGTATTTTCAAAACTTTAGAAGAATTAACAGTAAAAGATTTCGAATTAACATTCAAAGTAGATGAACTAGGTGTCTTCTTAGGTATGCAAAAAGTTTTTCCTTCAATGAAAAAAGCAGGTGTTGGTTCGATCGTAAACATCTCTTCAGTAGATGGTTTAGTAAGTGCTCCAACAGCAATTGCATATAGTGCTTCAAAACATGCAGTAACAGGTATGACAAAAGGAGCTGCTACAGAACTTGGACAATATAACATCCGTGTAAACTCAGTTCACCCTGGTATCATTAAAACTCCAATGGCTGAACAAGGTGATGTTGCAGAATACTTAAAACAATTAGAACAAGATATTCCTTTACGCCGTCGAGCAGATGTAGAAGAAGTATCAAACTTAGTAATTTACTTAGCTTCTGATGATTCAAGCTATTCAACAGGTTCTCAATTCGTAGTTGATGGTGGTATGATTTCTGATTTATAATTAATATCTTGATAAATAAACCCCAATTTCTTTTAGATGGGGTTTATTTGTTTTTAAATGGGTTACTACACTCAAATTCCCGTAAATTCTAGCTCGCCTTTAGGATATTGTTTTCTGTATGTTTATTTTTTCCATGAAGTACATAGTACAATAAGATACTCGCAAATACGACCACTGCCAAAGTTAGATACAATCCACGAAAACCAACGATTGGGATGATAAATCCTAATAGAAAAGGACCAAGCCCTACCCCTGAATCCATAAATATGTAAAAGGTTGAGGTTGCAAGCCCTACTCGGTGCCGCGGCGATTCCTTTACAGCAATTGCTTGACAGCAGGAATTCATCGTTCCATATCCAAGACCAATTAACGCTCCCGCTAAAAGGAGAGTAAATCCATGGTTGGCTTGACTCAGAGCAACTAATCCAATCACGAATAATATCAATGCTGGATACATAACAATGTTATCACCTTTTTTATCTAATAACCGTCCAGTAAATGGTCTTGATATCAAGATGAAGACAGCATATACAATAAAGAAGAAACTTGCACTATCTATTAAATCAATTTCTTTTGCATAAGAAGTAATAAATGACAGGATACCTGAGTAAGCAAAACCCATAATTGCAATAACAATAGAGATAGGAACAGCTTTTATTTCAAAAAAATCTTTTAACTTAAAACCCTTCATTGCTCCAAGCTGTTCTTTAGTGATGTCACTTTCAGGGATATGCACAAATAACATGATAATCGTACTTATGAGGGAGAAAAGTGTACAAAATCCAAATATCATCGTAAAACTTCCTTGTTGGCTGAGATAAAGACCTAGGAAGGGGCCCACTGCCATTGCAAGGGTTACACTTAATGAAAAATAGCTTATTCCTTCTCCTCGACGTTCATTCGGAATAATATCCATGATAACTGTTGCTACCGCTGTGGTAAACACCCCAAATGCTGCTCCATGAATAAAACGAATAAACAATAATACGTTCATGTTTTCTACAATAAAATATAAAAACATCACAAACAAAAATAAAAATAATCCACCATAAAGCATCCTTTTACGTCCAATGATTTCAATATATTTTCCAGCAAAAAGACGTGAAACGAGTGCACCCACTACAAATATACTAGACACAAGACCCGCCATACTTTGTGAAGCGTGAAATTCATCAACCGCATAAACCGTTAAAGTCGTTATTAATAAATAAAAGGTTAAACCCCCAAAAAAAGTGGATACGGACATGATGATAAAATCTTTTGTCCATAATTTTGATTTATTCACCATTATGCCTCCTATTTCTGTCATTTTTATGTTTAGTAGTATTTTTTATACTGTTTTCGCTAGACCTCCTTAAAAAATCAATAAAATTCATCTTAAAAACTAATTCATTGAAAATCATTATTCATGTAACTATATCCTTTGATTTTCTAAAATTCAAATTATTTAATTTGTTAAGTACAAATCTGCACAATCTCCTTAAAATTTTTAACATAGATATCTAATTTTCTTTAAAGGTACTGTCCTACAAACTGGACCATTAATAGTATTAATCTACTGTTGCTTTGCGAAATTCAGTTGGCGATAGGCCTGTGTGCTTTTTAAATACGCGGCTAAAATAGTTTGGATCCTTGTAGCCAATCGAATAGCATATTTCCTTTAAACTTTTTCCTGGGTCTACCATTTCTGCCTTAGCATGCGTGATTCTTATTTCTGTCAAATAATCAATAAAGGTCATTCCAAATCGATCTTTAAATAATTTACTAAAATAAAAGGGACTAAGCTCCACATATTCTGCCACTAATTCTAAGGTAATCGAATCGGCATAATGGTTTTCGATAAATTCCTTCGCCTTATGGAGCATCCCCTTCGCGTGATTATTTCGCCACACCTGAACATGATGAACGACCGCCAATAAATGGGCCTTTCCTTTTTCAAAAATCGCTATAATATCCTCAGAATCTTCAACGGCAGGTGTTCGTTCATAGCTAATCCCTAAATCATGAAGCATACGCGATACAAGGATAAACAATTCATCAAATGATTTTTTAACCAGAGATCCCTTTATTTTCGGTTCATCTGCAAGCATCGTTGCAAACGATTCAAAGATAAACAGGACCTGATTGACATCTCCTTGCCGCACAGCCTCTAATAGTTTCTTCTCTATCTCTAAAACGCCTGATATAGTCGGTAGTTCAATGGCCCCCTGTTTCACTGCAAATAAATACCTTCGATTAGGAGTTTTTACGAGATACTGTAAAGCCATTAGCGCTTCATGATAGGATTTATTCAGTTCTTGTGCATGGTTATAAGGCAGACCGACCCCAATCCTAAGTTCCGCAGCAAAGCCCTTTTGATCAAAAAGCCTATTGAGATGGTCGATGACAGTCTGAGCACTGGTTTTGAAATGAACCTTTTCCGTCGCTTTTTTATAGAGGAATAAAACTGGCACCTGTGAGTCTGTTAACGGGCCAACAATCATTTCCTGTGTAATGACCACGGAGTTAAGGGTGTCCTTCAGCCACAAATACCAGTTATTTTTTTCACCTGCTGAAAGGTCCGTTATACCCCGAGGCCGCAATGAGAAAAGCATAATATACCCTGAAGTAATTTCAACACCGAGCAGCTGCCCCCATTCATCAAAGGTTATATCCTGAACTTGATTTACTAATACGGATGAAACCCATTCTTTTTGCGCGATTGATACAGCCCGGTCCAGATTTTCCCGTAAGCTCTGTTGCTCTTCTCTCAGTTTACGCTCCTCACGGATTTCGCCCGAAACGCGCTCTACTGCCGCAAGGATATCCTTTTTTCTGCTTGGTTTTAAGATGTATTCCTTAACCCCCTGCTGCATCACTTCCTTCGCATATTCAAACGTATTAAAAGCTGAAACCATGATAAATCGAATGCCGGAATCAATTTTTCTAATGGCTTTGACGGCTTGAACTCCATCCACACCAGGCATTTTTATATCCATAAAAATAATATCTGGCCGATGTTCTTCTGCCATTTCAATTGCTAACCTACCATTAGGGGCTTCCCCTATGACGATAACATCCTCCGAAGGATTGTTTATTATCTTCGTTAGAGCTGTCCGCTCTAACACTTCATCATCCACTATAAGAATTTTTAACAAACTCGCTTCCCCCTTTAGCAACCCTCGGAATAGTCAGTCTAAAATTTGTCCCGTGCATAGGTTTCGATTCAATCTCAACAATGTCATTTTTATGATAAAAGAGCTGCAGCCTTCTGATTACGTTTTTTACGCCAATACCATTGGAGTGGCTTTTTGATAGATCCGGTTCGAACCCCTCTTCGGTACCTTCTACGTATTTAAGCAATCTATTTTTGGTTCTATCATCCATCCCCATCCCATTATCAATGACCTCAACATTGACCCGGTCATTATCCCGATAAATACGAAGCTTAATAACTCCATCTTCCTCGTAGGATTCTACCCCATGCATGAAGGCATTTTCGATTAAGGGCTGCAGGATTAAACTAGGGATTCCAATATCTAAACAATCATCCTCAATGTCAGTTATAAAGGCAATCCGTTCCCCAAATCGTGTTTGTTGGATGTAAAAATACTCCTTAACGATCCTTACTTCATCTCTAAGCGTTGAAGCTTTATCAAAATCACTCAAGTTGTAACGCAGGATGGCAGCCACTGCTTCTATTAATCGCGAAGTTTGCTCCGCCTCTTCCAAATAAGCCATTTTTGAAACCGTATTCAAAGTATTGAATAAAAAATGAGGATTAATTTGGTTTTGCAGACTTCTTAACTCCAATTCCTTTAGGAGCTTATCTAATTCTGATTTTTGCTTAATTTCCGTGACCAGCTGCCGTAAATTGGCCCGCATTTGATTAAAGGTTTCCGTTAATGGCTTTAATTCGTCTTTGGTTGTCACCTTAATATCCTCTCCTGCCAAATTCCCATTCGAGATTTCCTTTGCCGCTTCTGACAACAGACTAATCGGTTTCGTAATCCCTCCCGAAATCCATAGTGCTAGCAGTGTACTGAGGAAAAAAGCCGCCGCAAAAAGAGAAATGGACAAGAGTTTATAGTAATGATTTTGCTTTTCCATTTGAGCATAAAAATTTTGATAGTCGGTCAATTTATTATTTAAAAGCGCAAGGGTACTTTCTTGAAGGAAGGCAGCAATTTTCAAGACTCCATTAAAATGATTAGAATAGCTGTTAATATCATCTTTCTGGAAAGCGCCAACGGTTGCATCACATTCATCTAGAAAACTATCAATCATATTTTTATAATTTGTCAGAGTGATGTCATGGCTGTTCAATTCTTTATTCAGGCGCTTTTGGTCATTAATTAACTTGAGTTTTTCTTTTTTATAGTCCTTTAGATAGGAAGTTTCCTTATCTAAAAGATAGCCACGGAGATTTTCCGTTATTAAATTTGTCCTCTTTGAGATATCATTTAGCAGGAGAAACCGTTCAAAGCTTTGATCATATTCAATCACAAGCTTTTCACTACTGTTATAAAAAAAGAAACCCACAGATGTTAACAAAACAACCAGGACGATGAAATAAAGGAGTAATTTTGATTTAATCCTAAATAGTATCAATTACTCTCCTCCATTCTGTACCGGTTGCTTACGGGTAAATCTACGATTCTCATAATTCGCGTGTTCGTATGGACGATAGGCTCCACCGTCTTCCCTTGAATGAGGTTAATCATCATTTTCACGGCTCGATATCCCATTTCATAGGGTTCTTGGACCACGGTTGCGTTGATGGTCCCATTCCGAATGTATGCCAGTGTTTCTGGTAGGGCATCGAATCCAACGATATAAATCTTACCTGGTTTAACATACTTATCCACCACTTGGGCAATCCCAATTCCGTCTAACGCACTTGTCCCGAAAAAGGCATTGACCTCTGGATGATCCTTGATTATTTGATAGGCCTTTTCTGCCGCATGTACCCTGCTAATTTCAGATTCGACGACATCGATAATATGGATGCCTTTTTCACCTTGCACCGCATCCTGAAATCCCTTGACACGCTGCTGTTGATGGTTTGCATAAAAGCTGCCTGTAATAATCGCCACATTGGCTTGTCCCTTTGTATCTTGAATCAAGGCCTTTCCAGCTAGGAATCCGGAATAATAGTTATCCGTGCCAATATATGCCAGCCGTTTACTATTCGCCGCATCGGTATCGACAGTAATGACTGGAATTCCACTTTCTACGACCTTATTAATTAATGGTGTAAATTGTTCATCACTCAGTCCCTGTGTCAGGATTCCATCGACTTTGGAGGCCGCTGACATTTCAATTGTTTTTAAATGATTATCGATATTCGCTTGCTTAGGTCCAACATATTCCAGCATGACACCATAATCTTTTGCAGCAGCTTGTGCTCCTTGCTCGACAAGTCTCCAATAATCATTATCGAGCTCCTCTGGAACTAGAACAATATGATAGTTATACTTCTCAACCTGCTTTTTCTCTATAGGCAAATCATGAGAAAGAACCTTATACCCATAAAATATCGCAAATGAGCAACTTACAAGAAAAAATACCGCCCCAAAAATATACGCCAGCACCGATAACTTGCTCATAATAGCGTTCACATCCTACATCATTCTAGATAAAAACATTATACGGAACATACCAAAATACGACAATGGTATATGGTGTCAGGCACCATAAAAAGACAATTTTGCCATATCGTCCATGTCAGGAGTACAAATGGACAAAAAGAAACTCACCACATCCTTTTAAAGGTTCCGTTTTCGGGTTCTTTCTTATAAGCTGATCGATAAAAAGCTGCAGATTCCCGTTGCTAGGATCAGAGGATCCGCACCTATCTGTTGGGGGGGCGGTAGGTTAATCACCCAAGCTAATAAATAGA
>NZ_BCUX01000071.1 GCF_001591445.1 Neobacillus drentensis NBRC 102427 | reverse complement strand
AAGGAAAAACCCCCCATTTTTGAATTTTTCGAATCAATAGGCGGAATCTCTCCGTCTATTTAAGCTTATTTTTATACTAATCACGAATTAAGCGGAATTTTTCCGCCTATTCATATGTCAATTCTTGTATCTTTTAATAAGAATGCACCCGAAAACGGAACCCTTTACTGAATTCAGGCTCTGCTTCCGATTGTTTAATCATCAAATCTTTGAACAAAGTTGCAGTGTGAACAGGCTCGTCCAATTAGCTGTAGGGCTCTTGGGCTTTCATAATAAACTTCCTCAAACCCGCAGATTGAGCAATCGATAATATGGAAAATTTGTCGTTCTCCCAATATGGCATCTAACAAACATTCAAAATACATGCAATTGCCCTCCGATCAATTCTTTCCTTTAAGATAGCAAATAATGAATTGGAAAAAGCAAGAATACTGTCGTGTGGGCAGGAATGTTTTCGACATAATTCTCTCATCCTAAAATAAAACCTGTTTACAAAAATAGTTTTACTTCCTATGGGTACCCTATGAATAAAAAGGGAGGTCATGTCAATGAAGCAGGACGATGAGGAAATTAGTGATGGGTTAAATGAACTTTTTGAGATTATTAATGCAAAAGGAGATACGGGAGAACTGAAGGAAATTTTGGATAGTTACGATAGTGCAAAGCTAGAGGATAATCAAAAAGCTAATTACAAAAGACCTAGAGAGTAATCTAGGTCTTTTGTAATTCGTTTTTGTGGATAATTGTATCAGGAATTGTGGATATGGGAAAGTGATTTGTGGGTAAACCTGTTAGTTTTGTGGATAATCCTGTGGGATATGTGGATAACTTCACTCGTTGGTAAACTCTATATGAATATGCCAAAGTTGCCCACATATTCTGTGCATAAATAATTGAAATCTGTTGATATCTTGCCACTTTTTGTGGATACTACCGAAATAAATGTTGATAACCTTGTTAATATCCTTAGACCTGTCCCAGCAGAAAAAGACAAAGAAGATGACATTTGTCACCTCATTTTGATGACATTCCTTACTAAAATTTACCTCCTCCGTATCATAAAATAAAATCAACAAAGCAGGAGGTGTTCGACAAATGAACGAAATTCTAAGCTTAAACAAGGTGACAAAGTCATTTCAATATAAAACAGCCGTTAATGATGTATCCTTTTCGATCGGGAAAGGTGAGGTAGTTGCGATTCTCGGACCGAATGGGGCCGGAAAGACGACGACGATTTCCATGATCTTGGGGCTGCTTCAACCATCCAGCGGAGAGGTCAAACTATTTAACCGCCAGCCAAACGAAAAACAAGTTCGAGAAAAAATTGGAACGATGCTGCAGGAAGTCAGTGTCATTCCAGGCTTGAAGGTGAGCGAAATCCTTGAGCTTATCAGAAGCTATTATCAACAGCCGCTTGCCATGAAGGACTTGATTGATTTAACAGGCTTAACCGAGCAGGACTTAAAAACGCGGGCTGAAAAATTATCAGGCGGGCAAAAACGCCGTTTAAGCTTTGCCCTCGCCCTTGCAGGGGACCCGGAGTTCATCATTTTTGATGAACCAACTGTAGGCATGGATATTACGTCACGAAACCGCTTTTGGCAAACCGTTCACTATTTGGCTGAACAAGGCAAAACGATTATTTTTTCGACCCATTACTTGCAGGAAGCGGATGACGCGGCTGACCGGATCTTACTTTTTAAAGATGGAGCAATAGTGGCGGACGGAACGCCGGCACAGATCAAAGCGAGAATCTCAAAGCAATCGGTTTCGTTTATCGTCGACCCGGAGAGGCCACTTGAAAAACTGTACCAACACGAGGAAATTGATGATATTTATCGGAAAAATAACCGTGTATATGTCCAAGCGACCAATACAGACCGAGTATTGGAGCTTATTTTTCAAGAAAAAATCGGTGCGCGGGACATCCAAATTGAACGTGGGAAGCTAGAGGAAGCGTTCGAACAACTAACTAGTGGAACAAAGGAGGCTATTTAAATGAAAACCTTTCAAATGCAGTGTAAAGTGGAGATTATCAGAATTCTCAGGAACAGATATTTTGTATTTTGGTCGCTCGTGATGCCAATTATCTTCTATTATATATTTACAAATTTAGTGAATTCCGACGTACCGAACAAAGCGGAATGGCAAGCGCATTACCTCATGTCGATGACCGTTTTTAGTGTAATGGGCTCCTCAATGATGACGCTCGGCATTCGGATGGTCCAAGAACGATCCCAAGGGTGGTCGACGTTTATCCGCATTACCCCGCTCTCCGACAGTGTTTATTTTGCTGCACAAATGATTGGTCAAAGCGTGATTCATGCGTTATCGATTACGATTATTTTCATCGCAGGTGCATTTATCAACAGTGTTTCGCTTACACCCATTGAATGGGTGATGAGCGGTTTATGGATTTTGCTCGGTTCATTGCCATTCCTTGCGATCGGAACCTTAATCGGATTGATGAAAAAAGTAGAAACGGCAGCTGGGATTAGCAATGTGATTTACATGGTGCTAGCGGTTTCCGGCGGTCTATGGATGCCGCTTGAGGTGATGCCGAAGATGATGCAAACGATTGGCAAATGGCTCCCGTCTTATAATTTTGGTAATGGGGCTTGGGAGATTGTACGGGGCGAACTGCCTAATTGGAAAAATATTCTGATTTTGGTCGCCTATTTAGCCGTTTTCATGCTACTATCGAAGTATATTAGACGAAAACAAGAAGTGGCGTGATGAGATGAAAAGGTCAATTTTTCCAAGTAAATTTGGATTTTTCCCCTATATCTTTCTCATTTATTTAGGATTTCCTATCTTTTATTTGACGAAGGAAGCAGGGGAGAAGCAGCTCATCGGTTTTGGGATGGTGCTGCTTTTTTTAGTCACGTATCGGCAGCTTTATTTCTCCATGGGGGAAAAATCGTTCACCTACTGGCTTGCCCTTCAGTTGGCGATTGTGTTTATCTTTAGCACGTTTTATCACCTGAACTACATGTTTTTAGGTTTTTTCCCTGCGAACTTTATTGGCTGGTATCAGGAAAAACCAAAATTCTATCGCGGTCTGACGACCCTGGCGTGTGTGCAAATTCTGCCGTTCGTCTTTCATGTTGTCCAGACCAAGACATTTTTTTCACCGTCAGAACTCATTTACTTCGTTCCTTTTCTCATCATTATGTTAATCTCACCGTTTGGGATCCGTTCAATGAACCGCAGGATGGAACTCGAGAAGAAGCTTGATCAAGCGAACCAGCAGATTGCCGAGTTGGTGAAGCGCGAGGAGAGGGTGCGGATTGCCCGCGACCTCCATGATACGCTCGGTCATACGTTGTCGCTGTTGACGTTAAAAAGCCAGTTGGTTCAGAGGCTAACGACCATGGATCCGGAATGGGCCCGGTTGGAAGCAAAGGAAATGGAAGTCACTTCTCGCGCCGCCCTAAAGCAGGTGCGTGAGCTAGTGACCGATATGCGGGCTGCAACCATCGCAGAAGAACTCGTCCAGGTCCAGCAAATTTTGCGGGCAGCGGGTATTACTTACCGTTATGAGGGCGCGGTTGATTTCGCGGAGTTATCTCCTTTTACACAAAATATCGTTGCTATGTGTATCCGTGAGGCGGTGACGAATGTCGTCAAGCATAGCCAGGCCACCCATTGTGCCATCTCCGTTCAGCTTTTTTCTGAAAAAATGAATATCGTCGTCCGCGATGACGGGATGGGAGTTAGTAGTCAGCATTCATTTGGGAATGGTTTGCGAGGGATGGAAGAGCGGTTGGCGCTTATTGAAGGCAGATTGGTTCTTTCAAATCATAACGGCGCGGTTTTGGAAATGACCATTCCAGTAATCAACAGAAAGGGGGCGGCGGGATGATCCGCTTATTTATTGCAGAAGATCAACGAATGTTACTAGGGGCGCTTGGTTCCTTGCTCGATTTAGAGGCTGATATGAAGGTGATTGGCCAAGCAATGAACGGGGAAGAGGCCCTTCGTTCCATTCTTGAACAAGAGCCGGAAGTGTGTTTGATGGATATTGAAATGCCTGGGATGAATGGACTGGAAGTGGCGGAAGAACTTGTACGAAGGTCTGCTCCAAGTAAGGTGATCATCTTGACGACGTTTGCGCGTCCCGGCTATTTTGAACGGGCCGTGAAAATTGGTGTTCACGGCTACTTGCTGAAGGATGGGGAAATTGACGAGCTCGCCGATGCGATTCGCAAGGTGATAGCAGGTAAGCGCGTCTTCAGTCCGGAACTCACCTTTAACGTCATCCGTGAGGAAAATCCGCTGTCAGCTAAAGAACAAGAGATTCTGAGATTAGCAGCTTTAGGAAAAACGACCAAAGAAATAACCTCCGAGCTTTACCTATCATCCGGGACCGTCCGCAACTACATCTCCGAAATCATCCACAAGCTAAACGCAAAAAACCGAACCGAAGCCGCCGGCATCGCCAAACAAAAAGGCTGGATCTGAAGGTTATGGTGTCAATAAAATGGTGTCAGGCACCACAAATGTACATTTGTCAGCAACACGCGGACAATAATTGGATGTTATAGTGACGGTCCCGACCATAATGGGGTCGTTTTTTTTGTTCAGGGCGCTGGTGCTTCCGCTACTCTGGGACAACTCCCCATTTTACCGCCCTTTCTATGTTGGACAAGCTTCCCTCCATTCCTTTTAGGAATAAATTGATACTAGTTCGCAAGGAGGGAAGAGATATGGTAAGAAAAGCAATCATTCCTGCAGCAGGTTATGGAACAAGAACCTTGCCAATCACAAAAGTTTTGCCGAAAGAGATGCTGCCGATCTGTGGAAGGCCGGCGCTTGATTATATCGTAGAAGAAGCGATTAACTCGGGAATCGAGCAAATCCTCATTGTCGTATCAAGATCAAAGAATATGATTCTTGATTATTACGATCGATCGGTAGAATTGGAGACTTATCTAGAAGAAAAAGATAAGAAACATCTTTTAAAGGAAATCAGTCTTCCAAATGTGCATATCCAATATGTCCGGCAGTCCTATGCTCGTGGATTAGGGGAGGCCATCCTGCTTGGCAAGCACTTTGTAGGAAATGAACCTTTTGCCGTCCTGCTCCCTGATGAAATTATTCTTCAAAACGAAAAGGAACCGTTAAGACAGTTAATCGATATGTTCATCGAATATCAGGGAAATATCGTTGGGGTTAAAAAAATGGCCCCGTCTCAGTTAAAAAATTATGGAGTCATTCAACCAGAACTATTAAAAAATACACAATATAAAATTAAAGACATTGTCGAAAAACCACAAGAATCACCCCCATCAGATTTAGCGGTAATTGGCCGTTATATTTTTAACCCATCCATTTTCTCCTATCTTGAAAACGTGAAACCGGGTGTTGGTGGAGAAATTCAATTAACCGATGCCATCAAAGCAATGGCGAGAGATTATACAAGCTATGGGTTGGAAATTGAGGGCAAGTGCTTTGACATTGCCAAGATGTCCGAGTATATCGACCTCATTAATTATATTTGGGATTCAAAGGAGGGATAAGGCTCAGTGAAAATCTTAATCATCGGAACAGGGTACGTGGGAACGACAACAGGACTGATCTTCTGTGAAATGGGCCACAAGGTAACAGGTCTAGATCTGGATGATCAAAAAATTCAAGCATTAAAGATCGGTAAACTACATTTCTTTGAGCCAGGCCTGGAGGAACTGTTAACAAAGCATATCCAAACCAATCAGCTTTCTTTTACAAAAGATACGGAAACTGCAATTAAGGAGAATGATCTGATCTTCATTTGCGTCGGCACCCCACAGGGACCGGACGGCAGCGCCGATCTTACCTTTGTAAGAAATGTCGCAAAATCGATTGGTCAGCACATCAACAAATACAAGGTTATCGTTACCAAAAGCACCGTACCAGTCGGGACAGCTGAATTAGTGACAAACATCATCCAAGAAAATCAAACTGCCCCGATTCCATTCGATGTTGTCTCGAATCCCGAATTCCTGCGCGAGGGCTCCGCTCTTCAAGATGCACTGAATCCAGACCGTATCGTTATCGGTACAACGAGTGAAACCGCCCGAACCATCATGAGAGAATTATATAAAGACTTCCACTGCCCAATCGTCGAAACACACCCAAAAGCCTCCGAAATGATTAAGTATGCGGCCAATTCTTTCCTCGCGTTGAAAATTTCCTATATCAATGAATTAGCAAGAGTCTGTGACAACCTCGCCATTAATGTGAAGGATGTCTCGAACGGAATCGGGCTTGACCACCGGATTAATCCGCATTTTTTAAAAGCGGGGATGGGCTACGGCGGCTCCTGTTTTCCAAAGGATGTTAATGCGTTAATCCAAACTGCTAAGGAACTCGGAAATCCTTTATCCATTCTTGAAGCAGTAGTCAAGGTTAACGCGGAACAGCCGGTTTATTTTATTGAAAAAATAAAACAGTCCCTCGGCGCTGATTTGAAAAATAAAACGATTGCCGTGCTCGGGTTATCCTTTAAAGCGAATACGGATGATATAAGGGAGTCGCCAAGTCTTGTTTTGATTGATAAATTACTAGAAGAACAGGCAACGATTAAGACACATGATCCGATTGTGAAAACGGGAGCACCCCATCAATTTCCGACGATTGAAGCAACCGTTGCCAGTGCGGATGCACTCGTTATTTGCACGGATTGGGATGATTATAAATATCTAAATTGGCTGAGCCTTAAGCCGATAATGAAGCAGCCTTATATTTTTGACGGGAGAAATATGCTTGATAGGGAGAAAGTGGAGAAACTGGGGTTCTACTACTTTGGAGTTGCTAATCATTAGAAAGAGGATTAGCTCATTCTCTATTTACTTTTCCTTAAACAAGAAGGGAGTGGGATAAACAATGATTTTGGTTACGGGTGGAGCTGGTTATATTGGCAGTCATGTTGTCAGGGATCTTGCGGATAGGGGATATTCCGTTATAGTTATCGATAATCTAACAACCGGGCATATCGAAGCAGTGGATAAACGGGCCATTTTTATACGGGGGGATGCGGGAGATCCAAAACTCCTTGATCTTATATTTAAAACGTATTCCATACAAGCAGTTATGCACTTTGCGGCAAGCTGTCTTGTAGGTGAATCTGTTGTTCATCCCCTTAAATACTATCAAAATAATGTGGTGGAAACCGTTCGCTTACTTCAAAAAATGACTGAATACCAGATTAAGCATTTTATCTTTTCCTCAACCTGTGCAACCTATGGGATACCGAATCAATCAACCATCGATGAAAAGCTGCCGACTCACCCGATTAATCCCTATGGAAAGTCGAAATTAATGATAGAAACCATGTTAAATAGTATTTCAGCTAGTGCTGACTTCAATTATATCGCCCTCCGATATTTTAATGTGGCCGGAGCCCATCCATCCGGTGAAGTAGGAGAGGACCATGACCCCGAAACCCATTTGATTCCCAATATCTTAAGACATTTACAGGGGAAGTCATCCTATATAGAAATTTGGGGGAATGATTACGCGACTTCGGACGGCACGTGCATTCGCGATTATATTCACGTAACCGATTTGTCCGCGGGTCATATTTTAGCATTGGAATATTTATTGAAAAATCAGGGGCGAAAAACGGCGGAAATCTTCAATTTGGGGAATGAACATGGCGTATCTGTTTTAGAAATGATTCACCTCTGTGAGCAGGTTGCCGGCGCCAAAGCCAATGTAAAGATTCAGCCGCGGCGAAAAGGTGATCCACCACAGCTAGTGGCATCATCCCAAAAAATTCGCACTGTCCTTGGCTGGGCCCCAAGATACGATATCATATCGACCATTGAAACGGCATGGAATTGGCACAGGAAGCATCCTAACGGGTATAACTAAAAAACTATCCACTGCACTAAGTGGATAGTTTTTAAAGTTTCATATTTCTCATGAAAGCGGCAAATCTGCGCAGGTTAACGGTAATGTTATCCAGTCCGGCCCATCCTCGATTTTCCTGTGTAGGACCTGGTCCTCCGTAATGACCAATAAAATAATGATGATCCAATTTTCCAAATGAACTGATTACCCAATATAGGGGAGTAATAAAAGTCGGGGTGAAAATTTCAATCACTTTTGTATCCGGCCTGCAAAAGGTCAAATTTGCTAATCCTGCTCCATGGGCGCCAACAATGACTTCTGCAGTTGAAAAAAGCCGGGCTTGCTCAGCGACTGAAAGGGTCTCAAGCTCAACCTTGATAAAACCATATGGCTTTAATAGATCCCATAAGTCAGACTCATTCGTGATGATTCGAGACCATTTTCTACTAATGTAGATTCGCTTATTTTCAGTGGTGAGCTGGTTATCTTCTATTAGAAAAGTTCTTCTTAAGAAGTCAAACCCCCACTTGGTTGCAAACGCGGGCTGGGACGGAACAACTAACCGGTCAGCTTGAAGATGGAATCCTTCGTAAGTCTTTATTAATTGATCATCCATTATTCCAAGGTGGTGTAAGGTTTCAGATTGAAATGGTAAGTGGTCCGGTTCCTGTTTTACAATAAAACGCTCCACTGGCACGCCGCTCTCTCGAAGTAAATGAATACGCGGAATCACTTCATACATCCAATGATAATAGTTTCTGCCAACAACATGTGTGAGGTCTGCAGCTAGTTCGCAATGTTGTGAAATAGGGAATAAAATCTCCTCTTTAAAAATGGAATGATTGGAGCGTGGATGGACAAATTCTAAAGAGGCATCCCAGATTAAATGATTATCCGGGGTTACAATCGCTCCATTTAGCCCCCATACGCGTCCATTCGGAATCACTCCGACAGATCCACCTTCTAAAATAGTCGGATAGCGAGTTGGCGGACGTTTCAACCGTCTTGAAAAAGTAGTTCCTGGGTAAATTTCTTTAAAAACTGCACCCTGTGAAACTGATTCGACGTTCGCTTCGACCCAATCCTTTACAGAATTATAGATACCTTGAGGCGGCTGGATATCGTGCAAAAAAATCGCCTCCCAAATGGTTTAGGAAGATACATTGTATAATACTATTCCGGCTAAAAGATTATGTTCCTTAAATTTTTCCAACCTCCCTACACCTTACATCACAAGAGTAAATAATATAAAGAGTAGTCCTGCGTAAGCCATAACCGAAAGAATAAATAATAATATAGGGGTGTTCTTTTGAATAATTTTCCGCCACCGATTGGATTCTTTCATTCTATAAAAGAGTGGGAGGCAGCGCAGGGACGAACCTCTTCAAATATAAAGGAAATTTACCCTGAAACCCCTGTTTCGTATGGTTTGACACGACGTCCTCCTTGTCCACCTTCATGGTATCCAAGTGAATTTGCAGGTGGGTATTTCGCAGTCATTCCGAACGGGCGTATCTGTGGAGCGAATGGAGCAATTATTACGCCCGATAATCAACTCCTATGGGATGTCTCATTTGAAGGTGTTCATATTGCTCCTGAAACCCATTCTATTTTTCAAGAGAAAACATTGCCGGAAGTAACTCATATCAAAGATGCTGTTGATCTAACACATGTTTACAGCAGGAATTATTATCATTGGATGTATGAGGTCATTCCCCGAACTGATTTGCTTGCACAGTGTGGTCCGCCGGTCGAGCTGTATATCGTTAATACGGAACAGGAAAAACCCTACCAAAACGAAACCCTTCATCAACTTGGAATTTCCGATGATCGATTACTAAAAACACATAGCGGTTTCCATGTTCAGGCTGAAAAGCTACTGCTTCCTGCCCAGCCCTCGTTCCCAACAAAATGGGGATATGATTATCTTCGAAAGGTTTTTATAAGTAACCACACACAAAACCTTTCCTCGGATAAAAAAAGAATCTTTATCAGTAGAAGATGGTCACGAAAAATTACGAATGAAGAGCAAGTTATGAAGGTACTAACCAAATACGGTTTTGTTAAAGTGGATTTGGAATCCCTCTCAGTGGCTGAGCAGGTGCAGCTATTTTCCGGCGCAGAGGTTGTTATTGCTGCACACGGGGCTGCGTTAACCAATTTAACCTTTTGCCGGCCCGGAACAAAAGTCCTTGAAATTTTTACTCCAACTTATATCATTCCTCATTATTGGGCAATTAGTACATTGGGCCATTTGGATTATGATTATTTTATAGGTCAATCAGGCAAATATGTAATTCGGAATGGAAATAGGTGGACAGGTGACGATGACATCACTATAAACCTATCAAAATTTAAAGCCTCGTTAAAAAAAATGCGACTTTAAGTTTCCAATTAAAAAGGAAAAATCCCGTCGGCGTAGAAATGACGGGATTTTCTTTTTCTACCATTCTAGTCGATTCCTATAATAGTAATATTCTTCCTTCAGATACGTTTCCCCATTCCATGGTTTTACATCCGTATTGAAATGAATAATCTTCGGTCTAATGTCCAAATGCCCCATCCGAAAGACTTGATAATTCCATTTGTAATCGAGTGGAAACCATTTATTGTAAAGAATGGCATTGAGGGCGTCCTGGTCCCACCACATGATTTTTCCTGGATATTTATTAATAAAAAGTAGAACCTTGTTCGAAATGTTATATTTCCTCCACTTTCTAAGATTCATTAACAGGACGCCGGAATTAAAATATTTATAGCCTCGTGGCAAGTTGATGCCGGCGAAGTCAACAGGGTCCTCGACGGCTCCCAGGAATTGCTTCTCCAATTGCTCATCCTCCCATAATTCACGGAGGTCGCCTTTGATAATCAAATCACTATCGAGATAAATCACCTTTTTTATACTCTTGTCTAAGAGGTCAGGTATAGATATCCGATAAAATGCTTCGCGACTAACATGCCCCCAAGCCTTGCAATGTCTATAGATGCTCGGGTCCACACTTAAATAGATAGGGGAGGTATCATATTTCTGAAGAAGGCGATTTATTTTTGACTTATTTTCTACCGATAAATCCCCATCAATAATATAGATTTGGTAATTGCTTTCAGGAGATTTATTTTCAAATAAAGAAAATAGCATCGTCGCTAAATGAACAGCGTAATTATCGTTACTAAGTGCTACTATCGAAATCGGTTCCATTTACGATCCCCCACGACGTCGTTTATCCATTTCTCTATAGTTTATTGCTAAGGATTCACAATAATTTAGCAGGTTACTAATAGCATTGACTTCATGATCGGTTGTGTACTTTACCTCAACTGATGGACAGAAAGATAAGTCCATTGGAATATACGTCTCATTATGCTCGAGAATAACATCGACACTTATATTTAAATTATTCTTTTTCAGTTCTTCAAAGAGGTCGTACCAGTGATAATTATGACCTTCATTATAATTATAAGAGGCAAGAGTGTTCATCCACCCCACCGTAATTTTTGATTTAAGATGTTCCAAAGACCGATAGGGGTAATGCCTTAATTTCAGGTTTGGCGAAATCTCCACTCTTACATTTCTTTTATCAAATAACAGGTCATGGTTTCCACCGGAAATGGAAGGGGAGTAGGTTTTCCAAATTTTTTTTGAAATGACTACTTTCGGCCAATAATCTTTTATCGGACTCGCAAACGTGAGTCTTTTGGGGATAAATAACTGATTTTCATTGATGTGGATTGGGAAATACGTATAGTCTCTTTCAAGGTAATAGATTTTACCGGTAGATAATTTGTCTATTAATTTTCGTGGATTTCCGGAATAATTCGGAGTGACTAAAAACTCATCTACATCTAATGGGAAAATAAAATCAGGATCGAATTGTTCGAAGGTGGAGTTGATTAACTCTGTTGTTTTTTCTCCCTGGACATATTCCAGTGTATTGTCATGCTTTAAATAGATTGGAAGTCCTTCTGATTGCAATTGGTTAAGAATTTCAAGCGTACGATCTGTGCTCCCATTATCTAAGAGTACCATTCCGTCAAAAATATGGAGATGGTATCGCACGTATGATTCAATAATATCCGCTTCATTTTTTATCATGCCTACGCAATAGACCTTACTCATATCGATCTCCTTTACCCGTAAATCATTCCTTAGTCCTTTTAGTTTATTCATGCCAATTCTTTTCGTGTAGACAATTCCACTTTTTATACCTGTGCATAAGATAAATCAAATTGTTTATCGGGGGTGTCGTGTTTTATCTATGGAAATATCTGTAGTAACAGCGGTATATAACGGAGAAGCGTATCTTGAGGAAGCAATTGAAAGTATTCTTAGACAAACATATCAGGATTATGAATATATTATTGTGAATGATGGCTCTAATGATCGGACAAAAGAGATATTAGATAATCTGACAGACTCAAGAGTGAAGGTTATTCATCTGGTAAAGAATGGCGGGGCCGCGAATGCCTTAAATATTGGGATTAAAGAAGCGAAAGGGAACTGGATTGCTTTGCAAGATGCCGATGATATCAGCGAGGCACAAAGATTAGAGAGACAGTTGGAATATATTAAATCGGATCCCCGACTTGTAGCAATTGGTTCACTTATTCAATGTATCCCTGGAAATGATAGGGTAGATGAAAGTGCTCTTGAATGGGAAGCCCGTTTCTTTAATTGCAAAGAGCAGTTCAGAAATGAACAATTTTACAGCACACCCCTGTGCCATGGCACAGGTTTTTTTTCAAAGAAAGCCTATGAAAATATTGGTGGATATGATCCGACGTTTAAAATAGCTTATGATTATGATCTTTGGACGAGGATGTTTGAGGAAGGAGATATTGCCAGGGTATCAGAAATTTTATATAAATATAGAATTCATGGAAGTTCTCTGGCACATAGTAATAAAATTGATACAACGAATGAGATTTTACTTAGCACCTTTAAAAATATTTCAGAGCAAAGGTTTCAACATTTAAAGAGGAAACCGAAACTGTTATTACTAGGTACAAAAAATAACATTGATTTCTATAAAGATAATCTGGAACATAAAAATCATTACTTGATGATAAGTTTTCTGGAACAAAACCTTAAGAATCTGAAGGAAGCCTATTCTATATACCGTTCAAAAGAAATCGATGGAATTATTCTCGTTTCAAATCAACAAATTGATGAGGTTTTACGCTTTTTTAGAAGAAAAGGTTTGTCATACAGAAAAAATGTATTTACGATTTGGTTACCTTAAGTACTCAAGCGGGTCAATTGACAATTTTAACATTGATGACTAATTGCAATAAAAGACCTATTCAAAATAAAATTGAATGGGTCTTTCATGATTTACAGTAACTTTTTTCGATACTCTTCAATTGTTTCCGCAAGTCCTGAATCCAATGTGATAACAGGCTCCCAGCCTAACAATTCCTTTGCTTTGTCAATCACAGGCCGCCGGACTTTTGGATCGTCTTCGGGCAGGGGGTGAAAGGTAATGTTGCTTTCTGAATTTGCCAATGTTTTTACCAAATTTGCTAATTCTATGATTGGATATTCGATCGGGTTGCCGATATTGATGATTTCACCATTGGCCTCGTCTTTTTCCATTAAAAGCTTAAGTCCGTTGAGTGTATCGGTCACATAGCAAAACGACCGCGTCTGAGTTCCATCTCCATAAACGGTAATATCCTCGTCTTTTAGAGCTTGCGTGACAAAGTTGGAGATCACTCGTCCATCATCGTTCGCAAGCCCTGCCGAATACGTGTTAAAAATCCGCGCAACCTTTACTTTGGTTTGATACTGCGTGTAATACAAATAGCAGAGCACCTCTCCCAATCGCTTCGCTTCATCGTAACAGGCTCGCGGCCCCCATGTATTGACGTTGCCTCGATAGCTTTCCGGCTGCGGGTGCATTTCCGGGTCCCCATAGGCCTCACTTGTACTGGTATAAACAATCTTAGCTTGTCTCCTTTTGGCGAGTTCGAGCATATTTTTCGTTCCAACTGTATTCACATTTATTGTTTCAAAAGGGCTTGCTTGATAATATTTTGGAGAAGCAGCAGAGGCAAGATGGTAAATTTCCGCGAGGTTATGAAGGTCAGCGTCAGTAAGTAATTTCCTTGAACAGGCATCCATCTCCTTAAAAATAAACCGGTCCTCCGAGAGGCCCTTTAGATTGGTTATTTTTCCAGATGATAAATTATCGACTCCAACGACAACACATCCGGCTTCAAGTAAATCCTTAGCTAGCTGTGAGCCCAGGAATCCAGCCACTCCCGTAATCAGCACTTTCTTTTCCATGTTTCACCTCTATTTTTCAAGTCTCTTACATACTATGAAATAAATAAAGATTGGTATGGGTAGGGGGTGGACAATCTTGATAACGGTTGTAACCAGTACAATAAGAGAAAACATGCTTGAGCGGGTGATCGATAATTTTTCGCGGCAAAGTTTGGGAGAAAAAGAGCTCATTATTATTTTAAACAAGAATGGTATGAAACTAGAGAAATTAGCTACGCCAAATATACGTGTATTTCAACTGGATGAAAAGAAAACATTGGGGGAATGTTTGAATTTTGGTTCCATGCAGGCGCGCTATGACGTCATCGCTAAATTCGATGATGACGATTATTATTCACCTCCTTATTTGGCAAACGCGTTACGGTTACTGAAGGATAAAGGTGCAGACGTCGTCGGGAAGGCAGGGATCTTTGTTTATTTTAAAAAAGATAAGCTTTTAACAGTATTCCGTCCGGGGATGAATTCTTTCTTTTTGAAAAATAAACGGGTGTTTTTGGCGGGAGGGACGTTAGTTTTTAAAAAGACAGTACTCGAAAAGGTTCAGTTCCAGGCGTTGAATAATGGCGAGGATATACAATTTCAAAAGGATTGTCTTGAACGAAAGTTATCATTATATTCAGGAAGCCTTTACGATTATGTCCTGATTCGCTATCAGGAGGACCATCAGCATTCTTGGCGGGTCCTTGATGAGACCTTTCAAAAACAATGCCGAAGGATTGCGGTGACGGACACGTTTGAGGAGTATGCACGTGATGGGGGAGGGACCTTATGATTTCTGTCATAGCCTGCACGAATCGGCAGGATTTTGTCCACAATATTATCGAGAATTTCAAGAGACAAACGTTAATCGAAAAAGAGCTGATTATTATTGTTAATTCTTCTGGGATGGAAGTGGATTTTGCTGAACATAAAATTCTCCTCTTTCCAGAGGAAGTAAGTTTGGGAACATGTTTAAATCAAGGGGTAAGCGAAGCTAAGTATGATTTTGTCACAAAAATGGATGATGATGACTATTACGGTCCCGAATATCTAAACGAGGCATATGGGACGCTAGTTCGAACAGGGGCGGATATGGTTGGTAAAAGCAGCTTCTACATTTATTTCAAAAAAAGTCATGAGCTGCGCTTGTATAATCCTAATCGTGAAAATCGATGGATTGTGAATAATGGTCCATATAAAAGTTCCTATTTTTTAAGTGGGGCCACGCTTGCCTTCAAGAAGAAAATCCTCGAGAAGATTTGCTTTCCCGATGTGAATGTGGGCGAGGATAGCGGGTTTCAGAGGCTTTGTTTTGAAAAAGGGCTGAAGCTGTATTCGCTTTCGAAGGAACACTATGCCTATATACGTTACCCTCACCAGTGGCATCATCATTCAGATGCCAAGGAGCAGTTTTTAAGAAGGCAAAGTCATTTTATCGCTCATCCCCCTTCAGTCGAAAAATTCTTCGATCAAACAAGGTAAGGCAGTGACGGTATTGTCACTGCCTTATTTCGGATTTTTAGATTGATCAACCGCTTAGTAAATCGACGGAAAAGCTTTCGATGTCCTTGCAACGGATAACTGTCAATCGTTCCGTAACAAAAGGAGATACCATCTCTGGCTCAATGATTTTTACGCAGCAGTCGTTTGTTACACGTTTTAACTCCCCGGTAAAGAAATCGCCGGATTTTGTTCTAATTGTTACTTCGCTATGCTTGAACTTCTTTAAAATGCGACATAAACAATCTTTCTTGCAGCTGCAATCGCTTTTTTCTTTGCGACATCCCATTTGTACAACCCCCCTTCAAAAAGGTTTTTCAAATTAATATATGCATAAGAAAAATTAAGGACATGGTCATATCGCATTTTTCTTGCCAATTTTTAAGACCCTGTTCTTTTGGACGAACATACAAGAACATCGGAGCAGCTTTGAATAGAATAATAAGATAAGTCTCTCTAATGAAAGGGGGCGGGTGTATGAGTTATTCCTACGGCAAATGGACGAAATATCATGTGATGAAAGAAAATAAGACACTTGTAGATTACTTGCCTAAGACTCATTTATTCTCAGAAACTGCATTTTGGAAGCATTTAAATGAATATGGAACGGTTGTGGTTAAACCAAGCGAGGGGAAGCAGGGTTATGGAGTTGTCCAGGTATCTAAGTGTGGGGAAAATCAGTATGAAATTCACAATAAAAAAAATAAAATGATCCTTGACAGCTATCTTATTCAGGAATTCTTAGACAAGATCCTGCAGAAAAATAAACTCCACATTGTCCAACAAAAGATTCCCTTGGCAACGATTGAGGGGAATCCATTTGATATCCGAGTAATGATCCAGCGGAAGAAAGCTGCTATTGAATGGGAAGTGACTGGGAAGATCGTCAAAGTAGCAGAGGATGGTTACTTCATAACGAACGTGGTAAAAGAACTTCAAACGATAGAACAAGCTTATGAAAAATCGGATATCGAGGGAATAGACTTTGCGGAATTAACCGTAGAAATGGATAATATCTTACTAGTAGCCGCCTATGAATTGCAGGAATTTTATCCTGATTCGAAGGTGTTTGGTTTAGATATAGGGATTACAACTGATGGAAGTTTATATATTATTGAGGCAAATCTTAGTCCAAGCATTGGGATGTTCAAAAAAATTAATGATAAATCAATCTATCAAAGAATAAAGGAGCTCATGGAGGGATAGTCCATTTCACACTTTAGAAAAAAAGGCATTGGGTAAATGCCTTTTTCTAATTACTTTATTTATCAAATAGTGGCGTAAAACCCCTTTCTTCAGACATGGGGATATAAGCCATATTTTTTTCTTTTTACTATCAATTACTATTCCATAGGAGTATAATAAACATATAGAACAAACGTTCCGTCTGGAGGTGAAACCGAAATGAAACCCCATAAAAAGAACATGAAAGAACAGAAGAAAAAGGAATCGAATGGAGATATTGTCATTCGGAAATTTCCGCTCCGTTTAACCGGCGAGGAGAGGCGATTAGTCGATACTTTACGTATGGAAGCAGCGAATCTGTGGAATGACTGCTTGGATCTCCATTGGTGGCTATATGATGCCTATCAGGTTTGGACAAGTGCCTCTGAAAAAAAGAAATGGTACAATGCCACCACCCATAAATTACACTCGCAAACGATACAATCGATCATCGAGCTACATGAAGAAACCTGCAAAAGAACAAGGGTGTTACGGGCAAAAGGTGAGAAACAGTGGCGGTACCCTTGGAAATACAAAAAGTTCTTTTCCATTAAATATAAAAAAGCAGCGATTAAATTAACTGGTAAAAAGCTCAGGTTTAGCAATGGAAAACAACAATCCCCCTTAGTGATCCCTCAACCGAAGCACATTGATTTCCATACGATAAAAAGTGCCGAAATCGTTTGGCACAAAAATCAATACTGGATGCATCTAGCAGTGGAAGTACCAAAACAAAAGCAGGTTCAAGGTAAAAAGGAAGCCGGCTGCGATTTAGGGATCATCCATGCGGCCGTTTTAAGTGACGGAAAAGTCCACCTCATTGTAACAGGAAGAGAACTTCGCTCGTTACAGCGCTACAGAAACAAAAGGTTGAAAGAAATTCAGAAGCTGATTAGCAGGAAAAGGCCAGGTTCGAATACAAGGAAAAAACTCATTTTGCGTAAACGCCGTTTTTTAGAAAAACTGGAACGGAGAATGGAGTATCTATTGCATTCGATTTCGAAAATGGTCACGGATTGGTGTGTGGAAAACCAAATAAAAACACTCTATATCGGAACACCGGATGGCGTTCAAAGGAATACGAAAAAGAAAAAGAAAACCCGTAAAGAAATTCGTCAACAATTGTCCAACTGGAGTTTTGGGCAATTAATCGAAAAAATAAAATACAAACTAAACCATCGAGGAGTCAAAGTCCAACTTGTGGAAGAGTCCTATACTTCCGGCACGTGCCCGTCATGTGGAGAATTCCACAAACAAAGGGATCGAAACTTCGGCTGTCAGTGCGGAGCAGAAGGACATCGAGATGTAGTAGGTGCCATGAATATTTTGGACAAGTCCGTCAACAAACAGCTAACGAAAAATCGTGTACTTCCGAAAGTAGAAGATACAAAGTATCGCCGAGTCCTTTTAGCTCCCATTGTCTCGCACAATGAGGCTATAAGGGCAGTGGCGTAGTGCCTATGATTGGGCTGCGGTATGTGGTTTTTACTACATGTCGTAATGAACTGGAGAAGTAGTAAGACCTGGAAGCCCCGGCCGAAAGGCAGCTTCGATGAAGGTTTAAAAAAGAATCCCCTGGATTTATCCATGGGGCGAAGTCAATTTTGAGTTTGAAGAACAAGTTTTAATCCTAACCCTATATAAATGGAACCAACGACCTTGCCTTGCCATCGCGCCAGCCTGTTGTTTTTGTTTGAGAAAAGTCTTTCACCAATTGAGCTTGTCAGGAATGTTAATAGAGTAGTGTACACTATGCTCATTAACACAAAGGTCAGTCCAAGCGTTAGGAGTTGAATGACAACAGGGGTCCCGTTGTTATGGACGAACTGCGGTAAGAAGGCTAAGAAAAAAAGAGCGGTTTTCGGATTGAGCATCTCAACTAACAAGGCCTGGCGAAACGATGTGATCGTATTGCTTTTTTTCACGGTCGGCGCTTCTTGTTTTTTAGATTTTTCAAGTATCGACTTTATTCCTAAAAAAATCAAATAGGCGGCACCCAGATATTTCACGATATCAAAGGCGAGTGCCGAGGTCATAAGAATGGCCGACAGTCCGAGCACGGCTGCAATCGTATGGATCAAATCACCGACCGCAATCCCAATCCCGGTGATAATCCCGGTTTTCCTCCCGCCTTGAGCGGTTTGTGAAATGGTTAATAAAACGGCCGGACCGGGAATGAGAAATAATACGATAACTACTAAAATAAATGACAGCAATTTCAAGACTCCTTTTATTTGTCGTAATTTTATAAATAGTTACTTCAATTATAATGCTTTAAAGTAATAAAATAAACATCCGTACATCTGAGGGTGTTAATTAAACTGTAATGGAATGGAATATTATTTATTAATAGAAGATAAACGGAAAAAGTAGATTCTTTAAAAATAACTCTTGTATTAACGACATCAAGGTGGTAAGATATAAAAGTTGTCGTTGAAGCAATTCAATCTTTTCAGGAAAGTAATTAAAAGATTGACGGTGGCGATGAGATATGATATCATATAAAAGTTGTCTTCGAAACTATTAATCTTTTAAAAGAGAATTAAAAAAGTGTTGACGACGAATGTAAGAAATGTTATGATATAAAAGTTGTCTAAATAAA
>NZ_BCUX01000070.1 GCF_001591445.1 Neobacillus drentensis NBRC 102427 | reverse complement strand
CGTTAAGCAATTTTCTTTTTCCTTTCATAAAGTCATTGAATCCAATAGAGAAAAAATTCCTTATAATATATATACAGAAAAAATTGGAATTCATTTATCCATATTAATCTATAATAACTTACTTTCTTTGCAAATCTAAATCGTGTATTTGGGGCTACTTGACGTTTACGTATACACTCGCAATATAAAATCCGATTTATTAAATCCACATCAACATTAGAAGAAAGTCGGCCGACTAATACTAAACCCATAATCCAATCCTACAAGTAAGCCCTGTAGGGATTATTTGACGCTTGCATTCCTCCTAGACGAAATAAGATAAATCAATAAAATAGCAATCATCGAAATGGATGAATACCCAAATGTTTTTCCATAACCGACATACTTTGCAAGGTATCCAAGTCCTACTGATCCAATGGCCATGCCAAGATCCATAAATATTAAGAGCATTGAATTTGCTGTTACTTTTTTCTCTGGTGGAACAAGAGTTAAGGCCCATGCTTGGATAATCGGCTGTATGACAGCGTAGGCGATCCCAAATAAACATCCGGAAATCAGAACCCAACTAATGCTATTGGCGAAACTTAATAAAATTAATCCACATACTCCTGAAATAGCTCCAGGTATAATGAGGATTTTATGACCGTATTTATCGAAAATTCTTCCTGAGAAGCTTCTAACTATTACCATTGCTATCAACTGTGCAGTAAAAAACTGTGAAATCTTCCCTCCTAGATTTATTTCTTTACCGAAGGCCCCCATAAAATTTACAATTCCAGAAATCGCAAAATAATTTAATGCGATCAAAATGCTTGGGACAAGGACACGGCGGTCATACATATATTTGTAGAAAGGTTCATTAGTTGATGTTTGTTGACTTGCTGTTGTTCTAATACTGTCGTTTTTTATTAATAGACTGCAGATGAATGAAAAGAACATGAGAAAGAGAGTAATTACCAGCATGGATTTGAAAGAATAATTAGCTAAATATGAAATGGCGATCATCGGTCCAAGTGATGTTCCAATGCTGGTTGACATGGCGAAGAAAACCAGACCTTCCCCTAAACGGGAACTTGGGACCATACTGCTAGATAGGGTAAAGAGTAAATTTGTCAGCAGGCAGAATCCTATCCCTTGAAGCGCCCGAATAAAAATTAAAAATCCAATAGAATCTTTAAAAAAGATAAGTACAATGGTTGCCATAAAGTAAATAAGGGCAACAAGGAGGAGCACTTTCATATTTATCTTTTGTATAATTACACTAGCGAAGAATCGTGTGATGAGAGAGGCGGTCATTAAAGTTGTCGTCAATGTTCCAGCTATAGCAGGATTATTACTTATTGTTGATACATAGAGTGGAAATCCTGATGTAATCATATAAAAAGCAGCAAACATAACTAATGATGAAATAATGATTGAAGTATATTGACCTGTCCATAATTTGACTTTTGTTTGATTCAAGCTGAATTACCTCCACTAAACTTTTGAATTTTTTGGTAAATTCATGTCCTCTACTATTTTAACCTCTCCTTGGAGAGACTATGTGAACCTTTTAAAAGAAGGAATTCCTCCTTTATAAAACTAAAAAACACCCGCACACTCACGACTGAAGTCACGAGTGTGCAGGTGTTCGTTTTTGCTAAAAACTTCTCACAAGTTTCAAACTAATGAGAAGCTTCACTTAACCCTTATGTCAGAAAAATATTAGCATTTCACTTTTCTTGTATATTTAAATACTTCAATTTTTGTCGATATTCACTCATAATTTGTAGATATTTCCCGGGAATTTTGTTGAAATTTGAAAAATAATGATTTCTTTTAACTGTTGGGGTCGAGGGGTAGATTTTCAAATGTATCAGGTATCGCAATTTCCGTGGTTGCTTCTAATCTTTCTTTTTGTTCATACACAAGTTCTTTAGCTTTTTCATCTAAGTTCTTGGCCATATCGGGTCACGATATAAGCGATCCGCTGTCAGAGTGAACAAAGATACACGGATTGCCCTAATCTAGGAACTCATATCCTTTTACTAACCTTATTTTCGAAACATGGAGAAAATCTCTCCCCATATTCCTTTAGGCTTTTGTATCGCTTCTTCTAACCGTTTATTAAAATCATTTTGTGAACGCCATTCTTTTTCCAGTTCGTCCCGCATATTTTGTATTTCTTTTTGTAATAATTCACTTTTTCGCATTTCCTGTTGCAGCAAAGTTTCGTAATGATTATTTTGTTGTTCCGTTAATTTCTCAATCTTCGCATGAGTTTTTTGCGCTGAATTAGCTATACTGGAACTTATTACATGGTGATCTTGCTGAAGACGGGAAACCGTTAGTTTAAGCTGAGACATATCGTTTGTCAGTTGGACATTTATTTCACGAGTGGCAGCGAGTTCATTGACCAAAACCTTTAAAATCTCTTTTAATTGATTAGGGTCTTGCGGTAAATTTTCATATGTATCGGGTATCGCAATTTCCGTTTCATTGAATTCTACTAATCTTTCCTTTTGTTGATACGCAAGGTCTTTAGCTGTATCGTCAAGGGGCTTGTCCGTATCGCGTAGCGCTATAAGCGCTGCGACGTCAGATTGAACAAAAATACGCCGATCGCCATCTTTGAAAAACTCATATCCATTCCGTTCCAAGATTTGGCCATACTTTCGAACAGTAGGAGTTGCAATTCCCACTTCTTCTCCCACCTCTTTAGAAGAGAAAGCTTGTTCATTCAGTTGTATATCGCGTCGCATATCGGACCTCCTTTTCTATTAAATATGAAGGTTATTTGATATATTTGCAAGTTATATCGCCCAGCGATACGAACAAAAACAAGAGCAGATCAGTCGAAGAAAAGGCCTCCCACCAGTCAGTAACCAAATGAAAGACCTCCCTTTTCTCAAATGTAAGGGTTCCTTTTCTATTAAAAATCGTTTTAATATATACAAAACCCGATTTGCCTGTTCGGAAAAATCAGATTGATTATTATCTATCGCATCATTCGCATTAGGATTAATCTCCCTATCAAACAATTCATAATCCTTTATATCTAATAGATATCCTTTTCCTCTAACCGATTCAATAATGATTCCTAACGAAGAAGATTGTGATTGAAGTTCTTTGATCTCGGTGCGAATGGTTCTGTCACTCACACCAAGTTCTTTTGCCATCCATTCGGCTGTAACAGGTTCCTTCTCCTTCATTAAAGACAACACGATGTCTTTTTGTCGTTTCGACACCATTTATTTATCTACTACCTTTCTCCATGAGTTGATCGAATTTGTTATTAATAGTTTGTTCAAGAACACGTTCGAATGACTTAATTTATTGTACACCTCTTACAGCAGTTGTAAAAGAATATGAAAAGTCAAGGAAGACAGCGGATATTTTAAGTGGCTAACTTATTTATGGACTTTTGGGTAAAATACAGTTGTATTCTCATGGAGGTAGACAGATAAAACTTTGGAGGGATTTTGTATGAAACATTTTACAGAAGAAGAAAAGATAAAGATTTTATCTGACATTATAGCGATCAAGTCTATTAATGAAAACGAAATCGAAGTGGCAAATTACTTGAAAGATTTATTTGCTAAATACGGCATTGAATCTAAAATTGTTCCAGTTACAGACACTCGTGTTAACTTAGTGGCTGAAATTGGAAGCGGGAGTCCAGTCATTGGCGTTTCTGGTCATATGGATGTCGTTTCTCCTGGTGATGAAAGCGAGTGGACTTCAGATCCGTTCACATTGACAGAAAGAGACGGAAAATTATACGGACGTGGAACAAATGACATGAAAGCAGGTTTAGTAAACCTTGCTTTAGTGATGATTGAACTCAAAGAAAATAATGAACTAAAAAATGGTACTGTCCGTTTTATGGCAACGACTGGTGAAGAAGTCGGTCAAGCAGGTTCTGAAAAATTATACGATGAAGGCTATATGGATGATGTAGATTATCTATGGGTCGCTGAACCTTCTCATGATACGATTATTTACTCTCACAAAGGATCCCTTAACTTGCGTGTAACTTCTATTGGTGTAGCAGCACACAGTTCTATGCCTGACCAAGGCTATAACGCGATTAATCCATTGATGGAATATCTATTAGAAGTAGACGAAAAATTGAATGGAGATGATCGTAAAAATGAAGTTCTAGGTAAATTGGTGATGAGTACAACTATTTTTCATGCAGGAAACCAAGTAAACTCAGTTCCAGATAAAGCTGTAGCAGAAATAAACGTGCGGACGATTCCAGAATTTGATAACGATGAAGTAATTGACCTATTCAAAACCACAGCTAATAAATACAATAATGAAGGCTCTAATATCAATGTTGAAGTGACCATGTCATTACCAAGTGTTTTCACTTCAGGACAGTCTAAAATGGTTGATCTTGCTAAAGAACTCGGTAAAAAACATTTAGATTTAGATATTTCTGTTAAAGGTTCGCCTGGGGTGACGGATGCATCAAACTTATTACGAGGTAAAGATGACAACTTCCCGTTTATGATGTTTGGTCCAGGCGAAACAAAAATGGCACACAAAACAGATGAATATGTCTACAAAGATTACTACTTTGCATTCTTCGATATCTATAAAGAGTTAATTTTAGGATTATCGAAGTAAAAAGAGATTTTTTAAACAATAAAGAGGCCTTAGGGAAACTCTTATGCTTCGACACGCTTCCTGATCATTCCTTACTAACCAAACGTTTGATTAGTTCCGGGGAATGGAGAAAAGAATGTCAAAATATGCTCGACAAAACAAAAAGTCTTAATCCCTATAATCGGAGGAATTAAGAATTTTTATTTTATATACATAAGCAATAGTTTCTTAGACAATTTCTGATAGCTTTTCATTCCCCTGATCAATGTATAATTTTTTGACCTTAACATGTGACGGCAGCAGCGGATGATTGCGTATGATGTTGACAGTTTTTTGTACACTATCCGTTAAAGATTTGCCTCCCTGCAGCCATACGCTCACCTTACCCTCAGGAAATTCGGGCATACAATTTTTAAAAAGATAATCTAATGTTTGAATCTTGTCCTGTAATTCTTTGTTTCTATATATTTTCTTCAGTATATCCCCAGTATTCTTTTGATAATCATTTGTGGAGACCACAACGATTTCCTCAACATTATCCTGATACACAGCAATAATGATGTCCCTCATTAAATCGTCGTAGGGGTGTGAAACAACCGGCTGATATGTTTGTAAGATGATCGTGTTTTCCGGATTGGCATTGGTTTCTTCTTTAATGAATCGTTCTAATTTCTGCTCCATTCCAATCACAAATAGTACTTTTTTCTTTTCATCTCTAGACAACAAATTCACCCCATAAATGTTTTTAATTTTGTTCCAAAAAAAGTTTCCTGACTCTTTCTTATATGAAAAATGCGCGAGTCCGAACATTTCCTTCTGTTATTAACATAATTTGCTTTGCAGGTCGCTGGATAGCCTAAAGACCATTACTCGTTCCCCAGTTTGTGTACTAATATCGGTGTGAAAACTTACTACTTCTTCCCCTGTTATCGTTAAGATAATTTCTTTTAAATCATCCAGACCTGATTCCACTAAACTGTTGCGATGTTCTTTTACTGATAACAATCCTTCTTTATCCAGACATACAGTATATTCAGCAGCAGTTAATATACCGTGGAGTATTACAATTACCATATCCCGTAAGATATCCGATTTAACAGACACAGAGCCTCGTCCAAGATAATTTTTCTCCCAATGTGTTAAAGCTTTGCTTATTTCAGCTTCAATTGTTCCTTTTGTTTTTTCCATACCGATTCCTTTTCCTTTTTTCAAAATTTCATTTATAGATGGCAAAATATTGCCTATAATATTCTAAAAAACAATCTTTTCCGCCCATGTGACGCCTTTCGTTCGGAAAGCTTTTTATCATTGCTACAAAAGCAACGGAAAAAAAGCAGCCTTCACACTAAGGCATATATATATAAACCTGGAAAGAGGTTATGACCAACTCTCCCAGTGTCCTTCCGGATCAATGGACGCAAGCCGAATCCATCCGTTTTTTACTTTTTGGTGAAAGGCATGATCGTGGTCCAGCATCCGTTTCACATAGTCCAGCGGTGCTTGGATGACCACTAGCAAGCGCAGTGGCTCATGATATGCCTCTTCATCCGATTTCATAACAGACTGCCAGGGAAGTCCGGATAATAAGTCACTGGAGTTCCCCTGCATGACCCCGAGACCGGCTGTCACAGTTTGGGTTGTTTTATTCCCGCTGCCATAATAATGCGGGGCAACAGTAGATGCATAATATTGCAGGTTAATCCATTGAGCTACCGTTACCGGCCCGGAAATAATGTTGGCAAGAATAGCACCGTTTTTATCCTTCTTCCAGTTATAATTGTTGAGGAAAACTCTTCCTCCTAAATTACAGTCTTGGGTCAGCCGACGTTCCCCAATGATAAACGCAGCGTTACGTGCCAAGCCCCATTCCGGACGGACCTCACTCCAATCTTCTGAAATATGCTGCGCTTCAGCCTTCGGATTCTTGAAATGGGTTCCGAGATTTGGCAAGTGCACTATCCGCTCAGCATTGGCTTTCTCACTGACTTTTGGCAACGCGGCTTGAACACAAAGAAATGATTCTTTAGCTTCTTCTGATAGTTCTGGAACATAAAGCCAACGTAATTCATCAAGTGTGGTAATATGCTCGGCAGCTGCAAAAACGGTATCTTTCGGAATGATAATTCCCTCTGTTTCGAGGCTCTTCCTTACGTTTGGAAGATTACATAAGGCTGCCAGCACCCTCGCATTAAACCCACTTGATGCCCCTCCGCAAGCGCCGCAGTCGAGTGCAGAACGATATGGATTGTTCGTGCTGTAACTACCATGTCCGCAAATAACCACTAGTGGTGCAAAGTGATCAGTCAGCCCCATCATTTTTAGAGCTTGCCGTACATAGTGTACTTTTTCTTTCATCGAAAACCCAATAGGCAAATCTGTTTCCAATGTATCCATATGGTCAAGCGAGAGGTCCGTCGATGGTTTGTGCAGCCATGTTTCGTACAGTTTGCTTAATGTCCGTCCTGCATTTCGCGGAACAAAGCTGCGAGCCAGCATTTGCAGACTTAGCCAAGGACCGCTAATCTCCGGTAGCACCATACTGGAAACCAAATTATGTTTCATTGTTTTAAACGTATCACTTAGTGATCGGACCGCTTGATGTCGTTGTTGATAGGATTCGGAATCCAATGAAAACTCTTTTACTTTGTATTGCGGTTTAAACAGTACCGGTAAAGAGTTATGTGTGTGATTACTGCCAAGCTCGCAGGTTTCAATCGGTAATCCGAAAAAGCCTGCTGTTCCAAAGGTCTCAAAATTACCTGCTATTTCGAGTTTTCGGCGAAAAAGCTCTGATCGCACATCAATACAAAATACAAATTGGGCGAGTGCAGGTTTTACGCTTTCAGCAGCTCCGGTAGGCTGTTGGGATGTAATCATTTTCTTTAACTGGTCTTCATATGTTTTTTCCCAGGCTTCAAGCCAAATCCGATTGCGTAGAATCTTATCAAAACGATAGGCAAGGGTCAAACGTGCCTTTATTTCTGTAGAAGATAGTTGTGCCCAAGCATCGATTGGCAGGTTTCCCCATTCGGCCCAAACTGCAATCAATGGTTCTAAATGAACTTTATCTTTTCTTTTTTCAGGTAAGGGAAGCGAGGGGTTGACTAAGGCCCATTCAAGACAAATCCGAACAGCTAAATAATCAAAAAGCAGTGAACTTTCTTCAATTGATTGCTGTGAACGCCAAAGCATCATGCCACCCCATCCCGGTAAAGCAAGGAAATGTGCCTCAAAATAGTCTTGAATTTCTAAAAAGGGAATGTCGAGTTCGAGCAAAACTTCCATTAAGGCCGCGCCTGCTTCTTCCGGCAGCTCACTTAGTTGTTTACGTATCTTACGGCTAAGTGCCGGGTCATGCCGGACTAGTTTCCTCCATGCTTGATAGAAACCCCCTTCTCGACTGGGCATAGACCAGACAGCCTGGGACTCATTCAAAAACAATTTACACCACTTGATCATATGGCGGTTAAGTTCGTGGGCTGCCTTCGCCCTTCCCAGCTGTTCCAAGCGCTGGCTATAAGTTTTAACCGAATGTTTTTCAGTCATTTGCGATGTAAAACGGTTTAGTTTTCTTGCCATGCTTTTTATCTCAGGTGCTTCCAAAATGCTGGAAGATGGTTGGTTTTGCAAAAGTGCAATTCGGCAGAATCGCTCTGCTTCCTCACGCGGCAGCTCCAAAGATTGTGAGTTTAACCACTGTTGAATTCCTTTTTCTAAAAACTCCTGATGAATCTGACCTCGATTTCGTGCAGACTGAAATACGGAATCATTGGGGTAGATATCTACATCACAAGTTTTCTTAAGCCACCGCGCAGTTTTTTCAAATGGCTGTCCTTCTAAGCCTACCCAGGGGTTGCGTGCGGCAAACGTAGTAATTGGCCCAAGCGGTGCAATGACACTGCTGGCTGATTTCACCAAGTCAATCAGATTAATATCCAGGGTATCAGGCTGCTTTTCCCAATGTAATGTTTTTGCTAATGTTGTATTCATCGTAAATGACCTCCTCTAAAGAATGATTGTGTCAAATACTTCGGATGACTTTCGACTAAATCCTTTCGAGGCTCACCTAATCGTACAAGCCAGAGATAAATGACAGCATAGGCAGTTGATGAACGATGACGAGCCAGCCAAACACCTGCTGTACTACCGGCCAATAGGATAATCAAGAGCAAAATGGCCGCCGGTGCCTGTGCTTGAATTCCTTTTGGGATTGAATCCTGTAACACATCATAAAAAGTATCATGTACCAAACTGTATACAATTGTCGCTGTAATAACCAAAGAAAATCCCGCAATACGCCCAACACGTCCGTATCCAAAAGCCACGAGCTTAGTCCATGCCAAAGAAACCGACCATCCTAGCGTAAGAGCGCTTATTAATTGATAACTCTCTCCAGGAGAAGACAGCCAAATAACTAGTGCGACCATGAGGCCTAAAATACCGCCAGTGATGGTCCAGAATAATGACGCTGGCTGGTGCGTCCCAGAGGCAGGCACCTTGTTGTGATGAAGCACAGAGCCAGACTGTAAGAAAAGGGTTGATTTGAATAAACCATGTAGGACAGCGTGGATAATGGCTGCCAAATATGCACCTAATGCACATTGGATTAACATGAACCCCATCTGAGCAATCGTGGAACCGACCAGCTGCCGTTTATAATCAACGTGAACCAGCATAATTCCGGTCCCTATAATGACGGAAACACTGGACAATAGAAGCAAAACAAGTTGGGCTATATCTCCGCTAAAAAGCGGTGAGAACCGAGTCAGGATAATTCCGCCTGCATTCACTAATCCCGCATGCATTACCGCGGATACAGGCGTTGGAGCCACTACTGAATCTAACAGCCAGCGTTGAAAAGGCCATTGTGCTGCTGGAATCAAGACAGCTAGAATCAGCAGAAGATTAATACAAGTCCTTTCCCAGGAATCAAGCTGTGCAAGACTGCTTTTGGTAAGGATGAGTGATAGCTGCCAATGCCCTGTGACTTGGGTTACCCAAATGACAGCTCCGAGGAGGAAAAGCCAGCCTAGTGCAAAGTGACGGCCAGATTGCTTAGCTGCGTTTCTAGCCACACTCCACTCTTTTTTTAATCTGATAAGCAGTGTCAGTCCCAGGAGTGTAAATCCCCAGCAAACCAGCAATAGGCGAAGATCATTACTCAGCCAGGCACCTGAATCAACAGTCGTAGTAATAGTTAGCAGGGCAAAATATTTTCGATAGGCATGATCACCGAGTAAGTAACGAACAGAATAGCGCTGCACGATAAAACCAATGGTTAGAACAAACAATGCCAGCAGCCATGATAAAGAGTCAAACCGCCAAGGGCCATAAATCATGGTCTCCTTGGTCGTAACAAGGGCCAACAAGGCAGCAATCGGGGGCAACAATATGATACCGACGTGAAACCGCACAAAAGACAGCGGAACCCTTGGGTATAACAGCAATAGCGCGCTGAGCACCGATATGGCAAGCAATACGAAAAATATTTCTGGCAGAGAAATTAACATTCTACCTCCCCCCATCAATGGATGGAAGAAACCAACATTCCGAAAAGATGATTTTGACTATTTCCTTCATTACACCGCATTCCTTTCTGTTTATTTTAAAAAACAAAAAAACCGACAATTTTTAAGTATAATGGTCAAAACCATTAAACTTTGAAAATTGTCGGTTTACTTTTAACGGGCCCAATCAGGCCATTTAATCGTCTACCTAATTATATAATCTTACTTCTTTCCAATAAGGAAGTATATTTACAGTTTTCCTCTTTGTAATAGATTTACTTTTTCATAGTGCCAATAGATCATTATTAACCTTATGCTAAAGTTATCTATTTACTTAGAAAATCAATTAAACAATTAATTTATGATAGTAATGTTACTATTTATCAAACATTTCGTCAAGTTGTAACCCAGCATCTTCCCAAGTGTTAAAACCACCCTTAGTCTTTCGTAGTCTTTTCGTTTGGTTACACTTACGACCTCATTTATGTTTTAAGACACACGAACACGTCACTTCTTGCCGAAGCAGGCGTCACTCTCGAACAAACATGGATCGTTTAGGTCATACTGACGATCAAATTACGAAAAATATGTATCTCCACGTAACGCAAGAAATGAAAAAAGAGGCCTCTCAAAAATTCGCTGAACTTATGAGAAGCCTCCGTTAATTTACCTCAATGTTTGCATTCCACTCTCATCTTACTCCAAAACCCAATCATATCAAGGGTTTGATGGCGTTGTTACATCATGCCGCCGGTAAGTTGTGAGAGTGTTATATCGTTAACGATAGGTGCAAAAAGTGCGGTAAATCAATGTTTTGGATATTACTGGTTGTAACATCTTTAACGTCGATTTACCGTTTTTTATCGAATTGCGTTAGCAAAATGTTAGCGTGTTAGTTTGTTTATACAATTAAAGTTCATACAATTTTATTATAAAGATCAAATAACACTTTGGGTAATTCTGGGTTTTTTGAAAGTTTTCCAAAATTGAAATATTCTTGGACATACTGTAAATCTTCTTTTTCACAAGCTAATACAAAACATAAATAAAAAATTGAAATTCCACTCGTGACCGATTCCCATCGTTTCTCATGCATTGACAACCACTTTTCTCCAAGAGTTTTAATAATTTCTTTTCTTGATTCTAAGGATTCCTTCAATTTTTCGATAGTATCAATTCCAAAGAAACTTAGTTGATTAATTCTTTTTGCAATATATCTTTCATCTGTATATTCAACGGTAATTGCCTTAGTTATAATCATAAAATGTTGCTCGATTTCATAAACTATTTTATCTTCCTGCAGAAATTCCTTTAATGAAATATTATCTATAAATAAATTTAAATTTTGGGATTTAATTTGTTCTTTAACTTCAATTGTATACTTTTTTATTTCTTCTTTTATTCTTATGAATTCGATATCTGCTAATTCCAATAAACCTGCTATCCTGGAGAACTTTCTTCTCATATCAACAGGAATTTCAATTGCACTCTTATATCCAATATCATGTTCAATTTCTGCCCATGCATGTTGCAAAATAGATCTAATTTGAATTTCAAAATTAATCTCATTAAACCTTGAATACTCAGGTAGGGATGCTCTTGGCTCTGTTAATTTAATAATATAATGGAGTGATGAGTACCCAAAAGAGTCGAAATTTTTATTCCTTTTATCACATGAGTTATTTTCGTCTACATGAAACTGAGTTTTAACAATATTAGCAATTGTATCAACATCATCTTCGAAATATGTTATAACTCTTAGACCCAGAGTATCAGTAATTTTATCTAAACCCGTATATTTATCTTCTTTACTATCAATTTTCTTAGATAAACTATTCCTGTCTTTTACCCTTGATTCAATACCATGAATAGTAATCCCGTTTTCCTTAATCAAGGAAAATATTAAATCTCTCAATTTTTTCTCGTATTCCAAGTATATTATTTTCTTTTGGTCATATTCATTTAAAATTACTTCTTTCAAAACTCTTCCCCCTCATCGAACTTAACCCTTTTCACTTTACCTTGGTGCGTAACAATCTTTGTCTCTCCGTGAACAGGTAGTTCGGTGAGTCTGGCATTCAGTTACACACAACAACAGAAAAATATCCATTTTGCACCATTATATCAATCTCCAACTTCATTATGCTATGATTATTATCTATTTTTATTAACCTTTAAAAATTTAGTGTTGACGATATCGAGAATAACATCCTTTATAAAAAGTATTTAGGACGGGAGAAAATAGCCGAATTCTTAGCTCCTGTATCCGCTATGGGCCTTTATATGAATTAGAAAGGTTTTACCTTCTTGTCTTCTCTTGAATATGCTCTACCGAATTATGCGCTTTAAAATGGTCCTATATTTCAATAACATAAAAAAACCACTCCCTAATTTTTATAGGAAGTGGTTTTTGCTATTGATATAAATTATTTACATGACTACTTCTCAAAATGGGTGAAAAATAGCAATAACTATTTCTCAAATGTATGGCTCAAAAGCCTTACATCATGCCGCCCATTCCACCCATGCCGCCCATGTCAGGCATACCCATGCCTGAGCCAGCTGGTTCTGGTTTGTCAGCAACAACTGCTTCAGTTGTTAAGAACATAGCCGCTACAGATGCAGCATTTTGTAATGCATAACGAGTAACTTTAGTTGGGTCAACGATACCAGCTTGGATCATATTTACCCATTCGCCGGTTGCAGCGTTGAAACCAGTACCGATTTCTTCGCGCTTTAAGCGGTCAACGATAACAGATCCTTCAAGACCAGCGTTGTGAGCGATTGTACGTACAGGCTCTTCCATCGCACGTAATACGATGTTGATACCAGTTGCTACGTCGCCTTCAGCTACGATTTCAGCCACTTTGCTGTATACGTTAAGAAGGGCTACACCACCACCGGATACGATACCTTCTTCAACTGCAGCACGAGTTGAGTTCAAAGCGTCTTCGATACGAAGTTTGCGCTCTTTTAATTCAGTTTCAGTTGCAGCACCAACTTTGATTACTGCTACACCGCCAGCTAATTTAGCTAAGCGCTCTTGTAATTTTTCACGGTCAAATTCAGAAGTAGTTTCTTCTAATTGAACACGGATTTGGTTTACACGAGCTGCGATTTCAGCAGAATCTCCTGCACCTTCAACGATCGTTGTATTTTCTTTAGTAACAACAACTTTAGCCGCACGGCCTAAAGAGTTGATCGTTGTAGTTTTAAGTTCACGGCCTAACTCTTCAGTAATTACTTCCCCGCCAGTTAGAGCAGCGATATCTTCTAGCATTGCTTTACGACGGTCACCAAAGCCTGGAGCTTTAACAGCAACAGCATTGAATGTTCCGCGAAGTTTGTTCACTACTAGAGTAGAAAGTGCTTCACCTTCAACATCTTCAGCAACTAATAATAGCGGCTTGCCTTGTTGAACCACTTGCTCAAGAACAGGAAGGATTTCTTGAATGCTAGAAATCTTCTTGTCTGTAATTAAGATATATGGATTTTCTAAAACAGCTTCCATTTTATCTGTGTTAGTTACCATGTAAGCAGAAGTGTAACCACGGTCGAACTGCATACCTTCTACTACATCCAATTCAGTTGTGAAGCCTTTAGATTCTTCAATTGTGATAACGCCGTCGTTGCCAACGCGCTCCATTGCTTCAGCAATTAATTGGCCCACTTCTTCGTCAGCTGCAGAGATGGAAGCAACCTGTGCGATAGAAGCTTTGTTTTCGATTGGTTTAGAAATTGCTTTTAATTCTTCTACTGCTGTTACAACTGCTTTTTCAATCCCTTTACGGATACCCATTGGGTTTGCCCCAGCAGTTACGTTCTTTAAGCCTTCACGAATCATCGCTTGAGCTAGAACAGTTGCAGTAGTTGTACCGTCACCGGCAACATCGTTTGTTTTGCTTGCTACTTCAGCAACAAGTTTCGCACCCATGTTTTCGAATGCATCTTCTAATTCGATTTCTTTTGCAATCGTTACACCATCATTAGTGATAAGTGGTGAACCAAATTTTTTCTCAAGAACCACGTTGCGTCCTTTAGGTCCAAGAGTAACTTTTACTGCATTTGCTAGAGCATCAACACCACGAAGCATTGCGCGGCGTGCATCTTCACTAAACATAATCTCTTTAGCCATTATATAAAAACCTCCTCATTATCTTTTCAAATCTTTGTATTTTTAAGTAATATCTTAAGCGCCAACGACTGCAAGAATATCAGATTCGCGTAAGATTAAATATTCAGTTCCTTGGTATTTCACTTCTGTACCGCCGTATTTTGAGAAGATAATACGATCACCTACAGAAACTTCAAGTGCTACACGCTCTCCGCTTTCAAGTACGCGGCCAGTACCCACGGCAACAACTTTTCCTTCTTGAGGCTTTTCTTTCGCTGAATCCGGTAATACGATCCCGCTTGCAGTTTTTTCTTCTGATTCAACAAGCTCAATGATAATACGATCACCTAATGGTCTTAACAAATCAAACAACCTCCTCAAAGATATATGTAATTCTGACTTATTAGCACTCTCGATTAATGAGTGCTAACACAATTATTATAATAATGAATCTCAAATTTTTTTGCAAGTGTGAAGCATAAATTTTTACAAAAAAAAATCGAAAAGCGGAAGCGCCTTGGTCAGGGGCGTGAGTCTAGACGAGACGGCGAGAAGGTTGCTCTTTAACCTTCTTGACGGTTTGGCTTATGACCCGAGCCCCTAGGCGCTGGAGCTAGACAATTATTCGTTTAGACAACCTTATAAAGTATGTATAAAACATTATTTTCTATACCTATTTATTTAAAAAGTCTTTCTAAATTGAAACAAAGCCCATTTTATGAGTAAATGAAGAATAGCATATATGAAAGGTTAGGCAATTTTGTACTTTGTAAATGTTTATTAATTACCTATTCGTCAAAAATATAAAATGACATCCAAAGGAGACTAGATTATTTGAAACGGGACTATTGGATAATCCTTATTGTTTATATCGCGATGCAGTTTTCCAGTCTAATCGGAATACCTTTATTTTTGTACGGCTTTAACTATTTTGGAATAAACCAAAGTCTGGCTGTTCCTTCCTGGCTGCTAACAAGTTTTACGCTTGCCCTTTTGATTATTATTTTTATTTTACGGAAGGAAATGAACAACCGCAGCTTCAGAAAAAAGGAGGGGTCTTTCGGAAATTCGGTGATATGGGCAATTTCCGGTATCTTCTTGGCGTTATTTGCCCAGTACGCTGCCGCCATCATTGAGCATCTATTAGGGGTGGGTACGGGGTCTGAAAACACAAAGGAAATTCTAACTATTATCGAGGCCTTTCCTTTGGCAATCATTGTCACGAGCATCATTGGACCGATTTTAGAAGAAATTGTTTTTCGAAAAATTATTTTTGGATCTCTTCATAATCGCTATAATTTCTTCATCTCTGCCCTTATCAGTTCGGTCATTTTTGCCGCGGCGCATATGGAGTTCCAACACATTCTTCTTTATTCTGCTATGGGCTTTACGTTCGCCTTTCTTTATGTAAAAACAAAATCGATTTTTGTATCTATATTTGCTCATGTTGCAATGAACACCATGGTAGTCTTAGTCCAGTCAGTTTACAAGGACGATATTGAGAGACTACTGCGCGAGGCCCAGGCCGTTCAAAACTTTATCGGAGGATTTTTATGAAACGTTCACCTTTGTTTTCAGGTTTTATTTACTTTTTGCTTGGCGGATTATTTACTTACTTTGCCATGGATAATGTTCAAAAAAACGGCTGGGGGTTTTTCAGTTACCTCCTCGTTTTATTAGCAACCTTTGATTTTGGCTCCGGCCTAAAAATGATCATCTTTCACTTTAAATACAAAGATAAACTGAAGAAAAAATAAAAGACGAAGCTGCCCTAAAAATAACTCTTTTGGGGCAGCTTTTTTTAATTCGCTGATTGGAAGCTGAAATTCGCCGATTGGAAGTCCAAATTCGCCGATTGGATCCTCATATCCGCTGATAGAACATGTAAATTCGCTGATAGAATATCTCACAGCCCTGAAAATATCAAAAATAGAGGACAGAAAACTATTTCGCTGCTACGATCGAGCACTATTAATCATGAATTAGTTCAAATCACCAAAAAATCTACTTTTCACAAAAGAAAACTGACTCAAATGGCTATTTTTACACCTTTTTGAATCAGCCACTCTTTTCAAACAACTATTTCAACACTTGCTCCTTATTTATGACCATCCGTTCTTTCCCCAGGATTAAGATAAACAGGAAGGCTAGCCCTGCTGGGACGAGTGCCCATGTAAAGGTGTGGACGATGGAACTAGAGAGTGCGTCTGTTATTTTATCGAGAATTTGTGGAGGGATCAGTTTTCTTGCTTCTTCGGATAATAAGGCACGCGAATCTCCTAGCGTCTGCCCGTTTGGAATTGCACCCATTCCTGCAAAGGCATGATCCAGACCCTCTTTGAAATTACTTCTCTGGACCGTACCAAAAATGGTAATCCCGATTGTCATGCCTAAAGAACGAATAAAGTTACTCGTCGATGTCGCAGAGCCCCTTTGCTCCATCCCAAACGGATGAATCGCAGCCATACTTAATACAGAAAACGAGAAGCCTACCCCTAATCCAATAATAATCATGTAAAGAGTCAGCATTGCTCTTTTTGTATCCGGTGAAATCGTGCTTAATAACAATAAACCAGCAATCAAAATAACCCCGGATATAAACATAATGTTACGGTAGCTCATCTTGGTCGTTAAAAATCCCCCCGCTTGTGCGGTAATCACCGAGCCGAGCATCATTGGTAATAAAATCAAGCCTGAATTGGTGGCAGTGCCGCCGTAAACCCCTTGCACAAAAATGGGGATATACACGGTAGCAGCCATAAATGCCGCCCCGTAAAATAAGCCAACGATTGTACTTCCTGCGAACAAGCGGTTCCTAAACATAGCGAAGGAAATTATCGGGTCATTTGCTTTTGTCTCCACAAATAAAAAGATCAAAAACAGAATGGCAAATCCAGTAAATAAGCTGACAATCACCGTGGAGTCCCAGTCATACTTTTGTCCCCCGAGTTCAAGTGCAAACATTAAACAAACGACCGCACCAACCAAGGTCACTGCCCCTGACCAATCAATGATTTGCTTTTTATGAATGGGCGATTCCTTATAAGCGATCGCGATAAAAATAAGTGATAGAATTCCAAGCGGCATGTTAATATAGAAAATCCAATGCCAGCTGATATAATCTGTTATATACGCACCAAGCAATGGACCAAAAATACTCGACAAGCCAAACACAGCACCGAACAAGCCGCCCATTTTTCCTCGCTTTTCAGGCGGAAACAGGTCAAACATAATCGTAAAGGCAATTGGAACAAGCGCACCGCCGCCAATCCCCTGAATCGCACGATAAATGCTTAATTGAGTGATTGTTTCAGCAGTCCCGCATAAGGCCGATCCCACCATAAATAATACCAAACCAAAGATAAAGAATTTTTTTCGGCCGTACATATCAGATAGTTTTCCGAAAATCGGCATCCCCGCCATCTCAGCTACCATGTATGCCGAGACGACCCAGACAAAGCTTTCCAGACCACCGAGATCACCAACAATTGTCCCCATCGCAGTAACAACAATTGTATTATCCATGGAGGCCATCAAAATCCCTAGCAATAACCCCGCAACCACTAATCCTAATTTACTTTCCTTCGTGACCATCACATTTCTCCTTTATATCTTAGTCATCGTTTTTATCGTCGCCTTTGGGTCTTGTGTGAAATCGTCCCTATACTCCACCACACCGATTTGGCAGCCGGGGCCGATTTTCACTATATTGCCTCGAACCATATCAGCCTTGGTATTTTCAAGATAGATGTCATCCCCTTCGATGACTTTCGCAACCAGTGATCCTACCTCTCTTCCAAACGGCAGGAGTGAGTTACTCCTTTTTTTCACGGTTATTTTCCCGCCGCCGATTTCCTCAGCAGAGCTCTGCCCAAAACGCAGACCCACCTTAATCGTATCCGCAGTTAGTAAGCCTTTGATTTCAAAGCCGCCACTGGAGTCGAACTTGTCATACTCTACATCGCCATTCACTGCAATACTTCCTTTAATGTTTGCTTCATCTCCTGTAAGCCTTTGGCCCACTTCCAGCAATCCGAGGATCTTTATTTTCTTCAAATGAGCGTTGCCGCCAATCATCATTGATCCCATGACAAGGGTATCCTCGGCCTCCATATTCATTTTGACCTCTGCCTCGCCAAATATTTTTACCGAGCCTGTTTTGAGATTTTCAACCGCTTCACTCGTACCGTATACATGGAAAGTCAAGCTTTCCACATCGTTAACAATTGTCCCTTCGCCACGGATACTGACTTTGTCGTATCGGCCGCCGGGGTAACTCCCTGTGCCATTAATAATAAGATTTTCACTTCGCTTCATTTTCTTATCCTCCTTTAAACCTTTCTGTTCTCAGCTACAACGGCCTTTTTATCGATTGAACATTCCTCTGTGTATTCCACCAAACCGACCTGACAATTAGGGCCAATCCTCACCTGATTCCCACGGACGATTTTGGCGATGGTATTTTGGATTTCAATTTTGTCGCCCTCAATTAATTCTGTTTCAAGCTGTGGTTTAAAGAAGGATTTAAGCAAATTCCCGACTAAGGAGCCCTTCGCCTTAACTGTAATTGATTGACCGCCGATTTCTTTTGCAAAACACGCTCCAAACATCTTTATGTCAATATGGTCTGCATTTAGAAGTCCGCCAATTGTAAACTGAGATTCCGCTTTAAAAATTTCCGCTTCACAATCCTCATCGACCGTAAATGCGCCCTGAATTTTTATTTCCTCACATTTAACCCTTCCACCAACGTTTGCCTTACCGGACACCTTTAATTTTTCTGCGGTCAGATTCTTGTCGATTCTCGCCGACCCATCAATCGTTAGGGTCTGGCTGTCGAAATTCCCTCTGAACCTTGCATGACCGTTCACTTTTGCCTTTTCAGAAATGACGTTTCCATTCATGGTACCGGAACCATTACAATCAAATTCGACGCATTCTATATCATTATTAACTGTCCCTCTGCCGTTTAAAGTGACAACCCGGAACTGTCCCCCATTGGATGCACCGAAGCCATTAATAACCAAGTCTCCCCTGCTTTTCGTATCCATATTGTCATTCTCCTCTATAATAATTTCGCTTTTATTTCTTCCATGCATGTCATCAGCGACAGCGTTGCGACCACTTTCGTTCCCCGTTCAAAATGGTATTCATCTGAATTAATTAGTAACAAACAGGATGACATGCCAAGCTTTCTCGTCATCACTAATTGACAGCTTTTTTGCTTGATTTCTGCGCCATAATCCTTTAACACCTGCAGGACCATTTTGCCTTCCTCCAGGTTAATTTCACCTGACTGAAGCAGTTTTTCTAACACAAACACTTCTAGCATTCTTGTAAAATTGAATTGAAGACCGCCTTTTTCCTGTTCAAGGTAAAAATCGACAACGGCTGTCGAAACAATGTTACGTTTTATTAATTCATCTTTGGTATAATTTAGATTCGTTACATTCGGTGAAAACATGTCAGCCAATTCATCTAAGGATAAGTTTTCTTTCATCGTTTGGATTTTTTCAATTCTTTCTAAGATCTTTTCCTTTGGAAAAAAAGTCTCCTGACCCGTAAAGGTGGACTTGCGGACAAACCATTCTTCGGGTATAAGGTCCTTTCGTTTCCATCTATAAAGCTGTCCATAGGATATTCCAGCTAATTCTAATAGGTCTTTCTTTGAGATTAACTCCTCGCTCATCATAAAAACCCCTTTCTAAAAACAATGTAACATAACACTGTTACGCATGTAAAGCCCAAATAAACTTTCCTATGTTTCTCAACTTATCCTTCAAAAAAAAGAGCCCTTCACTTATTTGTGAAGGGGTTCCGTTTTCTGGAGCAAAGCTGGCCGATAAAAAGCTACTGTTCCCCGCATCTTAGGATCAGAGGATCCGCACTTATCGGTTGGGGAATCAGGTTATGCATCCGAGCTGCTAAATAGACGGAAAAATTCCGCTTAATTAGTCATTATTATAAAAAAAGGCTTAAATAGACGGAGAGATTCCGCCTATTGGCTCGAAATATTTGAAAATAGGAGATTTTACTTTGCATAACCGAAAAACCTCCGCTTATATACCCCGAAACGACCTCCATTTTGCATTTAGCCGGAAAATCTCC
>NZ_BCUX01000069.1 GCF_001591445.1 Neobacillus drentensis NBRC 102427 | reverse complement strand
CTGGACAATTTTCAAATTCGATATTATACTTTCTTACCTTCAGAAAAGGCGTGAGTACTTCACGCCTTTTTATATTTTATAGCCCTAGAATTGGCCTTTTTCCATACTCAAATTTCTAATAAAATGTGAAAATTCAATTGCTTTTAACCAATCAGCTGCTTTTTCAATATCTTTGGAAAACACCCTGTCTTGTTTAATGGAAGCAACCTGTTCACGGCCCTTATCGTAAAACTCTCTTGTTTGCGTGGCCATTTTTTCGACCCCTCGTATTTCTACTGCCTGCATGGCACAAATCAATTCAATTGCCAAAACCCTTCTTGCGTTCTGGATAATATGATAAGCATGCCTAGAGGCAATCGTCCCCATACTAACATGATCCTCCTGATTAGCAGACGAAGGAATCGAATCGACACTGGCAGGATGAGCAAGTGTTTTATTTTCTGAAACCAGTGCCGCCGCTGCATATTGCATAATCATCGCGCCCGATTGCAGACCGGGCTCAGGGCTTAGGAATGCCGGCAAATCATTGAGCTGCGGATTGACTAGTCTTTCAATCCGTCTCTCTGAGATATTCGCTAGTTCCGCTACGGCTATTTTCATAAAATCCATCGCAAAAGCAATGGGCTGCCCATGGAAGTTTCCTCCTGAAATAACCTTTTCTCCATTATCAAAAATTAAGGGGTTATCAGTTGCTGCATTCATTTCGATTTCTAATTTTTCTTTCACATAATCCAATACCTGCCATGATGCTCCGTGAACTTGTGGAATGCAGCGCAGAGAATAAGCATCCTGAACCCGTAACTCCCCCTGCTGTGTTGTTAATAGACTATCACTTAAATAACGACGGATTCTTGCCGCAGTGTCAATTTGCTGTTTGTAGCCCCTTGCAATATGAACTTCTTCCGCAAATGCATCGATAATTCCATTTAACCCTTCCAATGTCATCGCGGCAATTAGCTCACTTTCATAAGCCAGCTGCTCTGCCTCCAAGTAGCCGATAACACCCATTGCTGTCATCGCCTGGGTCCCATTAATTAAGGCCAGGCCTTCTTTTGCTTCCAATGTAACCGGTAAAATCCCCTCTTGCTGAAGCGCATCAAAAGCATCGATTTGCTTACCTTTGTAAAATACTTCTCCTTCCCCAATTAAAACTAGGGCAAGGTGAGATAGCGGGGCTAAATCCCCGCTCGCACCAAGGGAACCCTGCTGTGGGATGACGGGAATGATATCTTTATTCACTAACTCTAATAACTTTTCAATAACAAGCGGCCTGACACCTGAAAAGCCTTTTAGGAGTGCGTTAGCACGAAGCAGGACCATTGCTTTAGAGACAATTTCCGGAAAAGGGTCGCCTACTCCGCATGCATGGGAGCGAATTAAATTAAGCTGCAGGTCTTGAACATGATTCTTATCAATCAAGACGTCGCTAAATTTACCAAATCCAGTCGTAATCCCATAAACTACCTTTGATTCTGAAACAATTCTTTCGACGGCTTCGCGACTCTTCTTGACTGCCTCCATGCTCTTATCAGAGGCATTGACCTTTTGCTGGCGATATAATATATCTTTCATCTGCTCTAATGTTAAGCTTCCACCAGTAAGTGTGATCATAACGTCTCTCTCCTCTACCACTGTAGTATAATAAAGAAAGAGGCTGGATTCCGAATCTACATGATTTGGAGTCCAGCCTCTTTTATGATTAATTGATTGAATATTTTTAGATGCCTCATGGGATCATTCCATTCTATAACTATCTTATTGATAATTATTGTATGAGATGAATAGCTTATCTGTCAATCGAATTTTCAGAATTTTAGCACGATAACACTTTAGTGGGATAACAAATGAAAGATGAAACGTTCATGTTACAAAATAACTTGAGAGATACCGTTATACTACTTAACAAAGTCTTTTTTTGAAGATCTACTTCAAATTAAGTTTTTTTAAAGCATCAGCCAAAGCTGTATTAATTGGCTCTTCTTCTTTGTTTTGGTTTTTCAGATACTTTTGCACCGTATTTTTATCCACTTTACCGGCAGATTCCTTTTTACGGCGCGCTTCGAAAGCAGATAGTTTCTCACGATGGCCGCATTTACATGTGAAAATTTGTCCTTCCCCTTCACCGCGAAGCTCCAGTTTTTTATGGCATTGTGGGCAGCGCGCATTTGTAACTCGCGAAACATTTTTTCGATGTCCACATTCACGGTCTTGGCACACAAGCATTTTGCCCTTTTTCCCATTTACTTCAAGCATTGGTTTCCCGCAATCTGGACATGATTTTGTTGAAATATTGTCGTGCTTATACTTTTTATTAGTTGCTTTAATATCAGCAACGATTTTTTTTGTGTAGTTTTTCATTTCGTTAATAAACACTTCTTTTTTCAACTTGCCATGTGCAATTTGATCAAGCTTTTGTTCCCACTCAGCTGTTAAAGTCGGGGATTTAAGCTCCTCAGGAACCAAGTCAAGCAATTGACGTCCTTTTGAAGTAATATGAATGTCTTTGCCTCGCTTCTCGATAAGAAATGAATTGAATAGCTTTTCAATGATATCTGCACGTGTAGCAACAGTACCTAGTCCACCCGTTGATTTTAAGGTGTCTGCCAATTGTTTATTATTCGTATCCATATACTTCGTTGGATTCTCCATTGCCGACAACAATGTCGCCTCATTAAAGCGGGCAGGCGGCTTCGTTTGACCTGAAGTTTGGGCGATCAGTTTAACGTTTAAGGTATCGCCTTTTTCAATCCGGGGCAAAATCTGTTCCTTCAGATCATCACTTTCATCGTCCTCAACAAGTCGGTTATTATAAACCTCTTTCCATCCAAGCGATAAAATAGTTTTTCCTCTAGCAACGAAGTTTTCCTCACCGATTTTAGCACGAAGCGTTAATTGCTCGTACTCGAATGCCGGGAATAGGACAGCTAAGAACCGTTTAACAACTAAATCATAAATTTTCCTTTCCTTATCTGTAAAGGCTGAAAAATTAACATATCCTTCAGTAGGAATTATCGCATGGTGATCGGATACCTTGCTGTCATCTACAAAAGATTTAGAGGCTTTGATTGGCTTTTTTAGGACTTTGCTTGTCAGTAAACGATATTCACCAATCCCACATGCCTTCAGACGCTCTGGTATAGTTGGAACAATATCCGATGAAATAAACCGCGAGTCTGTCCGCGGATAGGTTAAAACTTTATGCTGCTCATACAGCTTCTGCATAATGTTTAACGTTTCCTTTGCAGAGTAACCAAAGATTTTATTCGCATCACGTTGTAGTTCTGTTAAGTCATATAGACCTGGTGAATAAGATTTTTTCGGTTTTTTTTCAATTTCCGTTACTTTAGCATTTTGCTTCCCAAGTTTTTTTACAATCACATCAAGTTTCTCTTTATCAAAGCTGCGGCTGTTGCCTTTTACATCTTGCCAAGTAAGCTTTAATTGATCTACTGTTTGTGCTTCAATGCCGTAATAGGTTTGTGCTTTAAAGTTTCTAATTTCGTCCTCACGGGCTGCAATGATTGCAACAGTAGGTGTTTGTACACGTCCACAGTTTAGTTGGGCATTGAATCGGGTTGTTAACGCACGGGTTGCATTAAGACCAATATACCAGTCAGCCTCAGAGCGGGCGACAGCTGAAAAATAAAGGTTTTCATACGCTTTTCCCGGCTTTAAATTATTGAATCCATCTTTAATGGCCTTATCCGTAACAGAAGAAATCCATAGACGTTTTATTGGTTTGTTTATTTTCGCTTTTGTAATTATCCATCGAGCAACTAATTCACCTTCACGACCACTATCGGTTGCAATTATTATCTCCCCTACATCAGAACGAAGTAATTGGCTTTTTACCGAATGAAACTGCTTCCCTGTTTGCTTAATAACTACAAGCTTCAAATCATTGGGAATCATAGGTAAATCTTCAATTTTCCAGGTTTTATATTTATCGTCGTAAATTTCTGGGTCAGCAAGAGTAACTAAATGCCCAAGCGCCCATGTGACTATATATTTATCTCCTTCCAAAAAACCGTTACCTTTTTTATTACAATTTAACACTCGTGCTATATCTCGAGCGACTGAAGGTTTTTCGGCTAAAATTACACTTTTTTTCACTGTATTTAAACATCCTTTCAACAAATCATTGAACTTTTAATATAACATACAAATTCTTATAATGCAGAATAGCAAAGATGTGGTCATTGATACTAGCTAATGGTAAGCACGATTTGATGTGGATACTATTTCAGTTGTAAGTTTATCTATCAAGATAGTATGATAGTATCGTCAAAATTCTAGAAACGAGGACAATATATGAGGATTAGGGATTGGGATCCTAATTTAAAAGTTCGCTTATTTAGCGAAGCGATGATGAACATTACTTTTTGGATGTTTTTTCCGTTCTTAACGATTTATTTTGCTGAAGAGTTCGGTAAAAGCAAAGCAGGTCTATTATTAGTTTTTTCTCAGATTTTTTCAGTAGTGGCTAATTTGATGGGTGGTTACTGTGCGGACCGTTTCGGACGGAAACGAATGATGGTTATGTCTGCTATTGGTCAAGGACTCTCGTTTATCGCCTTTGCCTTCGCTAGTTCACCTTGGTATCAATCCCCATGGATGGGATTTATCGCCTTTGCAATTGCCGGAGTATTCGGTTCCTTTTATTGGCCTGCCAGCCAAGCGATGGTAGCGGATGTAGTCGATGAAAAAGATCGTAGTAATGTATTTGCGATTTTTTACACATCTATCAATATTGCCGTTGTCATTGGCCCAATTCTAGGTGCAATCTTTTATGTTCCCTATCGCTTCCAACTCTTGCTTGTGGCTGGGGTGATGTGTATTTCGTTAGGGCTTATCCTAGCCAAATGGACACGTGAAACATTTCCAGTCAAACAAAACACTTCCTCGCCTGACGGGAAATGGTATTACTTTTTAAAAAATCAATTGATGGATTATTCACTCATTGTTAAAGATAAAACCTTCCTGTTATTTATCCTTGCAGGTGTTTTGGCAGGGCAAACGTTTATGCAATTGGACTTATTAATTCCAGTTTATATCAAGGATGGCTTTCAATCTCAAAGTCTTTTTTCACTTGGGAATTGGTCGTTTTCGGTTAATGCTGAGCAGGCATTCGGATTGGTGCTCGCTGAAAATGGCTTCCTCGTCGCCCTGCTGACTGTAATCATCACAAAGTGGATGAGTAAATATTATGAAAGGAATGTATTCGCTCTCTCATCTGTTGTTTACGCCATTTCAATCATTCTTTTTAGTCAAACTACCTGGATTTGGGGATTAATGACCGCTATGGCAGTTTTCACTTTCGCAGAATTAATGGGGGCTGGGCTCCAGCAAAGCTTTGTATCAAGACTTGCTCCTGAGCATATGCGCGGTCAATATTTCGCCGCGGCAAGCCTTCGTTTTACCATTAGCCGGACCATCGCACCGCTTGCGATTCCAATGACGGTATGGCTCGGCTATGGGTGGACATTTTTTGTCTTAACTATCCTTGCCCTCTTAAGTGCCGGAATGTATTGGGTGATGTTTTATTCGTTTGAAAAACAAGGGATAGGAACCCAGATATAAAACTTGTCAATAAATAATTTAAATTTGTACTAAATTGTTCACATTTGCCCATTTTGTATTATAATTAACTTAAAAAGGTAATTAATATAAGGGCGGTGGAAACAATGGAATTATCCCAGTTCATGTCTCCAACTTCATTGTCAGGTATTATTACATTCTTGGTCCTCTTTTCTACAGGTGTTTATTTTAATATAAAAGTATACGGAAGCAAGTTACAGTAAAGATGACAATCTTTACTGTTTTTTTGCCTTTATTAAGGTATCTCTCTGCATATTAGCTCTAAGTTTCTTTTTCAAATTAAAAACGATACAATAAAGGAAGATCCAGAAAAAGGAGACATACATATGAGTGATTTTAAAAATACCCTCGAGAAATATGCTGAACTTGCCGTTAAGGTCGGCATAAATGTTCAAAAAGGCCAAACCTTAGTTGTGAACGCCACCCTAGATGCTGCAGAATTTGTTCGACTAATTGTTAAAAAGGCGTACGAAACTGGTGCACAGAATGTCATTGTCAACTGGAACGACGATACCGTGACGAGAACAAAATATGATTTAGCTCCAGACGATGCTTTCCTTGAGTACCCTGTTTGGCGTGCCAAAGAAATGGAAGATTTAGCAGCTCAAGGTGCTGCCTTTATGTCGGTTATTTCGACTAGCCCTGATTTGCTGAAAGGCGTAAATCCAGAACGGATTGCCAATTTCAATAAAGCTGCTGGTAAAGCACTTGCGAATTACCGAAAGGCAGCCCAATCTGACAAGGTGAGCTGGACTGTTATCGCTGCCGCTGCGCCGGCATGGGCTGCTAAAGTTTTCCCGAATGAGCCTGCAGAAAACCAAGTGAACAAGCTATGGGAGGCCATTTTCAAAGCTGTCCGTGCAGACCTTGACAACCCGGTTGAGGCTTGGAAAAAACATGATGAAACCCTTCATGAAAAGGTTCACTATTTAAATGAAAAAAGATACCAAAAGCTTCATTACACAGCGCCTGGTACAGACCTAACGATTGAACTGCCTGAAAAGCATATTTGGGTCGGGGCAGGCAGTGTAAATGAAAAAGGCTTTGAATTTATGGCCAACATGCCGACAGAAGAAGTGTTCACTGTTCCTTTACGAACAGGTGTGAATGGCACAGTCGCCAGCACAAAGCCTCTTAGCTATGGCGGCAACATCATTGACCGTTTTTCGATTACGTTTGAAAATGGAAGAATTGTTGGCGTGAAAGCAGAAGAAGGCGAAGACATTCTGAAGCGGCTGGTCGATACAGATGAAGGATCGCATTATCTTGGTGAAGTGGCCCTTGTACCAGTTAATTCACCAATTTCACAATCAAATGTGCTTTTCTTTAATACATTATTTGATGAAAATGCATCAAATCATTTGGCAATCGGCAGTGCCTATGCTTTCTGTATTGAAGGCGGCAAGAAAATGTCATCTGAAGAATTGAAAGAGAACGGTTTGAACGAAAGTATTACCCACGTTGACTTTATGATTGGTTCTACTGAAATGAACATCGACGGAATAACTGCCGATGGAAAAACAGAACCAGTGTTCCGAGGCGGAAACTGGGCTTTCTAATGCAGGTACATAAAGAGTGGGGCTTCCCTGCTCTTTTTTTTCAAATTATAACAAAAGAGCTTGGAGGATGTTTTTATGTGGAGTGAATTTAAACAGTTTGCCATGAAGGGTAATGTCATTGATTTAGCTGTCGGTGTTATTATTGGGGGAGCGTTTGGGAAAATAGTTGCTTCTCTCGTAGCTGATATTATTATGCCTATAGTTGGGTTAATCATTGGAGTCGTTGATTTTTCGAAACTCACCTATGGGACATTAGCCTATGGAAAATTTATTCAAACAGTGGTTGATTTCTTAATTATTTCTTTTTCCATTTTCCTATTTATAAAGTTGCTTAACCGCTTTAAAAAGAAAGAGGAACCAGCAGCGGTCATTGCGAAAGTAGACCGTTCAGAAGAATTATTGGCTGAAATTCGCGATTTATTAAAAGAAGATAAAGATTTTTTCAGAAAAAATGAAACATCTTGACCCATTCATCGTATATCTTTAGTAACAAATAATTTTTGAGGTGAAAAAATTGTACACACAAACATCTAGTGAATTTTTGCCTTCTGTTATACGTACGTTTGCCCTTTCCCTTGCGATTGCTTTCTTAGGCACCATGGCAGGAGTATTTGTACCAGATAGTTTATTTATGCCGCTAGCGATTCTAGAATTTGTGATGCTCATGATCGCATTCTTTTTCAGACGTAAAAAAGCCATTTCCTATTCATTCCTATACGTTTTTACATTTATCTCAGGAATTACACTTTACCCCATCGTCGCCTATTACACAGCTGCTGCAGGTGCAAACGTCGTCGTCATGGCCTTTGCTAGTACAACTGTTGTTTTTACTGGCGTCGCCATTTATGCCACTAAATCCAAACAAAACTTTTCCTCTTTAGGTGGATTTCTACTTGCTGCTTTACTTGCTTTAGTCGTGATTTCCATTTATAACATCTTCTTTCCATTAGGCTCGACAGGTATGCTTGCTTTCTCCTTTATTGGAGTGGTCGTATTTAGTGGTTATGTTCTCTTTGACTTCAGCCGAATGAAGCATTACGGTGTCAGACCTGAAGAAGTACCATTGATGGCCTTGAACTTATACTTGGATTTTATTAATCTATTCATCAGCATCCTTCGTATTTTGGGAATTCTATCTAGCAGGGACTAATGGAGAAAGGAGCTTGGATTTCCAAGCTCCTTTTCCTTTAACTATTTTTTAGTAAGGTGAATCCGCGTTGAATCACTTGATTGACTGACTTTCCCCAGTTTTTATTTCCTAACTTCTCAGTAATACTTTTTACATTGGGATGGCTGTTATTTTTCAACTGATAGAGTTCAAGTATTTCTAATCTCAGTAACCACTCACTGGGATAGTTTTTATCGAGGGTCACAATCACCTGATCCATTCTAGACCAACTCTGTTCATTCCACACCTGCCCCTCTCGCAAGCTGCGGATTTCTGCATACAGGCTTTCTAATTCATTCAGTTGCTCATCTCCTGAATCCTCGATACTGTCTGTTTCAATTGTTGGCCATTCAAAATAAGCATCTGGATCTGCCGCGCCTGCAAATACAGACGTTATGCCTGCGCCAACTGCCATATCATACGTCCCCCATGATGGCTCAAAAAGGACTTGATTCTTATATGTTACTTGGCAATCCTGAAAAGAGATTAAGATGGGCCTGCCAGCTGATAACAAAATGGTTTTCACGACCCCCGTTACATTGACCCCGCTTTCAAATTTCAAAATGGCTTCGCTTCCTTCAATCATGCCTAAATCCTTTAATTGAATAGACGAGCAATTTTCTAATGCTATCTTTCCTTCCAGACTTCCGATTGGTGTTCCAAAGCCTTTATGATGGGTATCCCTGCCATGACCGACTAATTGCTTCTGTTGGAAGGATAGTGCGGTCGGCCCTTTTGTTCTGATATAAATGGCTTCTCCATTCTCATCCTTTACTATGGTTGCCAGTGTCCCCGTCACTTGCAATCCAGACGAGAATACAAACGTTGCAAGATTATCAGATTGCAAGGCTTTTTCCAGACTTTCCGTGCCCCCTTTCATAAATGCCATGGTCGAAGCAAATTGATTAATAGCAGAAGCCAATTCATCAAAATCTTTACAAACAAATAATTGCGGCTGTGGCTTGGTGACATCATATGGAGTCTGAATACATGCTTCAACTGAAAATGGAATCTTCTTTACATCATCGGCTAAACAGCTTTGGCTCTCTCCAACTGATGAGAGTAAGCCCGCTCCATAAATCTTCGGATGATTCAAGTCTCCAACTAATCCATATTCTACCGTCCACCAGAAAAGTCTTGAAACCATATCGGCCTCGGATAACCCTTTCACCTTTTTTCTAGCTTCTGCTACCAAGTTCTCTGCATCTTTAACCTGCTCTGGAGTTGATTTAGGATCTTCAGCTACAATCGTTAAATGGCGTACCGCCATAAACACCTCTAACTTCTCTTTACTGGAGAGCGCCTTTGCTCCCATCTCACCGATTTTTCTAACAAATTCCCGATAAGATTTATCTAATAGAATCGGCGCGTGGCCAGCTGCCTCATGAATCATATCCGGTGCAGGGGTATAGGCAATGTTTTGGATGTTTCTTATTTCTGTCGCAATCGGTAAAATGCCATTTGCCAAAAAGCCATAAAATGCGGAACCGGGAATTAACCCATCGATCGTAACGGCGCCCCAGCCGATTTTGGCCAGACTTTTATTCATATCATCTACCTTTGGAATCGATTCCGTTTTAATACCCGAATCCCGCAGGCCGTTTACGTAAGCTGGATGAGCAATTTCTTTTAAAAAATAATGATTTTGCTTCATAACGAATCGCCACACCGCGTGATCAATGGGTGTATAGCGATGGTAATACTGTTTTGAAATATAGGGCTGTAAGTGCGCCTGGCCTCTTTTTTCTCCTTTTCCAGTCATGGTGAACATTCTCCTTCACAAAGAATATTTTACTGGTATTATCATGCGATTGACTGCTCCTTTATTGAAGGATATGCTAAAAAAGTAGCGAGTAAAACCTCCTGATGAATGCTCCCGACACTAAATTCCCTTGGGGTAATTTGAAGTGAGGGTTTCTAATGTATCGATTCTAAAAAAGCAAACGCTTAACATTAGCGGGGCTGTCACATCGGCGGTCTATTCACGCCCAGACCCTCTATCCCATTGGTCTTATTTTTGTGCCGTTGGGACTTCTTTTAAATAATAATACTTTGCGGATTCCATAAATTAATCGTTTCGATATTGAAGAAACTATCTTTTTTCAATCTGCAAACCGCTTTTTTCATGATATTAGCTGCACCATTAACGTCCGCGTTGATTAGTAATCCATGTTTTGAACGGTATAACCCTCTTTTTATACGTCTTCCGGAAAATATCTTTTTTTCGTTATTTTCTCCATAGGTCGGAATCTCGTCTCCATCTAAAAAGCTAGCTTTGGATGTGTAAGACTCTTCTGAAACGTAAACTTGGATGCCCTGTTGTTCAGCTTTATACTTCACCATTTCAATAAACAAACGATGAGGAATATGGACAAACGTTTGATTATTGCGTTTTCCGATATTAACTTCCTGTTTCCACCCTTTATTTTGACCAATGATGATCGTATGAATGTTTTCTTCTAAAGCTAGTTTAACGACAATATTACTTGCTTTATGAAAAACATCTTTAATTTTCAGGAAGCGATTTTGGTGCAGATGCTCTAATCGTTTTGTAGTAAATGGACCTTCATTTGTTTGTTTTCCATGTCTTATGATGCCTAAAAAATAAGCTTTCATTTTGTTGTAGTATTGATTAATGGATTTGACACTTTTGCCCTTTATCAATGTAGGTTTTCGACCTGTATTGGTAACGATGGTTGCTAAATTGTCATTTCCTAAATCAATACTCATATAACGACCATTATCTTCTTTTTCAATCGGTTCCGAAGGGACATCCATCACCAACTCAACGACATACTGATTATACTTCGGTATCACTCGAACCTGTTTTAATTTTCCGTTCGATAAACCTAATTTTCCGATGTTTAATTGTTGTTTAGTCTTAGGAAATTTTAAAAACTTATTATTTTTAATCACACAATCCTGATTCGTAAAAAGAACTTCCTTTTCTTTCGCACGACTATATTTTGGAATCTTGGGTTTCGCTTTGTATTTAGTTGGGTTTTGTTTGTAATCTTTTAAACTAGCATAAAATGACTTCCAATTCTGAAACACCGTTTGCATGATGCCTTGACTGGATTGTGTTGGCAAAGAACGATAATCGTTTTGAGCAATTTTTTTAAATAAACTATCCAAAAAGTTATAGTCAACATAAGGACTTTCCTTGAAAGGGACCTCAAATAAATGGCACTTAATTTCCTTTTGTTTATCTTTTGGTTTTGACTTTTGCTTTTCAACCCTCTTATGATAAGCTAACAATTGAGAATCATTCATTTTATCTATATTGTTGGTTATCGTGTCTAAGACTTCTATTTGCAGCGGTTGAAGCGCTTTATTACTTGTTAATCCTGTATATACTTGGCGTATATAAAAGTTAGTAGTGTTAAACATGTTTTTGGCATTTTGAGTCATATTTTGAAAATACCCATACATTCGATGACCCTTTTTAATCCAAATCTGTTGGGTTATATAATTTTTATTTACTTCTTTTTCTGTTGCAATTTCCATATTTTTCACCCCCTTTATCAGGATTATACCAAACCTACGTTCTTACATACCAGCCATCTACCTCAACTTAAATAAAAAAACCAGTTCACCCCCCTCCTTAATTAAATTTGAAGAAGGGGTACTATTGGTAAGTTTGATAGATGTCTTCAGCAAGTTCCTTATTCTTCACTAAAGATAAAATATATTTATAAATGACCCTTCTATGTTACCGAAGATTGCTTTTTTCCTCCTCCACGGGCACAATTAAAAAACAACCATTTCTGGTTGTCTATTAATTGTGCCTGGCAACATCCTACTCTTCCTCATACTAATAGACGGAATGGATGGATAAACCCCTACACTTCTGAAGTTTTTTTACTAATTATCGCTCAGTGGAATTTTGAATCAGCCCTTTCATAAACAAAGTAACACCAATTTTCTTACAAATCGTTAAATAATGCATGAGTGCTAACAATACAGCTCCAGTATTCATCCCAATAATCACGCCATTCATTCGCCATTCCGGCATCGCTGCAAGCAAGAGAATGAGTCCAAAGGAGATGATCGTTGACCAAATGATATGAATAAATGTCTCTTTAAGTAGATTAAGTCCAAACAAGAATGCCTGCATCGGCATGATAAAGAAGTGAAATAAGAAAAATGGCCAGAGTAATTGTAAATACAGAGCTGGTGTTTCTGATTTAAAAAATAGCGAAGTTAATTCCGGTGCAAAGAAGTAGAAAATGGCTACGGCTGCGACACCATATACAAAGGTGAGCTTCATCACCTGTTGAAGCATTTTTTGGAGCCGATGATAATCGCCCTGTGAGTATGTCTTGGATACAGCTGGAATAAGAACGACCATAAGCGAATGAGCAATAAATGCCGGGAAAAAGCCAATTGACATGGCAACTCCCATCAGCAGCCCAAATTGCTCGGTCGCTACGATTTCACTCATGCCGGAACGAATCAAGGCTGCCTTAATAATAAAAGGCTGAATCGCACCACTGAATGCTGAAAACAGACGAAGACCCGTTGTTGGAATCGATACTGCCATTAAATTCTTCTGAACTACCTTTTGTTTCAAATTAGAAAATGGCTGTCGTTTCAATTGCTGAAACTGGATAATGAACATGTAGAATAAATAGAGGAACACAACAATCTCGCTTCCAATAAATGTCCCTATGGCGATTAACAATGACTCGGATGTATCAAAGGCAAACAAACGAAAGAGGAGAAACAGACCAGCGAGTTGAATGGTTTTCCTTAGAAAATTAGAGACGGCTATTTTCCCCATTTGTTGCTTGCCCATAAAATATCCCCTCGCAACGGACGTGAAGGAAATGATTGGGATCAAGATCAAAACAAGCCATCTAACGTAAGGATGATATTTATCAAACACAGGAATAAACGGAATGATCACAGTAGCAGCTAAAAAAAGTACAGCTGAGAACACAATCGTAATCGAAATGGCATGATGAAGGATATTTCTGTGATAACGGTCTTCCCTTTCTGCAATAAATTTTGAAATCGATACAGGCAACTCAAAGCTCGCTAGTAAAACAATAAAGAATATCGATGGCAAAATGGACATATACAGTCCCAGCCCGTGTGGTCCTAACTCTCGAGCAAGAATCATATTTACAAGAACTTCGATCCCTTCCCCCAAAAAAGCAGCAGCAGCTAAAAAGAATATTCCCTTATAATAAATCCCCAATTTTTTCTCCTCCATACTAATCTCACTTTTATAAACTTATGAGACAAGTCCTTTGATTAGTAGGAGAATTTTTTTAGAAACACGAAAAAAAGGGCTCGTAGCCCTTTTTATTCCTGAGTTTATTTTATTAAAGAATGCTTAAATGCGTATATGACTGCCTGTGTTCGGTCTTGTACGTTCAGTTTGCTTAAAATATTGCTTACATGGGTTTTGACCGTTTTAAGGGCAATAAATAAATCATCGGCAATGTCCTGATTGGTTTTTCCTTCTGCCATTAAAAGTAATATTTCAATTTCACGTGTTGTAAGGTCTTCATGTGGCAGATGGGTATTCTTTTGGCGCATTTTCACCATCATCTTTCCGGTTACTTCCGGCTCCAGGACCGATTGCCCATGGTATGTAGCACGAACAGCATTGGCAATTTCACCCGCTTTAGAGGTCTTCAGCATGTAGCTGGTCGCCCCCGCTTCTAGTGCAGGGTACACCTTTTCATCGTCCAAAAAGCTTGTGACAATAATAATCTTTGCCTCAGGCCATTTTTCAATAATTTGCCGTGTCGCTTCAATCCCATCCATTTCCTTCATCACTAAATCCATGAGAATAATATCAGGACGAAGTTCGAGGGCAAGCTCCACACCCTTTTTTCCATCGTCTGCTTCTCCAACTACCTCAATGTCCGGCTGAGCTGATAAATAAGAAGAAACACCGATTCTCACCATTTCATGGTCATCAACAAATACAACTCTAATCATTGGCACCATCTCCATTAATCATCACCGGAACCTTCACTTCCAGCCTTGTTCCTTGATTTTTTACACTTACCACTTTTAACGTCCCGCCTACTTCAACTGCTCGCTCATGCATATTTTGCATTCCATAGGAGCCTGCTTTCATTTCATTTACATCAAAACCAATTCCATCATCAACAATTCTTAGGATGACAAGATCATCCCGTTTAACCATTAGCACCTCGAGCTTGCTAGCCTTCGCGTGCCTTAACGTGTTAGAGATAGACTCTTGCAGGATACGGAAAAGATGATCCTCTACCCCTTTATCTAACGGAAACGCCTCGGTCTTCCATTTAATATCCATCTCAACCTTTTGAGATAATTCGATTAATAACTCTTCAATTCCTTCTTGCAATGTTTTATTTTTTAAAGCAATCGGTCTCAAATGTAAAAGAAGTGCGCGCATTTCTAACTGTGATTGGTGGATCATCTCTTCAACTAATTTCAATTGCTTTGCTTCACGATCGTTTTCTAATTCAGACTGTTGCTTTGTTTCATTGATTGCTGACATCATCATTGAAGCAGCAAATAATTGCTGACTGACAGAATCATGTAGTTCACGGGCGAGTCGGTTCCGCTCCTGTTCAATTATTTCTTGAATTCTGCCTTCTAGGTCTTCCACCTTTTCAGTAGCTAACCGTTGTGAAAGTTTAGCTTGCTCTGACATTTGTTTGCCGATTTTATCAATTCGATTGGCAATCAGTTCCATTTCCGAAATCACAGGTTTCTCCTTGATTTCCAACTGTTTTCCTTCCTCTAATAAATGCAAGGAATGTTCAACCGATAGAAACTGCCTTCTCCAATACATCCCCGAAACTGCACCTAAAAGAATTCCAACAGCAATACTAAAGGCCGGGATAAAGATAACAAAAGGGATATTAATGAAATGTTTACTCCACAATTCCGCCCAACTGTTTAGTGGGAAAACATAGATAAAAATGGCACCGACAATGAGAACAATGAGAAAGGAAAAGCTGACACTCCAGAAAATTTGACGCTGGGTTGTGCTCATATCCGGCTCACCTCTAAATTTCCAACAACGAGCGAGGTGAAAATTTTCACTTTTTGCTCTGCCGTATCATAACCAGGTGTTTTTAGGTGTAACACCCGATTGAATAGTTTAGAGTCATGCTCCTCGAAAACCGTTGATGAACCTACGATGCAAGAATGCTGGATACTTATATCAATATCATAAGGAACAAGGATTTGAATATTCCCGATGAGATTGCGAATAAAGATGACTGTTTCACCTTTTGGCAGCATCGTAAGGCTCAAATCAATGATCGTATCACCAATACCTGCCTGGATGTTTACATCATTCCATTCATAAGCTCCCGGAGGGGTTTTTTGTTGACCAAGGACGATATTTTCAAACAATGGTTCCGTTCTAATCATCGTTTCTTCATGGATAGTTGGTTCCATTGTAGTGATTTCAGGTGTGAGCTTCTTAGGATGCTTTTTGGCATATAAAAATTGAATAAAAAAGTGCATTAAAATTGCAAGCAATAAAAATTTAAAAGTCATCGTATTTACGATACTAAGGACAAGGAAAATAATCCCACCGATAAAGAGGATCTTCCCTATCTTTTTCCCGGTTCGCTTGCGTCCAAGATAAATCATGCCGCCAGAGATAAAAAGAGAGAAAATAAGCCCATGCCCACTTTTAAAGAATAAGATTTCCATGACAAGAATGATGACACCAGCGATGAACATCCAGCCAACATAATCATTCTTAGTATTTTTAAACATGGCCCACCCTCCCTTTTTAATTTTCTGGCTTGCTTATATTTTTCACTTATTTTTTATTTATGGTCAAAAGGCGTAGAAATCTACGCCTTTATTGTCTAGCTCCAGCGCCTAGGTGCTTACGCTTTTATATTAGAATACCATATTTGTTATTATATGGACTTGCTTTCTTCCAATTTCATTTCTTTTTCTAGCTGTGCAACACGAGCATCAATCGTATCTCGGTAGTATGAACTATTCACTTGATGTTCTAAACGGTCAAGATAGTTTTCAATGTCCTTAAACTTTGAATAAGATTTATCTGAGTAGTTATTAGCATCAAGAACCTGGTTGATTTGGTGGTTCGCACGAGTAACATTTTCACGCCCCATCAGTTCCATCCTTCTTAGATGCATATCTTTTAGCTTGTGCTTCATTTCTTCATATTTTCTTTCTAAATCTACTAGCTGACCCTTTACTTGTTCAAGCGAAGAACTCAAGCGGCCGGCACGGTCTGCATATTGCTGATATTCTGTTTGAGCAAACTGATTAAGCTCTGATTCGCCTGCTTTCGAAGCGACTTCAGCTTGGTACTTTCTTTTTTCTGCTAACTGGGCAGCTTGGTGATATTCTCTTGTAAATTCATCTTTAAGTGTGTATTGGCGTTCCAATAGCTTTCTAACTTTTTCTGTCTCTTGCTCACATTGACGTAGGTATTGGTTTAATAAAGCAATCGGATTTTGTTTATCCTTTTGATCAAGCGCCTCATGTAAATCTGCTGTAATCGTATTTTTAATTCGTGTAAATAAGTTTGTCATGTTTATTCTCTCCTTTTAAATTTGGTTTTGTTAAACTTGTCTGTTGATTTCCGCTCCATACGCTTCGCTTTCCGCGGGCGTGCCGGGGAGCCTCCTCGGCGCTACGCGCCTGTGGGGTCTCCCCTGCCCCGTACTCCCGCTGGAGTCTCGCGCATTCCGCTCCAATCAACAGAGTGTGTAAAATCAAAATTTAGCATTAATACAGCCTTAAATTTAATAATTTTTTAATTCATTCCACTGTTTTTCAAAGTTAACAAATGGGTCAGATTCTTCCTTGACGGCCACGTACTTTTTCTCGTTCCACTTTTTATAAATGAGGTATAGCACATACGCAGCAGCTACTCCAATGATGGCTGGGGCGTTATGGATAGATGCAATCAGGACGATAAATCCGATAATTCCCAGCCCAATTTTTTTACCTGTAGATTCAGCTTTTAAAAACATTTTGAGGATGAAATAGAGGAGCACCAGACTAACAAGTAATCCCACCATTGGACCAATAGTTGAAAGCAAGATCATCGCTGCAATTCCGCCTGCTAACAGTAAACCAAATTTTTTCATTTTGTTTTTCTCCTTTCGTTATCTTGACTTCATCTTACCTTTTTTCTTTGTTCTTCATAATTGCGCTTAAGCTTGATTTTCATATCGGTCCTAAGACGTAGAAAAGGTCAGCCCCTTAGCATGATGCTTAAGAAACTGACCCTGATGTGCTTACTTTGATATAAACATTTGAACCCAATAGTGACGTTTTGAGCCACCCTGTGAGTAGCCCACTCCGATATAGGTCGATTTGGTGCTTAAAATATTCGCCCGGTGACCAGAGCTATTCATCCACGCTTGAACCACGGATGCTGGTGTAGTTTGCCCCGCAGCAATGTTTTCCGCGGCTGAACGATAAGAAATTCCAAAGTTTTTCATCATATCAAACGGACTTCCATAAGTAGGACTTGTGTGACTAAAATAGTTTTTATCTCTCATGTCATTGGCTTTATAACGAGCGACCCTTGAGAGCTCCCAATCCGGTGTTAATGCCTTCAAACCATTCTTTGCACGCTCTTGATTGGTTAACTGGATGACCTGGCTTTCGATACTCTTAACAGAATCAAAACTCGGTATAGTCACCTTTTGACCCGGATAAATCAAATTCGGATTCGTAAATTGGCGGTTTGCCGAAATAATTTCCGAAATTCCAACCTGATACTTGACTGCGATTTTCCAAAGTGAGTCCCCCGGCTGAACGGTGTAGATTTGCTGGGCAAAAGACACACTCGGAATACAGAATAGTGATAATAAAAACAGAAAACTAAACCAAAAAGATTTTTTCATTTTTTCGCCTCCTCCGAATATATAATTTTGATTTCAGGCTCAAAATATACAATGGATTAAAAAATTAATTATTTGCTTTGAATTTTAATTTTTAAGTCTTAAATCAATGCAGATTTATTGGAGGACATAATGTGAAGGATATTTCTTGGCTGACCTATATCATGTTAATTTTAGCAAGCTACCGATTAACCCATTTAATCGTCTTTGATAAAATTACTGAATTTATCCGTAAACCCTTTGTTAAAAAAGTAAAGATAGAAACCGATGATGGCGTAAAGACCAAGGAAGTTCCCACATCGATGTTTGGATATTTATTAAAATGCTATTGGTGTGCAGGTGTTTGGAGTGCAGTCTTACTTGGTGGTGCCTATCTATTATTTCCTCGCATTACTTTTGTCGTTATTTTAATTCTCTCAATCGCCGGGGGTCAGTCGATTATTGAAACCTTTGTCGGTGTAAATATAAAAAAAGTCGATTATTATTCTGAGCTGAAGAAAAAGGATTAATTCGTTTATTTGGCAAAATTCATCCCTCTTGTGCATATACCTTTAGAAAAGCATCCGAACTATTTAGGTATTAAGCACAAAAGGGGGATTTATCATGGCAGCTATTTGGTGGATTACAACCATCGGTTTTGTCCTTTGCCTTGGCTTTGTAGGAGGAACCTTCTTTCATTTCCTAAGAAACTCCCTTGATTCTGAAGATGCCAAAAGAGTCGATAAAATCGACTCCGATAAATAACGTTTGGAACCCTGACGCGGCAGGGTTCTTTTTTATTTTTCAAAAAGATTTTTCCTCTATCACATTTTTTTCTCACTTTAGGAAAAATTAAACATAATCACATTTAATATGGAGGGTACATATGAGCTCAACTGAGAAAATGCCTAAATTCCCAAAAACGTATTGGCGGGAGATAGAGTTACCTGCTTTTAATACATTAGAACAAGATCTTTCTGTCGATATTGCGATTGTTGGTGCCGGGATCACTGGAATTACCGCTGCATATTTGCTGTCCAAAGAAGGCTTAAAGGTGGCCCTCTTAGAAGCAGGCAGTGTCTTGAATGGTACTACCGGCCACACAACAGCGAAATTAACGGCACAACATGACATTATTTATGATGAATTAATCAATCACTTTGGAAAAGAAAAAGCACGGCTTTATTATGAATCACACATGAATGCCATTCAGTTCGTTGAAAGCAGTGTGAAAGAAAAGGGAATTGCATGTGATTTCAGCAAGCAAGATGCCTTTGTTTATACAACGACGGATGAGAATGTTGAAAAGCTTAAAACGGAATGGGAAGCATATAAAAACCTTGCAATTGATGGAGCTTTAAAGGATACGATTCCTTTTAATATTCCTGCTAAAGGCGCTCTCGTCATGCACAATCAAGCCCAGTATCACCCACTAAAATTTCTAAAAGCACTTCTTGAAGAGGCGGTGAAAGCAGGCTGTTCTGTTTATGAGAATACAGTCGCTTCAGACATTGAGGACGATGATACCGAACCAAAAGTTGTTACAAAGTCAGGATATAGGGTCACATGCAAGCAAGTAATCATTGCCTCCCATTTCCCTTTCTATGATAAACCAGGGCTTTATTTTGCGAGAATGTATGCAAGCAGGTCTTATGCAATCGGAATTAAAACAGATAAAGACTACCCTGGAGGTATGTATATCAGTGCAGATACCCCTCCTCGTTCGATTCGTTATACACCGCTTGATGGGGAAAAAGAAAAGATCTTGATTATCGGCGGAGAAAATCATAAAACCGGGCAGGGTGTGAACACGCTAGAGCATTATGAAGCACTCCAAGCGTTTGCTGAAGATGTTTTTGGGATTAAGGAGTACGATTACCGCTGGTCTGCCCAGGATATGGTTACATTAGACAAACTCCCATATATTGGACATTATACAGAGGGCCGTGAGAATGTTTTTGTAGCTACCGGTTACAAAAAATGGGGGATGACAACAGGAATTCTTGCAGGTCACTTGTTAACTGATTATATTATGAAGCGCGACAACCCATACATGGAGCTCTATGCACCGTCCCGATTCCAAGCTGACCCTGACTTAAAAAGTGTCATCACAACCAATGCAGACGTGGCTAAACATCTAATTAAAGGCAAGCTTGAGTATACAGATAGGTCCCCGGATGATTTACAAGCGGGCGAAGGCTCCGTTGTCATGTATAACGGTAAAAGAGCAGGTGCTTATAAGGATGAGAACGGTAAACTTTATGTTGTCGACACGACCTGCACCCATCTTGGCTGTGAATGTGAATGGAATCATGCTGAAAAATCTTGGGATTGCCCTTGCCATGGGTCCCGTTATGCTTATTCAGGCGATGTGATTGAGGGTCCTACGAAAAAAGCGTTGGAATTACTTGCAGAAGAGTGATTTGATAACTGGTTAAAGCAAACAGCGCCTCCTTACTCTAGAAGGAGGCGCTGTTTCTTATTTACTATTTGGTCGATTGTGTTTTAATGCTTCACCCGTTGTAAATTCAACCAGTTCTTCACTATCTCTCATTGGCTTTTTACTATTGTTATTTCGTTGGGCATTGGCATTTCCTAGTTTCGTTCTTCCCACAAATACCATCTCCTTTTTGAGAAATACATTGATAGTATGAGTGAAAATAATCAGTCTTATTCTTTTTGGAGGATAGGCACTTTTACAAACTACCATTGATTTCCACGACACCTCGGTAAGATAAAGCCCC
>NZ_BCUX01000068.1 GCF_001591445.1 Neobacillus drentensis NBRC 102427 | reverse complement strand
CCTCTGCCTTACTTGCTGGTGGTGCCTACGCCCACATTGCAAATATGATACAAAGTTTCGGAGATTAAATCTGAGCTCGTTTTCTTCAATGAAATTGGAAGTTTGTTAGGTAGTTTACAAGCTTGCCGATGAAGGTGTGTACATATGTCAAGAAAACAAGAAATTATCTCAATAGCCAGAATCGTTATTCATACAAAAGGTTACCAAGCAACATCTGTTAGTGATATTCTTAACGCAGCTAATATTGGAAAGGGCCAATTTTATCATTATTTTTCCTCCAAATATGATCTTGGATTAGCCGTTGTGGAAGACCTTATTCAGGAGTGGGATGGTCAGTTAATTAATGGAATTTTAAAATCAGAAGAAGTGCCTAAATCAAAGTTAAATAAGATGCTTGATTGGGCTACCACCTTTCACGCTGAAATGGAAAAAAAACGAGGTTGCCCAATTGGTAACTTAGCAATTGAAATGAGTGAACATGACGAATCCTTTCGTGAGAAAATACAACAATTTTTTGATCGTTGGTTTTTAGGAGTTGAAGAAGTCTTAGATGGCATGATCAAACAAAACCAGCTAGATTCTGCTACTGATACTAAAAAAAGTGCTCACACGATAGTGGCCATGATTGAAGGTGGAGTATTGCTAATGAAAAATCAACAAGACATCAAACTGCTGGAAAATGTCTTTGATGTGATTCGTAAGCAGTATAACCTTGTATAAAGAGAACATACTTTATGGGGAATTTTAGGAGGGATAGTCATGAAACAAGTGAAAACTGAGCAAGAATATCGTGATCAAATAACAGATGATCAACTAACGATTGGAATTTTTACAACAACATGGTGTCCAGACTGTAAACGTCTGAATATGTTTATTGATGAAATTACAGAAGAGAATCAAGACAAACAATGGATTAAAATCGACAAGGATGAGTTCCCGGAAATTGCTGAAGAACAAAATGTTATGGGTATCCCATCTTTATTAGTCTTTAAAAATGGAGAAAAGCTTGCCCATTTGCATAGTGCAAATGCCAAAACTGCAGATCAAGTAAGAGAATTCTTAAAAACAATATAAAAAGAGAGGATGTTCCAAAAAACTTGGAGCATCTTTTTTGTGTGAGTAAAAAAGTACCAGGCACTATCCAATTACTGGAGGATGCCTGGCACTTTTTGGGCGGTAAAACATCGAAGCGATAATGAAACAGTTAAAAAGATGATTTTGGAAAGTTCTTTGTTTATAACATATTTCAAGAATCTCGAATTGGCATATGCTATCACTGTTCATAAATCTCAAGGGTCTGAATACAAGTTTGTTCTTTTACCCGTGGTTAGTAGCTATGGGCATATGCTACAGAAAAATTTACTTTATACAGGAATAACAAGGGCTAAAAAAAGGTTGTGGTTATTCTATGAACAAGAAGCATTAATAAGAGCGGTGGACCCTAATTCGGTTGTTTATCGTTATACTTCATTAGCAAAACATTTAATAGCAGAATAGATTTAATTTGTAGGAGTTGAAATCATGAAAGTGGCCTTTCGTTATTTGAAGAGCACCTTGAACAAAAGACGAGAAAAGAGAAAGTTAAAAACATATTTAAAACAAATAAAAAACTAGCAACGGTTACCTACCAATTTAGTACTTAAAATGAACTGGAAGGAATTAATTTCTATCTGTGAACGAAATCTCGATACGGAAAAAATGCAACTTCATAGTATTTTATTACAAATAGGTAAGAGAACCGAAAAGGTTACTAGGAAGCCATTTAGCAACAGTACCGAATCAAATTTGGACATGCAACACGAGAAAGGGCGCTGTAGTTTGTTCATTGCTATAACTGCGTACATTTGCACAGTGGCATTAATTTTGTGACACCTAAACAGTGACATACGGGAGCTATGTAGAGGTTCTCAAAAAGCGAAAAGAAGTGTATGAGCAAGCCAAAAACGTCCTGAACGTTCATCAGGATCAACTAAGGGACTAGAGTCCACATGAATCAGTACAATAAAATTCAATGAAAGAAACAAAAGAAAGCATCCAAATAGTTTTTCTTCAGATGTGCTGAAATCCCCTCTGACCTTCTCCAAAGAGAACAGAATTTCTGTTCTCTTTGGAGAAGGTCAGCAAGCAAAGCGCGGTGAACAAGGTGCCAGGAACCATCCAGATATTGGATGGTTCCTGGCACCTTTATTATCTATCAACCACAAGTGCTTCCTGTAATGAAGCAACATTTTATGATATTTTCAACGTAAAATAGGCACTTAAATCAGTGGCAATGACCTAACATGAATCATAATTTGTTGAAGAGAGTACACGTGGTATCTGATGTTTCATTTACACAAAACTGACAAATTACCTTCGTTCTACTCTCCTTTCAGGTGTCGGTTTAACCTGATTATTAAATACAAAGGGGAGGACAAAATGCAAAATTTTCAAAATGAACTACAAATGTTAGGAATGGAGAATTACCAAGTTGGTGAGATAATGCCTATGGATTATCAGGGTCAAGATTCGCTCCAGTTTGGCGATATGCGTCGTTGTGGTGGATTTGGTCGTTGTGGCGGATTTGGTGGTGGCTTTGGTCGTTGTGGTGGCTTTGGTCGTTGTGGTGGCTTTGGTCGCTGTGGTGGATTTGGTCGTTGTGGAGGTTTTGGCGGTCTTGGTCTTGGTCTTGGTCTTGGCCTTCTTAGCTGTTTTGGCTGTGCTGGCTGTGCTAGCTGCTTTAGCTGTTCTAACTGTTGGGGAGGCTGGGGAGGCTGGTAGTCCTTCGGGGAAATTTTGTTATTTTATGAAAGGAAAGTGCTCCTGCATGATCTATCGCAGGGGCACTTCTTTTTTTAGTTAATCATAATGGACAAATAAAAGCACATAAACTGATAGTGCATAATTAGGAACGATTAGAATTGAGGAGGAGCTGAATGACGAAACTGAACTCATACTCACGTCTCAAGGTAAAAAGGGATACATTTTATCTACCTGATCCAGAAGGTGGTGTGTATTTTAGAAATAACGTAAGCTCATTCCGTATGGAAGGCGGTACGATCTATCAATGGATTGAAAAGCTGATGCCGGTGTTCAATGGGGAGCAAACATTGGAAGAGTTGACAGAGGGATTAACGCCCCAGTATCTGAACAGGGTATATGAGATTGGAGAAACGTTGTACAAGAACGGCTTTGTTCGAGATGCAAGTCAAGATACTCCACATCAATTAAATAGCACTATTCTCGAAAAGTATGCTTCACAAATTGAATTTATTGAGAATTTTGTAGACTCTGGTGCATACCGTTTTCAAGAATACCGTCAGGCTAAAGTTCTGACTGTCGGATCTGGCCCCTTTATGGTTTCGCTGGCTTCTGCATTAATTGAATCAGGGCTTCCCAAATTTCATTTCATGATAACGGATTCAGTACCTACAAATCGATTGCGGATTAATGAACTAGTGAAGAATGCCAACCAGGCTGACTCCGAGGTAGAGGTAAAAGAGGTACCATTTGAAAAAGGAGAGGGAAGGAATTTTTGGCAAGAAGCTGTGCAGCCATATGATTGGATATTATATGTCTCCCAGGATGAAAATATAAAAGAACTTAGGGATCTAAATGAGGTTTGCAAAGAGGAGAAGAAGGCATTTCTACCTGCCTTATGTTTAGACCGAGTGGGGCTTGCGGGTCCATTGGTTCATCCGGAATCAGAGGGATGCTGGGAGTCCGCATGGCGTCGTATCCATCAATCTACATTGCAAGAAGATCGGCAGCTACAAACATACTCTTCAACAGCGGGATCGATTCTGGCAAATATCACGGTATTCGAATTTTTCAAGAAGGCTACAGGAATTGCAAGTTCAAATCAGAGTAATCAAATTTACCTGCTTGATCTTGAAACGCTGAAAGGAGACTGGATTTCATTCATCACACATCCATTGGTTACGAATAAAAGTGTTTCTCCTAGACTGGTTGAAGATCTTGATGTAAGGCTCGAGCAAGAGCGGAGTAAAAAGGAACCATCGAGTAACCTTTTGGAATATTTCAGTTTATTAACTTCAGAAGAAACAGGGATTTTCCATACCTGGGAGGAAAGAGACTTAAAACAGCTTCCTCTTTCGCAATGCTATGTTCAAGCAGTAAATCCAATGTCGGAGGGGCCGGCAGACCTCCTGCCAGAGGTGGTCTGTTCGGGTTTTACACATGAGGAGGCAAAAAGGGAAGCCGGACTGACTGGTATTGAAATGTATGTTTCACATATGATTAAGGGATTCCGAGATCAGAAAGAGAAAGCTGATGTGAACATAGCAGGAGGATTTATCGGCATTGGTGCAGGAGAAACAATGGAAGAGGCTGTTTGTCGTGGCCTGCAAGCCAATTTAGAGGAGGAATTGATCAACAGAAAGATTGATCATGATCAACAGAATACTATTTTTCATGTACAACTAGGAAAGATAGAAGATCAGCGCTGCAGGTTTTATTTAAATGCTCTGACTACCTTACATGGTGCACCGACAATCGGTTTGGAAAATGGAATACTAGGCTTCCCTGTGATATGCGTAAGGTCGCAAGGCCATCGGTACACTAGCACAGGTTTAAATACAACGTTGGCTTTACGGAATGCATTGCAACAAGCGCTTTTGGATACTCAAAACCAGGTGAATTCAACAGATAGGAAAGCGGAGTCAACTGTTTTTCTGAAAGAAAAGGAAGTTAAACTCGAAATTCCATCTTGTGAAGAAATAACAAAATTAGAACTATTACAATCCTCCGTCCAGATCCTGAACGGAAACAGTAAAAGGCTCTTCGTCTATGATCTTGCGTTCGAACCTTTTTTAAAACAGGAACTGGCAGGGGTGTTTGGGGTGCAGGTACGAGAGGGGGAATCCTAATGGTCGCCCATATTCTAATTTACGGACAGGGTTTACTAGCGGATTTTGTCCATGATCAATTGTCTGGCAACTATCTCGTAACGCGACAAAGCATATTAGAAGAGGTTCCTGAAAAAACGGAATTAGCTCTGGTGCTCCACGATGCCTGGCATCCATCGGCTCATCAGAAAGCAGAAGAAAGGTTCAGGGCCATAGATATCCCTTGGCTTCGGGGTTTCGTTTCGTTTGGGGAGGGAATCATTGGTCCATTAGTACACCCCAATATGCCGGGATGTTCCCGCTGTGCTGACATACGGCGCATGATAGCTGGGCCCGATCGCCAAGAAATGTGGGAGCTTCAGAGGAGAATGGCATCTGGAGAAGGTGTACTGCGAGATGCATGGACATCACGAACGGGACTATCGCAAATGGCAACTTTGATATCTAAAGAAGTGCAGAGGGTTCTTCAAGGGGAACCGAGCAACTTAGAAGAAAGAGTGTTCATTACGAATCTGAGAACGTTAACAAACTCTAGTCACCTTTTCTTGCCTGATCCATTGTGCCCGATGTGCAGTTCATTACCTGATGACACATCGGAATTAGCTCAAATTACGTTAGAAGCTAGTCCTAAAATTAATGGTGGTGGTTATCGCTGCCGTTCGATGGATGAATTAAAAACAGTGCTTGTCAAAGATTATCTTGATTTTCGTACTGGGGTCATGAATGGGAAAATGCAGGATTTCACGCTGCCGTTTGCGGATGTTTTAGTGAATATGCCGCTGTTTGGAGCGGATGAGGGAGTGGGAGGAAGGTCCAATTCTTATGAAATGAGTGAGTTAACTGCCATTTTGGAAGGTTTGGAGCGATATTGCGGGATCACGCCTCGAGGCAAAAGAAAGGTAGTTCGTGATAGTTATCATAATTTAGCGAATCAAGCATTAAATCCTACAAGAGTAGGTTTACATGAAAAGGATCAATACGAAAAGTCTGATTTTCCGTTTAAACCGTTTCATCCTGATGACCCAATGAATTGGGTATGGGGCTATTCGTTCTTACAAGAACGTCCTATTCTGATTCCGGAGCTACTCGCCTATTACAGTTTGGGCTATGAGGAGGGCTTTGTTTATGAAACTTCTAACGGATGTGCATTAGGGGGAACTTTAGAGGAAGCCATTTTTCATGCAATTATGGAGGTCGTCGAACGAGATTCATTCTTGTTAACCTGGTATGCCAGGCTCTCCCTTCCGCGTCTTGACCTTAGTTCTGCTAACGATAAAGAATTACAGCTGATGGTCGACCGTATACGTGAGGTGGCGGGATATGACCTTCATTTTTACAATTCGACGATGGAACATGAGATTCCAAGTGTTTGGGCAGTGGCGAAAAACAGAAGATCCAAGGGTGTAAACCTCATATGTGCAGCCGGAGCTAACCCTGATCCAGTAAGGGCTGTAAAAAGTACGATTTACGAGCTGGCAGGAATGATGTTTAGGCATGACGAAAAATTGGAGAAAAACCGGCAGAAATATGAAGAGATGCTCCAAGATCCGTTCGCCGTGCGCAACATGGAGGACCATGGCATGTTGTACGGTCTGCAAGAAGCAGAGGAACGACTGAATTTTTTATTGGATGATCAACGTCCGTTACGTACGTTTGCTGAGGAATTCAAGCAGCCGCCCGCAAATACTGATTTGAAGGATGATCTTCAGGATATTCTTAAGAGGTTCCGCAAGTTAAACCTCGAGGTCATCGTGGTTGACCAAACAACACCGATAACCAAACGGAACGGATTATTCTGTGTAAAGGTATTGATTCCTGGAATGTTACCAATAACATTTGGGCATCACCTTACCCGTGTGAAAGGGCTGGAGAGGGTACTCAAGGTACCCATGCAACTAGGGTTTACGAAGCAACCATTATCGTATGAACAGCTTAATCCATATCCCCATCCGTTCCCATAATTGAAGAGTAGGAGGACTTAAGATTGGAGATGGACACATTTCTACACCATCTACATTTTGACACGGATAAAATCTTTCCGCCGGATTGGCAGGTGGATTGGGAAAACGCACCACTTCCTTATAAACTGTACCGTGGCTTACCAGAGATTCCTCTTACCGCAGATGTACCGTTAGTACTCAAGAGAAGAGAAGCTGATCTAAAACCCAGCCTGATGGAGCTTGGTCATTTCTTATGGTATGCATACGGCCTAACTCAATACTCTCAATCCGCTTTAAACGAGGAACCCAAGGGAAAAGCTGTGAGCTTTGCCCAGTCAATAAGGAGATTTGTTCCCTCTGGAGGGGCACTGTATCCCAATGAATTATATGTGTATTTAAAGCTGGAAGATACTCCAGAGGGAATTTACCATTACGATGTGGCACATCATCGTCTCATTTTGGTGCGAGAAGGAAATTACGATTTCTATTTATCCAGAAGCCTTGAAAATAGCTATAATATTTCTGACTGTTTTTGCACCGTTTTTGTCTCGACGATTTTTTGGAAAAATTTCTATAAATACAATAATTTTTCCTACAGGCTCCAAGGGTTAGATGCAGGTGTGTTAATTGGGCAATCGTTAGAAGTCGCCAATCGGATGGGATTCTCTTCACGGGTCTGCTATCAATTTCTTGATCGGTCTATCAATCATTTGTTAGGACTATCCGAACAGGATGAAAGTGTATATGCGGTTATCCCATTAGGTATTAATCAATCTATCAATTGTGTTGATCACGATTATAATAAAGAAGAAATGGTTTCTGCCACAGAATTATGCCGGGAAGTGCCATTGTTGAATCATATTTCCTCTAACCGTTCAAAGAGAGTCATTGATTATCCTATGCTGAGAAAACTTAATGAAGCATCCATGTTCGAAACAACACAGTCATTTGTAAAGATAAAGAAAAATACTAGTGTGAAACCTTCCTTAGGTACAGAGATGATCTTGATGCCAGTTACGGAGTGCTTTTCGTACGATCTCGCATCCGTTTGCAGGAAGCGGTATTCTCCTGATAACGATTTTATGATAGGAAAAGTGAGCCAAACACAACTATCCACTTTGTTAAAAGAGACATTTTCCTTCTCGTATCAGAATGACCTTGATGATACACAGGAGAATGTTGAGTCTCGTGTTTCTTTGTTTGGCAGTTTTTATAATGTGGAGGGAGTTCCAAATGGTGCCTACTCTTATGACAATAGCGCTCATGCGCTTCGGAGAATAACCCAAGGGGATTACCGGCAGTTTTTACAATTTGGATTAACAATGCCCAATGTGAATCTGTATCAAGTTCCGCTCTGTATGCATGTCGTTGGAGACAAGGATCACCTCAAAGAGAAATTGGGGTATAGAGGATATCGCATTCAACAGATGGAAGCGGGCATCCTCGTACAACGAATGCTCTTGGTGTCGTGTGCCTTAGGGATGGGGGGGCATCCACTGCTAGGATTCGATGTGAACCAATGTGATGAACTTTACAGGATCGATTCGAAAGGAAAAACCAGCTTGATCCAAATCCCGGTGGGTCCATACCGTCCACGCGCCTGGTTAAAAGGGGGTTTGAGTAGCTAGGAGAGACAAGAGTAACACTTTGTTTTTAATGGAGGAATAAATAATTATATAGCAGTAAGGATTGCATAGGGGCTAGGGAGGACCGTTGAATACCGTTTACAATGTCATTTTGAAGGAAGGCAGGAAATCCCCTAGTTCACTAGAGTAAAGGGGATTTTTTTTTGTTTACCAAAGGTACAGTGGGGACTGACCCCGATTTTGGTATCTACTATTTCAATTAGATGGTAATATTTAGTTGCGATATTTTTATGAAAGGAGGTACACAATGGAAGTAATTTTAACAAGTGTTTTTTCGGCTATCATTATATTTATTACTGTTTTTTATATGATGAAGGCATTCATTATCGGTTATAAGAGGAATCAAATATCACTTAGGAAATTTATTGTTTTTTCAACTTCTTCAATTGTAATAGGTGTTATAGTTGCTTCTGTATTACCCTTTGGTTATCTAAAAATATTTGATTACATATACTGACAAACTATTTTAAAAGAAAGACCTTCCTAATCGAAGGTCTTTCAACTCTTTATAAATCAACAACATCTGATTTAGGTACCTGAGTGTTAGTAACAATGCTAAGATTGCTTTTGTTAAGATATTCATAAAAATTATTAGAAAATTTGAAAAAATAGGTTGACGAAAAAATAAATATTATTTATTATAATTATCAGATAAGTAATATTTATTACAACAAGAATTACTCTTTAACTTTCTTAATCATAAGGGGGTGTTAAAGACTTTGAATAAAAAATGAATACGCTTCCATTATTGAATGGAATCCTATTTTTTAACCTTCTATCCCAAAAGTCGGAATACCATTCTTGTTGTGGTAATGTTAGAACATAGTAAGGATAGGAGTGTAACGTGTTATGAAAAATAGAAGTGAACAACTAGTTTGTGAGCTTGGACGTAAAATAGTAACTGGTGAGTTTAAACAGGGAGAAATCTTACCAAAAGTAGAGGATTTAGGTGAAATTTATAATGTAAGTCGAACAGTAGTCCGTGAATCATTTAAAAGTTTATCTACTTTGGGGCTTGTTAGGTCTAATCAAAGAGCTGGTACCCAGGTACTTCCACGTTCGGAGTGGCAATGGTGGAATTTGGAACTCATTAACTGGGTCCTTGAAGATGAGAAAAATCGAGATTTTCTGCTGCATTTAACAGAAGTTAGAATGGGTCTGGAACCCATGGCAGCAGCACTAGCAGCACAAAGAGCAACCGAGCAGGATTTGATCAACATTAAAGATGCTTTCAATCGGCTCGAACAATCAATCGGAGATGAAAAGGCATGGGCAAATGCCGATTATGATTTCCACGAAAGTATATTAAGTGCTTCTTACAACGATCTAATCATTAACACTGTTAGAACTCTTCGAAAAGCGCTAGTTATTAGCCGAGAGAAAACATTAAAAGCAGCAATGGATTATCCAGAATCGCCTTTTGATACGCCGACGAACGAAGTATTAGAAAGGCATCGTTCTATATATGAAGCAGTTATGGCGCGTGATGAAAAATTGGCACACGATACAATGATAGAATTAATCCTACGAGTTAAGAGGATATTGGAAAAAATATATTCATAGTTTCTTTGAAGGACATGAACCAATTAAATTTAGGAGGAGTTAAATATGGGAGTTCAAGTTGTAAGATTTGAGAAGGAAAATAAAGAACAGTGGGGCGTTGTATCAAATAATAGTATTCTCGTATTAAGGGATACCTATTCTTCTTTAGCTCATTTTTTAGAAGAAGGTGTCGAAGCTGCTAGAAAATTAAATGAACAAGGACAAGGAGAATCTCTTTTATTAAATGAAGTGAATATCTTAAGCCCTGTGACCAAACCGGCAAGAATTGTCTGTCAGGGTGCCAATTACTCATCCCATCGTGCTGAAGCTGGACTAGAAGCGGCTCGGCCACCATATAACATGTTTTTTAGTAAAGCAGATAGCACACTTTGTGGTCCCTACACGGAGATTATTCGTCCATCTCATGTTAAACTTCTAGACTATGAAATTGAACTTGGGCTAGTCATTGGAACTGAGATTTCTTCATCTGTTGAAGTGACAGAAGAAAACCTTCACCAATATATTGCAGGGCTTGTCATTATGGATGATGTTTCTGCTCGAGATGTACAACTCTCTGAGGGACAATGGTTAAAAGGGAAGAGCTACCGTACTTTTGGACCTACAGGACCTTATTTTTACTTACTTGATAAAGAAGAGGTTCCACTCATACATGATCTCGAATTAAATTTATGGGTAAATGATGAATTACGTCAATCGGCAAATACGAGTCAATTATTATACAAACCTGCTGAAACGCTAACAGAGCTTTCAGAAATTATGGATCTTTCAAAAGGTGATTTGGTGATTACAGGTACAACTGGCGGAGTAGCACTAAATCTTAAACCAGAGACACTAGGGCAGCTATCAAGCCATGTGGTCTCTTACGCTGAGAAAGTAGATTTACTTGTTGAAAGTCAAATAAATAACGGTAAATATCTGAAAGATGGAGATGTTATTCGTTGCCAAATTAAGAGTAAAGATGGAAAAATTAACCTAGGTGAACAAGTTAATAAAGTAGTTTCTAGTAAAGTAGCAATTTCTTAAAATTGTATTTATTCAATACGCTGGGATTAAATATCCCAGCAACCCCTAGATCATACATAAATAAATTTAACTTCCATGTAAATAAATTAAATTAGTTTAATATTGCAAAAGAATGTATGCGTTTACAAAATGGAGTTTCAAGTAAGTTTAAGAATATTTATTTAGGGGTGTGGATAATGAAACAAGAAATGGTTGACGTGGCAATTGTAGGTTACGGACCTGTAGCAAAGCTTTTAGCCTCATTACTTGGTCAAAAAGGATGGAAGGTTGGAGTATATGAAAGATTTTCTGAACCATATCCACTTCCCCGGGCTGTTCATTTGGATGATGAAATAGCTAGAATGTTGCAATCAATCATTCCAAAAAATGAACTTGAAAGAATTTTACAACCAGTCCCTGATTTATATGAATGGCAAAATGCTGAACGGCAATTACTCTTGGGCCTAGATTTTTCTCAAGATGGAATTTCTGGGTGGCCGGGACATTTATTTTTCAATCAGCCAGAACTTGAAAGAGTGATGGATGTTGCTTGCCGTAAACAGCCTAGCATAAGCGTGCATATGGGAAATGATGCAATTGAGTTAAAGGAATTTGAAGATCATGTTGAGCTCATTGTGAAGGACATACAGGGTGAAAATCGTTCAATCCATGCAAAATACGTTGTTGGTTGTGACGGCGCGAATAGTTTTGTTCGTAAAAATATGGATCATACGATAACGGACCTTGGATTTGTTGCTGATTGGCTTGTTGTTGATATCGTTACTAATGAAGAAAGAGAATGGACCCCGATGAATTTACAGCTATGTGATCCAGCCCGCCCTACAACAGTCGTTTCAGGTGGCCCTGGGAAAAGACGCTGGGAATTCATGGCTCTGCCTGGAGAAACAAAGGAAGACCTTAATAACGAAGAAGTAGCCTGGCGCTTACTTAAACCTTGGAATATAACTCCAAATAACGCTGTATTAGAACGGCATGCTGTTTATACATTTAAGGCATTATGGGCGAATGAGTGGCAAAAGGGACGACTCATTTTAGCAGGAGATGCAGCTCACTTAACGCCACCATTCATGGGTCAAGGTATGTGCTCTGGTCTTCGTGATTCGATGAATTTAGCATGGAAGCTAGACCTTATTCTAAGTGGAAAAGCTGCAGAGTCTATTTTAGAGACGTATACAGTGGAGCGTAAACCTCATAATCGTGACGTCGTTGAAGCAGCCTTGTTTTTAGGAAACGTTATTTGCGTAACAGATCCGGAAGCAGCTGAAAAAAGAGATGAAGTATTCCTAACAGGTGTTGTCCCGGAATTTCCAGAATTTCCATTTTTAACTGAAGGCATTCTCTGCCAATCAGATGACAGAATGAATAATAAATACACCGGGAAACTTTCGTTTCAAGGTCGGGTGGAATATGAAGGGAAGACAGGATTATTTGATGATGTAGTAGGAAATGGATGGACGATTATGAGTCCTGTGAATCATCCAAAGAAGGTATTAAGTGAAGAACAGATTCAATTTTTAGAGGATATCGGAGTGAAATTTATTGAAATTTCAGAGTCATCAGACGGCAAAGATGCATTATCTGATGTAGTTGTCGATGTCGATGGAAAATACAAACAGTATTTTAAAGAAACAGGTCTTGAAGCTGTTGTGGTTCGACCAGATTTTTATCTATTTGGTGGTGCAGAAAGTTTAGCTGATTTACCATTACTTGTTGAAGATTTATCTAAACAAATCAGTAGATTCCTGATTACAGCAACTGTTTAAATACAAACAAAGCCTGTTTTTTAATACAGCTGCTGACTCAGAATAATGGACTGGCATCCATTATGGTTCGTTTCTAATTTGCTTGGGGGCAAATTAAAAACAAATACGACAATACGACTTTAGCAGACTCGGAAAGTCTTGATTTGAATTATATCATATTCTCTTCAAGAACGTTTACCAAAGGATTTGAGTATCTATTATTAAATCACATGGAGGAATGGGATATGTCAAAGGTAAAAGTTTTTAGATTAACCTATGTTGATTTTTATTCAAAAAATACAGATAGCATGGTGGAATATTATACAAATACAATGGGTTATCGTATTTCAGAAGAGGTGGACGGGGTTACTTATTTAAGCAACGCTCTCGACCATCACAATATCGTAATTACTCCTTCAGATAAAAAAGGTATTCGCCGCTATGGATACCAATTAGATGGCAATCTCAGCTTAGAAGAAGTACAGGAACAGCTACACGTACAAGGAATCAACTCTACTATTAAAGTTGATGTCAAACCAGGTATTTCAAGATTGATAGAATTACAGGACCCTGCAGGAAATACCTTGGAATTATTTACGGAAATGGAGCAAACAACCGTTGGCTTTGGTACTTCAGGGATTGTTCCTCATAAATTAGGACATGTCGCGTTTTATGCGAAGAACTATCAGAATACCATAGAATTTTACCGCGATGCTTTAGGTTTTAATTTTACAGATAAAATTGGAGAGGCTTTCGCCAATTTCTTATCTTGTAATACAGATCACCACACATTAAATATTGTAGCATCTGACGAAACTCGTTTACATCATATTGCTTTCCAATTAAAGGATGCCAGTCATCAATGTGCAAGTTCAGATTTATTGGCTAAACAGGGTTATCCAATTCTTTGGGGCCCATCCCGCCATACAGCTGGACATAATATTGCAACCTATCATCATGACCCAGACCAAAATGTAGTTGAGTTATATACAGACATGGATATATTAATTCCAGAACTCGGCATTTTCGAACCACGTCCATGGCACGAGGAGCTGCCGCTAAAACCAAAAGTTTGGGAATCACTGAGTGCTTGGGGAACAGAATTTGAAGTGGATTTGGCCAAGGTATAATAGTGCAAAATGAATGACGACAACTAACGCACCAGCTTAAGAAACAGTTGCCAAAATTAATGTCAGTATTATTCATTTGAAGAATGTTATTATTTTTATCAAAATTAATTTATTCTGAAGGGAATTGAGTATAGTGACAAATGAAAATAGTGTAAAAGACCGAACCAATGAGGCTGAGGAGCTAGTTAAGCGTGCAGGAGAGTTTGTTCCCCAATTACGTGCACAAGGAAAGGAAATTGATGATATTCGTAGAATTCCAGAAGAGACAATTGAAGCTCTTAATAAGGCAGGATTGTTCAATCTGACTGTTCCTAAAATCTATGGCGGTCATCAAGTAAACATTCGTACATTTATTGATGTTAATTCTGAAATAGCACGTGGAAATGGTTCTGCCAGCTGGGTTACGACATTAACAAACGTTTGTAACTGGCTTGTGGCTACCCTTTTTCCAAAGGATGTGCAACAGGAAGTCTTTGGAGATGGAAATGCCCGTACTTGTGGGGTACTTGAACCTAGAAAATGCGAGATTCGTCGTGTTGAGGGCGGCTATGTAATTGATTATGGTTTTTGGGGATTTGGTTCTGGCTCACTACATGCAAATTGGGCTGCACTAGGTATCCCAATCGTGGATGATAATGGGGAAATTATTGACAATGGTCTAGCGGTCATTCCAATGAAGGATGTCGAGATTAAGGACGATTGGTACACTACGGGTCTGCGTGGCTCTGGAAGCAATAGTCTTGAAGTAAGGGATATCTTCGTTCCTGAACGAAGGGTAGTTTCGGTTTCAAAGGCAATTAATGGCGAATATCAATCAGGTTATTCAAAAGAAGAAACACTATATCACTCAGCTTTGGTACCTGTATTAGCCCTTGTGCTGTTATCGCCTCCACTTGGCATGGCTCGCGCTGCGTTGGAAGTCTTTCTAAACAAACTGCCTAATCGAAAAATTCAATATACATGGCACAACTCGCAAGCTGAAGCGACCGTTACCCATCTAAAAGTAGCCGAAGCTGCAATGAAAATTGACTCCGCACTTTTACATGTTTACCGTGCTGCCGATGATATTGATCGATGGGCTGCTAGTGGTGAATATATGGATTTTAATAATAGAGCACGCGTTCGAATGGATTCTGGCCATGCCGTTAGATTATGCTGGGAAGCCATCGATATTCTAGCATCTGAAAGTGGCGGATCGTTGATTGCGGAAAATAACCTTTTAGCACAAATTATCCGTGATGCACGCGGTGCGACAAATCACGGAGTTATTGTTCCTACTACAAACCTTGAGTTATATGGACGAATTCTTTGTGGTCAGGAGCCTAATACGGTTTTAATTTAATTTTTTCTTAGACTAAATGAAAACGTATTATCACTAGAAATTTATCGAAAATTAAATTATCAAGTACCAAAGTTTAGCCGTCTGTTCAATTGGGATCTGACTGATATCCGAGAAAGGGTAGAAATCAGATCCTTCTTTTCAATTTTGTTAGTCTGGGAAAATCTGATCGATAGTATAGAAGGAGTGAAATAGATGGAGAAACAAAATCAGCAAAACCTTTTTAAAGAAGTTATGGGAAATTATCCGACTGGAGTAACGATTGTTACGACATGTGATGAAGATGGTAATCCCGTCGGACTTACAGTAAATTCATTTGCATCCGTTTCCCTTGATCCACTGCTAATTTTATGGTCGATAGATCATCGTGTTTCTTCCTTGAATGCTTTTAAAATGGCAGATGGTTTTGTCGTCCATGTGCTCGCTGGTGACCAACAAAAGCTTTGTCAACTATTTGCCAGCAGAAATTCTGATCGCTTTAGCAGCTGTAATTGGAGCCTTTCATCACAAAATCTGCCTATCCTCGAAAATACATTTGCAGTACTAGAGTGCAAAAAGTATAAGCAAGTCGAAGCTGGGGATCACACAATTTTAATCGGAGAAGTAACGAATATAACGGTACATGAAAAAGAACCGATGCTCTACCATCGCAGACATTTCGGTCCAATTCCTGCTGAATTTCATTCTGTCCTAAATAAGTAGGTAAAAAGTCTAGATGCAAATAACTAATAACTATGATTAATATTTTCAGAGTCATTCATTCTTAAATCAAACTATAAATGGTGGGGGAAGGATAAATGAAAACTTATTTAGTAGATGGGGCAAGAACTGCTTTTGGTACCTTCGGAGGATCATTAAAGGATGTCAGTGATATTGAACTAGGCGTGGCAGCAACTAAGGAAGCCATTAAAAGAAGTGGAATTCCTGCTTCAGATATTGATGAAATTGTGTTTGGCAATGTTATACAAACTGGAGAGGCTTCTGCGTATTTGGCAAGACATATTGGTTTAAAAAGTGGAATGATAGAGTCATCCTCCGCACTAACTTTAAATCGTTTATGCGGTTCAGGACTCCAGTCCATCGTAACTGGTGCACAATCAATTGCCTTAGGTGAGGTAAGAGTCGTTGCTGCTGGAGGAACTGAAAATATGAGCTTGGCTCCTCAAATTTTGAAAGGTACTCGCTTTGGTTCACCAAATAAGGCACCTGTGGTAGTTGATATGCTTTGGGAATCACTGATTGATCAATATGTTGGCTGCGGAATGGGAATGACGGCAGAGAATCTGTCGGTGAAATATGATCTATCTCGAAAAGAACAGGATGAATTTTCGGTTTGTTCACAGGAAAAGGCGATCAAAGCAAGAGAGAGCGGGCGCTTTGCGGAAGAGATTGTACCAATTGTGAGGAAAGATAGAAAAGGAAAAGATTTAGTAATTAAGGTTGATGAATTTATTAGAGACGGAGTAACTGTTGAAAGTTTATCCAAGCTAAAGCCAGCATTTAAAAAGGACGGAACTGTAACACCTGGAAATGCTAGTGGTATAAACGATGGGGCAGCAGCCGTTTTATTAGCTTCAGAAGATTATGTCCATGAACATGGGTTAAAACCACTAGCTAAAATTGTTTCTTGGGGAGTAGCAGGGGTTGATCCAACCATTATGGGGATTGGACCTGTTCCAGCAAGTATCAAAGCACTAAAAAATGCTGGATTATCCTTAGGTGATATAGACTTGTTTGAGTTTAATGAGGCATTCGCGGCCCAATCTTTAGCTGTTATCAAAGAGTTAGGGATAGATAGGGAAAAAGTAAATGTCAATGGAGGAGCAATTGCTTTGGGGCATCCTCTTGGTGCAAGCGGTACAAGAATTACATATTCATTAGCACTTGAAATGAAAAAACGAAATGTAAAGTACGGTTTAGCCTCCCTTTGTATTGGCGGAGGTCAAGGCATTGCCATTATTTTAGAAAGTGTGTAAAACTTTTATTAAAATTCTGTGTTATAACCGAATGTTGATTTCAATGTGTTTGATAAATAAACGGAAAAATTCCGTTTAAATTGGGAAATACCCATATTTCCTTAAAAATAAAGGAAGCTTTTCCGCTTATATGATCCAAATTCTTGGTTTTTGCCTTATTTAGAGCAGTTAATCGGAATATCTCCGCTTATAACTGCTTCTTAAGCTTACTCTATATACATTAGCCGGAAATTCTCCGACTATCAATCCTCATACCTTCACGATAATCAACAATGAATATTAACATAGCCTATTAAAAAGAAAGTAGGTTTAAGAGTGGAAAATAAATTTGTTCAGTTAACTATTAAAAATCATATAGGTATCGTTACATTAAATCGCCCGGAAGCTGGGAATTCCATCAATTTACAAATGGCAAAGGAACTGATGGATGTTGCAATTTTTTGTTCGGAGAGCGAAAAAATTAGAGTCGTTGTCATAACAGGGTCTGGAAATAAGTTTTCAGTCGGGGGAGATTTAAGAAGCTTTGCCGAGGAAGGTGAACAAATTAGCTCTCATCTGAAAAGTGTTACAGCCTATTTACACCAAGCCATTTCCTATTTTACTAGAATGAATAAACCGTTTATCGGAGCGGTAAATGGAGTCGCGGCGGGTGCGGGAATGAGTCTGGTGTGCGCCTGTGATTTGGCCTATGCCTCTGACCAGTCTAAATTTGTGATGGCTTATAATCGGATTGGACTAACACCTGATGGATCGGGGAGTTACTTCTTACCGCGTATTGTCGGTATGAAACGGGCACTTGAGTTAATGTATACAAATCGAACATTGGATGCAAATGAGGCTAGTGAGTGGGGAATTATCAATCATGTTGTTGCCAATGAGAAATTAATAGAAGTTGTCCTTGAATTAGCAGAGAACTTAGCAAATGGACCAATGGATGCATATGGAGAAACCAAAAAACTTTTTTATCACTCACTACATGAAACACTAGAGTCTCAAATGGGTAAGGAGTCTTTAGTACTTGCGGAAAGGGCAAGCAGCAATGAAGGAAAAGAAGGAATTACCGCTTTTCTGGAAAAACGTGAAGCAAAATTTTTAAAAGAAACCATTTCATCAAAATAAAGAATTTCAAATACCTATTAACGACGAATTTGAATATGGCATAGTTAGGCGCATGATACTTAACCAAAGCTTGGATTGATTTTGATAGGGGGGATAGGCTTGAAGACCGCAAATGTTAGTGGAAATATTCTCTGGGAACCCTCACGTGAAATTCAAAAAAATTCAAACATAAAGAAGTTTATGACATGGCTGGATGAAACGCGTGGGCTAAAGTTTGAACAGTACAATCAACTATGGGAATGGTCTGTTACAGACCTTGAAGGATTTTGGTCAGCGATTTGGGATTATTATAAAATTATGGCCAAAACGGATTATCATGAAGTATTATCTGGCAGTAAAATGCCTGAAGTCGATTGGTTTTCTGGTGCAACATTAAACTATGCAGAACATGTATTCAGGAATGAAACTCCAGAAAAAGCTGCTATCATATATAAATCGGAAATACGTTCACAACAGGAACTTTCATGGGCTGAACTTAAAAAGAATACAGCTGCCATTGCAGGTTATTTAAAGTCTAAAGGGGTTAAGCCTGGTGACCGGGTTGTCGCATATGCACCAAATATTCATGAAACCGTAACAGCATTTTTGGCATGTGCCAGTATCGGAGCAGTCTGGTCAAGTTGTGCACCGGAGTTTGGCATCCAGAGTGTTATTGATAGGTTTAAACAAATCGAACCAAAAGTAATGATTGTATCAGATGGCTACCAATATGGTGGAAAGAAATACAATCGACTTGACTTAGTAGGAAGAATTCAAGCAGAATTACCTACTTTGGAAGAAACAATCATTATTCCTTACTTACAAGATCAACCTGATATGTCTGGTTTGAAGAATTCTGTTCTTTGGAATCAGGTTTTAATAGAAAATAATAATGAACCATTGACCTTTGAACCTGTTCCATTCAATCATCCGCTATGGATTTTATATTCATCCGGAACCACAGGAAAACCAAAGGGAATCGTTCAAAGTCAAGGTGGAATCCTGCTTGAACATTTGAAATTCCACGGACTACAAATGGATTTAAAAAGCGAAGATCGATTTTTTTGGTACACGACCACAGGTTGGATGATGTGGAACATTGTTGTTGGTAGTTTGCTTACCGGTGCGACGGTCCTATTATATGATGGAAATCCAAGTTATCCGAATGATGAAACATTGTGGAGGTATGCGGAATCTACAAAAATGACCATGATGGGCACCAGTGCAAGCTTTATAGTGGCCAATATGAAATCTAATGTGAAACCAAAGGAATTTAATCTCTCCCACTTAAGAAGCATTGGCTCAACAGGTTCACCCTTACCTGAAAGTGGGTTTGAATGGGTTTATAACCAAGTAAAAGAGGATATTTGGCTTTATTCCACTACTGGCGGAACAGATATTTGTTCTGGTTTTCTTGGTGGAAGCCTGTTATTACCCGTTCACTCTGGAGAAATACAAGCTCGATCATTAGGAGTTGCAGTAAAATCCTTTAGTGATGCAGGAGAAGAAGTAGTTGATGAAATTGGGGAACTTGTGGTTACAAAACCGATGCCATCAATGCCGATTTATTTTTGGAATGATGAGACTGGGGAACGCTACAAAAATAGTTATTTTGATATTTTTCCTGATATTTGGAGGCATGGTGACTTTATTAAGATTACCTCTAGGGGAACTGGAATCATGTACGGCCGGTCAGATGCAACCATAAATCGCGGCGGTATTCGGATGGGGACAAGTGAAATATACAGTGCTTTAGAAAGTATTCCAGAAGTGCAAGATAGTTTAATTGTGGACATACCAATTAATAGTGAACAATCATACATGCCATTATTTATCGTTGTTAAAGAGGGTACTCAATTCTCAGATGAATTGAAAACGCATATTAACAAAACGATTCGACAAAACTCTTCCCCAAGGCATGTTCCAAATGAGATTTTTAGTGTAAAAGAACTGCCTAAAACGTTGAACGGCAAAAAAATTGAGGTGCCAATTAAGAAAATATTAATGGGAATTCCCATCAATCATGCTGTTAACTTAGATTCATTATTAAATCCAAAATCGTTACAATATTTTATTGAGTTTCAAAAATTGATAGAATCAGGGAATATTTATCTGAAATAATTGCTGTAATATTGGTCAATAATTTTTGTAATGTTAATTGTTTTTTCAATATGTAAAAAAGGCTTCATTTAAATGTCAGCCTTTTTGGGTTCTTATTAGTATCGAAAAAACTCGCTTGCTAGTTTAATCGTAGCCATTCTGTCATTTAACCGAAAAAAATAATCCACCCTTGAGTTGAAGGCTCCGGTGGATTATTCCCTCATTTGCCGATCCCTTAGAGGGAACCGTCTATTGCTTGACCGAGGATGTCCCAACATGTTTGGTCTTTTTTATTAATGTTTCTTTATTACAAGTAAAACCTATGAACAGGAAAATGAAAACTAAGGAATACAGTTTCAGAATCAAGATGCCTGGCGATTGCCGAAATGAGAGCCAAAACGCGAACATATATTTTAAATTCTGCCGAATGTTTTTTGTGTGTGATGACCATCACGAAATTTTCTATATTACCGTCGTATGCTTTAAGAAGAGTAAATAAGCTGCCGCCGAAGCCATCATGGAGGATAAGAATCTCGGATGAACGGTGAAGGAAGGCTGATGAGGAATTGACGATGGAGACTACGAACATTGTATTACGTGCTCCACTCCAACAATTAAAGGACGAGCATGTGGTGTTGCGGGCAGATATGGATAATTTCTATGAGATAACGGAAGAGATAGAATTTAATTCGGGTCCTGCTGTGGTTCAACTGTTTTCGAAATCATCCGAAGTCAATAGAAAGTAAATACTCGTAAAAAGCTTTCGCTGCCCTTCAAAATCTACATTTAATCCATTGTCTGAAATTCTTTCCTTAAGATGTATAGATACTTTTGTAATACCCGCCCTCCGGAAGGGAAATAAGTCCAAGATTCGAGATTAATGATTGTATTTCAATTTTGTTCATGTCAAAATCCTTTCTCAATTTCGTTCCTATTGAATTTGCAGCAGAAGAAAAATCAAGTATCATCATACGATACATGACAGGATTAATCAAAGCTGGAGTTAATCTTTAGATGTTATGAAGGCAACTGTTTTCGGAGTACCAGATGCCAAATGGGTAGAAAGTGTCAAAGTAGTTATTGTATTGAAAGAGGGCCAAAAGGCGAGTGAAGGGGAGCTTATTTAATATTTCTAGTTTTCGATTATTAAAAAAGAATGAATATACATTCAATTCTAATGTAAAATAGGCAGGTCGCCAAGTATTTTTTTGAACATTAAAGGTCAGTCCCCCAGTAAACTAAAGCTTTAACGCACCAGGGGACTGA
>NZ_BCUX01000067.1 GCF_001591445.1 Neobacillus drentensis NBRC 102427 | reverse complement strand
ACGGGGCCTCCCCAGCCCCTCAGTCAATATAAACGCAGTGTGAATTGTATTGTGAATTCAAGTGCGTTTTCCTATGTTTTTTATAATGTTTGCACCTCTAAAGTAACCCCCCTTAGATTAATATCTAAGGGGGGTTCTTGCTGTTAATTAAAGGTCTCTACCTTAATTGTTTGTTGAATCGGTTTTTGCTGCTGGCTCAAAAAGAAGAACACTCCGAGCAGGACGAGCAGACCGCCGGCAATTTGCCATGGGACGAGATGCTCATTTAATAATAAAACTGCTAGAATTGTAGCGCCGACGGGTTCACCTAAAATACTCATCGAAATAGTTGTTGCATTGACGTAGTTTAAGAGCCAGTTATTAATCACATGGCTGACCGTTGGAACGGTGGCAAGTAACAGGAAAATTCCCCATTCCTTGGCTGGATAGCTAGTTAAGGTAACGCCTGCTGATACGTTATAGATCGTAAGCACGATAGCAGCCGAGAAAAATACACAAAAGCTATATAGCCAATGGGATACTTTTTTCACAACTGATTGGCCAATTAATAGGTAGCCAACGACAGCGATTACGCTAAAAAAGGATAGTAAATCGCCCATAATGGCATCCTTGCTTAAGCCGAAATCTCCCCAGCCAATCATCATGGCGCCAATGATGGCAATCCCCATCGTCATCATCGCGGATAATGTAGTTCGTTCTTTAAATAAGAAAAATCCCCCGACTAACGAGACAATCGGCTGTAAGGCAAGGATGATGGTCGAGCTTGCGACCGTTGTTAATTTCAGGGACCCGAACCATAAAACAAAGTGCAGAGCTAAAAAGAGACCTGAAAAAAATAAAAAGAACCACTCTTTTTTCATGATATTTTTAAATTCACTTCGTTTTTTCCAAACAATGGGCAGCATTAAGATACTGGCAAACCACATCCGGTACATACTCAAAATCGAGGCTGGTGCGTCTGACCATTTCACAAAAATCGCCGAAAATGAAATGGCAATGATGGATATGGTAAGCGGCAGCGCGATTGATCTTGAACCCTCTTCTTGATGTTTCATCATATCCCCCTACGTTTCATGACAGATCTTTTTCAATAAAATAAGACTTTCGTAATCCGAAAGTCATTGCAAATAATTTTTATTATATCACAGAGGGGGGCAAATAACTGATTACTATTATTTTACAAAAAAGCAGAAAGTTAGCTATCCGTAAAGGATGACACATTTTAGCAAACATTGCTTATTTTCATTTTGTGGTAAGAAATCTTTCTTTGTAATTTATTCTTGATCTCAAAATCTAAACAACCTTGCAGTAATAACTCATGGTACCCTAATTGAAAAAAGTGCCATTTCGTTTTAAATTTGGACATAAATAAATAGATTCTCATAATATCTCTCCTTCATTAAATTACAAATCGTAGGAGCCCGTATTCGGAAGCTGGCGAGCATCATCACAGATTTTAGCCCCTATAGCTTTGCGTCACCATTTTTCAATGGTTTTGCCATTATCGTACGATTTATGGAATATATAACTATTATTGGCAGGAAGGCGGATAGACTATTATTTTGTTTTTAATATAGTAATATCGACTCTCCGATTAATTTGCCTGTGTTCGACCGTATCATTTGGATATAGTGGGTTTTGCTCGCCAAACCCGGAAAATTGTAATTTTTTTGACGGAATTCCCTTATCCTCAAAAAAGTATAGAACCGACAAAGCTCGAGCTGCAGATAATTCCCAATTTGATTTGAACTCGTTGTTTGTAATCGGGACGTTATCGGTATGACCCTCAATACTGATTGGATTTTTTACCTGTTTAATTAAATCGAGAAGATCTTTTAAAATGACCAGTGAATCCCCTTTTAGATCTGCTTTTCCGGATTCAAACAAGATGACATCCTTTAAAGATAGTTTTATTCCTTTTGGTTCATCTTTTATGGTGATTACCTTTTCTAAACCTCTTGCTTCTATATAGTCCTCAATTTGCTTCATTAACCCATGTAATTTTTCTGTTTCTGTTTTCTTTTGATCCATCCTCTTCGTGACACCTGTATTATCTTTTTGGATCATGCTGCTCCCTTGTCCGCTTAAGGCTGAATTCATGGAAATCATAATTTGCTGCAGTTTGCCATTGTTTATCGTTCCAGCAGCGAATAAGACGATAAATAAAGCAAGTAATAAGGTAAGAAGGTCTGAATAGGGAATTAACCAGGATTCATCTATGTGTTCTTCATCATCATGCAACAACCGCTTCTTTTTCTTCTTCACTGATCGGTTCCTCCTGCTTTAAACGTGCCTTTGAAGGTAAATAAACAGACAGTTTTCGTTCAACCAATTTTGGAGTCAATCCATCTTGAATGGCTAGCAATCCTTCAATCATCATTATTTTTAAGTCCTGCTCTTTTTTAGAAAGCCGCTTTAATTTATTGGAGATAGGATGCCATAGTACGTATCCGGAAAAAATACCTAAAAGAGTCGCGATAAATGCCGCAGCGATTGAATATCCTAATTTATCCATATCCTTCAAATTTCCTAAGGCTGCTATTAACCCAACAACTGCACCCAAAACCCCTAAAGTAGGAGCGTACATTCCAGCCTGGCTAAAAAGTAAACTGCCAACTTTATGTCTTTCTGCAACTGCCTCTAATTCATCGAATAAAATTTCTTCCATTTGATTTCGGTCACTGCCGTCAATAATCATTTCTAACCCACTTTTTAAAAAAGGATCACCTATGGAATCAGCAATTTCTTCTAAAGCCAACACACCTTCTGTCCTTGCAACAATCGCCCAATCTACCATCCTATCGATTAATTCTGTCTGTGTAGGCAGTTTTGGCTCAAATAATACGATTTTCAATAAGATGGGGAATTTCTTGATTTCACTCATAGGAAATGCTACAAACAGTGTAGCGAAGGTTCCTCCAAATATAATTAAAAAAGCGGCGGGGTTTGCAAGGGACTCCATAGAAACGCCCTTTAGAACCATACCCACACCAATAAAAACAATCGCTAATATTAGACCGATTATGGTTGTCATGAAATTCTCCTTTCCTTTTTTTTCTGGAAAAATTATAATCTCATTGTATTGAGGATTACAAAATTCGACAATAACATATTCTGTGATGGTGGTGTTTGCATATGAAAGTTGGTCAAGGAATTGCGCTCCCGAAAGAAATCTCATTTTCTCAAAAGGAAGCTAAATCAATAGAATCAACACCTTTTCAACAAATTCTTACCGAAAAACAATCAAGCGTTACCAAACAGCATTTAAGTACACTTTTGGAAGGGATTACGAAACAAGGAGAGCGGTTGACCCGGTCACGCTCTTTAAGAGATCTTCATGAATATAAAAAGTTAATCAAATCTTTTTTACAGATGGTAGTTCAACATGGACTCTCATTAGAAGAAACGACATCTTTTGCTTATTCGTCTAGTCGGGAGCGGAAATTAAAGGTAATAAAAGAAATTGACACAAAATTATTAGAGCTTTCAGAAGAAATGGTTAAACAAGAAGACCAGAATATCCGTTTATTAGATAATATAGGGGAAATAAAAGGATTACTGATTGACCTCTATTTGTGAGTTCACTAGTGGAGCACTTCAGGAGGAACGGCATGAAAAAATTTTTAAAAGTATTATTTGTTTGTGTGTTACTGACGGTATTAAGCGGTGGTGGTCTATATTACTATCAACATAACAAAGCCAAAGCAGCTACGATTGATCAGTTGGCTGACCAAACCATCCCAACCAACCAAATTAGTACCAATCTTAATTCAGACAACCTCATTCAAGTTAAGTTCTCCATTGAACTAGACTCAAAGGATACGAAAAAGCAGGCAGAAAAAATTGTCCCCATCATTGAAAGTGATATTATCAAAATCCTTTCGCAGTCAAACAAGGGAGATTTAAAGAATATTGCAGCTTTTGAGGAAAAGGTGAAAAATCAATTAAATGAAAGATTCAGTGACGGAAAAATTGTCCATGTTTATACAACCGAATTACTAATACAGTAAGGAGAGCGGCTATGCTTAGAGGGATTGATACTGCTGCGTCAGGTATGCTAGCAGTACAAAGACGGCAAGAAGCGTTAACGAATAATCTAGCCAATATTGAAACGCCCGGTTACAAAAAGGTAGATACCACTTTACGAGCTTTTCCTGAAGTTTTTCTTGAGCGAATCAATGATTCCAAAACGAGTTCTACAGGGAACGCACCAGGGTTTTCGTGGGTTGGTTCAATGCAGCAGGGAGTGTACGCACAAGAAAATATCTCGAGTTTTCTTCAAGGAGATCTCGTGACAACGAATAACCCATACGATGTAGCGATTGATGATCGGGCTCTAACTCTGAACAAGGGCCAAAAGCCAGGTGTCTTCTTTGCTGCCCTTAATGAAGCTGGCGAAACTCGCTACACACGGAATGGTCGTTTTACGGTCGATGAAACGGGTCATCTTGTTACAGCAGAAGGATGTAAAGTGCTAAACAATCAAGGGAATCCGCTTCTGGTCGATCCTGCACTCGCTTCAAGTGAGGTTTCGATTAGTCCAAAAGGCGAACTAATCCTTAATCCAGATAATCCAGCAAACAGAAAAGTCGTCGACACAATCGGGTTAGTCCTGATTCAAAATCCTAACAATCTGATCAAAGAGGGCAATGGCCTCTTCCGACTGGATGGTCAAAAACCAGCCCCATTGACTGAACTACCTGCAGGTGTCCAGCTCCACCATAAGATGATTGAAAAATCGAATGTTGATCCAACCATGACCATGACCAATATGATGGAGAACGTCCGGCTTTACGAGGCGAATCAGAAGGTGTTGCAGGCATACGACCGTTCCCTTGAGTTATTAAATTCGATTGGAAGAGTATAGAAGGAGATTCACACATGAATAGTTCGCTTTATATTGCCACGAGTGGCCTAAACTCTTATCAAAAAAAGTTAGATACGATTGCGGATAATATTGCTAATGCTGATACGGTGGGATTTAAACGAAGAGAGGCCTCTTTCGAAGAAAACTTAGCCATTTCTATCGAGAACCAAAAAGCAGCTAATCGAGAGATTGGCCGAAAAACCCCTAACGGTATTCGGGTTGGTTATGGAATACATCTGAGCGGAACACAAATGATTTTAGATCAAGGAATTCCAAAAGCAACAAATAATCCCTTGGACTTAATGATTTCCGGGCAGGGATTTTTTCAAGTAGGAAAACAACAAGGGAACCAGACGGAAATTTTCTATACGAGAAATGGTCAGTTTCAAAAAGCTCCAATGGGCGATGGAACCTATCGTTTAGTGAATGCAGAGGGTTATTTTTTACTAGACAAAAATAAGCAGCCTGTGGAAATCGCCAACAACAGTAACTTTTCGGTTAATGAGGCAGGTATAATCCAATCATCTTCTCAACAAATAGCGATGGTTGATTTTTCGAATCCGCAAAAGTTAGTTAATGAAGGCGGTAATATTTTTCGGTTCACGGGAGCAGGCGGTGAGATTCGTTCAAATACCACCTCCACCATCCAGCAGGGATCAATCGAATCTTCCAATGTGGATTTGAGTAAAGAAGTGACGGATATGATGACCACCCAACGCGGATTCCAATTTAACTCACGCTCCATCACTTACGCAGATCAAATGATGGGCATCTCGAACGGGATAATTAGAAGTTAAAAAAAGAGCCATTGACGGCTCTTTTTTCGATTTATAGAACAACTTTCTCTCTGCTTTTATCCCAAAGAATTTTAAATAGTTTTTGCTCGGTCTTTGTGTCTAATCCTAAAAAGTGGACTCCGAAATCATATAGACCGTTTTCGAGTCTTTTCCGCCTTTCGATTTTTCCGACAAAGGAGAAAGTTTCACCCAATTCAAAAAATACCTTAATTTCTTCGACATCGGTTAAATCTTCATACGTAATAAGTCTTATCCCAGAAATACTAATATCGCGGATCGTGCCAAAGAGGACAGAGTCGGGTGAAGCAGGTACTATAAACGTACACTCGTGCTCCCATAAACTAAGCCGAAAGGCGTTTCGACGATTTTTCTTGGGTGGCCTGGCGGTATTTTTTTTTCTAAACGAAAAACTTAATAGAATAATAACTAAGGCTAATATACATAAACCAACGGCAAAATAAGTCGTATCCAATTGGAGCTCCTCTCATCATTTTAGTAATAAAGTAAATTTACCACTATAATCCAATTATGAAAAGACTTTTTGGATTAAACACTTCTTGGTAAAATGTCGTTAATACCTAGTAGATGGACATTGATTCGGAATTCGGATATAGAAGGGGGAAGTAAGGATGAAAATTAGTGACGTGAGTCGATTACAAGGCCTGCAATCCTATAAAAATACGATAAATAATACACAAAAGCAGGACCTTGCGAAAAAAATACAGGTGGATAAAGTTGAGTTCTCTCGGGCTGCACAAGAAAAAATTAGTGTAGAAAAAGAACAAAGAATTCAGGCACTGAAGGAACAAATTCAAAATGGCACCTACAAAGTCGATAGTGAAAAGATTGCTGAAAAATTGCTATCTGCTTGGAGTAGAAGGACGGAAGAATGACGACCTATGTACCGCTCAAAACCATTTTGCATGAGATGATCTTGGTTTATGAAAAATTATTGGAACTGGGGAAAGAAAAACAAGCAGCGATTATCAAAGGCGATCCAGAACTTTTACTTTCGATTTTTCCAATAGAATCGGCTTTATTGAAAGAGATAAGGCAGCTTGAAGAAAAAAGACAAGAGGAAACTCATTCCTATCAATCGCTTTCCTTAAGTCAGATTATTGATCGTAGTTCTTCATTCACAGAAAAGGATGAACTGTTGTTTTACCAAAGTACACTCCAAGCAAAATTAAAGGGCTTAGTGGATCAGCATCAGTTAAACCAACAGTTAATCGAAAATTCGTTAGTTTATATTAATAGTATGCTGGCATTATACACGCAACCCCAAGAACCTTCCTTCACCTATAATGCAGCGAAACATTATCCGAGAGAGAATAGTCATTCAAGAAGTTTCTTTGATGCAAAGGTGTAGAAACTTCGACCAACCAGCAAGGAGTGAACATACATGCGTTCTACATTTCACGGGATTGAAATTGGAAAACGAGCCATTTTTGCCCAGCAAACAGCACTGAGTGTAACCGGACATAATATCGCTAATGCCAATACGGCAGGATATACAAGGCAAAACGCGATTACACAAGCCACAAATCCTCTTTCTTACCCAGGTATGAATGTAGGAAACGGTCCTTTGCAAATTGGAACTGGCGTGGAAACGATCGAAATCAACCGGATCCGCGATTCTTTTTTAGATGGACAGTTTCGCAGTCAAGCTGAACAGCAAGGGTATTGGAATGTAAAGCACGATACGCTTTCGAAAATAGAGGAAACGTTAAACGAACCTACCGATACTGGCTTACAAGCTAGCTTTGATCGTTTCTGGCAATCGTGGGAGGATTTATCGAAAGAACCGGATAGCTTAGCAGCGCGTGCGGCACTGCTTTCCAATGCCACAGCTTTGGTTGGCCGCTTTAATCAAGTCTCTGATTCGATGGGAAATCTAAGCACGGACTTGCAAAATCAGCTTTCTACAAAAACGCAGGAAATGAATAATCTCACGAAGCAAGTGAGTGAATTGAATTTGCAAATTGCGAAAATTACAGCTTCTGGACAGCAGCCCAATGATTTATTGGATCAACGGGATTTGCTGGTTGATAAAATTTCAAAAATGGCTGACATTCAGGTGAAGCCAGCCCAAGCCGGCCATGGAATGGTCGATATTTTCATAGATAATAAATCTTTAGTAAACGGAGATACAAATTACTCTGTTTCGTTTGATAGTAGTAGTAATCAACTTTCATTGGGTGGGACAAACGTATCGTTGAAATCGGGCGAAATCGCGGGAATGGTTGAGTCATTAACTAAGGATATTCCGTCATTTATGTCGAAAATCAATGAGCTTGTCACGGTGTTTAGCAGGGAAGTCAATCAAATTCATACCAATGCCAGTGCCATGAATTTGGATGATATTCAGAATCGGAAAAATGATCCGACCGCCTCACTTGATCAGATTCCTTTTTTTGTAACAAAGAGTGGGACGGGTGATCCGGGAACAGCGGGTGAAATATCCGTTAATCCCCTAATTGTTGCCTCGTTAAATAAAATAGCAGCAGCGCGAGTGGCAAACGTCAGTGATGCAGGTAACGCCAGCGAACTGAACAACTTAAAATTTAAAACTATTTCTTTTTCTAATCAATCGACCACATTGAATAATTTCTATCGGACGATTGTGGGCGATGTCGGCATAAAAACTCAAGAAGCGGAGCAGAGGGAAAACAATTCAGAAATCCTCGTGCAGCAAGCAGAGAGTCAAAGACAGTCTGTATCAGGGGTATCGATTGATGAAGAAATGACGAATATGGTGAAATTTCAGCAATCGTATAATGCTGCATCAAGATACATTTCCGTTATGGATGAGGTGCTGGATAAATTAATTAATGGAACCGGAAGAGTGGGTATTTAGGGAGGGAAATGGATTGCGAATCACGCAAAACATGTTGAGTACTCAGGTGATCAGAAATATTCAAACCAATTATCGTTCACTGAGTCGTTATCAGGAACAAATTGCGTCGGGTAAAGCGATTAATAAAGTCTCCGATGATCCTGTGAAATCGGTACAAATCATGTCCTATCGGTCGGCGTTAACGGAAACCGAACAATTTAAACGCAATGCAGAAGATGGCTTGAATTGGCTCGAAACAACGGATCGTGCGCTCGATGATTTAACACAGGTTATGCAAAAAGTGAGAGAACTTACGGTACAAGGCAGCAATGGTGTGAATAACAAGGACTCCTTAGAATCGATTGCGAAAGAATTAAAGGCATTAAAAGGAAACCTTGGCGATATCGCCAATACCCGGCTCGGCGACCGATTCTTGTTTGCCGGAACCGCAACCGATACTGCACCATTTGAGAATGGCGAATTTACGAGTACAAATAGTGATCCTCTTTCTTGGAATGTCGGCCAGGGCATTTATATGAAGGTCAATGTCAATGGGACGGATATATTCAAATTTCAAGCGGGTGGGTTAAATCTAGCGGATACGGTCGAAAAAATCGCTGGGGAACTGGAAGCGGGCAATGATCCGGAACAGTACTTAGATCATTTGGATAAGCAAATGAACAATCTGCTGGCCCACCGCTCGATTGTCGGCTCGAATGTGAATCAATTAGAAATGATGGTCAATCGCTTAGATCAAACCGTGCTTTCGACGAAAAGCATGCTGTCGAAGACAGAAGATGCAGATTTGGCAGAGATAATCACAAATTTTACCACGCAACAAACAATTCTTAATGCCGCGTTGTCTTCTGGTGCAAGAGTGATTCAGCAAACGTTGGTGGATTTTTTACGGTAAATAATAGGGGTGCTCCGAAATTCGATTTCGGGGTGCTTTTTTTGTTTTCTAGTTGAGCGTAAGCAGGGCTGAAAATTGAATTCGCTGATAGAATGCTAAAATTCGCTGATAGAATAGTTAAATTCGCTGATAGAATACTCAGATTTGCTGATAGAACGGTTAAATTCGCTGATAGAATACAATTTTTGTGTGTTTTAGGTTCTTCAGAGTGATTAGAACTAGGATTGGAGCACCAAATTTCTAAAAAATCGAGTGAATGGTCGCAAATAATTCCCCATTTCGTTCATTTTTTCTTATTCTCTACAAAAAGTGCAATCAATCCCGAAAAAATATTAAAAAACCCACTTCATACCCTCTCCATAGTTGGAAAAAGGTCGTTAATTAATAGTAGAAAGACAAGAAAACAAGTTATACATAAACGACTAGGAGGAATATTAAAATGAGAATCAATCACAACATTTCCGCATTAAATGCTTACCATCAATTAAGCGCAAACTCAGCTTCCGCATCAAAAAACTTAGAAAAATTATCTTCAGGTTTACGGATCAACCGTGCTGCCGATGATGCAACTGGTCTAGCAATCTCTGAAAAAATGAGAGCACAAATCCGCGGCTTGGATCAAGCTTCACGTAATGCACAAGATGGTATTTCTTTAATCCAAACAGCTGAAGGCGCCATGAACGAAACACACAGCATCTTACAACGTGTTCGTGAATTAGCAAACCAAGCAGCAAATGGAACTTCAACCACACAAGATAAACAAAATATCCAAACAGAAGTAAACCAATTAATCGATGAAATTGATCGTGTAGCTGGTGATACTGAATTTAACAGCTTTAAAATTCTAAATGGTGATATCTCAAAAACTGCTAAATTTGCTCAATCAACAGGCGGTTCGGTTGATAATGTAGTTGCTTCTGCTACGGCTGCTGCTGGAACAACTACTGTCACAATGTCTGGTCCATTAGGAGGAGATAGAGAATCAATTTGGCAAACAGGAGTATTAAAAGATTACAATACAGGCACTGCTGCAGCTACAAACGGCGGAACAAAAATGACTGATCTAGGTGATGGGACAGCAAACTATGGCCTCCAAGTTGGCGATGAAATCAGTCTTTCAGCAGTTGTTGGAGGCGAAATAAAATCATCTGTTTATGTTGTTACAGCAGAAAGCACATTAGATGATTTTATGTCTTCTGTTAAAAATGCATTAGGTGCTGCTGATGTAAAAGTGGCAACAGCTGCTGTAGGTGTTGATGCCTTAGCTAAGGGCCTTGACGGAGCAGCTACTACCGTTGATTCATTGGTCATTTCAGGTCAATTAGGTGCCGCAAATGATATTAGTTCTATTAGTGTTAAAGCGACATCATCAGATGGTATTGCTCGTTCTGCGTTCGATACTACAATGAGTGGTGGAACTAATGGTGCTCTAGAACAACTTCAAGTAGCTGCAAACAAAGGTGACTTCATAGCACAGGTTGATGTAGGTACAGATGGTGCAACTGCTGGAGATGGAAGAATTGCTGTTCGTTCTAACTCAGTGGTCAAAGTTTCTAATCTCCAATTATCCTTTAAAGATACGATTAAAGCAGGAGATATATCCACTATTACAGTAGGTTCAGCTAATAACACTGTTTCCATCCATGTGGGTGCGAATTCAGGGCAAACATTGGAAATTGGTATTAATTCAATGGATTCAGTGGCATTAGGCTTAAAAAGTAATGGTGTGAATATTTCGCTTATGAGTGAAGTTAGTGCAGAGGGTGCATTAAAAGTTTTAGATGGTGCAATCAGCACTGTTTCATCTGAACGGTCTAAATTGGGAGCAATTCAAAATCGTCTAGAACACACAATTAACAGCCTAGGAACTTCTTCTGAAAACTTAACGGCAGCTGAATCTCGTTTAAGAGATGTTGATATGGCCAATGAAATGATGCAATTTACGAAAAATAACATTCTTTCTCAAGCAGCACAATCCATGCTTGCACAAGCTAACCAACAGCCTCAAGGTGTATTACAGCTTCTTCGTGGATAATAAGTTTTTTGTGAAATTTAAAAAGAGTCTCTTGAAGGAGAGACTCTTTTTAACCTATCAATCAATGTCAATACGAATCGAGAATTTTTTTATTCTCTAAATCTGTGAAAAGGGTCGAATTTAATAGAAGGCCTTTTCGCAAATCTCTTTATCCATAATGGAGGAAAAGGTATGCATAAAGTAAAAAAGAAGCTTTCTTTAGCTGTTTTGCTCATATTGACTTTGCAATTATTTTCACCCATTGCTTCTGCATTTGCAGCAAGCAACCCAAATGCACCTGTAAATCTTCGCTATTCTCTTGATGGGTATGATAATGTCATATTAAATTGGGATGTAGTAAGTGGTACAAGTGGCTATCGCGTTTATGAAATAGTTGGAGAAAGTAAGGTTTTTATCAATCAAACAAAGTACAATAATAGCTATATTTCAGCCGTTTTAGAGGGAACACATAATTACGCTGTTTCAGCCGTTAATAGTTCAGGAGAGTCTGTAATATCATCACCATTAAAGGTTGAAATTAACTATCCAAAGATGCAGCCACCCAATGGTTTAACCTCCAGCATAGTTAACGGTAATGATGTTTTACTAAAATGGAATCCAGTTGAATTCGCAACAGCCTATAGTGTTTATGAATTAAAAAATGGTCAAAGAGAGTTGCTGGTTAAAACTCCCCAAACAAATCAAAGCTTTATTAATGTCTTAGAGGGTAAACATGATTACGAAATAACATCTTATAATGCAAAATTTGGTGAATCAAAGTCAAGTTTAATCACTGTAAATGTAGTTTATCCCGAAATGGCACCGCCTAGTAACCTTTCAACATATATTGATGACATTAATAATGTTAGCTTAAGTTGGCAAAAAGCACTTTATGCTACTTCTTATAATGTTTATCAAATTGTAAATGGAGAAAGAAAACTAATTACAACTACAACTACTACAAATCAATATTTAGCAAGCTTAGCTGAAGGCGAAAAAAATTATGAAGTAACCTCTTACAGTTCTAGATTTGGAGAATCACCTTTAGGGGCCAAAAGTACTGTAAATATAGCATATCCAGAAATGCTTCCACCAGCGCAATTCTACTCTTACTTCTATAATGGAAATGATTTATCGCTTATGTGGTCTTCAATAAAATATGCAGATAGTTATAAAGTTTATCAAATTATAGATGGTCAAAAGAATTTACTTACTACCACTCAAAGTCGCTCATACTACTTGAGTAACCTCCCCGAAGGAGATTACACATTTGAAATTGTAACTGTTAGTAATCGTTTTGGAGAATCAGTACCTAAAACATATAATGTATCGGTTGTATATCCTGAAATGCAAGCTCCAAAAGTTATATTAATAAAGGATTCTTATAATAGTGCGTTAATTGGTTGGCCTGATGTACCAAATGCAAAAGAATATGATGTTTATGAATTAATAAATGGAGAACCTACCTTAATAAAAACAACAACAAGCACTTCTCACTATGTATATAATTTAGTGCAAGGAAAACATGAATATACTGTCATTGCGAAGTCTGATCGTTTCGGTTCATCTTCCTATTCTAATGTAGTAGCGTTCGAAGTAGCTCCTTTATTACCAGCACCAAAACCAAGCGCCCCAGAAGTAAAAGGTGATTCTGTCACTCTTACCTGGGAACCAGTCGAAGAAGCAGACAAGTACAATGTATACAAAGAAGTAGACGGAGAACGTGTTTTAGTTGGAACTACAACTGATCCAACCATTACAGTAGATACTCCAGAAGAAAATGGTACACATGAGTACTTAATCGTGCCAGTAACCAAAGATGGAATTGAATCGATTGACTATGCAACAGTTGAAGTTGTGATCGACAAACCTTCCGATGTTACAGCACCAGTTACGGTAGCTGACACAACTGATCAATGGTCAAAAGAGGATGTTTCCGTCAAGCTTACGGCAACAGACGATTTAAGCGGTGTTAAGAGCACCTATTACTCTATTAACCATTCAGAGTTCGTCGAAGGAACACAACTAACAATCGAACAAGAAGGCATTAACACGATTTCATTCTATAGCGTTGATAATGCTGGAAACGTTGAAAAAGTAAAATCTGTAGATGTGAAAATCGACAAAAAAGCGCCGGAAACGGTGATCAATGCGAGTGCGTATTGGTATAAGGATAAGGTTGATTTAGAATTAACAGCAGTCGATGATCTTTCCGGAGTAAAAGCAAGCTACTACTCTGTTGATAACGGAGCTTTTGCTGAAGGATCACAATTTAGCATTGACGAAGTAGGCATTCATACTGTTACTTTCTATAGCGTTGACAATGTTGGTAACGTTGAAGAAGCAAGAACAGTCGAAGTGAAAATCGACAAACAAGCGCCAAAAACTACTGCCGAGGTAAAAGATAGTAGTTTGGTGGAATTTACAGCAACTGATGATCTTTCGGGAGTTCAAGCAACCTATTACTCCGTAAACGGTTCTGATTTTAAAGAAGGCACAAGCATTGAGGTTGACCAAGCAGGAGTAAATGCTATTACTTTCTACAGTGTCGACAAGGCTGGAAATGTAGAAGACAAGCAAACAATTGAAGTAAAAGTAGATAAAACTGCTCCTACTACTGTAAGTAATATCGAGGATCAATGGTACACAGAAGCTGTGAATGTTGAGTTGACAGCTACTGACGACCTAAGCGGCGTAAAAACAACCTACTATTCAATCGATGGAGCTGAAAACAGCGAAGGCACAATCTTCACGATCGAAAAAGAGGGCACACATACAGTTACTTTTTACAGTGTAGATAATGCAGGTAACATTGAAGACAAAAACACAGTAGAATTAAAAGTAGATAAAACCGCTCCTACAACCGTAACGAATGTCGGAGATCAATGGTACACAGAAGCAGCGAAAGTAGAGCTAACAGCAACCGATGATCTAAGCGGTGTGAAAGCAACCTACTATTCTATCGATGGCGCTGAATTCAGCGAAGGAACAAGCGTAACCTTAGAAAAAGAAGGCATCCACACTCTAACTTACTACAGTGTAGATAATGCCGGTAATACAGAAAATAAAAACACAGTAGAAGTAAAAGTAGATAAAACTGCCCCTACTACTGTTAGTAATGTCGAGGATCAATGGTACACAGAAGCAGTGAATGTTGAGCTGACAGCAACTGATGACCTAAGCGGTGTGAAAGCAACTTACTATTCTATCGATGGTGCTGAGTTCAGCGAAGGCACAAGCTTGGCCCTAGAAGAAGAAGGCATCCACACTCTAACTTACTACAGTGTAGATAATGCGGGTAATACCGAAAATAAAAACACTGTAGAAGTAAAAGTAGATAAAACAGCTCCTACAACAGTAAGTAATGTTGAGGATCAATGGTACACAGAAGCAGTGAATGTTGAGCTGACCGCAACTGATGACCTAAGTGGAGTAAAAGCAACCTACTATTCTATTGATGGCTCTGAGTTTACCGAAGGCACAAGCGTGGTTGTAGAAGAAGGTGCTCACAAGCTAACTTTTTATAGCGTCGACAACGCTGGAAATATCGAAGACAAGCATACAGCCGAAATAAAAGTAGATAAAACAGCACCTGTCACTGCAAGTAGTATCGAGGATAAATTGTACACAGATTCCGCAAATGTTAAGCTGACTGCAAGCGATGAGTTAAGTGGAGTAAAAGCAACTTATTATTCAATTGATGGCGCTGAATTCAAAGAAGGCACCACCTTTACTGTAGAACCAGAAGGAGTTCACACAGTTACTTTTTACAGTGTCGACAATGCTGGAAATATCGAAGACAAGCATACAGTCGAAATTAAGGGCGATAAAATTGCACCAGTCACAATAAGTAATGTAGAGGATAAATGGTATACAGATAAGGCGAATGTCGTGCTGAAAGCAAGTGATGATGTAAGCGGCGTAAATGCAACCTATTATTCTATCGATGGCTTAGTGTTCAGCAAAGGCACAACCTTCACGATTGAAAAAGAAGGCAAACATACAGTAACATTCTACAGCGTTGATAATGCGGGAAATATCGAGGAAAAGCATACCGTTGAAGTAAAAGTAGATAAAACAGCGCCAACTATTAAGGTAGATTTCCCAACAGAATACGCACTAGGATCTGTTTTAAACCTAAAATATGAGGCAACCGATAATCTATCAGGCATTAAAGAAAGCTTTGTCGAAGTCAATGGTGTTAAGAACACAACAGGAAAAATCACTTTTGACAAACCTGGCGTGAATACAATTAAGATCACAGCTATAGACAATGCAGGATTAAAAACAGTTGTAGAAAAAAAGGTTTCCACATATATTCTAGCGACCATTGAAGTAACACCGAAAGTCATCAATGGTAACAAAGGAGACTTTACGGTTAGGGCGACATTACCTAAAGGATACAGTTTCGAAAAAGTCGACTTAACAACAGTAACTATTAATAACGTCAACGCACTTAACGATAGCAAAGGCCTAGAAAACCAAGCGAAAAAAGGCCAATTTAAATTTGATCGAGAAGATTTTGTTTGGGATGAGAAACAAGAGAGATTAGTCTTCCGTGCAATGGTTGATGGAGTTCTTGTCGTAGGAAGCACAACTGTCGATGTCATTAACAATCAAAAAAATAATGACAAAGACGATTGCAAAGGTAAGAAAGAAGAGCAACAAAAAGATAAGGACAAAGGCGACTGCAAAGACAAGAAAGAAGAGCAACAAAAAGATAAGGACAAAGACGATTGCAAAGATAAGAAAGAAGAGCAACAAAAAGATAAGGACAAAGGCGACTGCAAAGATAAAGACGATGATCAGCAAAATAATACTAAAAAAGAATGCGACAATAACTGGCTTTCCTTGTTAAATAGCTTGTTAAAGATGATGAAATAATAAAAAAAGAGGATGTTCCAAAAGCTTGTCTTTTGGGACATCCTCTTTCTGTGTTCTGGGAAAATTTAAGTAAGATTTTACTAAATGAGACACCTCAAGCGCAAGCGGGTGCTTTCGCTTTTCTTACTATACAAGGGTACCGAAGAAATTGTTCACGCCTTTTACCCAATGATTATTTAATCCAGTGGGGTCATTATTAGCGCCAACTGGTGCATATTTGGCACCGATTTTTGCAATAGAATCCAGTCCTTTATCTAAATAATTTTTCCGTAAATTTCTTGCCATATCACTAATACTTTCTGCAACGGAGTCATAATGTCTAAGGCCATTTTTACCCATCATACCGGCAATATTATTTTTTTCATAAGCGGCCTGAGACTTGCCATTACCTGTTTCATGCATGGCGACGGAGGCTAATAAATTCGGATTAATATTGTATGTTCTGCCAGCTTCTACGAACTGTTCCCCGAGATTGCTTAATTTCCCTTTTAGCGTCGAATTCAATTTCTCTAAAGATCCTTCTGAAAAATCCAAGCTTGTGGTGGATTTTAAAATATGCGAAAAGTCCTTGATGTTATCAAGAATTGGAGAGGTGCCTGCCAAAATACTCCCATTTGAAAGTTGTGGTTGAGGAGGATTGGAGGATTCCCCTTCAAGTAATATCGATTGTAAAATCGCTTGAAAAAAATCACTGCTAGGAATTTGCTGATTTGCACTAGTCAACTTTGGAAGATTGGTCGATATAGAAAGTAGAGCTATATTTTTAAACCAATCGGAAGATATGGGACTTATACTCATAGTTTAATGCTCCTGTAGTTTGACTTCTTTTCTACTATTTTACACCTTTTCTAATATGAGGTAAATCCTATCGGAATACTTTGTTAAAAATTTTTTTAAAAAAAAGGCACTTACGCTTTTTCAATAATCAACCTCCACTTGAAAGGAGAAAATTTTGTGATTTCATCGGCTTCATTGAATCCTAGTCAACACAAAATATCAAATAAAACTAGCGGTACTAAACTAGATGATCAGACAGCATGCTCATTTTTGGAGTTATTGAATGGGTTAAAAAATGAGCCGGAGCAGGATTCAAGTAATAATCTCCCTTCCATGGTGAGCTCGTTGTTCAGTCCAATCAATGAGGATACCACTGAATCTATTAAACTAGGAGAACAGGCGGATCATCAGGAAGAACATTCTAAAACCGAGCAGCCAACGAGAGAAGATTTGATTTCTTTTATAAGTTTATTGTTCAAAACTGACATCAATCCAAACAATCCTACACTTTCTCAATTTGAAAAAGAATTACAAAACATCAATCCAAGCAAGTCAACACTTGCCCGTTTAGAAAAAGAATTACATAAAACAGGTCAACAACTAGAAACCATCCCCTTTGAAAAAATGGTAAAGCTGCTCGCAGATGCGGCTGTACCAGTTAAAGAAGGGATATCCACACCTCAACTCGGACAAAAAGCGGTGGAGGATTCGCTCAAACTTAAGCAAAACGGAAATGTGCCAGCGCCTGATTTTGAATTTCAGCCAAAGTTTGAAGGAAAAGAAGTTATTTTTCAATCGATTCACCCGAACGGCGGAGGCCCAGTAGTTACTGGTAAGAGTGAACAGTCACCGATCCCAAAGGTTTCTGTTCAGCAATTTTTCTCGGAAGTCATCGAGTTAGTCAAGAATCATGCGAGTCTCAAAAAGGCATCAGAGTTCATGGAGGCGAAATTCTCACTGACTCCTGATAAGCTCGGTGAAATTGATGTGAAATTGTCCATCCATAAAGGACAAGTAGCTGCTCACTTTACCGCTGAAACACTCATCGGTAAAGAAACACTAGAATCGCAAATCTCTTTATTGCGCACATCGCTTCAGCAACAAGGGCTACACGTCGATAAAATAGAAATTTCCTTAGGCGGACAAGGATTACAGCATTCTTTTTCACAGCAAGAAGAAAAATCACGGCAGGACCAATCCCAACAGCGACTTTTGAAAAAGAAAATCAATATTGAGGAGTTTTATCAAAGCCATTCGACGATCGAAGAGTATAAGCAGAGTGGAACTGAAAACACGATTAATATTCTAGCCTAAAAAAGGGGAAAGAACTATGAACACGATTAACTCTTTAAATATGACAACGAGCACGAAATCATCCAAACAACAGGGCCAAGTAGATAAAGATCTTTTCCTGCAAATTCTAACAACCCAATTACGAAACCAAGATCCAACCCAGCCAATGGATGACCGTGAAATGATTGCGCAAATGGCACAATTTAGTACACTTGAACAAATTTCTAACTTGAATCAGGCATTTAATCAATTTATCGATAGTCAGCAAGTAGATATTAGCCGTTATTCTACTATGATGAATAAAGAAGTATCATGGACCGATGATGTCACTGGCCAGCAAGACAGTGGCGTTGTTAAAGGTATTATCAAAAAAGATGATCAATTCTTCTATCAAGTGAATGACGAAGAGATTCCAGTTGGAAATATTATTTCCGCTAAAGATATAGCATCACAAAGCTAATAAAAATCAGGAGGTAACAAACATGCTGCGTTCACTAAATTCAAGTGTATCTGGGATGAAGGGTTTCCAAAATAAATTAGATGTGATTGGTAACAACATCGCTAACGTCAATACAATCGGATATAAGAAAAGCCGGATTATATTTCAAGATGTGCTAAGTCAAACGGTGCGCGGCGGTTCCACTGCCAATGCTAATTTAGGGGGAACGAATCCTGTACAAATTGGCTTGGGGGTAAAGACGGCCTCAGTTGATACCATTCACACACCTGGCAGCCCGACTACTACGAACCTGTCTTCTGATTTATATATCGATGGAAATGGTTTCTTCGTGGTACAAAATGATAGTGGGTCCAAATATCTGACAAGAGCAGGTAATTTTGACCGCGACGGTCTTGGCAATCTCGTCACCCCGCAGGGCTATAAAGTTCTGGGTGAAGATCCTATTACTAAAAAATTTGGACCGATTAATATCGACTCTACTAAGTATGTTTCTTACACGATCGATTTTAATGGGGTTATTAAAGGTGTAGAAGCCGATGGGACAACCAAAGACATTGCTACGCTTGGTACGGTTGTGGTTTCCAATCCGGCTGGTTTGAAAAAAGTGGGCGGCTCCATGTATGAGCTTTCAGGGAATGCTGAAACAAAGGTTGATCCATTGACAAATACTATCACAGTGCCAACGATAGATGACCTAATGGAGAAACGGAATATTACCAAAGCCGGTCAAATTGTCTCCGGTCAGCTGGAAATGTCCAATGTCGACCTCTCAGAAGAAATTACCGAAATGATTATCGCCCAGCGTGCTTTTCAGGCAAATGCCAAAGTGATTACCGTATCAGATTCTATTTTAGAAGAGTTAGTGAATTTAAAACGATAATAGACTAGTAAACTCATACAAGTAACAATAGTGCTAGACCATTTTCAATTTTAAGTGTTAGTATTTAAAGGGAAAGTAAACTACTTTCCCTTTGAATGATTTTACGGCGGTGAGGAAAACACGATGACTTTATATGAAAATACCAAAGACGTGAAAGTATATGATTTTAAAAAAGCACTCCGATTATCAATGGAACAAGTTCGCGTGCTAACACGAATTCATGATAATTTTGCTTATCAACTGGCTTCCGCCATTTCAACGCAATTAAGGACGATCGTTCAAGTGGACGTGCTGTCCGTTAATCAAATGATCTATGAAGAGTTTATTAAACAACTGCCACCCTTCACAATTTTAAATATCTTTGAAACCCCGGAAAAGGGGCAAATGATTATGGAATTAAAGTCGCAGCTGGCGTTTGCCATTATTGATCGCTTATTAGGCGGCCGGGAGTTGCCTGCCATTTCGGAGGAAAAAACAACCTTAACACAAATCGAGAATAAAATTCTTCATAATCTTTTTGAGGGGTTTGTTGAAAATCTCCAAAAATCGTGGAAAGATTTAATGAATGTAAATTTGAAGGTTGTTGAGATTGAAACCAATCCACAATTTTTACAAGTAGCCATTCCAAATGAAACCGTCATTGTGATCGCCTTCCATATCAAAATCGGTGAAATCACGGAATTGATGCATATTTGCATTCCTTATATTATTTTAGAACCATTTCTGCCCAAATTATCATCCTATCAATTATTCTCGACCCGTAGTAAAACCAATAGTCCGCAGGAATCAAATTTGTTAAAATCAAAACTGCAAGGGCTTGAAATTCCTGTAAGTGTAGAGTTGGGGCGTTCAACCATCTCAATTGAAGAATTTCTATCGTTGAATGTGGGCGATATCGTCCAGCTCGAGCAGCTTTATGAGGAACCATTAAAAGCAATGGTTGGTAAAGACGTGAAATTTTTAGTCAAACCAGGTATGAAAAAGACGCGCCTAGCCGCAGAAATTGAAACTGTTTTCGAAAAAGAGGGTAAAAAAGATGAGTTATGATGGGAAAATTTCAAAAGAAGAATTAGAAGCTCTATTAGGCGAAAAACAAGAGGAAACAAAACCGTTTTTATTTAAGGATTTAGAAGAACAACCCCTCAAAGGCGGAGGAGAGGAATCGGTCAATTTAAACCTCCTCATGGATATTAATCTAGAAATAGTCGTTGAGCTGGGGAGAACAAAAAAGAGGATAAACGAAATTTTAGAGCTGTCCCAAGGTTCGATTATTGAATTGGACCGTGTGTCAGGTGAGCCAGTCGATTTATTAATTAACGGAAAAGTAGTCGCCAAAGGGGAAGTCGTCGTCATCGATGAATATTTTGGTGTCCGGATAACAGAGATTATTAGTAAGAAGATTAATTAATAATAAAAAGGGTTGATTCTAAGAATCAGTCCACAGATTGTCGAGAAAGGGTCATTTTCTCGGCAATTTTTTATTTGTCTGAATCTAAAATACCGATTTTTTATTTATTTATTGTCTCTGAAACTGGCCGGTTGATTTCCGCTCCGGGCACTCGCTTTCCGCGGGGAGGTCCTGGAGCCTCCTCGGCGCTATGGCGCCTGAGGGGTCTCCAGTGACCTCTCTATCCCGCAGGAGTCGAGTGCCCTCCGCTCCAATCAACAGGGTTCCAAATTAACCCAAAGAATTACAACACACTTTTTCTAGACTTGCTAAATGCGTTGCAATCTTTTTTATTTTGGCAGGTAGCAGAGTAACTCCTTTTTATTGACCCCGTCAGTGATTTTATAACGGGAACAGACTTTATAAACCCTTCTTACTGACCTCGACTCTTTTGGATTAACATTAAAATCATTGCTTATTCTTTATTTTTTTTATAAGTAGAAAGTCTTAAATGAATATTACACTCTGTTGATTGGCGCGGAAGGCACGAAGACTCCTGCGGGAGTACGGG
>NZ_BCUX01000066.1 GCF_001591445.1 Neobacillus drentensis NBRC 102427 | reverse complement strand
GACAATTTCTTCATCGCCCGTAAGCGACTTAATTAATATACCACCTGTGATATTTAAAGTCAATTGTTTTTCTATCTTTTTTACTACGAACTTTATAATAACTCTTTCTGACTATTTCATTCCTTTCTAAATGGCCACCAATATAAGAAAAGGAACACATTTATCATGTGCTCCCTCCTCATTACTTATTCTATATCCTCATTGGTTTCAACATCTTTAGGAGAGACCTCTTCAGAAGAAACCTCTTCAGCTTCGTTTTGACCGTTTTCAAGGACTTCTGCTGCTTCATCTACTTCTTCTTCATCTTCCTCTTTCTCAACCTTTGCCACAGTGGCGACAAACTCATCTTCACTTTCCTTCATATTAATCAATTTCACGCCTTGAGTATTCCGTCCCATTTTTGAAATACTGCCCACATCCATACGGATGAGGACACCACCTGTGGTGATTAGCATCAGATCCTCTTCACCTGTTACTGCCCGCATCGAAACAAGTTCACCATTTTTTTCAGTAACGTGGCAGGTTTTTATTCCCTTACCGCCACGGCCTTGGATCCGGTATTCTCCCGCGGCTGTTCGTTTACCGTAACCATTTTTCGTGACAATAAGAACATCATTGGATTCCTCTAATACTTCCATTCCAACCACTTCATCGCCACTATCCAGCGTAATACCTTTCACACCTGTAGCTGTTCGTCCCATTGAGCGAACATCTGTTTCAGGGAAACGAATCAGCATCCCTTTCTTCGTACCGATAATCATATGTTTTGTACCATCGGTTAAGCGAACAGAGATAAGTTCATCGCCTTCACGCAAACTCAAGGCAATTAAGCCGTTATTACGAATATGCGCAAATGAAGTTAATGGAGATCGTTTGGATATTCCTTCTTTAGTGGTAAAGAATAAAGACCAATCATCCACAAATTCCTCTACTGGAATAATTGCATTGACCCATTCACCTTTGTCCACATTAAGAAGATTTATAATTGGAATTCCTTTAGCTGTACGACTGAATTCTGGTATTTCATAGCCTTTTGAACGATATACTTTTCCTTTATTTGTAAAGAAAAGGATCGTATCATGTGTTGAAGTGGTGATTAAGTGTTCAACAAAATCATCTTCGTTTGTACCCATTCCTTGGATTCCCCGTCCGCCCCGTCTTTGGGCACGATAGGTGGAAACTGGGAGGCGTTTAACATACCCGTTATGAGTCAAGGAAATGACAATATTCTCACGAGGGATTAAATCTTCATCCTCGATATTTTCAATACCGCCAGTTACAATCTCTGTCCGGCGCTTATCATTGAAACGCTCTTTAATTTCAGTCAATTCTTCACGGATAATTTCAAATACCTTTTCCTCATCGGCTAAAATAGCCTTTAATTCGGCAATTAACACCATAAGGCTTTGAAATTCTTCTTCAATCTTTTCTCGTTCTAAACCAGTTAAACGCTGCAAACGCATATCTAGGATAGCCTGAGCTTGTTTTTCAGACAAGTTAAACTCAGTCATTAAGCCTGCGCGGGCAATATCCGTTGTTTGTGAATTTCGAATAAGGGTAATAACTGCATCTAAATTGTCTAATGCAATTCTTAAACCTTCTAAGATGTGGGCACGCGCTTCCGCTTTGCGTAATTCAAACGCTGTTCTTCTGCGAATGACGACCACTTGGTGATCTAAGTAATGTACTAAGCATTGCTTAAGAGTTAACACCTTTGGATGTCCATTAACTAAGGCTAATGTGTTAATTCCAAAGCTGGTTTGAAGAGCTGTATGTTTATATAAATTATTTAAAATGACGCTGGCATTCGCATCTTTACGAACCTCAATCACAACCCGCATTCCTTTACGGTCGGATTCATCTCTAAGGTCTGTAATACCTTCAATTTTCTTATCACGAGCTAATTCAGCGATTTTCTCAACTAAGCGTGCTTTATTTACTTGGTAGGGTAACTCATTAACAATGATAACTTCTTTACCATTGGCTTTTTGTTCAATGGCTACCTTTGCACGAATGGTTATCGAGCCTCTGCCGGTTTCATACGCCTTGCGAATACCGCTCCTGCCCAAAATAATCCCACCTGTTGGGAAATCAGGACCAGGAATAATTTCCATCAGCTCCGGTATCGAAATTTCAGGGTCATGACTAATCGCTAAAACCGCATCAATGACTTCACCAAGCTGGTGCGGAGGGATATTAGTCGCCATACCAACTGCAATCCCACTTGTCCCGTTAACTAATAGGTTAGGGAATCTTGCTGGTAAAACAACCGGCTCTCTTTCTTCCCCATCATAGTTGTCTTGATAATCAATTGTGTCTTTGTTAATATCCCTTAATAATTCCATCGAGATTTTCGACATTCTCGACTCTGTATAACGCATTGCTGCAGCCGCGTCTCCATCGACAGAACCGAAATTCCCATGTCCATCTACAAGCATATAGCGATAGTTGAAATCCTGTGCCATCCGAACCATCGTTTCATACACTGCAGAGTCACCATGCGGGTGATACTTACCGATTACATCCCCAACGATACGAGCTGATTTTTTATATGGTTTATCTGAATGCATTCCAAGATCATGCATAGCATATAAAATACGGCGATGAACTGGTTTCAACCCATCCCGAACATCTGGAAGGGCACGAGAAACGATAACACTCATCGCATAGTCCAGAAATGAAGATTTCATTTCCTGACTTATATTAATCTCTGTTACTTGAGAATTAGGTGTTTCAGCCATATTAAATACCTCCCTCCGCCACTTATATATCTAAATTCTTAACGTATTGTGCATTTGCTTCGATGAAGTTACGACGTGGTTCTACCTTCTCACCCATTAACATATCAAAGGTTTCGTCCGCTTCAATCGCATCATCAAGACTAACCTGCAACATACTTCTTTTCTCAGGATCCATTGTTGTATCCCATAATTGTTCAGGATTCATCTCACCTAAACCTTTATAGCGTTGGATATTAGGTTTTGGTGTGGCTGGTAGCATCGCAAATATCCGTTCAAGCTCTTTTTCATTATAGGCATACTCAATACGTTTACCCTGCTGGACTTTATAAAGCGGCGGCTGAGCAATATAAATATAACCAGCTTCTAAAATCTTTCTCATAAACCGATAGAAAAACGTTAACAGGAGTGTTCGAATATGGGCACCATCAACATCAGCATCGGTCATAATAACAATTTTATGATAACGCGCTTTTGAAATATCAAAATCTTCACCGATTCCTGTTCCAATCGCTGTAATCATCGATCTAACTTCATTGTTGGAAAGGATCCTATCCAGACGGGCTTTTTCTACATTGAGGATTTTTCCCCGAAGCGGCAGAATCGCTTGGAAATGGCGATCACGTCCTTGCTTCGCTGATCCACCGGCAGAATCACCCTCAACAATATACATTTCACTTTCAGCTGGATCCTTGGAAGAACAGTCAGCTAGTTTCCCAGGTAAAGCAGAAATTTCTAATGCACTTTTCCGGCGGGTCAATTCCCTCGCCTTCTTTGCAGCAAGCCTTGCACGAGCAGCCATTAAGCCTTTATCGACAATTTTCCTGGCAACTGATGGATTTTCCATTAAGAACTTATCAAATGTACTGGCAAAAACAGTATCAGTGATTGTTCTTACTTCAGAATTCCCAAGCTTGGTCTTTGTTTGTCCTTCAAATTGTGGATCTGGGTGTTTAATTGAGACAATCGCCGTGATCCCTTCACGAACATCTTCACCGGAAAGATTCGTTTCATTTTCTTTAATTAGGCCATTTTTCCGAGCGTAATCATTGATAACCCTTGTTAAGGCTGATTTGAAGCCGGATTCATGGGTACCACCTTCATAGGTATGAATATTATTTGCAAAAGAGTAAATATTTTCTGTATAACCCTCGTTATATTGGAGTGCAACTTCAACACTAATGCCGTCACGCTCTCCCTCCATGAAAATAGGCTCTTCATGAATCACTTCTTTGGTACGGTTTAAATGTTCAACATACGATTTAATTCCGCCCTCATAGTAGTATTCATTGCGTTTATTTTCAACACGCTTATCATCAATCGTAATTTTTATTCCTCTGTTTAAGAAGGCAAGTTCACGAAGGCGAGTAGCAAGAATGTCATATTCATAGTCCAATGTTTCCGTAAAGATCTCGCTATCTGGTTTAAAATGGGTAACTGTCCCTGTGATATCAGTAGTTCCAATTACTTCTAACTCCTGAACCACCGCACCTCGTTCAAATTTGATCGAGTAGATCTGACCATCTCTGTGGACATATACTTCAAGTTCGGTGGAAAGGGCATTAACTACTGATGCACCTACACCATGTAATCCACCTGATACCTTATAGCCTCCGCCGCCAAATTTACCGCCGGCGTGAAGAACCGTCATAATGACTTCTACTGCCGGACGACCCATTTTCTCTTGAATTCCAACCGGGATTCCACGGCCATTATCCTTTACCGTGATACTATTATCTTCTTCAATTATGACATTGATTTCATCACAGTAACCTGCCAGTGCCTCATCAATACTATTATCAACTATTTCCCAAACAAGATGATGAAGTCCTTTACCGCTTGTTGAACCAATATACATACCGGGTCTTTTTCGAACAGCTTCAAGTCCTTCAAGAACCTGTATCTGATCCGCACCATATGCTTCTTCCACTGCCTTTTGTTCCAAAGTCATGCTTGTTCACCTGCACCTTCTGACAAAAATATATCTATAATTGGTATAAAACATTTACTAACATCAAAATTCATGTATATTCATCTGATTTGAACGTTTCTTTAAAGTTCCGGAAGAAATCGGGGATAAGTAAACATTATCAAAAGTAATAATGATTGATTTAAAGGGGCTTTTGGATAGATTAACTACTTTATCCTTACGATGACTGATGAATTCCTCAACTAGCGGCGAGCTGTTTGCACTCTCTTTATCCAAGATAGAAATAATATCTCTTGCCCGAATATTGATATCTTCCCCGATATGAATATACATGGTTCACCTCAATTAACTTTCTTGATTCTCCCTGTTTCAACGACGAACGTTGAGGCTTCCTTTAATGTCTGGTGGTCAATTCCTTCGACACTTGTGGTTGTCACAAAGGTTTGTACTTTCCCTTGGATGGTATTAAGTAAGTGAGACTGCCGGTAATCATCTAATTCAGATAAAACATCGTCAAGCAGTAAAATAGGGTATTCACCAATTTCCGCATGAATTAATTCAATTTCCGCAAGTTTAACGGATAATGCAGTCGTTCGCTGCTGACCTTGCGATCCAAATGTTTGAACATCTCTTCCATTTACAAAAAAAGTGAGATCATCACGATGGGGGCCGAACAATGTAGTGCCTCGCTCGATTTCCCTTGTTCTAACCTTACTGAATTTTTCTTCAAAGCATGCTATCATCTTCGACAAATCTAGCTCTTCTAATACCTCTACCGACGGTTTATAGGTAATTTCGAGCGATTCCAGTCCTCTGGAAATCCCTTGGTGAATTGGTTTTGCCCAACTCTGAAGTAACCGCAGGAATTCGAACCTTTTCGTCACAATTTTCACAGCCATCCCGATGAATTGTTCCGTCAAGATCTCCAGCATGGTTTGATCTGTCTGTTTTTTTATCTGCATCATTTTCAAAAAATGATTCCGCTGCTGAAGTATTTTTTGATATTGACTCATATCATGTAAATAAATGGGCGATACCTGTCCAATTTCCATATCAATAAATCGTCTACGGACTTGCGGACTTCCTTTTACTAAATTAAGGTCCTCGGGGGCAAACATAACCACATTCATATTACCGACATATTGACTCAGCCTTTGCTGCTCAATATGATTGCATTTTGCTTTTTTGCCTTTTTTAGAAATTAATAATTGCAGCGGTAATGAGCTATGCTGCTTTTGAACCCTACCCTCTATTTTAGCATACTCTTGGTCCCAGCGAATAAGTTCTTTATCATTGGAGGTCCGGTGTGACTTCGCCATAGCTAAAACATAAATCGATTCCATCACGTTTGTTTTACCTTGGGCATTTTCGCCCAGGATGACATTTACTTTATTTTCAAATTCTACGAACAGTTCTTCATAATTTCGATAATTTGTTAGCGCTAGTTTTTCAATATACATGCAAACGACATCCTTTTGCTTGCTGCTCGATAATTACATGTAATTACTCGGTAATCACAAACTCCCCAAAACCGGCAATTTGGATTTTATCACCTGAGCGAAGCTTTCTTCCTCTTCTTTGATCCTGTTCGCCATTGATAAATATGTCATGTTCACTCAAAAACCATTTTGCCATGCCTCCTGATTGAATTACTTCAGCCAATTTAAGAAATTGGCCCAGTGTAATAAATTCAGTGTCTATGTTAATTTTTTCAGGCAAATCGTCACCCTCATTCCTAAAATGGTCTCAATACTTTATTTTACTAAAAAAATCACCGAGATACAAAGAAAACTAAAAGAAAGCCACCTTTTTGGTGGCAAGTGAATTACGTTTCATAAATTTAGTATGTTCGTACCGGTAAAATTAATTGCAAAATCGTTTCATCATGAAGCGGACGGATAACAAAAGGTCGCATGGCTCCTGTAAAACTCACCCTGATATCTGTCCCTTCAAGGGCCTTTAAAGCATCCATCATATATTTAGCGCTAAAAGAAATCTTTAAATCTTCCCCATCGATTGTCTCACTTTGAATCTCTTCAACTACCTTACCAACTTCGGGAGTATTTGAAGAAATTTCTATGATACCACCTTCAATTGTCGAAAGTTTGACAACATTATTTCTTCCTTCTCTTGCTAATAAAGAGGCCCGGTCAATTGCGTGTAAAAATTCCTTTGTATTTACGGTGACATCCGTTTTACTCTCATTCGGAATTAAACGAGAAGTATCCGGATAATTACCTTCTAACAATCTTGAGAAAAATAATAAGTGCTTGGCTTTAAATAAAATTTGATTTTCTGTAATTACAATATCAATTAAGTCGTGACTGTCATCAATAATTTTACTCAATTCATTTAGGCTTTTTCCTGGAATGACGACATTATAACCCTCGTTGTTCGCTATTTCGACCTTTGACTTTCGAAGGGCGAGTCGATGGCTATCTGTTGCAATACAGTTTAACTCTCCGTTTTCCACCTTCCAGTTTACACCTGTCAAGATGGGACGTGTTTCTGAGGTGGACACTGCGAAATGGGTTTGTCTTATCATCGCCTTTAAAAGATCTGTGGCAATCTGGAATTTATTATTTTCTTCTATTTGCGGTAGGTGCGGATATTCTTCTGCATCCAGACCAATTAAGTTAAATTCAGATTTACCAGAACGTATGACCGTTTGAAGCGAACCTAATACTTCAATTTCAACCGTATCGGTTGGCAGCTTTTTGACAATTTCACTAAAGACTTTTGCCTGGAGAACGATGGCTCCAGCTTGCTTCACTTCAATAATTTCATCACCTGTTTCCTCTTTTGGAATAAAGGACTGAATTGAAATATCAGAATCACTTCCCGTTAAGGTAACACCTTCGGTTGTAGCTGTAATTTTAATCCCGGTTAATATTGGGATTGTTGTTCTTGACGTAACAGCTTTCATAACATCTTGAACACTCTGGACTAACCGATCTCTTTGGATGATAAATTTCATCGCCTGTAAGCCTCCGTTTTAAGCAAATTTTTTATAGCAATTAGTAATATATTTTTTTAAAAAAAATAGTAGAAGTACTAGTAGGGCCTGTAGATATGTGGATAAGTGATTATTTCAACGGAAACACAGCCTATCCACCTGTGGACAGACTGTGTGTAAATACAGAGAAGTTATTCACATATTTGTTAAAGAATTTGAGCCCAAATTTTATTAAACCTTTAATAGTTCATGCAATTCTTTCATTTGCCGTTGCAGCTGGGCATCTGTTTGAAGAAGTTTAGAGATTTTTTCATGTGCATGAATAACAGTCGTATGATCACGGCCGCCAAATTCTTCGCCGATTTTGGGCAAGGAATAATCGGTTAATTCCCGTGATAAATACATGGCAATTTGTCTAGGGAAGGCAAGCGACTTGGTCCGCTTTTTTGCCTTAAAATCCTCGAGTTTTATACTAAAGAGTTCCCCAACTGTCTTTTGAATATCCAGAATCGTAATCACTTTAGGTTTGGAACTCGGAATAATATCCTTTAATGCCTCTGCTGCTAAATTCGCATTAATATCTTTATTGATTAAGGATGAATAGGCAACAACCCTGATGAGTGCGCCTTCTAGCTCCCTGATGTTTGTATCGATTTGGTTGGCAATATAAAGCATGACCTCGTTTGGTATATCTAAGCCTTCTGCTCGCGCCTTTTTACGAAGAATCGCAATTCTCGTTTCCAAATCAGGCGGTGTAATATCTGTGATCAATCCCCATTCAAAACGGGACCTGAGCCGATCCTCCAATGTAGGAATTTCCCTGGGCGGCCGGTCGCTTGAGATAATAATTTGTTTACTTTCCTCATGGAGCGCATTAAATGTATGAAAAAATTCTTCTTGCGTTGATTCTTTTCCGGCTAAAAATTGAATATCATCTATTAGTAAAATATCGACATTTCGATATTTATTGCGGAAACTCTCCGCTTTATTGTCACGAATCGAGTTAATAAATTCATTTGTAAATTTTTCAGATGATAAATAAACGACTTTAGCAGCAGGGTTATGGTCTAAGACATAATGACCAATTGCATGCATTAAATGCGTTTTTCCTAAGCCAACTCCTCCATAGATAAAGAGAGGATTGTATGCCTTGGCCGGGGCTTCGGCTACTGCGAGTGATGCAGCGTGGGCAAAGCGGTTGCCTGAGCCAATAACAAATGTGTCAAATGTGTATTTTTGATTTAAGATACCTTGGGGAAATTCCCCATGGTCGTCGTCCTTTTTAACCTTTTTGGGAGGTAATTGTACATCATTTTCTGACTCACTTTGATTTTGCGGAATTATGAACTTAACAGAAAGCTCTTCTCCGGTGATTTCATAGAGAATCCCGGCGATTAGCTGCGAATAACGCTCTTCCAGCCAATCCCGAGCAAACTCATTGGGAGCAGTTATGACAAGCAAATCACCTTGAAGGGAATGGGCCTTTGTCGACTTAAGCCAGGTGTCAAAGCTAGGTTTGCTAATTTTTTTCTCTATATTGGCTAATGCAGCATTCCAAAGATCCGCAATATTTTCCAAAAAACATCCCTCCTTTAGTTTAGATTTTTTTATAAAATAATACGCTTTTCGCAATTATACCAGCAGTACAACCTATTAATTTATAAATATACGAAATGGTGAATGTGGATAATATATAATAAGGAAGTAAAATGGAGTTTCGACAATATCCACCTCTTGTGGACAACCTTCTACAGTACCCCTGAATAAACTATCCACATGATATCCACAATTTGTGGATAACGTATTCTTGTGGATAAAGTTATTAAGAGTGAAAACACAAATATAATATCAAATAATCGCTTGATGCGCAATGCCTTTTCGTAGTTTATCCACAACTGTAACAATATGTGCATAGTAATTGTCCACAAGTAGATGAATTGTGCAAAACCTGTCAATATCTTGTGTGAAGAGTGAAAAAGATGTCGAAACTTTATCCACAGAACAGAAAAGTGGAGGCTGGGCGCTGGAGCCAGACAATTATTGAAGTTCAGAAGTTAACTTTCTTATCTGCCCGGTTTCATGTTTATGATCATTTCATCTTAGTTATAGAATTACTGGAAATTAGCAATTTCATGTTCAATAAAATTTGGAAATGGAAACAATAGCGAAGAGTAGTTGACAATTTTATGGTGACGTCTTTATAATAAGTAAGACTGTCATTTAAACTTTGATAGCTATTCCTCAGGGAGGTGTCATATAATGAAAAGAACATATCAACCAAATAGCCGTAAACACAGTAAAGTTCATGGCTTCCGTAGTCGTATGAGCTCAGCTAATGGCCGCAAGGTTTTAGCTCGTCGTCGTCTTAAGGGAAGAAAAGTATTATCAGCATAGACCACTGCACAGTCAGTGGTCTTTTTTCTAATCCGACTGAAGGTGTTTTTTATGAAAAAAGAGCTGCGTATTAAAAAAAATAAGGAATTCCAAACAGCATTTCAAAAGGGCCAATCATTTGCGAATAGGCAATTTGTCGTCTACTCTTTACCAAAAGAGGGACAAGACTATTTTCGTATTGGCCTATCAGTCAGTAAGAAGATAGGAAATGCGGTGACAAGGAACAGAATCAAAAGGTATGTAAGACAATCCATTTTTGAACTGAACGAACAGTTAGCATCAGGGAATGATTACGTGATTATAGCGAGGAAACCTGCTGCTGAAATGGATTTCTTCGAGGTGAAGAAAAGTTTAACCCATGTGCTTAAGGTGGGGAAGGTTTTGAAAAAGTAACTTTAAGACATAAATTGCAAAGGAATTTGCCTGAAATTTGCATTTATTAAAGACAATTCCTTTGCTTAAATGATAAAATACCTTTGAAATCTTCCAAAATAAATAGTACATAAGTTAGGTGGAAATTTGCTCGGTATCTTTATGTAAGGAGGAAAACTTGGTTGAAAAAAAGAATATTACTAGGAATTGGTTTACTTTCTGTATTTATGTTCCTGACAGGATGCAGTGAAATTAAGAAGCCAATTACATCGGAGAGTTCAGGGTTTTGGAATGAATACATTGTCTATCCTTTATCATGGTTAATTAAAGAAGGGGCGCACATTCTCGGAGGCAGCTTTGGGTTATCGATTATTGTCGTAACAATCGTGATCCGCCTTGCTATTTTGCCGCTAATGATCAAGCAGACAAGAAGTTCAAAGGCGATGCAGGCATTGCAGCCGGAAATGGCCGAGTTGAAAAAGAAATATAGTTCTAAAGATCAAAAAACACAGCAGAAGCTACAACAGGAAACGATGGCACTGTTTTCAAAGCATGGAGTAAATCCAATGGCTGGCTGTTTTCCTTTAATTGTACAAATGCCCATTTTAATTGGTTTTTACCATGCCATCTCGCGAACAAGGGAAATTGCTTCAGATAATTTCCTCTGGTTTGACCTGGGTGATAAAGATCCTTACTATATTTTGCCGATTGTGGCGGGGATTACCACGTTTATTCAACAAAAAATTATGATGGCCGGACAAGATCAGAATCCGCAAATGGCGATGATGCTTTGGATGATGCCGATCATGATTGTGGTATTTGCCTTTAGTTTCCCAGCTGCACTTTCGTTGTACTGGGTAGTCGGAAATATTTTTATGATTGTGCAAACCTATTTTATTAAAGGACCGGATTTAAAAGCGGCAAAAGCATCCGGTAATGCGGGAGGAGCAAAAAAGTGAAACAGGTAACTGCTACAGGACAAACTGTCGAAGAAGCAGTAAAATCAGCTTTAGCTCAATTACAAATCAGCAAAGACCGCACAGATATAGATATTATTGATGAAGGTAAAAAAGGACTTTTCGGTATTTTCGGAACGCGGCCGGCTGTTGTCAAAGTGACCGTCATTATTGACCCGATCGAAGAGGCAAAGAAATTTCTGACTCAGGTAAGTGAACAAATGGGTGCGCCGGCAGAAATAGAAATCAAACGAGACGGTAAACATGTTCATTTAATTATGACAGGCGAAAAGATTGCATTATTGATTGGAAAAAGGGGTCAAACCTTAAATTCGCTTCAATATTTGACGCAATTAGTGCTTAACCGTTTTTCGAATCAGTATTTAACCGTGATTCTGGACGCGGAGGATTACCGAAAAAGAAGAAATGAAACGCTGATTCAATTAGCGCATCGTCTTGCCCAAAAGGCAGTTAAGTCGGGAAAAGATGTAACATTAGAACCCATGCCTTCCTATGAGCGAAAAGTTATTCATGCTGCTTTATCTGATAACAGACGTGTCAAAACATTTTCTGATGGATCGGAACCACATCGCTTTATTGTGATTTCTCCTGCACCTAGAAGATAAATTTATAAAACTTACAACTAAATCACAGAGGCATCCTATTAAAGATAGGATGTCTTTTTTTTATGGGTTCATAAAAAATAAACCTGTTGATAACATCAATTATTTATCATTTTTCGTTTTATTGTTATTCACATGTGGATAAGTTAGAATAATAATGGGATAGAAGTGAATTGTGGATTAATTATTGTGAAGAGGGTTTACTTTTTCCACAGGTATGAATGTGGTATTCTATTGTTTTGGAGAAAAAATTACTTTTTATATAGATGGACTGATTTTTTAAATGAGAGGTGAAGAAAATGGAAGTTGATACAATTGCGGCAATATCGACTCCGATGGGGGAAGGCGCGATTGCGATTGTTCGGTTGAGCGGAGATGAAGCAATCCTAATAGCAGACAAGCTATTTAGAAGTATTGGTGGAAAGAAGCTGTCTGAAGCAGCAACTCACACGATTCATTATGGACACTTGCTAGATCCGAAGTCCGGGCAAGTCGTCGAAGAGGTAATGGTATCGGTCATGAGAGGGCCGAAGACTTTTACCAAAGAGGATGTTGTTGAAATCAACTGCCATGGCGGGATTGTGTCTGTAAATCGAGTTCTCAAGCAGGTGCTAACAAATGGAGCGAGACTTGCAGAGCCAGGTGAGTTTACAAAAAGAGCATTTCTCAATGGACGGATTGATTTATCGCAAGCAGAAGCAGTAATGGATTTAATCCGGGCAAAAACAGACCGTGCCATGAATGTTGCCTTGGGTCAAATGGAAGGGCGCCTGTCGAAATTAATTCGAAGACTACGGCAGGAGATTTTAGAGGTTCTTGCACATGTCGAAGTGAATATTGATTATCCAGAATATGACGATGTCGAGGAAATGACCCATAAGATGTTAGCTGAAAAGGCTCATATTGTTAGGGAAGAAATCAAAAAACTTCTCCAGACGTCGGAACAGGGGAAAATCTTACGAGAAGGACTGTCCACTGCAATTGTGGGACGCCCAAATGTGGGGAAATCCTCACTCTTAAATAGTTTAGTACATGAAAATAAAGCAATTGTGACTGATATTCCTGGAACTACACGGGATGTTATTGAGGAATATGTAAATGTCCGCGGTGTGCCGCTAAGACTTTTGGACACGGCTGGAATTCGAGAAACAGAGGATATTGTCGAACGAATTGGTGTGGAGCGCTCCCGCCAAGTTTTACAGGATGCAGATTTAATTTTGCTTGTTTTAAATTATGCAGAAAAGTTAAGCCTGGAAGATGAGCAACTGTTTGAAGTGGTCAAAGGAATGGATGTTATCGTTATTATCAATAAAACGGATTTGGAGCAGCAAATTGACCTCGATCAAGTGAGTGAGTTGGCAAAAGAGCACAAGATTGTCACAACCTCCTTACTTGAGGACCGAGGCGTTGATGAATTAGAGGAAGCAATCGCCTCGTTATTCTTTGCGGGGACAATTGATGCCGGCGATATGACCTATGTGTCAAACAGTCGTCATATTGCGCTATTGCACCAAAGCTTAACTACCATTGAAGAGGCGATCGATGGAGTAGAAATGGGGACTCCGATTGATATCGTTCAAATCGATTTAACAAGAACGTGGGAATTACTTGGCGAAATCATTGGCGAAAGTGTCCACGAAAGCCTGATCGATCAACTTTTTTCACAGTTCTGTTTAGGGAAATAGAAAGAGGAGTGACAACATGCAATACGAAGCTGGAAATTTTGACGTCATTGTCGTCGGAGCGGGTCATGCCGGCTGTGAGGCAGGCCTTGCTGCTGCTCGACTTGGCGCAAAAACATTAATGATTACCATCAATCTTGATATGGTGGCCTTTATGCCATGTAACCCATCCGTTGGCGGACCTGCTAAGGGGATTGTCGTTCGTGAAATTGATGCCCTGGGCGGGGAAATGGGTAAAAATATTGATAAAACTTATATCCAAATGAGAATGCTGAATACAGGGAAAGGACCAGCTGTACGTGCATTAAGAGCACAAGCCGATAAATTTGCTTACCAGCATGAAATGAAAAAAACACTCGAAGAAGAACCGAATCTAACCTTACTCCAAGGCATGGTAGAGGAACTGATTGTCGAGGATGGAGTTGTTAAAGGGGCTATCACCAAGACAGGTGCGGTCTACCGCTCAAAAACAGTCGTGATTACTACCGGCACCTACTTACGCGGTGAAGTTATCCTTGGGGAACTGAAATATTCAAGTGGCCCCAATAATCAACAGCCGTCGATTAAGCTGTCGGAGCATTTAGAGGAGCTTGGATTTGAACTTGTCCGTTTTAAGACAGGAACACCGCCACGTGTAAATAGTAATACGATTGATTATAGTAAAACAGAAATCCAGCCCGGTGACGAAGTTCCAAGGTCCTTTTCATATGAAACAACGAAATATATTACCGACCAGCTGCCATGCTGGTTGACGTATACAAATGATCGTACCCATCGGTTAATTGACGCCAATCTTCATCGTTCGCCGATGTTTTCCGGCATGATTAAAGGAACCGGCCCACGGTATTGTCCGTCGATTGAAGATAAAGTCGTCCGCTTTAATGATAAACCGCGCCATCAGATTTTCCTTGAGCCTGAAGGAAGGCACACAAAGGAAGTCTATGTCCAGGGGCTTTCAACGAGCTTACCAGAAGATGTCCAGCAGGAAATTCTTAGAACAGTTCCAGGTCTCGAAAATGCGCAAATGATGAGAGCGGGATATGCAATTGAATATGACGCGATTGTACCCACACAGTTATGGCCAACACTAGAAACCAAAGTGGTCAAAGGTCTCTATACAGCGGGTCAAATTAATGGGACGTCCGGCTATGAGGAAGCAGCCGGCCAGGGAATCATGGCTGGTATTAATGCAGGGTTAAATGCACTTAGCCGTGAGCAGTTAGTGCTAAGCCGTTCGGATGCGTATATTGGCGTGTTAATTGATGATTTAATCACCAAAGGAACAAATGAGCCCTATCGCTTGCTAACGTCAAGAGCAGAATATCGCCTGCTATTACGCCATGATAATGCTGATTTACGATTAACAGACATCGGCCATCAGATTGGATTGATTCGTGACGACCGGTATGAAAAGTTTTTGGTGAAAAAAGACGCAATTGAGGTAGAAAAGCTGCGTTTAGCGTCAACGTTTCTGAAGCCAACTCCTGAGGTTCAAGAAATGATTCGGAGCATTGGCGGAAGTGAATTAAAGGATGGAATCCGTGCCGCTGATTTATTAAAAAGACCGGAAATGTCCTATCATCAGCTCGAAATGATATTCCCAAGTGAGGTTCCTCTTGATGAAGATGTGAAGGAACAGGTGGAAATCCAATTAAAGTATGAGGGCTATATTAGCAAGTCCCTGCAACAGGTTGACCGCTTAAAGAAAATGGAAGGTAAGAAAATCCCTGAGAACATTGATTATGATTTCGTCTCAGGACTTGCGACCGAAGCCAGACAAAAACTTAAGCTTGTTAAACCGTTATCGATTGCTCAGGCATCCCGGATTTCAGGGGTGAATCCTGCCGATGTGTCGATTTTGCTTGTTTATTTAGAACAAGGCAAAATTGCAAGAGTTTCAAATGAATAAATATGTGAGGAAGATTACTGAATGATCATCGAACAATTTGAAGCAAACCTAAGGGAAAAAGGAATTTCCCTAACGCGGAATCAAGTAGAACAATTTGAGCTGTATTTTGAGACCTTGGTTGAGTGGAATGAAAAAATGAATTTAACCGCGATTACGGATAAAGCTGAAGTCTATCTTAAGCATTTTTATGATTCAATTACAGCCTCGTTCTATTTTGATTTTACAAGGCCCTTTCATTTATGTGATGTCGGGGCGGGGGCGGGGTTCCCTAGTATTCCTTTAAAAATTGTCTTCCCTCATATCGAAGTGACAATTGTTGATTCTTTAAACAAGCGGATCTCATTTTTAAATCATCTTGCGAAGGTATTGAAGTTAGAAAATGTCCACTTTATTCATGACCGCGCCGAAACCTTTGGGGTAAATCCGCTCTATCGTGAAAGCTTTGATGTGGTTACCGCAAGGGCCGTGGCTAGAATGTCTGTGCTTTCTGAGCTTTGTTTACCATTGGTTAAAGCAGGCGGGCACTTTATTGCCATGAAGGCTGCCCATGCGAATGATGAATTAGAAGTGGGGCAAAAGGCGATTACGACCCTTGGCGGAAGGTTGGAAGCTATGCAAACCTTTACGCTGCCAATGGAAGAAAGTGAGCGGAATATTTTAATCATAAAAAAGGAAAAGCAAACGCCAAAGAAATATCCACGCAAGCCCGGAACACCGGGAAAGACACCGATTGAATAGAAAAGCGGAAAGAAAAGCTATTTAGAAGACCTAACAATTTTTCAACAAACATGATATTCTTAGCAGGAAGAATGTCTGTATGTAAAGAATAAGTAATAGGGAGTTTCGTAAAGGTGGTGTTGGGGATGAAGCAATCGTTTACACGCTTTTTTGGCCTCGGCGATAAGGGAGAACAAGAGGTTGTGCTTGAAAAAGAGCTAATTGTAGAAAAAAACGAGGAAATAAAAAAGATACCTATTGATCATATTGTTGCAAACAGATTTCAGCCTCGAACGGTTTTTGATGAAGAGAAGATCGAAGAATTAGCACGTACGATTCACATACATGGTATTATTCAGCCGATTGTTGTTAGAGAATTTGCCGATGACCAATTTGAAATTATTGCCGGGGAACGCCGTTTTCGTGCGATGAAAAAGCTCGGCTGGTCCGAAGCACCAGCTATTATTAAAAATTTATCGGATACTGAAACGGCTTCTGTTGCTTTAATTGAGAATTTACAACGGGAAGAGCTGTCACCGATTGAAGAAGCGATGGCGTATGGGAAACTGCTGGAATTGCATAACCTAACACAAGAAGCGTTAGCACAACGCCTTGGAAAAGGGCAGTCAACCGTTGCCAACAAGCTGCGTCTTCTTAAATTACCGCAGCCCATTCAAGAGGCCTTGTTAAATAAAATTATTACAGAGCGCCATGCACGCGCACTCATTCCTCTTAAGGACCCGGAAAAACAAGTGGTGCTGTTAGCTGAAATTATAGAAAAGAATTTTAATGTCAAGCAGACAGAGGAACGTGTTGTCAAACTGCTACAACAAAAAAATGAAAAGCCAAAGCCGAAACGAAAGGCTTTCAGTAAAGATATGAGGATCGCCGTCAATACGATCCGCCAATCCTTAACCATGGTAACAGACAGCGGGATTAACCTTGATGCTGAAGAAGAAGAATTTGATGAATTCTACCAATTTACCATCCGTATACCAAAGAAAAAATAGAAGTTAAATAGACAAATAGAAGCTAGAACCAGACGAAATCACAAGTTTGGTTCTTATTTTTTTGAAAATAAATGGTAATGTATGTATAAATGGTGTCCATTCCCCTGCTTACAAACTTATTGAAGATTTGAATATTTTTAGAAAAAATCCTACAAGCTATCTGTTTCATGCTAAAATAAAGGAATGGAATTTTTCCTTTTAATCACAGGTTAGATTCGCCAAATCGACAGTATTTTAATAAAATTCAATAGAATACCAGAATAAAACTTTGAGAGAATAAAAGGGTAGGTGACATCGTGGGCAAAATTCTTGCAATCGCGAATCAAAAAGGCGGAGTCGGTAAAACGACTACCTCTGTCAACCTAGGTGCCTGCTTAGCATATATTGGAAAACGTGTCCTGCTTGTCGACACGGACCCACAGGGAAATGCAACAAGTGGGATTGGTATTGAAAAGGCAGAAGTTGACCAATGCATATATGATGTACTAGTAGATGATGTAGAAGCAAAGGCTGTAATTAAACAGACATCTGTGGAAAATTTATACGTGATCCCGGCGACTATTCAACTGGCAGGGGCAGAAATTGAATTGGTACCGACTATCTCAAGAGAAGTGCGTTTGAAACGGGCACTTGAAGAAGTGCGAGATCAATTTGATTATATTATTATTGATTGTCCGCCATCGTTAGGCTTATTAACCCTTAATGCCTTAACGGCTTCTGATTCAGTCTTAATTCCCGTTCAATGTGAATATTATGCATTGGAAGGCTTAAGTCAATTGCTGAGTACGGTAAGACTTGTGCAAAAGCACTTGAACCAGGATTTAAAAATTGAAGGCGTTTTATTAACGATGCTTGATGCACGAACGAATTTAGGTATCCAAGTGATTGAAGAAGTGAAGAAATATTTTCAGGATAAAGTATATAAAACCATTATTCCAAGAAATGTGCGTCTAAGTGAAGCACCCAGCCATGGGGAACCAATCATCACGTATGATTCAAAATCTCGTGGTGCAGAGGTGTATTTAGATTTAGCAAAGGAAGTGGTCTCAAATGGCTAAAGGTTTAGGAAAAGGCCTAAATGCATTTTTTTCGGAAGAGGGAAATGAGGAGTCTGTTCAAGAAATCAAACTGACTGAACTGCGTCCCAATCCCTATCAGCCTCGGAAAACCTTCCAACAAGAGACGATCGATGAATTAAAAGAGTCTATTATCGAACATGGAATCCTGCAGCCGCTTGTGGTTAGAAAAAGCATCCGCGGCTTTGAAATTGTGGTTGGTGAGCGCCGTTTCCGCGCAGCGAAAGAGGCAAAACTTGAAACCGTCCCAGCTGTCGTCCGCGAGCTTTCTGAACAGCAAATGATGGAATTGGCTGTCCTTGAAAACCTGCAAAGGGAAGATTTAAATCCGATTGAAGAGGGATTAGCTTATCAAATGCTAATGGAAAAACTTAAGCTGACACAAGAAGAGGTGGCGAAGCGACTGGGTAAAAGCAGGCCGCATATAGCCAATCATGTTCGTCTGCTTTCGCTCCCTCCAAACATTCAAGAGTTCATTTCCACTGGAAAAGTCTCAATGGGCCATGGCCGTGCCTTGTTAGGACTCCGGGAAAAGGCAAAAATACCTGCTGTAGTTGAAAAGGTAATCAAGGAAGCACTAAGTGTTCGTCAGTTAGAAAAATTGATTCAGCACTTAAATGAAAATGTTCCACGTGAAACAAAAAAGCCGGAGAAGAAAAAAGATGTGTTTATCCAAGAACGCGAACATGTCCTACGAGAACGGTTTGGTACGAGTGTAAACATTAAGCAGAACAAAAATAAAGGGAAAATTGAAATAGAGTTCTTTTCCCAAGAGGATTTGGAACGGATTTTAGAAATGCTCCATCATGAAGACTCATCCTTATAAACCGTCACAAGATGGTTTATTTTTTTTTACATATATGATAGTTTAGAAGAAATATATTTCGAAGGTCGAAAAAAAGGTGGAGTAGGATGTTTTTATTAGGGACGCTTGTAAATGGACTATTAATTGTTATTGGCACGCTTTTAGGAAAACTATTAAACCGCATCCCTGAGGGAATGAAGATTACGGTCATGTATGCGATCGGCCTGTCCGTCATGGTGCTGGGTTTACAAATGGGCTTGAAAAGTGAAAATTTCCTCATAGTGATTATTAGTTTAGTTGTCGGTGCCGTTGCCGGCGAGGCACTAAAATTAGAGGATAAATTAAATGATTTAGGATTATGGCTCGAGCAGAAAGTAGGCTCCAACAATGGGAAAGGGAGCATTTCAGAAGGGTTTGTTACGGCTACGCTCATCTTTGTGATTGGGGCAATGGCGATTATTGGAGCACTGGATAGCGGTATTCGCGGTGACCATGCAGTCTTGTACACTAAGTCGTTGATTGATGGTTTTACAGCGTTAATCTTAACGACAACTTTGGGAATTGGTGTTATTTTTTCAGCGATTCCAGTTGTCCTTTATGAAGGATTAATTGCATTGTTCGCTACGCAGATTGATCGGTTTGTCCCCCAAGCATTAATGGACCAGTTTATTGTTGAAATGACCGCAACGGGTGGAATTATGATTTTTGCAATTGGTTTAAATTTAACGGGGATGGTGAAAATTAAAGTCGCCAACCTGCTGCCTGGTATCGTCGTAACCGGACTGATCGTAACAATTCTTTATAGCTATCAGCAGTATTTATAATAACTGTAATTAAAAGAGCAATCGGGGTACCGTTTGCTCTTTTAATTCGTTTTCTCTTCTTCGAGCCAATTTAAGTTTAACTCCGTCCAGTTTTGTGTCTGCTTAGGATAAAGCAGGCTTGCTTGATAGATGCCATTGGCAATTGTTTTTGCCATTCTCATCACAAGATTTAAACGGGTGTTTTGTAACACGAAAAATTCCATAAATCCACTAACATTGACGATGCCGGTGATATGAATCTCTCCGACCGCAGGAAGCTCCTTATTCACCCCTGCCCCTGGTTTAACAGGTCCATTTCCTAATTGAATGACGCCAACGTTTTTAATTCGGCCCAAACAAGCATCAATGCCAATCATATAAGGGTTGTCATGTATGGATTGTATTTCCTTCAGTTTTTCAGAAAGATTAACGGCATGAATCGGATCATCTAAGGTCCCGTACACAGAAAATGTCCTCAAGACCTTTTCTTCTAGCAATGTCCCAACCAGTGGTCCTAATGAATCTCCTGTGGAGCGGTCCGTACCAATACAAACAAAGACAATTGGGCGCCTTGTCATGCTTGGAATATTCAAAAGTAATTCCTCAGCAAGGTTTTCAGCCGCATGTAAATCATCGTGGCTGATGCGTGTTTTAGCCCTCCTGTCAAAAAAACTGGTCTTTAGATTCATTAAGTCACTCCCTAACCGTAATAAGTCTTACTATTATACGGAATTTTCTGTATTTCTATACATACAGCGGGGAGAAAAAGGAAAATTCATTATGCTATTAACTGTGCAAAATAATTGCTAAAATAGAGATTGATTATGAAGTTACCTGAGGATGGTGTCCGAATGAGTCTCACTCAAAAGGGAATGCAAAAATTACTTGCTAAATTTCAAGATGAAGATACGTGGCTGAATCTTGGTGAAAACCTTTTAAAAATTATTGCAATTTTGGTGATTACAAATATCTTAATTCGCATTGGAAAATTAATGATCCATAATATTTTTAAAATTAGAAACCTGTCTCCACTCAATACATCAGACAGGAGGGAAGAAACACTTTCAAAGTTACTTGATAGCGTCCTTACCTACGTGGTTTACTTTATTGCCTTTATGATGATTCTTTCTGTGTTAGGAATTGATGTAAAAGCACTGATTGCCGGGGCTGGGGTTGTTGGTTTAGCCGTTGGTTTTGGGGCACAAAGCTTAGTGAAGGATGTTATTTCTGGCTTTTTTATTATTTTTGAGGATCAATTTTCTGTAGGTGATCATGTTCGCATAGGACAATATGAAGGAAATGTCGAAACTATAGGGTTAAGAACCACAAAAATTAAAAGCTGGACCGGTGAACTGCATATTTTACCCAATGGCAGTATCATCGAAGTTACCAACTTCTCCATTAATAATAGTATCGCCGTTGTTGATATTGCCATCGCCTATGGTGAAGACATTGCTAGGGCGGAAACGGTAATTGAGGAAACCATCAAGTTTATGCCGGCTCAATATGAGGAGTTGGTTAAGGCCCCTGAGCTATTAGGGATTCAAACAATGGGTTCAACTGAGGTTGTTTTACGGGTGGTAGCAGAAACACAGCCAATGAAGCAAGCTGCTGTTTCACGGAATATTCGCAGGGATATAAAACTTCAATTGGACGAGAATGGAATCAAAGCTCCGAATCCAAGAGTGGTTATGTATGGATCTGAACAACCTAAATAAGGGGAGATTTTGCGATGGAGGAAAAGGAATTTGCCTTAAATGATGTTGTCGAGATGAAGAAGCAGCATCCATGTGGAACAAATCGTTGGAAAGTGATCCGCATGGGGATGGATGTTCGGATCAAATGTGAGGGGTGCGGTCATAGTGTCCTCATTCCAAGGAGAGAATTTTCAAGGAAAATGAAGAAAATCCTGGTGAAGCATGAAGAGGAATAGTTCATGCTTTTTTTTATGAAAAGCGGAAGCGCCCGTTTAACGGCGTATGGCC